>JAVBNH010000021.1:0-98587 GCA_031551635.1 Oscillospiraceae bacterium | reverse complement strand
CAGCATGATTTTTTCTCCTCTTTTATGGTTCTTGGTTCTTTTTAACAATCCCATTATATCATAAAAGTGGAGAAAAGTCAGTAGTTTTTTGCTTAAAAAGTCCTTGTTTTTCAAGGTTTTTTAAGTTTCACAATCGGCTATTGGAAATTACTTGAAAGGAGGCGAATACAATGACAGCAAAGTTCAGATTCTTGGCGATGGGAAACGTAAATTTCCAAAAAAGAACTGTCATGTTAAAAGCCTCCGCGTTTAAGCATTAATCTGCTTATTTTGCCTGTTTCAGGCGTGGATGTCGCTTTGACACCCACGCCTATTTTGTTGCGTTAAAACATATTTTATCCCTAAAGGAGATTCTTATGAGTAAAGATAATACTCCGAAAGACAAAAACAAAAAGAAGCACAAGCACCCTGAGGCAAAAAAAATTGAACTGCCTAAGGAAGTTTTAGCATTGCTCGAAAAAGAGAAGCTGAATACCGGAAGCTTTATCAGTGTCGCTATCGGCGATATGGACAACAACGGCTGTTTCACCAATCAGTGGCTCGCTTTCGACGAAAAGGGTCTTTATATCGCGACAGGAAAAGAAACCTTAAGAAAAAAGTTTCCGAAGAAAAAAACATTCACCGAATATTCTTTGACACAGCTCGAGACGATACCGATTGGCGAATACGAAAAACTCAAAATGGAGCAGTATGTTTCGACCTGCCGCCTTATCGGCGAAAAAGACGGCGAGGACTACTCGCTTACTAAATTCACGATAGGTCTTATTTCCTCCTTCGAAATTTTCTGCAAGATGTACAACGGCATCAAGGAGGGCAAAAGCCTCGAGGAGCTGAACAAGGGCAACGATGCAAAGGACATCTGCCCAAAATGCAAGGTTCCGCTGCCGGAGGGTATCTCGAAATGTCCGAACTGCTCAAAGAAAAAATCCACCGTCAAGAGAATGTTCTCTTTCTTCGGCGGTTATATTCCCCAGATTTCAGTGGTGCTCGTTTCAATGGTAATCGGTACAGCTATAAGCCTTCTCGCACCGAAAATCGGCACGCAAAAGCTCTTCGGAGACATTTTACCCCCTGAAATTTCCGGTACATACGATGAAAAAATTAAAATGCTTGTTTTCTTGATTCTCGCGATAGTCGGAATTCGCCTGCTCAATACCGCTTTCAATACAGTCTACGGCTATATCATCGGCGGTATCATGCCGCGCCTGATTTATGACATAAAGCTGAAAATCTTCACCGCTATGCAGAAGCTCTCCGTAGGATTTTATTCTTCAAAACAAACCGGAACTCTTATGGAGCGTGTCTTTCGCGATTCACAGGACATTTACTGGTTCTTTGTTGACGGACTGCCCTATCTCATAATCAGCTGCGCAACCGTAGTCGGAATTCTCGCGCTTATGTTCACAATAAGCATTAGACTGACGCTTCTCGTGATTATTTTCCTGCCCCTGCTAATCTTCACGCTTTTCATAGGCGACAAAATATTCAGAAAGCTTTTCCGCCGCTTTCGCATTATGAACGCTCGTGTAGTCTCGCTGACAAGCGACAATATCAACGGTCAGCGTATAATCAAAGCCTTCTCAAAGGAAGGCGACGAATACGAAAAATACTCCGAAACGAGCGGTAAGCTTATGGCTGCGGAGCTGAAGCTCCGTCTGACGGAATCCACGGTTTTCCCCCTGCTAAGCCTTGTTCTCGTTATCCTGACTTCTATTCTAATCGCCACTGGAAGCTTTCAGGTCATTGACGGAAAGATTAGAACTGCAGACCTGCTGCTATTCATAACCTATATAAACATGCTGATGAATCCGATTCATTACCTTTCGTGGGTCAGCAACTGGTGGGCAAGGTGCTTCACGGCCGCTCAGAGGGTTTTTGAGATTATCGACTCAAAGCCTGATGTACTTGAGAGCGAAAACCCCATTGTCAACGAGGACTTCAAAGGTGAGATTGATATAAGCGAGCTGGTGTTTGAGTACGAACCCGCGAGACCGGTTATAAAGAAATTGAATCTGCATGTCGGCAGCGGCGAAATGCTCGGCATTGTCGGAAAAACAGGCGCCGGAAAAACGACAATCGCAAACCTTATAGCACGTCTATATGACGCAAAGGAGGGCGCGATAAAAATTGACGGTATCGATGTCAAGGATATGTCAATGCAAAATCTGCGCGCGAATGTGGGGCTGGTTTCGCAGGAAATATACCTCTTCATTGGCTCTATTGCCGACAATATCCGCTACGCCAAGCCGGACGCTGATTTCAGCGAGGTTATAAGAGCCGCAAAAGCCGCTTCTGCACACGACTTCATCATGAAGCTTCCCGACGGCTATGACACTCGCGTCGGCTCGGGCGGTCAGGATTTATCCGGCGGTGAGCGCCAGCGGATTTCAATAGCGAGGACAATTATCCAAAATCCAAAGATACTGATTCTCGATGAGGCGACAGCGGCAATGGACACGGCTACGGAAAGAAATATTCAGGAATCGCTCAGCTCCCTCAAGGAAGGGCGCACAACGATAGCCATAGCCCACCGTCTCTCAACCCTGCGCGACGCCGACCGGCTGGCAGTCATTGTTGAAGGCAACATAGTCGAGCACGGCACCTTTGTGGAGCTAATAAAGAAAAAAGAAGAATTCTATAAGCTCTATAAAATCCAGAACGAAGCGTTGAAATCAGTCGGAATTGTTGAATAGGAAAGGTGAAATATATGAGTACAGTAACAGAAAACACCCAAACGCAGCTAATGACCGGGCTCTCTGACGCGGGAGATTTCGAATTCTACCGCAGTAAAAGCGGCTTTCTCGCGCTCAGGCACGCGGGCGAGGATTATAAAAGAATCAAGGTGCTGCGAGCGCTGCCGTTATCAAGACCGGATGTATATATCTGCGTGAGCACAATGGACAACAAGGAAATCGGAATAATAGAAAGCCTTGACAGTCTGCCGCGGGAAATGGCGGATATGGTCAGGGAAGAGCTCGAGAGCCGCTATTATTCTCCAGAGATTACCGGGATTAAAAGCATTAAGGAAAAAATGGGCTTCTACTATTTTGACACGATGCTCGGCGACTACAAAAAAACCTTCTCTGTCAAGGATATAAGCAAAAGCATCAAGCAGCTGAAAAGCGGGATAATCATGATAACCGATGTTGACGGCAACCGCTACTTGATAACCGACTTGTCAAAAATCGCATCAAAAACCGCGAGGCAGATTGAGCCTTATTTAGATTAATCATTACCCTTTGAAAGGATTTCTTTATGAATAATTCTGTTACATTTGACCTCACGCCTCAGGCTGTTTTGTGCAAGGGTATTCTCTGCTTTTCCAGCGGCTTTGTTGTCGCCGAAATTGAAGGCACAGAGGTTTTCCGGCGCAGCGTCAGTGATATTTGCGAGCTGAAGCAATACACTGATTTCGGCTGCGGAAGGCTTGAAATGCGCCTGACAGGTGAGGATAAAAAAGCCCTCGATGAGAGCGAAAACATCTTCATCTGCCGCTTCACGATGACCGCGGTCAACGAGATAGCGGAATTTTGCAAGATGGTCAACCACTATATAAAAAGCGGTGAGCAGACGGAAATAAACCTCATAGACAGCCGAAAATGCCCGAAATGCGGAAGGAACCTCCCCGCCGAAAGTGATATTTGCATGTTCTGCATAGACAAGGCTTATATCGCGCGGCGCACCTTCTCCATGTTCAAAAAATACCTGCCGAGCGTTATAGTCGCGGGGCTGCTTCTGACACTTTCCAACGCCGCCTTCGCGCTCGCGCCGCTTCTCAACGGCAGGTTAATTGACAACTATCTCTCCCCTGCTGAGGGCTTTAACGCTTCAATCCCCGCCTCGAAGGGTATACCATTGCTCTGCATTTTGATGATAATCGCCGCCATAGCCGCCCAGGTTATGAATGTTTTTCATTTGCGAATTTCGAATAAAATCGGCTCGAAAATCTCAAATGACATGCGGCTTGAGGTCTATGATAAGGTTCAGCGGCTGAGTCTTACCTCAATATCCAAAAAGACCGCCGGCGACCTGATAAAAAGAATCACGAATGACACGGCTGTCGTGCGCGACTTCATCACCGACCAGGGACAGTTCGCAATAAGCCAAATACTGCTTTTTGTAATTATCGCGGTAATTCTTTTGCTAAAAAGTCCCCTTATGACCTTTCTCATTTTTGTTCCAGTACCTCTTTCGCTCTTCTTCATCTCCCGCTTCTGGCACTTTATCCACCTGAGATATGAAAAGCAGTGGGTTCATGGCTCAAGGACGCAGTCGATTCTTCATGATATTATCAAGGGCATAAGGGTTGTCAAGTCCTTTGGCAACGAAAAAAGAGAGATAGAAAAGTTCAGCGCCGCCAACAAGCGTTACGCCGAAATAGCCGCGAAAAACGAGAGAACTTGGGCGCTTGTTTTCCCCTCACTCAACTATTTTGTCGGCATTGGCGAATTCTTTGTGCTGCTTATCGGCGGTAGAATGGTGCTTCAGGGAAAAATGACGATGGGCGACCTCTACACCTTCACGATGTTCATCACATATATTCTAAATCCGCTTAGATGGATGGCTTCACTGCCGAGATGGCTCGCGGAGCTTGTCACAAGCCTTCTCAAGATTTTTGAGGTCATAGACGAAACCCAGACTGTTAAGGACGCGCCCGAGCCAGTGGAGCTTGACTATACCGGTGACCTTGAATTCAGGGATGTCCGCTTCGGCTACAAGTCCTATGAGCCGGTTCTGCGGGACATTGAGCTTAAAATAAAGCAGGGTGAAATGATTGGTCTTGTCGGACATTCCGGCGCGGGAAAATCTACGATGATAAACCTCGTCATGCGCCTTTACGACCCGAACGCAGGCGCACTGACTATTGGCGGCACTGATATTCGCCTTGCTTCTCAAGGCGCACTGCGTGAGCATATAGGCGTTGTTTTTCAGGAAACAGTGCTTTTTGCCGGCTCAATCTATGACAATATCGCCTACGCGAAATCGGGAGCCTCCCCTCTCGAGGTCATAGACGCGGCGAAAACGGCAAATGCTCACGAGTTCATCATGAAGCTGCCGGACGGCTACAACACGGTAGTCGGCGAAAACGGGCACACCCTCTCAGGCGGCGAAAGGCAAAGGATTGCAATAGCCCGCGCCGTCCTGAAGGACCCGAAAATTCTGATTCTCGACGAAGCCACGAGCGCTCTCGACTCCGAAACTGAGGCAAAAATTCAAGAGGCGCTCGCAAGACTTATCAAAAACCGAACGACAATAGCCATCGCTCACCGTCTCGCGACACTGCGCAACGCCGACAGGCTTGTGGTGCTAGAAAAAGGCGAAATTGCTGAGGTCGGCTCACACTCGGAGCTGCTTAGGCAAAACGGCATATACTACAAGCTCGTAATGGCTCAGCGGCAGACCTCGAAGCTTAAAAAAGACGATCAGGACGCGCTGGAAGCAGCTGAATAATAATAAATTTCCAAACAACCTTTATACACCTTGAATCTATTTTAATTTATAGATTTTAGGTGTATTTATAAATTTAATATTTTCATTGCATATTGATATCAATATTAATTAAATATTTTTAATATGGCTGATTATTTTATATATTTTGCTTGACAATGCAAATAGAAAAGTATAGTATGAACTCGACAGAAAAATCTCTGTCAAAAATATTTTCAACAATAATTAGGTTGAAAATAAAAAAATAGTAGGGAGAGATACATAGTGAAAACCTCAAGAAAAAAAATTCTTTGCACTTTTCTGGCGATACTACTCATTGCAGGGAACCTAGGTTTTTCTTTTTCTGCCCAAGCAGCAGCTCCGCTCCCCTCTACCCAAGCCAACGATTTGCACACTAAATTATCCGCCATCCCAAAAAGCGAATTGAAATCATTTACTTATACTATTGATGAAAATGCAAACGGTACAGTCAATTTGACTATAACCGACCTGACCACAACCGGCACTATATTTGATGCAGCAGATGCATTTGCTAAGCTGCTACAATCTGTTGCGGTTTTTGGTGACAAGAATGCACCCTCAGATGACAGGAACATAACCTGGTGGATTAGAATTTATGAGGCTCTTAATGCGGATGGTCGTTTTGGTCCTTATATGGAGCTTATTAGGATGTTTACCCTAACTCGTCCTTTTAATCCGGGTTCAACACCCCGCAACAAATACACCTATGATAAAGACGGGTACGGCAGAAGCGGCAGGGACATTCCGGTGAATGGCTATGATTTTTCAATAACTGTTATCAGAAAAGATATTCAAGCCATACGGACAAATCCTAATAATTATTTTGCTTTTGCTCAGCCACTCAGTAATATTCCTGTTAAATTAACATACGGTTTTGACGGCGCAGTCACCTCAAAAAGTGTCTTGACAGGATCTTTTAATTATTTTTCATCTGCGATGACTAAAAATATTGTTGAATCAGGTGATGTTAACAACATTATTAAAGGCTTTGATGATTACTTCTTTAACTCAGGAAGAATAAATCCGCAACCTCAGATGGGGCAACCTGATTTTTGGGATTGTTCGGGAATGAGTTTAAATGAATTGAACTCCGAAATTCAAAACAGCCAAAAATATTTTAACGATGCAAAAAAAGCATTGGTAAATTACGGCTTTTTAGAAAGTGACTTGGATTTATTCTTTGAGAACAGGCTTGATTTGGTCGAAAATTACTGGGAAATGCTCACAAATCTGATGTTCGATTTATACGGTGAGGAGCCTTCAACTGAGGAACCGGAAACCGAAGAACAGACAACCGAGGAGCCGACAACCGAAGAACAAACAACTGCGGAATCAACAACCGAAAGTCAAGGTATTGTTCAAATCTTAATTAATTTCTTAAAGAGCATTATTGATTTCATCAAAAATCTTTTCAAAGTAAATTAACAAATTATTCTTGCTTAATTATTTAATTAGGGAAAGTATCAATATTATTTGATACTTTCCCTTTTTTTAAATTTGTATTATACTTTGTTAAATGACACAGATTAAATGAAATTTAAAACGAATAGCTATTGTCATATCAACAGAATACTAATTTTTTAAGATAAGTGTAATATTTCTATGCGATTAAGCGTTTTAGATATAGAAACGTTTCAAATTAAGAAAAAGCAGGTGATGCTCTTGGCACAGGATGACGAATTTCGCGTTCTTGTGGAAAAATATAAGAACACTGTATACAGAGTAGCCTACAGCTGCCTAAAAAACCGTGATGACGCAGAGGACGCTTTTCAGGATGTTTTTTTGAAATACCTGCGAACACAGCCGGAATTTAACAGCGAGGAGCATGCTAAGGCGTGGCTTATAAGGGTTTGTGTCAACACTTGCAAATCATATCATCGCTCACCGTGGCAGAGCAAAGTCGAGCCGCTTGAAGCCAGTGAAGGAACATTTGACACCTATGAAGACGCGAGAGACAGTGAGCTATTGGAAACCCTCAGCAAGCTTTCGCAAAAATACAGCGCAGTGCTTCATCTGTTTTATTATGAGGATTACAGCGTCAGGGAGATTGCCCGGATATTGGAAATCAGCGAGAAAAATGTTCTTGTACGGCTGCACAGAGCAAGAAAAAAATTGAAAGAATTTATTAAGGAGGATTATTGTTATGAACATGAATAGATACAAAACACTTTTCGGCTCACTTAATGTTTCCGACGACGCACTTGAGCGCCTGTACAGGGCTTCGGCGGAAAACACAGCACCCGTAAGGCACATATCATACAAAAAAATCTTTGTTACCACCTGCGCGGTTTTCCTTGTCTGCCTTGTCAGCTTCTCGGTATTGGCTTCCGAAACTGAGCTTGTGACTAACCTCGTAGCGGATCTTGCGGACTCAAAACCGGGGCTGAGCCGTTTCTTCGGGCTATTTATTGAAAATGACAGCGATAAAACCGCACAACCTTCACCTATCCTAGACCAAGCAGAGATGGTGCTGGCGCAGACAAAGCAATACGGCAATGTGCGAATTACTTTTGAGAGTGCATACGCGGACGATTATTCTATAGCGGCGCTCTTCACTATTGAGACCATTGACGGCTCACCGCTTATAAAAACCCCCTCTAATAGAGAAGATGAGAATTCAATTTATCTTTATTTAAACTGGGATATAGTTAAAAATCTTGCGCACAACGGCATGTCTTCAAGCAGCACTGGAAAGCGTGTTGATGATTATTCAAATCCGGCACGAGCTCAAATTTATTATCGTACTGAATTTCAATACGCGAACAAGACCGGAACAGCAATGGGCAGGAGTATCCTTGGGCAAAATGTAAATATTGAAATCGGAGAGCTTTCTTATAACTACGGCGAGGAAAAGGTATATATTGTCGGAGATAAAGCTCACAGCGAACCGCTTGCTTTTAACATCAAATTTAATGAAATTCTTAAAGGAAAAAAATTCAATACTGAGATAGCATCATTAAAGCACGATGTCAACATCACACCAATCGGGGTATATCTTTTCACTCAGGGAAAATCAATTCTCGCACAAAGCAGAGATGAGCAACCGGAAAGCTTCTCACTCGAGCTGACTGACGGCACTGTAGTTCAAGGCAGCAGGGCCGGATATTCTACACAGGAAAATTCAGAGGACGGCTTAGGCGGAGTTCTCGGGGAGCCTGTAATTGTATCTCAAATCAGCTTTTTTCTGCACAGCACTGTTTCACCCGAAAAAGCAGCCGCGCTGATTATAGATGGCATCAGATACGATTTGAAGGAAACTTCTTAATTTTTTAGCCAAAACAACGAAAACTATTGCTTTTCTAAATATAAAACAGTATCATATACTCATGTGTGATACTGTTTTGTTTTATTTAAATAATGGAAGGAATGGTTATATTTATGCTAATTTTACAGCAAAAACCGCTCGACCCACTGAGCGAGAAAACCGCTCCCCTGAGCGGCAAGGATTTTCTTTATAAAAGAATCACTTTGCAGTTTACCGCGCAAAATACCCTCCCGAAAAGCGATTTTTATACAGCTGAGGTGAGCTTCAATGACGATTTTCACGGCTTCGCTTATCTCTCGCTCTGCGGAGTGTCACCTTTAAAAGTCGCCGGATATACCGCCTGCAAAACAAACAGAAAGCGTAGCTGCGCGGCAGTATTTTCCTTCAAAGACAGCGTACTGCCGAAAGAAATCTGCTTGAGTATAACAGGCTTCAGTAAGGTTGAGAGCGTATGTATTTACAGCGGCGAAAACACCGAAATATTCGAGAAAGCTCGCTCGCTTCGCGCGAAACCGGATGAAATTATTCCCGAATTTACGCTGAAGAACAATCTGCAGCTTGTCACGACAGTCGGTGACCATTCCTTTGCCGCATCCCGCACTGAGCTCGCGAATGTGCTTGAGCGCATGGAGGACGAGGTACCATATGCCCGCGCCATCGGCTTCAACGGCGCTGAGAGCTATGTGCGCTGGAACCTTGTGGAGGACAAAAAAGGCGTTTTCGACTGGAGCTATTATGATAGCGTTATAGCTTCATTCTCACGCTTCGGAATGAAGTGGTTCCCGCTGATTATCGGCGGCTCAGCGTATGCGCTGCCGGAATGGTACAGGGAAGAAACTGATGGCTTTGTCGGCTTCCGTTGCCTTGAGCATGACGAGGGGAACAATATTCCCACCGTTTTTAATGAACAGCAGACACCCTTTATCGTCAAATATCTCCACGAGCTCGGCAAGCATTACAACGACAATCCGCATGTGTTCGGCGTGCGCCTCGGACCCAGCGGCAACTACGGCGAAAGCCAGTATCCCGCAAGCGGAAACTGGGGCTACAAGGGGCAAAAGGAGCATATGCATCTCGGCTACTGGGCGAATGACCGCGACGCTCACACCCATTTTGCCGCATGGCTCGGTAAGAAATATAATAACCTTGCGGCATTAAATGAGGCTTGGGGTGAGAATTATTCCGACTTCAGAGAAATAAGAACCTTCCTCCCCTCCTCCACCGAAAACAAGAGAAAGCGCAAGGACTTTGCCGACTGGTATATGTTCGCGATGACCGACTGGTGCAACCGCTGGGCTGTGTGGACGCGCGAGGAGCTGAAAAAGCCGGACATATATCAGTCCTCCGGCGGCTGGGGCTTCCTTGAATGCGGCACCGATTTTACCGACCAGACTCGGGGAATGATTCCCGTGAACGGAGGTATCCGCGCGACAAACGAGGACGAGAGCTACGAGCTGAATTTCGCGATAACCCGAATGCTCTCAAGCTCTGCAAGGTTTTACAAAATTCCTTTCGGCAGCGAACCGGCAGGTTATGGCACGGCTCGCAGTGTCATAAACAGGCTCTTTAATATTATCGTCAATAACGGCGCTCACCTTTTTTATTATGGCGGGAATTTTCAAGGCTGTGATGAGAGCGCTATTCAGTGGCTGAAATACGCACCGCTGCTCGAACAGCGTGCCGAACCTCTTATTGATGTCGCGGTTATTTATCCTGATTCACAGGTTAAACTGACCGATGCGTCAATCCGCTATCTCGAGGGCTCAGGCTTTTTCTCGCAGGTATTTTCTCTTCGCCGCAGACTCGATTATGATTTCTGCGCGGAGCAGATGATTCTTGACGGCGCGCTTGAAAAAAGTGGATATAAGGCAATCGTCTACCTCGGCAAGTCGCACGAATGCGATTATATCGAAAAGGAAGCATATGAAAAACTTGACGAATGGATTCAAGGCGGCGGCACTTTAATTTACCCTGTTCTTCGCTCAAACGCACGGCAGGGACTGTATACAATTGAGGGAGACAACAGTATTTTCAGGAAGTGGCAGGCGGGTGAAACCGGAAAAGGCAGGGTTCATCTGGTCAACACAATGCGCGAGCCGCTTGACGAATATATAAATTACGCCTGCGAAATACTAACTCAAACAGAGGGCATGAATTCGCTCACCCTCGAAATGCTCAAGATAAAAAAGCCTCTCGGTGTGTACGTTTCCGCACTTAAAACCGGGAAGCTTGTTGTTTATAATGATTTGCAAAAGGATGCTATTATTGAACTGAGTAACGGCAGGAAAATAACTCTCGAGCCGGTTTCAATCAACATAATATAACATTAATATTAGTACCTTAGTGGGCTGAAAGCTCAATAAAAAACAGGACTTGGGTTGTGGGCTTGGCAAGCCCTGCCCACGTTAGTTAGCACGCGGAAGTTTTTCAGTCAGAGCCATGAAATCCACTTTTTTCATGTGGGTTCTCGGCAGCTCCTGCATGATTACAATCTCCTTCGGCACTGAGAAATGCGAAAGCTTTTCTGTGCAGGCGGCGGTAATCAGCTGTTTGACTTCCGCCTCATCTTTTTTCTCTTTGAGAGAAATAAAGAGCCTTACAATCGGCTTGCCCTCCTGATAGCCCTGAACCGCGCAAACCTCGCGAATGAAGGCAAATTCCTCGACCACCCTCTCGACATCACCCGGGAAAACATTATAGCCTGAGATGATAATCAGGCGTTTTTTGCGTCCGGCAAAAAATATGTATCCGTCGTCATCCATTGTACCGAGGTCTCCGCTTTGCACCCATTTTACGCCGTTTTCATCGGTATAAACACCCTCATCAGCAGGCTTGTCAAGAGTAAAATAGCCCTCCATTATTGTCGAACCGGAAATAACAATCTCGCCGACAGTGCCATTTGGGACTCGTTTTTTGTCCTCGTCCCAAATCTCCATTTTAATCCCCTCAAGCGGAACGCCTATGGAATCTGTCCTGAAATTATCCTTTGTATTGGTGCAGCAGACAGATGCGACTTCGGTCAGTCCATAGCCCCTCATAAGGCGGGCATCCGAACCCCATTTTTCAAGATACACATTAAACTCATCAAGCGATGCCTCGCTGACATCGTCGCCGCCGCAGAATAAGAGACGCAGGTTTTTAAGATGCTTGCCATCAAAATTCTTTTCACGCATAAGTTTTTTATACATAACCGGAATTCCTACAATGAAAACAACGCGTCTTTTGTGCATTATCGCATTGAAACGCTTCGGATTGAAGTCCATCATAGGTATAATTCTCACACCGTTGCAGGTCAGGAGATGCAGCCCGACACAGATGCCGAACGCATGGAAAAGCGGAAGCACAAGAACGGAGGTCTCAATACCCGGCTCAAGCGGCTTGTCAATTTTCGCAACCTTAAAAGCAAGCTCGTTTATAGCCTTGTTTGTGAGCTTTATAGTCTTGCTTTTGCCTGTCGTCCCGCCACCGTTGAGATAAACCGCAATATCCTCCGAATTGCCGGAAACACCCGGCATGGGAGGATATTTTTTAATTGCTTTTGAATAATTATACCGCATTTTGACGCTCGGATTTATGATTTTCAAGGCTGATTTAACAGCCTTCAATCCGATTTTTCGAACCGGAGCTGCATAATCGGCAACCGAGCAGACTATACAAGGTACATTCAACGAATTAATGACCTCGCAATATTTCTTAGAGAGAACATCAAGAATAAAAATCCCCCTGCTCTTAGCCTCAATCATAGTCTGCTTCAGAACGTCAGGTGGCGAGAGGGGATGCACGAAATTGATTATCACGCCGATTTTATTCAAAGCGTAAAGCGCGACAAAGCTCTGAATGGTCGTGGGAAGAAAAACGGTGAAAATATCCCCCGCTTTCAGCCCGATTTCTTTCGTCATAAATGCCGCGAGTGAATCGATTTCTTTGATAAACTGGCTTCTATTAAGTGTTTTTCCGAAATACTCAACCGCTGTATAGTCACCGTACTCTGCGGAATTTTTCACATAATACTCGTAACAATTGTAGCTCCCGGTTTCGACCATTAAATTTCACTCCTTCTCAATGTTTTTCTCAGTTTAGTGATTTACAAACCAAAGTCAAATAAAAATAAAACATGCTTATCAGTTATGTTAAAATTATATCTAATTTCTGCAACAATGTCAACAGAAATTTATAAACAGTTCACATTTTTGACAAAATCGCATAAAATCAGGCTCCCATTTTTCCCAACAGAAGCCTGACATATGTGGTTTGCGCAACATATAACATCTTTTTGTTGCCAATATGCTTTTTATAACAACCCTAACGCCTAACTCCTAAACACCTATCTCCTAATTGGCTTTAGGTAATTGTTCGGTAAGCGTCATAAAATCAATTTTCTTCATTCGCGTTCTCGGCAGCTCGTCCATGATGATTATCTCTTTCGGAACAGAGAATTGCGAGAGTTTTTCGCTGCAAAGCTGAGTGATTTTAGCTTTAACCTCATTTTCATCTCTTTTTTCCGTCAAAGAGATAAATAATCTTACAATCGGTTTTGCGTCAACATAGCCCTGAACCGCGCATACCTCTCTGACAAAATCAAGCTCCTCAACAACCTTTTCAACATCGCCCGGAAAAACATTGTAGCCTGAAATAATAATCAGCCTCTTTTTGCGTCCTGAGAAGAAAATATAGCCGTCATCGTCCTTGTATCCGAGGTCTCCGCTCTGAATCCACTTTACACCGTTTTCGTCTGTATAAACACCCTCATCGGCGGGCTTGTCAAGAGTATAATAACCTTCCATAACTGTTGAGCCGGAGATGCATATCTCGCCGATTATACCATTGGGAAGCTCGTTGCGCTCCTCGTCCCAAATCTGCATGGTGATGCCCTCAAGCGGCTTGCCGATTGAATCCGCGCGGCAATTCTCAGTGGTATTTGTGCAACACACGGCTACAACCTCAGTGAGACCGTAACCGCGCATAAGCCTGCCGGGAGCGCCGTATTTTTCGAGAACAGAATTGAATTCGTTAAGTGCTGTCTCGCTCACCGCGTCCCCGCCGCAAAACATCAGGCGAAGGTTTTTCAGATGCTTGCCCTCAAAATTTTTCTCCTGCATAAGCTTTTTATACATGACAGGTATACCGACAGCAAACATGATTTTCCTTCTGTGCATAATAGCATTAAATCTCTTAGGGTTAAAATTCATCATAGGAATAATTCTAACACCGTTGCAGGCGACAGTATGCATCCCGACACAAAGCCCGAAGGCGTGAAACAAAGGCAGCACAAGGGTTGAGCAGTCCTTGCCCGGTTCCTCGGAGCTGCTTATCAGCCCAACCTTATAAGCAAGCTCGTTTATAGCTTTATTTGTCAGCTTTATGGTCTTGCTCTTACCTGTAGTCCCACCGCCGTTAAGGTAAACGGCAATGTCGCCGCCGTTATTGACTTCACCGGCGCAGGGTTTGCCCTGCCTGAGCGCGCTCGAGAAATCAACACGCTTTTTAATAGGTGATTTAAAAATTTTTAAACCTGTTTTAAGTACAGTCAAGCCGCATTTTCTCACAGGAGCACTATAGTCGGAAACAGAGCAGACAATACAAGTCACATTCATGGAATTTATCGCATCGACATATTTCTCAGCGAGCAAATCCAGAATAAAAAGCCCCTTTGAGCCGGCTTCACTCATAAGCTGAGTGAGAACCTCCGGCGGTGAGAGCGGGTGAACAAAATTCGCGATAACGCCTATTTTCAACAAAGAATAGAATGCGATAAAGCTTTGAACTGTGGTCGGTAAAAAAACCGTAAAAACATCGCCGCGCCTGAGACCAAGGTTGTTTTTCAGGTAGCCTGCCATTTTGTCGATTTGAGAGAGGAATTCGCTTTTTCTCAGCTTCTTTCCGAAATACTCAACCGTGTAAATATCTGTGAAAATTTTAGTATTTTCAACAAGATATTCATAACAGTTATAGTTAGCTGTTTGCAACATAAAAAGTGCTCCTTTTCATTATTTTTTTATCGAATGCGCTTTTGCAATAGATTCTCTTCCGATTTAAATCCTATCATAATCACGCCATAAATGTCAATGGTAATTTATTGTTTATCCACTTTTATAACATATTTGTATCATATTTGACGTTTTTAATGATTTGATATCAAATTATACCCGCAAACAAAATCAAATTTCCGTAAATTTTAGAGATTTTGTGAATAATTAGTAAACTGTGAAAAAACTTTTTGCTTGACATGCCCGGAATCATGTGATAGAATAATCGCAGGTCATTATTCGCTTCTGAATTGCTCTTTATTTTACATAAAAACAGACTTGTTTAATGACAACCTCTACGGGAAAGAAGGAAAATTGATGAAGTTAATAATTAATCCTCTATTATGCAAGAGCTGTGTCTATTGCGTCAAATTCTGCCCGAAAAATGTTCTGGAAATGGGAACCGAGCGCAACAAAAGGGGGCATTTTACCCCAGTTGTCACAGATGAAAGTAAATGCACCTCCTGCGCAATATGCGCGACAATGTGCCCCGAGGGCGCAATAGAAGTAATGAAGGGGGACGATGAATAGTGGCTAAGGTACTAATGAAGGGTAATGAAGCGCTCGCAGAGGCTGCCGTACGCGCGGGCTGCCGCTTTTTTGCAGGCTATCCTATAACACCTCAGAACGAAATTCCAGAATACCTATCCTGGAGGCTGCCGGAGGTCGGCGGCGTGTTTGTGCAGGGTGAGAGTGAGGTCGCCTCTATTAATATGGTATACGGCGCAGCGGCGGCGGGCGTGAGAGCTATGACTAGCTCCTCAAGCCCCGGAATAAGCCTTAAATGCGAGGGAATATCATATTTGTCTTCCACAAAGCTCCCCGCTTTGATTGTCAATATCAGCCGCGGAGGTCCCGGACTCGGAACTATACAACCGGCGCAGCAGGACTATCTGCAAGCGACAAAGGCTATGGGGCACGGCGGTTTCCGCCTTATGGTTTTCGCTCCCTCTACTCTTCAGGAGGCTGTTGACCTCACTTACAGCGCCTTTGATTACGCCGAGCGAGACAGAAATCCTGTTCTCATGCTCATGGACGGCTTTTTGGGTACAATTATGGAAGCTGTCGAGCTGCCGGAAATGAAGGAAGCAAACGGTGAAGGCACAAAGAAATGGTCGCTGCGAAAAGAGCCCGGCGAAACAAGGTCCGCGAGAGCTTTAACTCCGATTTACCCTGAAATGATGCTTGAGCTTGAAAACAAAACCCGCGGCGCGTTGTATAAATCATGGGAAGCGAAAGATGTGAAGGTTGAAGAGTATCAGATAGATGATGCGGAATATATCCTTGTCGCCTACGGAACCTCGGCAAGAGTTGCGAAGGAAGCGATTCTTGAGCTGAGAGCAATGGGGCACAAGGTCGGGCTTATCCGCCCGATAACCCTTTATCCATTCCCGAAAAAGAGCTTCCAGAACCTTGACTATAATAAAGTAAAAGGAATTATCGACATAGAAATGGCTATCCCCGCTCAGATGCGCGATGATATTGAGCTTGAGGTCAGGGGAAGAGCACCTGTTTTTGAATACGGACGCAGCGGCGGCATGGTGCTTGACGACGAAGGCGTCACTCAGGCAATCGCGAAAATTATTGAAGGAGGGGCAAAATAATGGAAAAAGTATATTCCCGTCCATATGGAATAATGCCAATTGTCAGCGGTTTTTGCCCGGGCTGCTTACATACTCTCGCGACAAAGCTTATAGCTCAGGTCATTGAGGAGCTATCTCAAAATGAAAATGCGATTCATGTTTTGCCGGTCGGCTGCTCCGCGCTGAACCTTATGTACTGGAGGGGCGACATGATTGGCGCCGCTCATGGCAGGGCTCCCGCTGTTGCGACAGGCATGAAACGCTCCCTGCCCGACAGGCTCGTTTTCACCTATCAGGGTGACGGTGACCTTTGCGCCATAGGTCTCGCGGAAATCATGTCAGCCGCGAACAGAGGCGAGAATTTCACGGTTATTTTTGCGAACAATTCGACCTACGGCATGACCGGCGGTCAGATGGCTCCGACTTCACTTATAGGTCAGAAAACCACCACCTCTGTCAACGGCAGAAACGCCATGACTGAGGGTTATCCGATGAAAATGTGCGAGCTCATTTCAACCCTTGAGGCTCCTGTTTTTGTCGCCCGCTATGCGCTCAACAGTCCGGCTGGCGTGAATAAAGCGAAAAAAGGCATCAAGAAGGCTTTCGAGCTGCAGCTCGCCGGAAAGGGCTTCACCTTTATTGAGTTGCTTACGAACTGCCCGACAAACCTCGGCTGCTCACCGCTAAAAAGCCTTGAATATATGGATGAATACACTATTCCTTTCTTTGTTCCGGGTGTTTATAAAGATAAGGAAGCGACTGAATAAACAGTTGAAAGGAAGGAGTTAATAATATGAAATTTACATTATTAGTTTCAGGCACAGGCGGTCAGGGCATTGTCAGCGCGGGTCTGATGCTCGCGCAGGCGGCAACGGAATCCGGTAAGCACGCGACCTTTGTGCCGCTTTACGGTCCGGAGCAAAGAGGCGGCAGCGCGAAATGTACGGTTATCATCGACGACACCGAGGTACTATCTCCCCTGCCGAAAAAGTGCGAATATTTTATCAGCATGAACGAGCTTTCACTAAAAAAATTCGGCGGCGAGGTCAAGGACGGCGGGCTTATGATATTGAATTCCAACCGCTGCCTGAGCGAGGTCACAAATAAAACTGTCACGGTCATTTCGGCTCCGGTTGACGATATTGCTATAGAGCTTGGGAACGCGAAGGTTTCAAACATTATAACTATAGGAATCCTTCTCGGCGCGACAAATATCATCGAGCTCGATGTTTTTAAGCAGTGTATTGCCGAAAAATTTGCCGAAAAGAAGCCTGAAATCACCGAGGTTAATTTTAAAGCACTTGACAGAGGATATGAAATCGGCAAAAAAGGAGTTAGGAGTTAGGAAATAGGCGATAGGGCTGCTAAAATTAATCATCAATTAATGTGAAGCCGCGTCGGTTTTGATAAAATTTTCCATATTTCTAAAATCTAACTATGCCAGATTAAAACAGGTCTATAATGTCCGTACAGGTCAACAATAATAATACTAAAAATGAACAGGAGAAAACAAAAATGAGTAAATATTCTTTTGACACAAATATCGGCGAATTACTTGACACCCCGGAAACAAAGGCTCTCATCGACGAGCTTTGCCCTGAGCTTCTTGAGCATCCGATGCTTGAGCTTGCGCGTCAGGTTTCCGTCAATGTCGCTCTTCCTTTCATGGAAGGTCTCGTTGATGACGCCAGAGTCGAGGGCTTCAAAGCCCGCCTCGAAGCAATTGAATAATCATTAAACAAGCTTTTTATACCACTGCGGCGAAAACCGTGGTGGTATTTTTCTATAATATAATTTTATATTTTATAAATAAAAAATAGCAAAAACTGTTGCTTTTTCGTTCCTTTAGTGATATAGTTAATTAAATTAATGAACAGAGGTTGATTATACTGATTTCTGCGGTAGCAAATAAGAATTATTTTTACTTTTTTAGCTTTAGCTTCGCGCTTGAGCTAATTTCTGTTGCCGAAAAACCTTAAATCCCAATTCATTTTATCAGGGAAGGTTTTGAAGCCTTCCCTGTATTTATTTTAAGGAGAAGTTTACTGATGGAAAAGCCTGTAATATCAATAATCGGGCTCGGACTGATGGGCGGCTCGCTCGCGTTTGCGGCAAATGGCTTCTTGGATGCCGACATAATCGGTTTTGACTGTGATAAACACTCCTGCGAGCTGGCCTTAAGCTCAGGAGCGGTTAAAAAAATCGCAAAAAATGCTGAGGACGCCGTCAGCGAAGCCGATTTGACAATTTTCTGCACACCTCCTATGCATATTATGGAATCCTTTGAAAAGCTGGCATGTTTTTTTAAAAAAGATTCAATAGTTACGGAAATATGTGGTGTCAAACATAAAATATCCGAATCAGCTGCCCGATTTTTACCGGAAAGTGTTAATTATGTGGGAATACACCCCATGGCGGGCAAGGAGGTCTGGGGCTTCGAAAATGCCGATGCGGCGATTTTCAAGGATTGCGGTTTCATTATTACAACAATCGAAGCGACTAAAAACGAATCTGTTGAATTGATGAAAAGCTTCGCGAAACACATCGGAGCACTGAGAATCACGGTTGCGACACCTGAAAAGCATGACAGAATCATCGCTTTTTCGAGTGACCTCATGCATGTTTCCTCCGCCGCGCTCTGCCTTGAAATTCCCAAAGACTTCGAGAGGGCTTATACGGCAGGAGCCTTCAGAGACTGCACACGCGTAGCCTATCTTTGCCCGGAGCTGTGGTGCGAACTGCTGAGCGAAAACAGTGAAATGGTAATAAACGCGATTGAAAATCAAATAAAAAACCTTGAGAGTTACCGCGCAGTATTAAAGGACAAAAACCGCGAGGAACTGCTGAGACTCTTAAAAACATCAAGCGATAATAAGCTGAAAATTCTTAATTCATAAAAAGGACTGGGTTAAAAATGAAAAAGTTAAATATTGTCTGTAATTCCGGTGAATATCCGATTTATTACTCTCCCAGAATAACGGAGCTTACCGGTGACATTTTAAGGCGATTTTTTTCTTCCGGTGTAGTTTCGGTGGTTTCTGATACGAATGTAATGGCACATTATTCTGAAATGATAAATACAAGTCTGATTAACGCTGGTTTGCAGCCGAATTATACAGTATTGGAACCGGGTGAAAAAAGCAAAAGCAACACCTCCCTCGAAAAAATTTATAAGTCGCTTTACGAAAACTCCCACCGTCGGGACAGGCCGCTTGTCGCCTTTGGCGGCGGTGTAATCGGCGATGTCGCGGGTTTTGCCGCGGCGACATATATGAGAGGTGTGCCGCTGGTGCAGATTCCTTCGACTCTCCTCGCTCAGGTCGATTCGAGCATAGGCGGAAAGGTTGCGATTGACAGCGAATACGCGAAAAATATTATCGGCGCTTTTTACCAGCCTAGGCTGGTGCTGTCTGACACTGCGCTGCTGAATACTTTGCCGGAAAGAGAATTTGCCTCAGGCATGGCAGAGGTTATAAAATACGGCTTGCTTGTCGGCGGAGATTTTTTAGAGCAGATTACAAATTATAATAAAGACGGCAAAGTAACCGGCAATGGCACTGATGAGCTTATTTACCGCTGCTGTGAAATTAAAAAGCAATATGTCGAAAAGGACGAAAAGGACACAGGAATCCGCATGGAATTGAATTACGGTCACTCCTTCGCTCATGCTATTGAAAGGCTTGGAGACTTTTCGCTGCACACCCACGGCGAGGCGGTCGCCATAGGGATGTTTATGGCTGCAAAAGTCGGCTACCTGCTTGGATACACAAGCAAAACAACAGTAATGTCCATAAAAAAGCTGCTCGTTAAGTGGAATTTGCCCTTGTGTTCGGATTTTAGCACTGAGAGCATCGTTGAAAATATGCTGCTCGACAAAAAGAACACCGGAAACACTCTTATAAAGCTTATTTTGCTGAAAAATGCAGGCTCGCCGTTTATAAAAGAAACAGACACAGCCACAATTATCCACGCGCTCAAAGTTACTGAAACCTTATAAATTCTAATTATCCATTATCCATTGATGGGAAGTGAAAAAAATAGTAAAGACTGTCAAATATTTTCCGCGGAATCAGATTAAAATACCTCCCTCAAAAAGCGTTGCTCACCGTGCGATTATCTGCGCGGCACTGGCTGAAGGTATAAACAAAATCTCACCGGTTCAGCTTTCCGACGATATTTCCGCGACAATTCACTGTGTCAGGACGCTTGGCGCTGAGGTTCTCATAAAAGGGGAAAGCCTTGAAATTAAAGGGATAGCAAAGCCCTTCCGGAGCAGTGCAGTTCTCGACTGCGGCGAATCCGGCTCCACTCTGAGATTTTTAATTCCCGTTGCGGCGGCAATGAATACTCAAGCGGTTTTCAGCGGAAAAGGCAGGCTGATGGAACGCCCGATGGAAATTTATGAAAATATTTTCAAGGATGGATTTTCCAGAATTGACAATAAAATACAAATAACAAAAAATCTTACTAACGGAGATTACATCCTACCCGGTGATGTCAGCTCCCAGTTTATAAGCGGAATGCTTATGGCTTTACCGATTCTTAATGCGGATTCAACATTAAAAATTACAGGGAATTTCGAATCAAAATCCTATATTGACATAACAATTGATACTATGAGAGCCTTTGGTGTTAATATTGAGCACAAAGAGCGATACTATAGGATATTATCGGATAATAGGTATAGTCCGGCAGATTTCACAGTCGAAGCCGATTTTTCTCAAGCTGCCTTCTTTCTGGTTGCCGCCGCTCTCGGTGCTGAAATAACCGTTTCAGGCTTGAAACCTGACTCTGTTCAGGGTGACAGAGCGATTATTGATATACTCAAAAAAAGCGGCGCAGATATAATCTCAGACAAAAGCGGATGCATAGTAGTCAAAGCACAAAACCTTACTTCTCAGACTGTCAATGCCGAAAACATACCCGACTTGGTGCCGATTCTAGCGGTATTGTTTTCATTTTGTGAAGGTGAAAGCCGGATTACAAACGCAGGTAGACTGCGCCTAAAGGAAAGCGACCGTCTTGAAGCTATTACAAACGAGCTGACAAAAATCGGCGCGGATATAAAAATTGCCGGTGACAGCTTGATAATCAAGGGAAAAGACGAGCTATACGGCGGGGAAACAGACTCATGGAATGACCACAGAATCGCAATGGCGCTGGCAGTCGCGGCAGTCAGATGTAAAAATCCTGTGACAATAAACAGAGCGGAAGCTGTCGGTAAGTCGTTTCCTGATTTCTGGGAAATAATAGGTTTATAACTCAACTTACGCACCTTCGAAAACAATGATTTAGACATTAGACATTAGATTTTAGACAGTAGATGGTGGTCGCGAATTGATTAATATGTGTTTTTTTTCTCTATGCTCGCGGTGATTTAAAATTTTTAGCATTTATTATAATTGTTCGCGGACAAGTTTATCGATTTTTTATGAGTTCTAAAACGTGACCTCTATCTAATGTCTAATGTCTAAAGTCTAAAATACCAAACAGTTAAATTAGGGTGCGAAAGTTGAGTTTATAATTAGTTATGAGAGGAATGATATTATGAGCTCAGTTTGGGGCAAAAATATTAAGCTTTCGCTTTTCGGCGAATCCCACGGCAGCGCTGTTGGAATTACAATAGACGGCTTGAAAGCAGGGCTGGAACTGGATTTTGAGCTGATTAATTCCGATTTATGGCGGCGCGCGCCGGGAAAAGATGAAATTTCTACAAAACGCAGCGAAAAAGACGCACCTGAAATAATTTCAGGTGTCACCGGCGGTAAAACAAACGGTTTCCCGCTTTGCGTTTTGTTCAAAAATGAGGACACAAAATCAGGGGATTACAACACCGATATAATGCGTCCCGGGCATGCTGACCTCACAGCTTTCTATAAGCATCAAGGCTTTGCGGATATGCGCGGCGGCGGTCATTTTTCAGGCAGGCTCACAGCGGGACTTGTTTTCGCGGGAGCAGTCGCCAAACAAGTTTTAGCAAAAGAAGGCATTGAAGTCGGAGCGAGAATTTATTCTGTTTTAAATATAAAAGACGAAAGAACTGATGCACAAGGAATTATCAAGCTCTCAAAACTACCCTTTCCCTCAAATGAAAATCAACAAAAAATGAAAGAAAAAATCCTTGAGGCAGGAGCAATCGGTGACTCTGTCGGCGGCATTGTAGAATGCGCCGTAACTGGAATTCCTCCCTCTCTTGGCTCACCATTCTTCGATTCCTGCGAAAGCGTTATTTCAAGCTTGCTTTTTTCGATTCCGGCAGTTAAAGGAGTTGAATTTGGTGACGGCTTCACCCTTGCGGGATCATACGGCAGCCAGGCAAATGACGAAATACGCATAAAAGACGGAAAAATATTTCACAATTCGAACCATAACGGCGGGATTGTCGGCGGAATAACCAACGGAGAACCGCTTATTTTCAGAACAGCAATAAAACCCACACCATCCATTAGCACCGAACAGAATACAATAAACATAAAAACAATGGAAAACACTATAATCAAAGTAAAAGGGCGGCATGACCCTTGCATAGTGCCCCGCGCGGCGGTAGTTATTGAAGCGGCGGCGGCAATTGCGATACTTGATTTAATGTCATAAAGGAGTAAAAAAATGATTATTATTCTTAGACCGGAATCAAAGCAAGAAGAAATTCAAGCGTTGATTGCCTCAGTAACCACTCATAATGTTATTATTCAGCAAATCAAAGGCGAGTCCACTGCGATGATTGGTCTTGCGGGCGATACCTCGACTATTGTCGCGGATTCCCTGCTGCGTTTCCCCTGTGTCGAGCGGATAATGAAGGTTCAGGAGCCTTATAAGCTCGCCGGAAGGCGTTTCCATCCCGAAAACTCTGAAATAAGCATTGGCGGCGCGAAAATCGGCAACGGAAATTTCGCGGTTATGGCAGGACCCTGTTCTGTTGAAACAGAGGAACAGATTCTGACCATTGCCCGGGACGTGAAGGCATCTGGGGCAAAATTTCTGCGAGGAGGAGCCTTTAAGCCGCGCTCATCACCTTACGCGTTTCAGGGCTTGGGGCTTGATGGGCTTGAGCTATTAAAAATCGCCAGGCAAAAAACGGGTTTGCCTGTCGTCACTGAAATTATGTCCGCAGAATATCTTGACGCTTTCGCAAGAGATGTCGATATAATACAGATAGGTGCGCGGAATATGCAAAATTTTTCGCTTCTGCGGGAGGTCGGAGCCTTAAAAAAGCCGGTGCTGCTGAAAAGAGGGCTTTCCTCGACTATCGAGGAGCTATTGATGGCGGCTGAATATATAATGGCATCCGGCTCAAATGACGTAATATTTTGCGAAAGGGGTATAAGAACCTTTGAAACCGCGACACGGAACACTCTCGACCTTTCAGCCGTACCTGTTTTAAAGGAGAAATCACATCTGCCTGTTGTGGTTGACCCATCTCATGCAACCGGTCGCTGGGAATTGGTTGCGCCGATGGCACTTGCGGCGGCGGCTTGCGGCGCGGACGGTCTGATTATTGAGGTGCATAACAATCCGCAAACAGCTCTGTGTGACGGTCAGCAATCAATAACCCCTCAGGTTTTCCACACTTTAATGAAACGCATAAACAAAAT
Source organism: Oscillospiraceae bacterium (assembly GCA_031551635.1). GTDB lineage: Bacteria > Bacillota > Clostridia > Oscillospirales > Acutalibacteraceae > JAVBNH01. The sequence continues at coordinate 74,652 of JAVBNH010000021.1, read as the reverse complement.
AATAGAAGCGGTTAACAGCGAAGTTTAATATTATATAATAGAATATAAAGGTGATCTGAAATGGAAATAAAAGAACAATTATTAACACTTAGAAATGAAATCGACACTATCGACAGCGAAATTATTACCGCTTTCAACAAAAGAATGAGGGCAAGTGAAAAAGTCGCAACGCTGAAGTATGAAGGCAATTTATCAATAACCGACAATATCCGCGAAAAAGCGGTTATTGACAACGCGGTAAAAAACTCAGAAGAAAAATACAGCGCTGACGCGGCTATTTTGGCATCAACTTTAATGGCGCTCTCAAAACGCAGGCAGCAGTCAATTCTATTGGGCTGCGAAGCCATAGAAATACCCGAAGCGCAAAAAAAGCTTGATAGCACTGCGCTTGTCGGCTATCAGGGTGTCAGTGGCGCGTGGAGCGAAATTGCCGCATTGACAATTTATCCCGAAATGGCACGTAAGAATTACGAATATTTTGAGGATGTCTTTGCCGCTGTCAGAAAAGGTGAGATAGCTTACGGCATTGTTCCTATTGAGAACTCTCAAACCGGTGCAATCGGCGAAATATATGACCTTTTAAGGAGCTACGGCTGCTATATAGTCGCGGGCACAAGGGTTGAAATAAAGCACTGCCTAATGGCAAAGCCGGGTGTTAAAATCAACGAAATCAAAGAGGTTTTCTCTCATCCCGAGGGCTTCAATCAGTGCAGGAATTATCTAAAAAAGCATAATTTTGAAAAAACCGCCTGCCGCAACACTGCAATAGCTGCTGAAACCGTAGCAGCCTCCGGAGAAAAAGCGATTGCTGCAATCGGCTCACCAAAAGCCGCCGAGAATAACGGTCTTGAAATTCTCGCGCGTGATATAACCGATAAAACGGACAATAAAACAAGATTTATTGCCATTGCGGCGAAGCCGGAGTATGATGAGAGCAGCAATACAGTCAGCGTCACATTTTCGACCGCGCACAGGAGCGGCGCACTTTGCGGCGTTCTTCAGGCTTTTATGTCCGCAGGCTTGAATCTTACCAGAATTGAATCAAGACCTGTAAGCGGCGGCAAATATCGCTTCTTTGCCGATCTCGAGGCAAATATCCTTGATGAGGGCACAAAAAACGCTTTCTCGATGGCTGCGGCGATGAGTGAATATTTCGAATTTTTGGGCTGCTATCATGACTAAGAAAAACAATATCGCATTGATCGGCATGCCCGGCTGCGGTAAGACGACCATTGCGAAAGCCGTCAGTGCCTTAACCGGACTAACCTTCTATGATATTGACGAAAAAATAGCTGAAACTGAAAATCGTACAATCAGCGAAATTTTCGCGGAAAACGGTGAGGAGCATTTTCGTGAATTGGAAACAAAAGCAGTCATTGAAGCGGCGAAAATGACAGGAATGCTCATATCGACCGGCGGCGGCATCGTGCTGAGAGAAGAAAATATGTCTGCTCTTCGCGGCAGCTCCTACATTATATATATAAGCCGCGGCTGTGATAAAATCCTTCAGTCGGCGAACAATTCTCAGCGTCCTCTGCTTTGCGGCAGAGATGAAAAAATATTCAGGCTGTATGAGGAAAGAGCCTCGCTTTATGAAAAATACTCAGATATTATAATTCCAAACGATGATAATATTGAAGCCGCAATAAAGGCGGTTACGGAGGTTGTTTATGAGCAACGTAAAAAAAATTCTGATAATTAACGGTCCTAACCTGAACATGCTCGGCTCGCGGGAAAAGGAAATTTACGGGGAGGATACCTACAGCTCATTTTGCGAAAAGCTTACGGAATTCGTAATGGAAAAAGGCGCGCAGGCTGTGATTTTTCAATCAAACTGCGAGGGTGAAATTATAAACCGTATTCAAACCTCTTACGACAATACCGCAAATACAAGCAGCGAGGTTTATGACGCAATTATTATCAACCCTGCTGCATATACCCACTACAGTTATGCGATTTATGACGCTCTGAGGGCTTGTCCGCTGCCGAAAATTGAGGTGCATCTGTCAAATATATATTCCCGTGAGGAATTCAGACACAAGTCTGTCACCGCTCCCGCGTGTACCGGACAAATTTCCGGTCTCGGAATCGATGGCTATTTTGCAGCAATTTCCTTTTTAATAAAATAATACCAGCGTATTTCTATTTTACTAACGTGGGCTTGCTTTGCTATGCCCACAACCCAGAACTTGTTTTTATTGCGCTTTCAGCCCATTAAAGTACTATATTGAATTGGTGATAGAATGATTAAAACCGACGGTAAAACCAAATTAATCGCCGTCATCGGCGACCCGATAAAACACAGCCTATCCCCCGCGATTCACAGCTATTTCATTGAGCAGAGCGGCTTAAATCTGGTGAATCTGGCGTTTAACATAAAAAAAGAAAGCCTGAGAGATTTTTTTTACGCCGCGAAAACGCTCGATATAATCGGTTTCAATGCGACAATGCCACTCAAGGAGCTTTGTTTTGCCGAGGTTGACGAGACCGGCGGCGAGGTCTGCGGCTCTGTCAACACTGTGGTGCTCAGGGACGGGATTTTTAAAGGTTATACGACTGACGGCGAGGGCTTTGTGCGCTCTTTAATTCAATACGGCATAAATCCGGGTGGTAAAAATATTACGATTTTAGGCGCGGGGGGAGCTGCGCGGTCGTTGATTTACACCTTAACAGGAAAAAAAGCCAATGTCAGCGTCTGTGCGAGAACACCTGAGAGAGTGAGCGATATAGTCGACAAAAATCATCTTCATTCGTGGGATAATATCGGATTTTCTACCCAAAACGCCGATATAGTAGTCAACTGTACTCCTCTTGGAATGAACAATCTGCCTGATTTTGACAGTTTTTCTTTTCTTGACGGACTTCCAAAAGGAGGGTTAATCTACGATTTGATTTATTCGCCGCGAAAAACAAATCTCCTCTTTGAAGCTGAAAAACGCGGTTTTGACACGCTGAACGGACTGCCGCACCTTATACATCAAGCCGCTTTGTCATTTGAGCTGTTCACGGGAATACTCCCGAAAGATGAAACAATCTCAGACCTTTGTGAAATTATTCAAAAATCTTAATAATCTACTTAATAATTATTGACAATATAATCAATAGCAGATATAATTAACTTAATTCTTGAGCATTTTTATCAAAAATGTACAAGAGCTGATACATCTTGAATTACCACTAAAATTTCAGCAAAGGAAGAATGACTATGAAAAAGAAAATTACTCTGTTTTTAATGCTTACATTTCTTATGTCGGTCACCGCATTGTGTGTTTTTATCGGCAGTGCCGCACCGGACTTGATTCCCGTTGAGAGCGAGACGGTCTATGCGCCAAATGCAGCAAAGCCCAATCTTGCTTCCGAGTGGATATACTCAACTGCTGACGCGGGTCATAATGTTTGGAACCCAAACAGCGGCGGAGCTATGTTCAGCAGCTTTCCCTCTACTCAGGATCGAGTATTCACTTACAATAAACCTCTGGATTTTTCAAAAGATATTGAATTCAAGCTCGAATTAGACGGTGCTTATACAGCAGGCATCAGCGATATTATCGCCGCTGAATTTTTATTATCAACAAGCACTGCCGGAATAAATCCAAATATGGGATTTGCTTCCCAGCCTAATACTGATAATCCTCTTAGATGGCAAAAGGATAATAAATTTGCTTTTGCTATTCTTTATAAATTGGTGAATGGTGTCCCGTCGCTTGTCGGGCACGGCGCGGGAGAATGTCAGCATTGGGGAAATATGCCTGACTCTGCAAGTGTTCCCGTTACCCCCGGTCAGCCTTTCCTTATGACTGTCCGAATGGTAGTGAACGGTGCCGACAGGGATATTTATCTTAACGATGTGCTTGTTCTGAAATTGCATGATATAGTCTCATATAACAGTCTGGATTTCGCGAGCAACGGCAATAAATGCTATCTTTCATTTACGACCGGTACCAGTACAACACCCGGAACTCGCATAATGCACTACATAAGACAGCAAACAGCAATTCCGAACCATAAGAGCTTCCTTGACATCAGCGCGCAAAACTGGACGCACCTGACTAATCCGACTCCCATCGATGCTTCCTCCCTCGCGAACGCGGGAAGCGCCGGTTTTGAGATTTATTATCCGGCACGCGCGAGAAACGGAATAATCTACAATAAAAAGCTTGACCCAAATAACAAAATTATTGTTAATATAAAAAGTGATTTAACAACCATTTCGGACGGTATAAACGGACTTATTGTATCTCTTTCTAAAGATTACGCGATGAACGTAAACTATAATAATCCGACCGATACCGACATAACACTATTATTGACGACTTCGGGCAACGGCGCGAATCTGGTTCCTCTGGCACGTACCAACGGCGCGGCGGTAACCGGCGGAATAGCGGGCATTAATTTCTCAAACACACCGCTTTGCGTCACATTTGAAAAAAGCAGTGGGTGGGTTATTAAGGTAAACGGCGTGACATTTATGACCGTTCCCTTCTCAAAAATCCCCGCGAATTATTTTGACAACGGCGGATATGTTCTCCTCGGTTCAATCGCCGGAGGTCTCCCGCATGCACTGACAGTTGAATCGGTAAGCGCAACGCTGCATTCAACCCAGCCCCAGACCCCCGGTCACTTTGTTTATACAACAACCGGCAGCATTCCCGCAACTTGTTCAACACCTGTATATGATACAGGCGCTTGCGTAGCATGCGGCGAAACTGTAAAAATCGCAAGCGGCGGATTCAATTCGGCAAATCATACACCCGGCCCGCCTGCTAACTGCTTACATCCGCAGAGATGCACAGGCTGTCTTGCCGAATTAAACGCACAGACTTCTTCCGGCGGTGTACACAGCGGCGGAACAGCTACCTGCTATGCTCAAGCGGTCTGTATCGGATGCGGTGAAAGCTACGGTAGCACACTGCCGCATAATATCAGCTCTGATTTCACCACCGATGTATATCCTGACTGCACCAACGCAGGCTCACGCTCCAAACACTGCACAAATTCGGGTTGTACTCATAAAGCATCTGTCGAGGTTCTGCCCGCTCTGGGTCATACAGGCGGAACCGCTACCTGTCAGGTACTCGCTGTTTGTGAAACCTGCTCGCAGCCTTATGGAGTTAAAGCGGCGCACAATTTTGATACCGAATTCACGACTGATAAAACGGCAACATGCATAGTGGACGGTAGTGAGTCACGCCATTGCCTGACACCCGGCTGCCTTGAAAAAGCCGATACAAGAACTATTCCGATGAGCGGCGGCGCCCATAACACCGGCGTATGGAATACGATAACAGCTTCAACATGTAAAGTTAAAGGCACCGAAGAGCTTATTTGTAGTTTATGCAGCAGCATCATTACAACAAGAGAGCTGCCGCTTAGCACTGAAAATCATCTGGCGGGCGCATGGTACACGGTAACAAACCCCACCTGCACTCAGAACGGAACCGAAGAATTCCAGTGCACTGGCTGCCGTGCTTCGCTGAATGTCAGCAGACAGCTTGACGCCTTTGGGCACGCCGGCGGAACCCCGACCTGTTACTCAAAACCCATCTGCACCAGATGCGGGCAGTTCTACGGCGATATGCTTACCCATAACTTCAGCCCAGTACTTACAATTGAGAAGAATCCGACCTGCAGCGTGCCGGGCAAGCAGTCACACCGCTGCCTTAATATAGGCTGCACTATCACCCAGGGCGAGATTGCGATACCCCCGACAGGGCACACCTTCGGCACATGGTACACAAGGGTTGCACCGACACATCTCGAACCGGGCATTGAAAAAAGAGTCTGCACAATCTGTCAGGAATTCGAGGAGCGCCCGATTCCTATAGTAACGGGAATTGTGATTGAATTCACAAAGCCTACCGCCTCAACCACTTTAAGCGAGCCCATAACCCTGACACCGAATGTTTACAATGCCTATGACGGCTATAAGATTATATGGTCAAGCAGCGACAAAAAGGTTGCGACTGTCGACCAGAACGGTGTTGTTACGCCTGTCGCCTTCGGTACATGTAAAATCATCGCCGAAATTGAAGGCACCGGCGAAAAAGCTTCAGTTCTGCTGACAATAAAAGAGGATAAGCTAAAGGGCTTCTTCGAGTGGCTGACACAGTGGCTCCAGGATATAATTGAAAAGATTAAGTCGCTGTTCGGCATGGCATAAATCCTCGCTTTTATTAAAATATTTTTGTTATCTTAATCACTCAGACTACTATATATAATGAAAAGATAATAAAGAACATATTTTGCCTGATATACTAATCATTAACTCTGATGAATAGTATATCAGGCTCTTTTACTATGTAACGACTATATAACTATATTTGAGTATTTTATTATGATAAACAACTTCCGGTTTGTAAAAAAAAGTCAAATATGCAGTGATTTTACCGCGGATTTTATAAGAATACATAAAAATATGTTGACATTAAAAATTTTAACAGATATAATGAAAATTGGTATGTTTTACCCTAAGTGATTTTTAATACTTTTTTAGCAAAAAAAAGAGCATTACCTTTACAAAATCTAAAGCCGAAGGGGGCTGGCAGCAAAATTACTGACCGTGCGGAAATTTATTGCAAAAAAACAACATAGCGAAATCCTAATTAATTAAAAAGGATGAATTTAATGAAGAAAAGAATCTCAGTAATTCTTATTGCCGTGCTGCTGCTATTCAGCGCGGTGTTCGGCGTGGTGTGGAACTCTGACCTGCCTATTGTATCGGAAATTAAAGCAGGTTTTATCGCATCAAATCCTCAAAGTATAGAAATAAGTGAAGAATATTGGGCGCATCTGGCTGTTGAAGCGGCAAATGAAGGTGATTATTGCACTATTGACTATGACACTGGTAGAGCAAGTTTTTATTTTAATCAATCGAGAGCAAAAAATGTTGTTTATAACACAAACCCGCTTGAAATGACTCAGTCAATATCATTTACAGTACAAACTGACTTTACACCAAGTACTGCTGCAACATCAGGTCTCTATACACAGGGTGTTTATGTAAGATTTATGCCTGATATGTCAAGATTTACAAATATGAACGCCGGCTATAATACAAATCCGGGGCTTGATTTCCGAATAGTTTCACCTGAGACTGGGAAATTGATGGTTCAATCTTTCAGGCACCAAAGTGCAGACCTTCTTGATCCTCTTTGGATAGAATCAATTAAGGTAACTGGAGATCTTACACAACCGACAATAGTCACCGTTGAATACGGTACTAGAAACTCAAAAATCGGATGGCTAATATACCTAAATGGTAATCTTGCCGGATTTATTGATAAAGGTCATCAAAGCAACAATAGTGGTGGAGAAGTTGCTCCAGGCACTGATATTTACCATTCGACTGGAGGTTACCTTTGCCTTCTTGCATTAAAAGGTGGAACTAATCCTACAAATATGTATATTTCAAGTCTCAACGCAACTCCTTTTGATACTGGCGATCATACATACAACCTCCCCGCCGCCACCTGCACAACCGCGAAAACCTGCGTTTCCTGCGGCTTTGAAGCGGAAGCGATAAATCCAAACGGACACAATCCCGGCGCAGCGGCAACATGCATTGCATCCCAGACCTGTACCCTATGTTCACAGGTAATAGCTCCGGCGACCGGCATTCATACCAATGTATATGAGTACGCAATACCCTATGCTTCATGCGAATCAACAGGCATCAGGTATACAAAATGTACAGTCTGCGGTGCGCAGGGTGCAAACGAGGTTGTTTCGCAAAAAACCCACAGCGAGGCAACCGTTCAAATTCTTGAGGTCAACGACGGCAACATACAGGATCTCCCCGCTTTTATTAACGCAATAAACTTTGATAACACTTATTGCTGCGGTAGAATTAACATAAACCTCACATCCCCCGCAACCGTTATTATGCCCAGAATGGGTATTATCAAGCCCATGACAATTAACGGCCCCGGTGTTGATAAACTGACGCTTCAGCTTGAAGAAGCCGGTTACTTCTTTGGCGCAAGCAGAAGCTTAACCGTTAACAATGTCAGATGGCAGGGCAACCCGAGTATCACACCAACAGTTTGGGGAGACAGAAACGGCGGAATATCGATAAGCGGAGCAAACGCTTCCTTCACAAATTGTATTTTCGAAAACTTTAAAGCCTATGACTACGGCGGCGCGTTACAGCTGCATGTAAACAATGCTTATTTCGAAAATTGCTCATTCTTAAACAATGAAACATATTCGCTTGGCGGGAATAATTCCCATGGCGGCGCTTTGTATCTCGTTATTCAAAATGGCGGAACGGGTACGATTAAGAATTGTTTATTTAACAACAACACAGCTCCAATCGGTTCTGCCGCACATTTAAACGCGGAAAACGGAAATGAAATCAATATCATAAACACAACAATAACAAACAATAGAGCAACATATACCGGAGCATCATATGGTGTTATGAGTCCCGGCACAGACAAGGAAAAATATTATAACTGTACTATTCTGAATAACACCGCAGCTGTCGGTACAGCTCCCGGACTTGCGGGCGCAGGTCTCGGAACCAGAATTTTCGGTTCAATCATTGCCGGAAATACCGTCGGCGGCACTCCTTATAACTTTGTCGGCGGTGCAGACCAGGCTCCTTCCGCCGCTAACGGCTACAATATCATCGGTTATACCGGAGATTACACAGCTGATAAAATCTTCGGTACAAGTAACCCTGTTCTAAAAAGTCTTTCCGGTCAAACTCCTGTGATTATGATTGTAAATAACAGCCCGGCGCAAAACGCAATCCCTGCAGGAGCTTACAGCATTCCGGCAACTGACGCAAGGGGGCAGGCACGTCCGTCACTCGCAACCGGAGCTACAGGCTCTCAGCTATACTCCGATATCGGGGCTGTTGAATTCGACCAGACCGTTTCATGGATTCTTAACGGCGGATATAACGGATTGGTATACGGTCATGACACATATAGAGTATCTTATTACAGTTCTTATAAATTTCAGCTTACACTTGACCGACATGTTAATCCCGACACAAATAAACAGCCTTTTGAAAGAGCAATCAGTGACGCTAATATATTAAAAACCTATTTCGGTTCAATTACTGATGACTTCTTCAACTTTTACGGTTTTGGTACAGGTTACCGTGATAATGACGAAAATATTGACCTCCCGACACAAACAAGAGCAGAGGCTTTAGCTGTAATTGATTATTATATCAGTTCTAACCAAACAGAAATCGATTACAGAAACAACGGTTTTGGCGTCAACATTACCGATGGCACCGGCGGTACAACTACCGGCGCGTCACGCATTGGTTACAACGGAACCCAGACTTATACTATCGCTGCCGAACAATGTTACAAGGTTAAAGACGTTAAAGTTAACGGTTACTCCCTTGGCGCTGTTTCCACCTTTACTCTGAATGATTATCCATACTGGTATGAAAAATGGGTAAATGTAAACAGCGTATGGATATTCGAGCATGAAACCGACAAACCATGGAACATTTTATGCAGAAACGCAGACGGCTCTGATTATGAAATCGTGGTGGAATACGAGCGCGATCATGATGCCGGCGCGTATTATGTCACAACCGATCCAACATGTACAGTCGAAGGCGTGGAGACCTTAAAATGTACAAAATGCTTTGAAATAATCGGAGGAACACGACCGGTTGACCCCACCGGGCATGACGCGGGAACATGGGTTCAAGTTTTGGCTCCAACAGATATGGCTGAGGGGTCTGAAGAATTAAGATGCACAATAGACGGTGCGGCTCTTGGCACTCGTTCAATCCCGATGATTATTCACCCCGAGCTTGAGGATTATAATGCGTTTGATAAAGTCTATCAATTATTCGTTGAGCATCCGATTGCTCCGTATTCTCAGTTTGATACCTGTACCCGGACAGTTTTAGAAGCAGCAAAAGCTTATGTTCAAAACATGGTTACCTTCGCTGAATCTGTCAGTAATGCTTATTTTGTTGCTCACGACATGGGTGACGGTTTCTTTATCATCGATACGGATAAGACAACTAATAATCCAAGCGATGAAAGAAACGCGATAATTAAGACAGAGGAGAAAAAAGCCCTTCCGACACAAACTCAGGCTGAATCAATTGTTCTGCTAAACAAATTTGTCACATTAATGCAAAACATGCTTGACCAGCAGTTTACGGTAACAAAAAATATAACAGGTAACGGCACTATTTCCGGACCGGATACTTTGGGCTACCGTAATAATGCCGAAACAGTCTACACGATTACTCCCGACGCAAACCATCATATAGTTAGCGCATATGTTAAGTATGTAGCCGGTATCGATTCTAATGCAGGTGGAACAAAACCTGCTAATACATATTTTGAGTATGTAAATACATGGATTGATGTCTCCTCGGGCACATACACTGTTCCTGAGAATATGTCCTGCAAGGATTTCACAATTGAAGTGGTTTTCGCTCCTGACGATTTTATGATTACTGTTGACGCCGGAGCAGGTGTCTGTGACATAGCAACCGGAAACCAGCCGTACAATTCAACAGTACCTTACAAGTTTACTGCTCCGACCGGATATCAACTCGATACTGTTACCGTCGGCGGAGCAACCGTTTTCACCGCAACCGATGAAACGGAATACACCTATAATCTCCAGGTAAGCAGCGCTGTAACTATAGCCGCGACTTATAAGCCTCTGTATTATACCGTCACTGTCAGTGCCGGCGCGAACGGCTCCAGTGATAACTCAGGCGGCAGCAAGGCTTATGACAGCAGCGAAAACTACACCTTCACCGCAGACACCGACTACGCGATTGACACCCTAACAGTCGGCGGAGTTGCCGTCGACGAAGCCGCAAACCAAGCATCATACACCCTAAACCACAAAGTCTCAGGTAATGTGACTATTTCTGTAAGCTTTAAACATATCAATCACAGCTTTACTGTATTGGTTTCGACAACAAACCCTGCAAACTGCACCACACCGGGTACCGGAAGATACAAGTGCAGTGTCTGCGACTTACAAAATACCGTTGATACACCAATACCCATTGACTTAAATAATCATGACCCTTATGATGTTGATGCCGTTCCGGCTGAATGCACCAAAACCGGTACATCTGCAGGTAAGAAATGTACTAGATGTGATTGGGAAGAAGGCTTTGAAACTATCGCTCCTCTTGATCACAATATGGTTGACGACCTTGCTATTGAAGCTACCTGTGAGACTACAGGCTTGACCGCCGGTGTTCACTGCACTAGATGCTCTACTCAGACTGTCGCTCAGACTGCTACTCCTGTTCTCGGGCACAATATGATTGACGACCTTTCTGTTGAAGCTACCTGCGAAACCACTGGCTTGACTGCAGGTGTTCACTGCACTAGATGCTCTACTCAGACTGTCGCCCAGACTGTTACTCCTGTTCTCGGGCACAATATGATTGACGACCTTTCTGTTGAAGCTACCTGCGAAACCACTGGCTTGACTGCAGGTGTTCACTGCACTAGATGCTCTACTCAGACTGTCGCGCAGACTGTTACTCCTGCTCTCGGGCACAACTTAATTACCGAAGCTGCAATTCCCGCGACATGTACGCTCGACGGTGTCGGCGCCGGAAAATACTGCGACAGATGCAATAACTACACTGAAGGTTATGAAGTTATTACCAAGACAGGTCATAACTATATCAACAACTGGTTTGAATCAATTGCACCAACCTGTTCAGCGTATGGTCAGGAAAAACGTTTCTGCCAAAATGGTTGCGGAACCTTTGAAGTCAGAGAGCTTGCAAAGCTCCACCACATCTGGGGCGGCTGGGCGACAACCCTTGCTCCTTCTTGTACTGCGATAGGCATTGAGATTCATTATTGCAACAATTGTACCGCTTATGAGACCCGCAACATGGGTATGACACACCACGAGTACGGCAACTGGTTTATCACCGAGAATGCCAACTGTACTCACGCAGGAACAGAGCGCCATAACTGTGCTAACTGTGTTGCGTTTGAAACACAGGTTATTCCTGTAAACGGAATTCATGACTGGAGCGATTGGAGTCAAATTAACGCTCCGACTTGCTCGCTGAGCGGAAGCGAAAGCAGACACTGCCAGCACAACAGTTCACATACTGAAATCCGTTCGCTCGCAATTAATCCGGACGCACATAATTACAGCGACTGGGTTGTTGTCAGAGCTGCAACACACGATACTGCAGGACTTGAAAGACGCACCTGCTCGGGCTGCGGCTCAAGAATTGACAGAACCATTCCGGTTCTGACTACTGCAAGAATCCAGCTGAATGTCACAAAGACTACAATGGAAATTTCTCAGACACTGACAATTATCCCGACCGTGACATTCACAGAACCCGGCTACAGCATCATCTGGACTTCCAGTAATCCCGCGATTGCTACCGTTGACGCTAACGGTGTCGTAACAGCTGTAAAATCAGGCTCCGCAATAATTTACGCAAAGGTAGCCGGAACCGACGCAACAGCATTCTGCGAGATTACCGTCAAGAGCGAATCCTCCAGCAAAAACATGTGGTCATGGCTCATCGAAATGATCAGAAATATTATCGAGGTCTTTAAAAAATTCTTCGGAGTAGCAGCATAATGATGAGCGAATCCGCAAAGCATAATTTACTTATCACCCAATAAAATTTTGGCGCCTGTTTTATACTTGATTTTAATAATTAATCAGTATAAATATACAGGCGTCATTTTTTAATTGCAAATATACATTTTATAACATATATTATTAAAAACAATATTTTGTATCGGTTGCTTACGGCAAAGTTAATAGACTTTATTTCGATAACCGTTTGTTATTATTAAAAACATATAAGAAAGTGCCGAATAATTCAAAAAAAAACATTGACAAGGCATTACAAATTTTATATAATTTGAATGGGTGTTTATGCCTCTTGAGGTATTTTAATATTTATACTGTTTTATAAAGTCTAAAAATTATTATCACAAGGCCTAACACATCAAATAATAGTAAAGGAAGATTTTATGAAGAAAAGAATCCCAGTAATCCTAATCGCCGTGCTGATGCTGTCGAGCGCGGTGTTTGGTGTGGTAATGAATTTCGAAAATCCGGATGTTACAGAAATTAATACCGACCAAATAATGGCGACACCTTCGGATAGCTGCATAAATATTTTAGCCACTAATTGGAGTAAGCATGAAACCGATACGATAACTCTAGCAAACGAAGCATCAGGTTTAAAAGTTGATTATTTAAAAGCAAGAGCCATCAACGTAATCTACAACAATACCCCTATTGATGTAACCCGCAAAGTAACGGTTTATGCCAAATTGGATCGCATTCCTGACACTGGTGGTAACCCTGTTTACACGCAAGGTTTGTTTATCAGGCTTAAACCTGTAGGCGCAGGTTATACAAATATGAATTCTGATTACGCACTTGATCCGGGACTTGATTTCAGAGTATATCAAAAAGACGCATCTAATATTGCTATTTGCGCTTATCGTCATTTAGGCACAAATGATGTTGAGCAGTTTATTTCCGTACCCGGATTAGTTACCGAAGAGATTAAAGTAACTGTTGAAAATGGTACAAGAAATTCAAAAAATGGCTGGATTTTCTATCTTAACGATACTTATGCCGGATTTTTTGAGCATGGAAAACTAGGAGATTATCCGGTAGGCGGAGGAGTTCCTTCAACAGCAGCTTATCCGAATGGCGCCAATTTGTATATAACCCCTGTTTATGGTGGAGCTGTCGGAACCATGACAGTAAACGCTGTTCAGGCTACCCAGTTCGGAACACTTGCAAACCATACCCCCGGCGGCTATACCTACACCACACCTTATGCTTCCTGCGAATCCAGCGGTATCAAATATCCTTCCTGTACAAAATGCGGAGAAAGACTTGGCGCTGACGAGGTCGTACCGCAGAAAACTCATAGCGAGGCAACCGTTCAAATTATTGACGTTGATAACAGCAATGTCGAAAATTTACCCGGATTTATTAATGCAGTCAACTTCGACAATGAGCATTGCTGTGGACGAATAAACATCAATCTCACAGAACCAGCGACAGTAAATCTTCCCAATCTGGGCGTTATCAAGAAAATGGAGATTAACGGTCCCGGTGTTGATATGCTGACATTAACATCAAATATTACCGGTTATGTCCTTGGCGTTTCAAAGAGTTTAACTATCAATAACATTACATTCAAAGGAAATCCTGCCGTCACAGTAGCTGCGGGACAGAGAAACGGCGGAATCCTCTTCAATGAAGGAGCAGTCGGCACAATTAATAATTGTGTTTTTAAGGACTTATTCTCAGAAGACTGGGCACCTGTGTTCCAGGTTCATAACTCAACACTAAATTTGAATAATTGTTCTATTATTAACAACAAAACGAATGCTGTAGCCGGTGCAATTTACACTAACCCTACTGCAGTTTTAAATGTTAACAACTGTCTGTTCGCGAACAATGAAGCAAATATATACAGTATTGCAAATGTTAATAACACTACTACTTTTAAGAATACGACTTTCATTGGCAATAAGTGCGGCACTAATGAAATGATAAACCAAATTGCCGGAACCAGATCGGTCAAGTATTATAACTGCACCATACTTAATAACACCGCAAATGCGGGCGCTGCCCTCGCGGGACTTGACGCTACTCCGGGTGTTGAAATTTTCGGCTCAATAATTGCCGGAAACAATGTCGCAGGTACGCCTTCAAACCTTTATACTATACCTGATCAGGCTCCCTCCGCCGCTAACGGCTGGAATATTGTCGGCTACACACCCGGCTACACCGCAAACGACATCTTCGGCACGGCTTCCCCTGCACTCGCTAATATCGGCAGCGTGGCTCAGGGTATTAAAATAGCTGAAAACAGCGCGGCAGCCAATAAAATCCCCGCAGGAGCGTACACCGGCATACCGTCTGTTGACTCCCGCGATGTTCCCCGTCCTTCCGGCGGTTTTGCAGACCCTGCAGCCACTGCATGGTGGACTACTGCACTTAATCCTATAGACACAATGATAGACATCGGCGCATATGAGTATGATAACAGGCTTGATGACTACAACTGCCATGGTAAAGCTATCGGCTTGTATGCAGAACACGACTTCGACACATATGTTCAGTTTGCGGCACCCCGCGATAACTTCACCGCCGCCAGAGACCTCTCTGCAAAACTTGTTACATTTATCGGCAGTGTCAGTCAAAAATACTTTGATGACAATGACATGGGTTCCGGCTTCTATATTATGGATCCGGCAAAAACCATATCAACGCCAAGCAATGAACAAAACGCTTTGATTCTCTATAAAGAAAAAACCCTGTTACCGACTCAGAATCAGGAACAGGCAGCGATGTACTACGGTAAGTTTAACACAATGATGATTAATTTACTTGCCGAAACCTTCACTGTCACAAAGACAATCATCGGTGATGTCGGCGGCTCAATCTCCGGAAATACCGCTCTGAATTATTGTGATATGCCAGAGCAGACATTTACGGTAACTCCCGATGAAGGCTATATTGTTAAGTCCGCATGGGTAAAATATGTAACTGCCGGTGACTTTAACGATCCCGACAACGGCATTTACAATGCTTTTAAACATGTAAATACATGGATAGAGCTTAACGCTGGTAATAACTATACCTATACTATTCCTGCTAACAAGACCTGCAGAGACTTCACAATTGAAGCAGAATTTGAGCATGTCGATCACGTCTACGATGTAGTGAATACTCTTGTACCAGCTTCATGTACCGCTACAGGTTACAAAACTTTCAAGTGCGTATGCGGTATACTTGAGCCCGGTTCTCCACAGACAATCATAGATAAGCTTGCTCATACCAAGGTTGTCGATGTAGAAGCTGTTGCCGCTACATGTCTTGCCGCTGGTAATACAGAAGGCTCTCACTGCTCTACCTGCTCAACTCAGAATATTGCTTCTGAGCCTATCGCTCAGCTTGCACACACCAAGGTTGTCGATGTAAACGCTGTTGCTGCTACATGCACCGCTGAAGGCAACACTGAAGGCTCTCACTGCGCAACCTGTTCTACACAGAATGTTGTTTCTGAGCCTATCGCTAAGATTGCACACACCGGCGGAACTGCCTATTGTAACGCATATGCGGTCTGCACAAGCTGCGGAAACGAATACGGCGAATTTAACCCTGCTAACCACGGCGCAAACGGGACACACCTTGTCGGTTATCTTGCCGCGACATGCACAAGCACAGGCTTCTCCGGCGATGTTTACTGCGATGGCTGTAATGTTAAGAAGTTAAGCGGCACAGTAATCGCAAAAATTGCCCACGACTGGAGCGATTGGACAATTACTGTTGAAGCTACCTATACCGCAACAGGTCTCAAGACACGCATCTGTAATGTCTGCGGTGAAGCTGAAACAGTTGTTATCCCTGTAAAGATTAAGGGCGAACTGAAGCTTACTCCTTCCGCTTTCCAGATTGACACAAGAGGCAGAGTTACTATCGTTGCGACTGTTAAAAATGTCGAGCCGGGTTACAAGATTCTCTGGTCCTCCAGCGACCCGACTATTGCGACAGTCGACGAAAACGGACTGGTTACCGCGGTTAAGGAAGGCAAGGTCACAATCACCGCTCAAATCGAAAACTCCGATGTATTTGCGACCGCCACAATCACCGTTAAGGAAAACAAGTCTTTCTCGTTAATCGAATGGTTGATTTTAATGATCACAAACTTCATTAAGATGATTAAGTCTCTCTTCGGTATCGCATAATCGACTTGTATAATTTAGCATAAACCAAACGGCGGCGCCTGTACATGAAACCAATAGCCATCTGAAATGGTTATCAGAGTAAAAGTACAGGCGCCGCTTTATATTCAGACAAAAAAATCAGAACCGGTTAAATATAAGACTAATATTTAACCGGTTCTGATTTTTTACACATGCGTGATTTTTATCATGAGATGAGTAGTTTTATTCTTCTTCAGCTGGTGTGGTCGGAACGGGGTATTCGATATCCATATAAAATGCGATTTTTCTGATAAATGACTCAATCAAATCCATAAAATAGGATATGTAATTCATAAGTCCGTTTAAACTCGGCATAATTTTCGCTCCTTTCGATATAGTGATACTAATTACATATTAACACAAATAGGACGTGTTTGCAATATTTTTAATAAATTTTTTACATTTAAACACAAATAAAAAAGCCGGTTAAAAACCGGCGGATAAAACAAGCTAAGCTGGCATTTTTAAATAGGTAATCCATACCCAAATAATGCCAGTATTTGTTTGAAAACCATAACAAATCTTTCCCAGAATTCTCTGAATTTCCCCCAGAATTCTTGAAATTTATCCAACATCAACACCTCCGTGTCGGGAATAAAAACTGTTTTTCACAAAATATAAATAAGA
Source organism: Oscillospiraceae bacterium (assembly GCA_031551635.1). Classification (GTDB taxonomy): domain Bacteria; phylum Bacillota; class Clostridia; order Oscillospirales; family Acutalibacteraceae; genus JAVBNH01. The sequence continues at coordinate 57,280 of JAVBNH010000021.1, read as the reverse complement.
ATCAATTAATTTGATTATGAAAGTAGATACAATGACATAGTATCACGAAAAGCCTGAGTTTGCAAGCTTTTTCAAATAATTTAATAAAAATTTATAAAAAACGCAAAGATATATGATAATTACAATTTTTATGTTTAACAAAAATTATAAAGATAATTAATCCAAAAAAAACCGCTGATTTTATTCAGCGGCATTTAATCAAACAAAAGTCACCGGGATTATAATGTTGAGTCATCCGGCTTTTTAATGTCAAACATCTTATAAACATCAATTTCGATGCCCAGTGCTGCGAGGGCTTCAGCAATTTTGACAAGTATTTTTTCAATAAAGTCAATTATTGCGTCAATTGTTTTATCAACGTTCATTAATTACACCTCTCTAATAGAATTAACTCAGAATACATAAAATTTTTGTCAGGAAGTAGAACTTGTGTCGGTTGTATCGTCATCTAAATCAAACAACCCATCGATATCGATTTTAATTCCAACAAGCTCAAGAAGCTCAAAGAATTTTTTTAAGATACTCCTAATTGCGTCTAATATGGCCTGCATAGATTCTGTCGGCATGAATAGCTGCACCTCACTTTCATATTGCCTTTCAGGCTATTGTTCAAAACGAGTATAGCATTTTTAATATTGATTTTCAATACTTTTTACATAAATAATTGATGTTTAATAGATTAATCACGAATATAACAAATTTTAAACACACAATTTGTGCAAATTTACATAATTTGTTTGCTATTGTACGGAAGATTAATAATTTGCTGTATGTATTTTGCTTTATCCGTCATCAAACACCTGAATATGCCGCAAATCCGCCGTCAACAGGAAGAATAACACCGGTTACAAAGCCGGAATACGCCTCGTCACTGAGGAAAAGCAGAGCACCTGTTAAATCCTCCGGAACACCGAATCTGCCGATTGGAGTATGGGTGAGAATTTTATTGCTTCGCGCGGTCAGTGAGCCATCGGGGTTATAAAGCAAGGCTTTGTTCTGGTTTGTTGAAAAAAATCCGGGGGCAATGGCATTGACCCTGATGCCGACATCGGCAAAATGTACCGCCATCCACTGAGTGAAATTTGATACAGCTGCTTTCGCGGCGGAATAAGCGGGGATTTTTGTCAGAGGGCGATAGGAATTCATCGATGAAACATTGATGATTGTAGCCTTGTCATTGCCGACCATATCGACAGCGAAGCACTGAGTTGTAAGCAGAGTGCCGAGGAAATTCAGGTTAAAAACAAACTGGATTCCCGCAGGGTCAAGGTCAAAAAAGGTTTTGAAAGCCTCGTCCTTATTTTCAAGGTCAGCAAGCTTCATGACCTCATTTGAGGTTGTGCCCTTAGGGCTGTTTCCACCCGCGCCGTTGAGGAGCAGGTCACATTTACCAAGCTTTTCGTTGACAAGGGTTCTCGCCGCCTGCAGGCTGTCCATTTCAAGCACATTGCAACCCACCGCGAGAGCTATTCCGCCGTCTGCGTTTATTTCGTCAGCAACTGCCTGAGCAGCCTCAAGGTTGAGGTCAAGCACCGCGACCTTCATGCCCTGAGCCGCGAGATCCTTCGAAAAGCCTTTGCACAAAACACCGCCGCCGCCTGTTACAACTGCGACGCGCCCTTTTAACGATTCATGAGTAAACATTATATTTTCCCTCCTGATTGGTTTATATTTTTGACAGCACATCGTGCAGAGCGTTTGACGCGGCAGTGAAGGCATCCCACTTTGAGGCGTATTGGAACTGATTCATTTTCGCAGCTGTCTGATTATCCTTCTCAAGCCCCTCAAGCCCCTTGAAAACGCTCAGATGCGGCTCAAGTGTCAGGAAGCGGTCGCCGTCTTTTTTACTGAAACGGCTGAGTATTTCAAGTAGATGCCCGTCACCCTGACCGGCAGGAACAACCTTACCGTCCGAGAAACGGCAGTCCTTGACATGGAAATAATCTATGTATTCCTCGAGCTTGTCATAGGCGGGCAAAATCTCAACACCGCACTGTATAAAGTTTGAGGGGTCAAATATGCCGAGAATTCTGTCCTTGAATGTCGAAAGAATCTCCAGGCAACGTTCGTCATTATCGCCGTATATGTCCTTCTCGTTCTCGTGGCAGCAGTAAACTCCGTTTTTAAGGGAATAATCCGCCATTTTATCAAGCAGTTCGAAAACCTTGTTTTTGTTTTCGGCGTACTTTTCGTCCTCTATAAAGAAGCTGAACATACGGATTCTCTTTGTGTCAAGAATATTCGCGACCTCGACACAGTTTTTGAACATCTCGAAATGCTCCTCCATGTCCTCATCGTCACAGTCAATCGCGACTTTACCGACAGGTGAACCAACAGAGGAGACACCTATGCCGTTGTCGTCAAGAATTTTTTTAAGCTCCTTCGCCTGCTCGGGAGAATAAGTCGAAATGTTGCCGTAGTCAAGCCCGCGCGGTTCGATATGTGTGAGTTTATTTGCCTTGAGCGCTTTAATCTGTGTTTCGAGGTCCTTGCCTGCCTCGTCAGCGAATGCTGAAAGTAAAAAATTTGCCATTAATATATCATTTCCTTTCCTTTTATTTATAGAGAATATATTTATTTTAAAGCTAATCTATTAAGGATTTGTAAACTTTTATGTGCTCATTTGCTGAAATTTTCCAGCTGAAATCACAGCTCATCGCACGCTTTACGAGTTCTTCCCAGCCTTTACGGTCTGAGTAGCCCTCTAGTGCACGCCGGATAGTATGAAGCATATCATGCGCGCTATATAAAGAGAAGGAGAAGCCATTGCCCGCGCCGTCGCCGCTGTCCTTTATCGAATCCTTCAGCCCGCCGGTTTCACGCACAATGGGAATCGAGCCGTAACGCAGGGAAATCATCTGCGACAGACCGCAGGGCTCGCTCTTTGAAGGCATTAGGAAAATATCGCTCGAGGCATATATCTGCTGGGCGATTTTAAGCGAAAAACCTTGATAGTAATAGCAGCGTCCGGGATATTTTTCAGCTTTTTCTTTAAAAAACATCTCGTATTGGAAAGCTCCGGAACCTATTACCGCAAACTGTACATCAGTTGTATCCATTAGCTCGTCGAAGGTCGCAGTTATAAGGTCGATGCCCTTCTGTGCGACAAGGCGGCTCGCGATGCCTATAAGCGGCACCTCAGTGTTTTGAGTGAGAGCGTTGTTTTTCTGAAAAGCTAGCTTGTTTTTAACCTTATCGCCAAAATCATCCGCAGAGTAATTAAAATCAATATTCGGGTCAGTCTCAGGGTTATAGAAGGTGTCGCTTATACCGTTGAGAATACCCTGTAGCTTCCACTCGCGCTCCCGCAGTATGGAATCAAGCCCGTGTGAATACCATGGGTCTAGAATCTCCTTGGCATAGGTCGGGCTGACGGTCAGAAGCTTATTCGCGCACTCAATGCCGCCCTTCATGAGGTTGATGCAGCCGTCGTATTCGAGCAGCGAGGCGGCGCTGTCTGGAATGCCGAGCACATCGGCAAGTATCTCCCTGCCATAAATTCCCTGATATTGAATATTATGGATGGTGAGAATTGTTTTAATGTTCTCGTAGCCCTCGCTTTGTGCGTACAGTGCGGTATAATACACCGGAATCAGCGCGGTTTGCCAGTCGTTGCAATGAATTATATCGGGCTTGAAATCAATATAAGGTATTATCTCAAGCACAGCTCTCGAAAAAAACGCAAACCTCTCCGCATCGTCGTAATGCCCGTAAATCTGCTCGCGTTTGAAATAATATTGATTGTCTAGAAGATAGTAGATAACGCCCTCATGCCTGCCCTCAAAAATGCCGCAATACTGCCTGCGCCATGCGACAGGCACAGAGATATGTGTAATAAATGTCAGGCTGCTTTTAAGCTCCTCGGGTATCGCATCATAAAGCGGCAGAACAACCCGGCAGCCGATAAGCCTTTTCCGGAGTGCCTGAGGCAGAGAACCTGCGACATCGGCAAGCCCGCCGCTGGCGATAAAAGGACGCGCTTCGCTGACAGCATATAAAACCTTCATAATATAACTCATCCTTCTTTAATTATATAACTAAACCTTTCGCAATATAAAACGGGTAATTCTTATCTCCCATTAATGTTTTGTGAGGTTTAACAGTCACATTTTTGTCCGCGATTATGCAGTTCAGCATCGCTTCATCGCCGATAAAAGCACCCTGCATAATTATGGAGTTCTTGACGATAGCTCCGCGAGAGACCTTCGCGCCTCTGAATAATATACAGTTCTCGACACTGCCCTCTATAAGGCAGCCGTCCGCTATAAGCGAATTTTTCACCTTGCTGTCAAGCCCGTAAATTGCCGGAACATCGTCCTTTGTCTTTGTGAAAATTGGTCGGGCGGCGCAGAATAAATCGCGCTGGAAGTAAACATTGAGGAGCTCCATGCTGATTTCATAATAGCTTTTTAACGAGTCAATCGTTCGGCAAAAGCCCTCACTCTTATAGCCGAAAACATTCAGCCGCTCTATATTATTCTGAATCATTTCCTTCTCAAAGGAGCTGTAATTAAGGCTGACAGCTTCATTCAGAAGCCCCTCGAGAAGAGATTTGCGCATCACAAAGATATTTAAAGAATAGCAGCCCTTACTGCCGTCCGCGGGTGCGGTTTTTGCCTTCAGTATCTTTGAATTTGCATTAATATCGAAGGTGAGGAGGTTCTCAAGTGAAGGCACTGCACCCTCACTGTAGCATACAGTTATGTCAGCGCCGTTTTTTTCATGTGTTTCAAAAAGCTTCTCATAGTCCATATTGCACACAACATTGCAGTCGGACAGTATAACATATTCCTGTTTTGAAGCCGCGATAAAACCGCGCATGCCAATCAGCGAATTTAGGCGGTTGTTGAATTTTCCCACGTCATTTGAATAGAAAGGCGGCAACAGAAAAAGCCCATCGCGTTTTCTCGACAAATCCCACGGGCGCCCTGAGCCGATGTGGTCCATCAGAGAATTATAATTCGCGTTTGTAATAACCCCGACCTTTGTCATGCCGCAGTTCACCATGTTCGAGAGTACAAAATCAATAAGCCTGTAACGCCCGCAGAAGGGCACCGAGCCCATAGTTCTCAGGGCTGTAAGCTCTTTCAGGCTGTCGTCATAGCCGTTTGAATATATGATTCCGAGTACATTTGTCGCTCTCATAGTATCATACCTCCCGGGACATCCTCTGAAATCATCGATTTCGGCAGCACCCTTGCCCTCTCACCGACTGTAACACCCGCGCCTAGTACCGAAATTCCCCAGTGCTCAAAACGCTCGTCACCCATATTTTCAGGCTCCTCACCTACAATCGCATCCTTCTCAATGACCGCGTTCTGCGCGATAATTGAATACTGCACCACCGCACCGCTTTTAATATGCGCGCCGGGCATTATTATCGAATACTTTACTGTTGCGTCAGGCTCGACAACAACATCCGAAAAGAGCACCGAATAGTCAATATTGCCTTCTATAAGACACCCGCCGGAAATAATCGAATTCTGGACATTGGCGTGTTCCGTAATGTACTGCGGCGGGTGAACGGTGTTGTTTGAGTAAATGGTCCAGCCGCGGTCGCTCAAATCTATATTGACGCGAGGATTTAAAAGATCAAGATTCGCCTCCCAAAGGCTGTCAATCGTTCCGACATCCTTCCAATAGCTGTCATATGGGTACGCGAAAAGCTTCTCATGATTCCTGTGCATTTCAGGAATCAAATCCTTGCCGAAGTCGTTTGAGGAGTTCGGATTATTCTCATCGGATATTAAGTATTCCCGCAGCTTTGACCAGGTGAAGATATAGACACCCATAGAAGCCTTGTTGCTCTTAGGCTCCTTCGGCTTTTCCTCAAAATCCGTTATAGCTCCGTCCGCGTCAACAAACATCAGTCCAAAGCGTGAAGCCTCCTCCCACGGCACCTCCAGCATCGCTATTGTGCAGGTGGCGTTCTTCTCCTTGTGGAAGGCCAGCATCTTCGAATAATCCATTTTATAAATATGGTCGCCCGAAAGAACGGCGACATATTCTGGATTATAGCGCTCGATAAAATTGATGTTCTGATAAATGGCATTCGCTGTACCGCGGTACCACTCTGAGCCCGAAATCTGCTGGTAGGGCGAGAGAATATGCACCCCGCCGCCTGCCCTGTCAAGGTCCCAGGGTCTGCCGTCCGCAATGTAGTCATTAAGCTCCAGCGGCTGATACTGGGTGAGCACACCGACAGTGTAGATGCCTGAATTAACACAGTTTGAGAGAGGAAAATCGATTATTTTATACTTGCCGCCATAAGGAACAGCCGGCTTCGCGATGTTTTGGGTCAGGACACCGAGGCGGCTGCCTTGTCCACCTGCCAGCAGCATCGCTATGCATTCATTTTTATATGACAAAAATCATCACTCCTTGCTGATTTTTTTTCTCTTTTTAAGGTAAATCGCCGAATACGGCGGCAGTGTCACGGAAAAGCTTTCGCTAAAGCCGTGTATGCTTATTTTTTCGCTGGTATAAAACTTTTTCCTCACTGTTCCGCTTCCGCCGAAAATTTTATCGTCCGAATTGAAAACCGTTTCGTAAGTTCCTTTTTCTTCAATGCCGATTCTATAATTTTCGCGCTTGACGCTTGTAAAATTGCAAATAATAATAATATTTTCATGAGAATCGTTCGAGCGTTTGAAGGCTACTATCGAATTGTCACTGTCGTCACTGATTAACCACGAGAAGCCCTCCCACGAGTAATCAATTTCCCAAAGCGGAGAATTTTCAAGATAGAAATGATTAAGCTGCCTGACAAACTCCTTGAGCTGCTTATGCTTATCGTACTCTAGCAGCAGCCAGTCAAGCTCCTTTTTTTCGTCCCACTCGATAAACTGCCCGAACTCCTGCCCCATAAACAGCAGCTTTTTGCCAGGATGCGCCATCATATATGCTAAAAACGAGCGTACTCCGGCAAATTTTTCCTCATAGCTTCCGGGCATTTTTTCGATAAGCGATTTTTTACCGTGAACAACCTCATCATGGGAAATCGGTAAAACAAAATTTTCGGAAAAGGCATAAAAAAGCGAAAAAGTGACCAGATCATGATTATACTTCCTGAAATAACCGTCAAGCGAAAAATACCGTAAAATGTCGTTCATCCAGCCCATATTCCACTTGAAGTTGAAGCCAAGCCCGCCCATAAAAACAGGTCGGGAAACCAGCGGCCAGGAGGTACTCTCCTCGGCAAGCATCATAACGCCGGGAAACTCGCCGAAAATCGCGGCATTGAGCTTTTTTATGAAGTTGACAGCCTCAAGGTTTTCCCTTCCGCCCTGCGAATTCGGCAGCCACTGCCCCGCGTTTCTGCCGTAATCGAGGTAAAGCATCGAAGCGACAGCGTCAACCCTCAGCCCGTCAATATGATATTTGTCAAACCAAAATGCTGCATTGGAAATAAGAAAGCTCTGCACCTCATTTTTTCCGTAGTCAAAAACCCTTGTGCCCCATTGGTAGTGCTCGCCTTTTCGGGAGTCTGAATATTCATAGCAGGCTGTGCCGTCAAACTCGTATAAGCCGTGCTCATCCTTCGGAAAATGCGCCGGAACCCAGTCTAGAATAACGCCGATTCCGGCTTTGTGGCATTCATCAACAAGATACATAAAGTCATGCGGAGTACCGTAGCGCGAGGTCAGTGAGTAATAACCCGTGACCTGATAGCCCCATGAGCCGTCAAAGGGGTGCTCGGCAAGCGGCATGAACTCGATATGCGTATATCCCATATCGAGGATATAGGGTATCAACCGTGCGGCAAGCTCTCGGTAGGACAGGCAGTTATTATCCTCAAAACGCTGCCATGAACCGGCATGAAGCTCATAAATATTGACAGGATTATCATAGATAAAGGTGTTTTTTCTTTTTTCAAGATAATCGCCGTCACTCCAGTTATATGGCGACAGCTCATAAAATTTTGTCGCGTTGCCGGGGCGGGTCTCCATATGAAAACCGTAGGGGTCAGCCTTCATTCTTGTCTTGCCATTTTTAGAGGTGACACAGTATTTATAACTGTCAAATTGCCGGAAACCCTTGATTACAGTCTCGAAAATACCGCTTTTTTTAAAGCGTTTCATAACATTTTCAGTCGTTGACCAATCGTTGAAATCACCGCAGACGCTGATAGAAGCCGCGTTCGGAGCCCAGACTCTGAAAACAACCTCTTCCGGCGAAATTCTGTGAGAGCCGAAATAATCATAGGCTCGAGTGCTGTTGCCCTCAAAAAAGTAAAAAAGCGCAAGCTCATGATTTTCATCGTATTCCTTCGGCATTAATCCACCTCTCATTTCGCTTTAAAGCTGATAATACTATAATTCTATCATGTTATGGTAAAATATTCAAGTGTTTTTGATGATTTTGTTAGAAACTGCCCTTGTAAAATTTAGAAAAATTTGTGCATTATTACTATCAATCGCATAAATATTATACCCTGTATAAATTTTTTATAAGTCAATTATTATATGAAATTTTTGTATAATAAGCTTAGTTTAAGTCATTCTATTCGTCGCAGATTTATAATTTGACGAATCTGCAGAAAAAGTGTATAATAGGGTGTACTGAAAAACGCAAATAAAACTTTTTAAGCAAGCCCTATAATAGTACCTTAGCGGGCTGAAAGTTCAATAAAAAGCAAGACTTGGGTTGTGGGCTTGGCAAGCCAAACCCACGTTAGCAAATAAACAGTTATATCTGAGGTGAATTTTATGAACTGGTCTGATTACATGCTAATGGCTGCCGAGCATTCAAAAAACAGTGCAAGCCACTGGTTTCGATATCTTCGGAAAGATATTGATAAATGCGGAATAAAATTTACAAAACAGGATGTTGAAAATCTTTATAATAATGAAACCCTGACCCCATTTCAAAGGCTAACGATAAGAGCCGCATTTGAAGATGGTTCACCAACAAGGCAATATATAATCAGCTTAAATGGCAAAGCAAATTTAGACATAATAAACGCAGTGAGGAAAAAGCATGGGTATAATATCTCAGATGAACAGCAATAATAATATAGATTTTGAGTCGGTTTTTATGCGTTTTAATGACGAATTGATAAAGACAGGTAAATCACTTGATCTTATATGTGCCGGTGGTTTTGTAATGCAAATAAACGGGTACCGTACTACTGTGGATGTTGATGCTTTCTTTAAAAGCAATGCTGAAATTGACAAAATCATTCGGAAGGTCGGTAATGATTTCGGTATTAACCGGGTAGACGAGCTTTGGTTAAATAATTCTATATCAAATATGAACCCAGATCCGCCAATGATATATTGTAAAAGTGTTTATGACTTTTCGAATTTAAAAGTCGCTGCGGTAGATATGGATTATCTGATAGGGATGAAATTATCAAGTGCAAGAGAACAAGATATTAAGGATGTCGCTAGTATAATTAAAAGAGAGCAAAAAGATCAGCCCTTTAAGCTGTTGCATGAGTTAAAAAACATGAATTTTGACACAGACATATCAATTTTGCTTGATTCATTTGGTAGAGCTTATGGTATGGATTGGCTTAATGAGTTTTTCATAAAAAACGAAGCAGAGCTGAGGAAATATTACTAGTTTTATTTTTATTTCGCATTTATTATAATAATATGGAAACAAAACACGAAAATGTAGAAAATTAAATAATTTACCGCCCTAATATTGGTGAATCAGTCACCAATTTTTTATTGACACGAAAGCGATAAGTGTTTATAATTGTTTACAATGATTTTTGCATGTCGATGAAAATCGGTCAATGTAAAAGTCGGTCACGGCGAAAAGCTATGACAAAAATAAACAAGGAGGAATATTTATGTCACAGTCCAACTACAACCCGTTTGCGAATGCGCAGGCTCAGTTCGACAAAGCCGCAGCCGCGCTAAACCTTGACGAAGGAACCTCGGCGCTTCTCCGTCAACCTATGAAAGAGTATCATTTTACGATACCGGTAAAGATGGACGACGGTAAAACGAAGGTCTTTCAGGCATTCCGCATAAAGCATAACGACGCAAGGGGACCCGCAAAGGGCGGAATCCGCTTTCACCCTGCCGAGACTGTTGATACAGTCAAGGCTCTCTCTATGTGGATGACCTGGAAATGCGCTGTTGTTGATATTCCTCTTGGCGGCGGCAAGGGCGGCATCATCTGTGACCCGCGAATCATGTCCGCCGGGGAGCAGGAAAGGCTTTGCAGAGGTTATATGCGTCAGCTCTACTCTCAGGTCGGTCCCGAAATCGATGTACCGGCTCCAGATGTTATGACAAACGGTCAGCATATGCTGTGGATGCTCGACGAATATGAGACAATAGCGGGCGGACGCTATCCGGGTATGATAACCGGCAAGCCCGTCGGCATGGGCGGCTCTCTGGGACGCACCGAAGCCACAGGTTTCGGCGTTGTGTACTGCCTCAAGGGGCTTCTTAACAATATGAAAATTGACATTGCCGCGACAAAGGCAAGCATTCAGGGCTTCGGAAACGTTGCTGAATACGCAGCGCGTATGTATTCAAATCTCGGCGGTAAGGTTGTCGCTGTTTCATGCTGGAATCAGGCTGATTCTACCGCTTATACCTTTAAAAAAGCAGACGGCTGCAATATTGATGAGCTTGTTGAGATTAAAGACAATTTCGGCAGTATTGACAAGGATAAAGCCGCCGCGCTCGGTTATGAAATCCTTCCCGGTGATGCATGGCTCTCTCAGGAGGTTGATATTCTCATCCCTGCGGCGCTTGAAAATCAGATTACTCCTGACAATTTCCCAAGCATTTCAAAAAAGGTTAAGGTTATATGCGAAGCTGCCAACGGTCCGACTACGCCTGACTGCGACCCGCTTATTAAGGACGCGGGAATCATCCTTATTCCCGACTTCTTATGCAACGCCGGCGGCGTAACCTGCAGCTATTTCGAGCAGGTTCAATGCAATATGAATTATTTCTGGAGCAAGGAAGAAGTTCTTACAAAGCTTGAATCAGCAATGATTAATGCTTTTGACGCCGTTTATGCGCTCGCTGTGGCGGAGGGCATCTATATGAGAGACGCGGCTTACAATATCGCCGTCAAGAGAGTTGTCGAGGCTGTCAAGCTGCGCGGATGGGCGTAATCAGTTAACAGGTTTACAGTATACAGGGAATCAGGTAAAAAAAATTTGGAGCGGTTAAAACCGCTCCTTTTTGTTTTTATTGAGGTAATTTCAGGTTGAACATCTCCATGATGGTTGTGTAAAGCTTTTTGAAGAAGTCAATGATTTTTTCCCAGAAGCTGAGAGCCGGGCTTACTTTTAATGTGCAGCTCGCGCTCGCGGCAGTGCCTTCTATCTGAACGGTTATTGTTGCTGTACCTTCTTTTAAGGCTGTGACTTTTCCGCTTTCGCTGACTGAGGCAACTTCAGGATTACTTGATGTAAACTTGACTTTATAACCGGTGAAAGGATTAACTATTGTTGCCTTCAATGTCTCGGATTCGCCGACATTCAACTCAAGTGAAGCTTTATTAAGCGTGATTGAAGAAATTTTCGGAATAACTCTTGTTTCTGTAACATCGCAATTGGCGCACTCACGCATTTCAGTGCCTGTATCAGTCGCAGTGGCAGGCTTTGTTACAGTCCAATCGTCAAAATTGTGCGCGGTTTTGGGGTTGATTTCGTATCCGCATTTTGTGCAAACTTGCGCGGCGTTGCAGGTTGCCGCCGCGCCGGGAGTATGATTAGAAGCATCAAAAGCTGTTCCTGAGAGATAAGAAAGTGTCATAACACCTGCGGGACCCTGCTGGTTGGGATCGATATAAAGATACGCGCCGGCAGCAAAATCAGTTATGGAAGGTGCGACATCGGGAGCATAATCACTGGCGAGACCAGCCTTGATGAAAGCGGCAAGAGTGTCGTTGAGGGAGATAAGCCAGCCAGTTTGGCTGTTGTAATTACCGTAATTAATCGAAATTTTGGTTTCCTGATTATAATTGCCGGGGACTTCGGCGACTGTTGTGATAGTGTTTATAAGGTGGCGGTACGAGGTTACGCCGAGGGTGTTAGCGTCCTTCTGATACACACGGAAATCAAGACCCGGATCCTCCGCGTAGCTGCTGTTCATATTAGTGAAGGAGGTGCTGTCGGGAGCGACTCTGACATAAATACCTTTTGTTGCGGAATAGTCCGAAATCTGGTCAAAGCTGACGCAGAAGGTAAGGGGCTTGCTTATGTCGATTTTAGTGTTGTTCATAACTGAGTTTCTTGCGCGGCAGGAGCTGATGCTGAAGGTTGTGACTCCAGCTGCAGTATTGATTATTGCCGTGTCAGGGACGGGAAGAATATCGCTCAAAGTTGAATTGAATGTCCAATTCTCAGCGCGGGCATTCAGACAACCGTCATCAATTGTCATCGCGCTGCCGCTGACGGCGAATGCCGGAACAAAAACAAAAATCAATAATGTTGCAGCCAGGAACAGTGAAATCCTTTTTTTCATAAATGCTTTTCCTTAATTTGTTATTTCGGAGTTTATCTTTGTCCGTATTAATCATATACTCCGATAAAAAATATTGTACAATATTGTAAAAGCTATGTCAATATAATTATAATTTTTTTACATATAGTACCTATATTTTTTAGAAAATCTTTACTAGTCCAAAGAATTGCATTATTCCGGCTAATTTTTCATCACTCAAGAATTTTAATGCCCATTTTATATTCCTTGAAAATGATATTAATTTTAATAGCTAAAAGGAAGAGATGCGCCAAAGGCAGGTGCGCCGGTGATTGACAGAGACTGAAGATTATTTCCAAAGACGTCGGTTTTACCCTCGCTCCCAAGCTCCAAAAGACTTTTCCCGATAAGAGTTAGACGGAAAACATAGTCCTGCACATAAGGCTGTAAAACTGAAATTTTTATATAAACAAAGCGCAAAACACCGAAATCCTCGGGTGAATCCCACTCAAGTGACAAGCTGAAGTCTGCTCTTGAGAGTACGGAACCGGCAAGGGTAAAGTTTCGTGATTTATCATCGATTCCAAGCTCCTCAGCGTTCAAAAAAGCCTTGAAATGTTCATTCGCTGTTGTCAGGTCAGGTGCGTACAGATCGTTACCGTTATGGACAGAAATAAAAAAACGAATATCCTTTGCGCTGACCTCTCCCGTCTGTGACGAAGTGTTTTCAAGACTGAAAAAAAACTCGCTGTCCTCCTTATACACGGCGGTCATATCCCTTGCGGTATGATTCAAATCAAATTCGGCGGTTTCAATAGTAAAGCTTTGATTTTCGAGCGTAAAGCTGTAACGCGACAATGTCGAAAGCGTTCCGGTGGTGATTATCACCGAAACACAGACAAGGTATATAATGAGCAGAACAAGACCGCCATGAGAGATAATATTCTTCCTTTTATTATTTTTCATACTTCTCTACCGCTAATTTACCTGCCGGACATGGGTCAGTATATTAAAAACTCCGCTCAAATTCGCATAATCCGTGGTATTATAAAGCTTTTCATTCCAGTTGATTTCAAGTATAATAGTGTGGGTCACAGACTCAGAATGCCTGATGTATATAGGCTTCGAGACATTTATGCTGTCCTCTCTTAAACCTACATGCTCTTCCGGGGCAAGAAGTGAAGGCTTATAAAAAAGGTCATAAGAAAAAAGAAGCTCACTCGCGTCTGCGGTCTCAAAAGTAAACTCAAACCAATATTCCAGCGAAACCTCGGAGGGTGTCTCGTCGGCGTTGCTTATGCGGAACTCATACCGCCGCGTCTCACCCGGTGCGAAACCGTTGATTTTCGGCTCCCCTGCGATAAAAATGAGCTTCGGCGACGCGACCCTCGCCGTGTCTGAATTTTGACCTTCAATGAGAAAACGTGAATATGACGCGGTTGTAAAAATGCCCGAAAAAACCGTTAGATACGCGAGAAGAAACAGAAAAAAAGTGCCGGAAATCTTTCTTAATTTCACATCATTCACCACCGACACAGATTAGTCCCTTATACTAACGTGAGCTTTGCTTGCAAAGCCCACGTTAGTGAACGATGAATTAATCATCCACTCGAATACTATCAAGTGTCAAGCTGAGCAACAATGCACTCGATTACTAGAGAAACAGTGTCTGTACCCTGAAGCCCCAGAGCGGTATCATTCATGTTTTCAGCTGCGACACCTGCGTCAAAAGCCCATTCCCATGTGAAATATAAGTGTTCTGAGCCACCCATGGCGATTGGAGACTGCGAAGCTGCGATTGCCGCAACAAGTGTGTCTAACCCACCCTCGACGGTTCTCCCGCCGACCTTGTTATTCACGGGCGATACAGAGGTGTAGTATTTATCGCCGAAGCCGTAGACAATAGGGATTGAAGCGCTGTTTGTTTCGCTGAGTGAAATTGTCGCGGCTATATTTACCTCGCTGTTATTGGCAACATTAATCGAGAAGCTGCCTGCTGTGCCGGGCGCTATGAGTTTCTCATCACCCGTTCCCGCCGAAACGCCGCTGTCAACTGTGTCAAAAATTTGAAGCCGCTGCGTACCGAGGCTGTCAAGCAGATTGCCGCCCTGATCGCTTACCTCAAAGCTGAATTGCGCTACCCTCGCGATGTCCTGTCCGCCTGAAATCGCAATATATTTCGCCAGTGTATTTGAAAGAAGGCTGAAGGTGATAACAGAAAGAGATACCGCCAAAAAAGCGTAATATCCGATCATTCTGCCGCCGCTTACCCTTCTTCTATACTCATTTGCGGACTTTTCATTTTCTATTCTATATGCTTCTTCATGCATCTCAGACATCAGAAACACCCTCCTCTCTTCTTTCTTTATAAAGTGAATGGGTCAACACATACACAGCAAAGATTATTACAGGCACAAGTATACTCATAATCAGACCCAGTGGCGACTGCAAAAACAGCGCCAGACCTCCCAAACCAGGAATCCGGAAACGGTACTGCCCCTCAATCATGCTGTAAGTGACCGGTGTCTGGTCAGGGGTATTATTAACATCACCCTTCGCGATGAAAGCCGGCTGACCGTCAGAAGTTGTAGTGTAACCGACAAGCCTGTGGGTGACTACTGAATCGCCCGACTTATATGAAACAATGTCGCCGTTCTCGGGATTCGCCACAAGCTTTTCAGGGTTTATATTCGTTGTTACGATAAGGTCATTGACCTTGATTGTATCCCCCATGGAGCCGGAAACAACGATAAAAGGAGTCACTCCGAACATCTCGGGCACCTTCTCCGGGCTCATATACGCCTGAGCGATAAGAACCACATTAAAAAGCAAAACCGGTACAAAAACTGCAAGCAATACAATGCTTATCACAGTCATTGTCTTA
Source organism: Oscillospiraceae bacterium (assembly GCA_031551635.1). Lineage (GTDB taxonomy): Bacteria > Bacillota > Clostridia > Oscillospirales > Acutalibacteraceae > JAVBNH01. The sequence goes on along the minus strand of JAVBNH010000021.1, from coordinate 41,992 downwards.
TATCTGCTTCTTTTTTTTCCGTAATGCTCGTTTATATTAATATTCTCACTCATATTATCCTCCAAAAAAATATCTTCCTTTTTCTGCTAACGTGGGCTTGGCTTGCTAAACCCACAACCTTTGTCTTGTTTTTATTGATTTCAGAACATTAAGGTGCTAATATAATAATTCAAATGTGCAGAAATCCAGTGGTGTATCTATTGTTTGTTTGAGTTTTAAAATTATTCATCAGCACTCTGAGAATATAAAGCAGCTTTGTTATATTTTGCCGAAAAAAAAACCCACCGTTTGGTGGGCTTGCTGAATACATTGATTAAGGCATTTTTTAAATTATCAAGCATTGATTATCTTTTAGTGCCTTATTGGGCTGAAAGCTTAATAAAAAACAATACTTGGATTGTGGGTTTGGCAAGCCAAGCCCATGTTAGAGTGTTAAATACTTATTCCGGTTTATTTTCGCCAAGGTTTTTCGCGAAATTTTGCATGATTTCCATAACCTCGGGAAGCGCTTCCGTTTTTAAGTTCATTGCAAGGGAAAGCGCGAAGTTCTGGAGATATTCCTGATTCATCGTTCCCTCTGCCATTTTCGCAAAGCTCTCCTCAAGAAGCTGCTTAACCTCCTCTTGCTTGCCGTCCTGCGCGCGCTCGACTATATAATCAAAAAATCTTTCCTGTCCTGCGTCCATAATTGCTCTCCTTTCGTGATTAATACTACAGCACATCATATAACTATTTAATGAAAAAATCAAGTAATATTTTGTGGCTTTTTTAATAATTATTTGCTGAAAAATATTTTTCATATTCACGCTTTTTGAGAATTTCTCTTTTTTCCTTCCATTCGGGATAAATCATATCCATAAAAGCATGAAACTCCTTTGAGTGATTCATATGCCTGAAGTGAGCGAACTCGTGATATATAACGAATTCGAGACATTCCGGCGGGTAATGACACAGCTTTTTATTAAGAGTTATCTCTCCTTTTTGGGGGGTATTTTTACCCCAATAGCTTTTCAGCTCCTTAAGATAAATTTTGCTGATAGAAAAATCACAGTATTTCCGCATATCATTTTTGACTTTTTCAAATATTTCGTTTAGCTTTTCTTTGAAATAGCCGGAAATCCATATATTAACCGCGTCAATTTTCGTGTTTTCGTCATTAAGGTCCTTTACATAAATGAACAGCTCATCACCGATAGCTTCAGCTTTCTCATAATCCGACTCAAAAAGTCGGATAAATTTTTTTTCGCCGAAAACAAAAAAGCTGTCTCCTTCAAGAAATTCCGGTTGAGCCGTGTCTTTCACCGGTACCTCAGCAAGCTTCGCAATGGTATTTATTATGTATTCCGAATTTTTCCGCATAAACGATTCGATAAATTCAATACTGACACTATTATTCGCGCTGATATAAATACAGCCGCCCGCCTTAATGCGCAAATTAACGCGCTTGACATTTTTCCGCACCAGCTCATACTCAACAAGCTGCCCGCTCAGCTCAAGCTCACGAAGCATTAGCCTTTCACCCCTAACATGGACTTGGCTTGCCATGCCCTCAGCCCAGAATATGTTTTTTATTGTGCTTTCAGCCCTTTAAAGTAACAATAAAAAAACCACTGCAGCAATAATACATAAAAGAACCGTAAAAATCAACCAAAACTAATTTGTTCATAAATTAACACTGTTTTTTTTATTGACAGATTATATAAAAAAGTTATATAATTATAGACAAAATAGAGTTAAAGGGTGATATTGTGCTTTCACAAAAAAAAGCTTATAAGACACTCGCAGACGGCAGACAGGTTGATAAGTATATAATCAAGAATAAAAATAATATGCAAATCGAAATATTGACACTGGGCGCGACAGTCGAAAAGCTCTTTGTCAACGACAAATACGGCAATAAGCGCGATATAACTCTCGGCTTTGACGATATTGACTCCTATCTCAGCTCTGATTACCAGGGCGCGGCAGTCGGTCCCTATGCGAACAGAATTGCCGGCGGTGCTTTTTCTGTTGGAGAAAATATATACACACTTGAGCGCAACGACAACGGAAAAAACAGCCTTCATTCAAATCGGCTTTTCACAAACGCTATTTGGGAAGCCGAAACTATAGAAAATGACTCTGTAAAGCTAACCCTCTTTACACCTGACGGCTCTGAGGGCTTCCCCGGGGACATCTCGGCAGAGGTTATTTACAGCCTTTCGGATGATGATTCACTCAAAATTGAATACCGCGCGAAAACCACAAAGCCGACCTTCTATAATCCGACAAATCATATGTATTTCAACCTTTCCGGCTATGATTCGACATCAATTCTCGACACGGTTCTGCAGATAAACGCAGAGTTTTTTACACCTGTCGATGAGAATCTGATACCGACCGGTGAAATCAGGAGTGTAAAGGATACTCCATTTACATTCCTTACTCCCATTCCGATTGGCGAGCGCATAGATTTTGATGACGAGCAGCTGCTTCTCGCTAACGGTTATGACCACAATTATTGTTTTATGAACACTGCGAGCGGTTCACCCGGGAGCGCAAACGCTTACGATAAAAAAAGCGGGATTTTCATGACTGTCGAGACCGATATGCCGGGAATCCAGCTCTACACCGGCAATTTTTTGAAGGGCGACATCGGCAAAAACGGCAAGGCAATGCCTTTCAGAAGCGCTTTTTGTCTTGAAACACAGTTTTATCCCGACACACCGAACCAAAAAGATTTTCCGTCATGTCTGCTGGAAGTCGGAGAAGAATTTTACTCACGCACAACATATAGTTTTTCAACTCGATAATTAAATTTGATTTGTACATTGATACAAAATTTTGAAACTAAAAAATCTGCTGTAATACTTTAAATTTTCAGGAAGGCACGGGGTTGTTTTGAAAAAGCCTTTAACAATACTTGACACAACCCTTCGCGACGGAGCTCAGGGTGAAGGGATATCCTTTTCGGTAAAAGATAAGCTGAATATTGTCAAGGCTCTTGACAATATTGGCATAGCCTTTATTGAAGCGGGCAACCCGACCTCCAACCGAAAGGAAGCCGACTTTTTCAAAGAGGCTTCCGCTCTTAACCTCCGCGTTTCCAAGCTCTGCGCCTTTGGAAGCACCAGACGCAAGGAGCTGAAATGTAATGAGGATGCCTCATTGCTTTCACTTCTCGACTCAAATACTAAATATATTTCCGTTTTTGGGAAAAGCTCATTGTATCATGTCGAAAATGTACTGAACACCAGCCCGGAAAATAATCTTTGTATGATTGAAGAAACCATATTTTTCTTGAAGAGCAATAACAGGTATGTTATCTATGATGCAGAACACTTTTTTGACGCATACAAGGAAAACCGGGAATATGCATTGAAAACGCTAGAAGCCGCGATTAAAGGCGGCTGCGAAACGATATGCCTGTGCGACACAAACGGCGGGAGCTTCCCTGATTTTATCGCGAAGGCAGTGCTGGAAGCAAAAAAAAGCTTTCCGGAAACAGAAATCGGCATACACGCGCACAACGATTCAGACCTTGCTACCGCGGTTTCTCTTTCAGCTGTTAAAGCAGGCGCAGCCCATGTGCAGGGTACCTTCCTCGGATTCGGCGAGAGAAGCGGTAACGCCTCACTTTGCTCTATTATTCCGAATTTGCAGCTTAAATCGGACTATATCTGCATTCCTGAGAATAACCTGCCCATGCTGTATCAGACCGCAAGGCAGATAGCTGAAATTTCGAATATATCAATAAGAAACAATACACCCTTTATAGGCGGCAGCGCCTTTGCCCACAAGGCCGGTATGCATGCGGACGCCGTGATGAAGAAAAGCGGCGCATATGAGCATATTCTACCCGAAGCCGTAGGCAACTCAAGACATTTTCTCATTTCGGAAATTTCCGGAAAAGCTTCGGTACTCACACGAATCAAAAAAACCATTCCGGATTTTGACGGCAACACTGAAATTTTAAGCAGGATTATTTCCGTCATCAAGGAAAAAGAATATATGGGCTATCAGTTTGAGGGCGCGGAGAGCTCTATTGACTTGATTATATTGCGGGAAGCAAAAAAAATCGAACCGTTTTTCAAGCTCATTAACTACAAGGTTCTTGATGAAAAGCCCTATGACACCGGCAGCGCGACCGCGACTATAAAGCTCAGCGTCAACGGTGTTCAGATTACGACAGCCGAGGACGGCGAAGGCCCTGTAAACGCCCTCGACAAATCCCTCAGAAAAGCGCTGAGTGAAGATTTTCCGGCGCTCAGGGAGGTTCATTTGATTGACTATAAGGTGCGCGTTATGGAGCCGAGGGATGCCACAGCAGCCCAGGTTCGGGTACTGATTACATCGAGCGACAGCAAAAAGGAGTGGACGACCATAGGCGTTTCCCAGGATATAATCGAAGCCAGCTGGCTTGCCCTCGTCGACTCCATCGAATATAAACTTTTTAACTCATAAAAGGGATGATGAAGTTTGAAAAACTTGTTTTTCAAAAGGTTTTGTGCCTTTTAAGCAAAATTAATTTAGGACACATTAGCTCAATATTGACTGAAAGGAATGGTCATAAGTTTGAAAAACTTGTTTTTCAAAAGGATTTGTGCCTTTTAAGCAAAACAAAATTAGGACACATTAGTTAAATATTGACTGAAAGGAATGGTCATATATATGGCAATGACAATGACCCAAAAAATTTTAGCCGCGAAAGCAAATCTGCCTTCAGTCCATGCAGGTCAATTGATTGAGGCATTTCCTGACCTTGTTCTAAGCAACGATATAACTGCTCCCGTCGCGATAAGGGAGCTTGAAAATTTCGGTTTTAACAAGCTATATAACAATGACAAGGTAATTTTTGTGCTTGACCACTTCACGCCTAATAAAGACATTGAATCCGCAGAAAACTGCAGAAAAATAAGGGAATTCGCGCGTAAAAATGAAGTAAAAAACCTTTATGATGTCGGCAGAATGGGCATAGAGCATGTCTTGCTGCCGGAGCAGGGATTCATTGCTCCGGGCGAGCTCATAATCGGCGCGGATTCGCACACTTGCACTTACGGTGCCCTCGGCGCATTCGCGACAGGTGTCGGCTCGACTGATGCCGCTTATGCTATGGCTAGCGGAAAAACCTGGTTTAAGGTGCCGTCTGCGATAAAAGTCCTGCTGAGTGGAAAACTTCAAAAGGGTGTCAGCGGAAAGGACTTGATTCTGCATTTAATCGGGCTAATAGGTGTTGACGGTGCTCGCTACCGGTCATTGGAATTCTGCGGAGAAGGCATTAAGAGTCTTTCAATGGACGATAGGTTTTGTATTGCGAATATGGCAATTGAATGCGGAGCTAAAAACGGAATTTTCCCGGTAGACGAAGCTGCGAAGGAATACCTTTCAGGCAGATTAAACAGAGAATTTACCGTTTTCACTCCTGATGGGGACGCTGAGTATGAGCGGACGATTGAAATTAATCTCGATTTATTGCGTCCGACTGTGGCTTTTCCCCACCTCCCTTCAAACACAAAGACAATTGACGAGGTCAACGCTCTCGGGGAAAAAATCTTTATAAATCAAGTTGTAATCGGTTCGTGCACAAACGGGCGGATTGAAGATATGCGCGTCGCCGCAGAGATTCTTAGGGGTAAAAAAGTAAGCCCCGACACCCGCGTAATAATTATTCCGGGAAGCCGCGAGGTTTTTCTTCAGTGTATCCGCGAGGGTCTGAGCGAAATTTTCATCGAAGCCGGCGCAATTGTTTCAACTCCTACCTGCGGTCCCTGCCTTGGAGGTCACATGGGTATTCTCGCCGACGGCGAGGCTTGCGTATCAACTACCAACAGGAATTTTGTCGGCAGAATGGGACATGAAAACAGTGGGATTTATCTCGCCTCCCCCTCAATAGCCGCTCAGACAGCCACAAAGGGCTATCTTTTCGGAGAGTAAGTGAAAAACAACTAGATTTTAATTCTGGAGTGAGAATATGAGTACGGTAATAAACGGAAAAGTTTTCAAATACGGTGATAACATTGATACAGATGTAATAATTCCCGCACGCTATCTCAGCCGCTATGACGCCTCATCTTTGGCGGCGCACTGTATGGAGGATATCGACCGGGATTTCGCCGCCTGTGTCACGGCAGGCGATGTTATTGTCGCCGGCAAGAATTTTGGCTGCGGCTCCTCCCGGGAGCATGCTCCGCTTGCATTAAAGGCTTCAGGTATCTCCTGCGTTATCGCTGAAAGCTTCGCACGGATTTTTTACAGGAACGCTATTAACATCGGGCTGGCGATTATCGAAAGCGGGCAGGCGGCGAAGAGCATAAAAAAAGGCGATATTGTCGAAATAGATTTTAATTCGGGGCTTATAACTGACAAATCAAACAGTGAAACCTATAACGCTGAACCTTTTCCGGATTTTATCTGCGAAATAATAAATTCCGGCGGGCTTTTAAACAGGGCAAAAGATGAAAACGTAAATTTGTAAATTTTTATGATGGAAAAAAGATAAAAGCGATTTGAAAAAACGCTAAAAAATTACCCTTGTTCATACTTTATTAAATATTTTTGCACATTTTCACACCATTGCTTGGCATATTTTGCTGTAATAGTTTGAAAATTAATATATTGTTAATATTTTTTAACAGTTATACTGCTTGACTAATTACTATAAAAGTAGTATCATTGTATCGTTATAGTGTGAAAATGTGAGTATTTCACTTTCTTATATATTTTGAAAGCTTGAATGGAGGTTTAATCTTGCAAAAGAGAAAAACATCATTAATTACAATCTCAATATTGATTGTTTTATCGTTTGCGTCGTCTGTTGGCGTTCATGCAATCGATACTCAGTTTAAATATGATAAATTAAACCCCGCATGGCTTGATGAAATTCAAGTTAAAGAAGATTTGCTCACAATCGGAAATATCCCTAAAACAAGTTATCTCATCGCGAATACCGACTACCCCTACACCCAAACCGCCGAAAGCTTCAAAAAGGTCGTCAATCAGGATGTCAAGCTTTACAGCGTTAATATGACAAGTGACGACAGGCGCGCAGCATACCTATACGCTTTTGACCTTCTCAACGAATATTCATTGGCTTATAAAGACGGTGTGAGTGACGAATACATACAATCTTGGCTCGAATCAAAAGGCATAGTATACCCACCTTCTGATCAGATTACCAACGAGACGAAAATTCTCGCCCGCTCACTGTATTCATTGCTAAAGGCTCAGCCTGACTATTTAAAGCTCCCTGTCGGCACAACTGTTGAGGGTGCGTTTGTTATTTATCTGAGTAAAATGTCAAGCAAGGATTTATCTCAGCTTGAAAAGCTGTCCCCGAATGCCTCGATTGAAAATATTTCGCAGTATTTCACCGCGTTCGGCAAGCTAAGCCTTGCAAATCAGGGCTATTCTGTCACGGCTGAAACCAGCGACGCAGAGCTTATGAAGCTTCTCGCGGTTATGACTATCGAAACCGCAGGGCTTACAGTCGATGCTGAATCCGATTCTCTTGATAATATCAGAACAAAGCTTCTCGCTGTGATGCTTGGAAGGCTTTATGATGTGACGCTTGATCCGACTCTTCTCGCCGACGCGCTGAGCAAGGATAATGTGCCATTCTATGTGCTTCAGGCAATGGGGCAGGACAATAATTTAACCGTTAAAAATGACACAAGCTATGAAGCCGCTTTTGATATCATTTGCAAAAACACAAACTGCTTCGCACTCGAGGATATTTTCTATGCTGATATTACCGATTATGACGTCAACCTTGAGTATAAACGCGACGCGGTTTGGATTATGCCGCGCTTCTACCAGAAAAACGATGACTCAAAGCAGCAGAAGGTCTATGTTTATATCGACGGCAAGGAAGCTGTTGAGAACGATTACAACAAAATAACGCTCGATAAATCCCAGCCGTCGACAACAGTTAAAATTGATGCGCGGTATGTTCAGACGAAAAACAATACGATACTAACCGACCAGACTGTTACTTATACAGTCAAAATCAATCAGGGCGACACAGAGCCGCCTGAGGATGAAACTAAAGAGCAGCAGACAACCACCGATTTGCAGGTGCCCGGAATAGTCAAGGATATTTTCAGCCAGTTCGGGATTGCCAACCTTCCTGAAAATATAACAAGCATCCTTAATTTACTTACTCCGAATTTTGACACCGAAAGCCAGAGCCAGGGCTTTGACTTCCTCGGGCAGATTGAAAGCACACCGGACACGCTGGTTACACCTCTGCTGACTAAGGCTTTTTCACTCTTTGAGGTCAGGTTCAACAATCCCTCAACCACCGCGACAGCTTCAAAGGCTGACGACGGAACACTCGGCGGCGTCGGCGGAATTGATATAAATACAGGCTTTAATCCCATAGGCGGCAGCTCCTCGCAATCCTCCGCCTCCGCTTCAAACCACGCTATTCTAGCCTCAATGTCCGCGCAGTATGACAGCCTGACATATAAGCATGTCTCTGAGATGGACGCGGCGCCGACAGGTTACGAATACATAACTGACTCAAACGGCTATGTGCTCGGAATGTCGAAAACTGCAGAGAATAATGCCAGACAGGTCAACACAATCCTCCCGATTTCCCTCAGCGAAGATAATTCACGTTTCTTATCCTTCTTAAAAAACAATGCTTTGTTTATCTCAATTGCCTTGAGTGTTATTGCGCTTATGATTGTAACCCGTGTTGTTTTGAAGAAAAGGACTATAAAAAAGCCGCAAAATTTTTCTGAAATGAATTGAATAATTTAAATACAGTCAATAATAAATCAAGCGTATCGCATTATGTGGTACGCTTGATAATTTAAAGCAGGTAAAGTCAACCCTAAAAAATCAGCAAATCGTGCGGGAATTGGCATTATGTTCTTGTTAGCAAATTCACCAATTTTCACCCTATTATCACAAAAACTTCTTTTATTGTTATTGATATGTTCACCTAAATATTGTATTATGGTACTATAAGGAAGCCATATATAATAATAAATCTTGAAAAATCTTTGAAATAAATAAACTGAGAAGGGGATATTGCCATGCAAAACGATAAAATTATGATAATTGACGACGACGTCAATATTTGCGAGCTGCTTCGTCTATACCTTGAGCGGGAGGGTTTTTCGACGATAATCGCGAACGACGGGCTTACCGCTATTGAAATGTTCAATAAGGAAACCCCGAATCTTGTTCTTCTTGACATTATGCTTCCGGGGCTTGACGGCTGGCAGGTCTGCCGCAAAATGCGCGCGAATTCTTCAGTGCCGATTATCATGCTCAGCGCTAAGGGTGAAACCTTTGACAAGGTTCTCGGTCTGGAGCTCGGTGCAGACGACTATGTTGTGAAGCCGTTTGACACAAAAGAAATTCTCGCGCGAATCAAAGCTGTTCTGCGCAGAACCTCCACTCAAAGCTTTGACCAGCTCAAGGAAGTCAGATACGACAGGCTTATAATAAACCTCACAAATTATGAATTAAAAGTTGACGGCGTTACTATTGACACACCACCCAAAGAGCTTGAACTTATTTTCCATCTCGCGAGCAATCCGAACCGTGTTTTCACAAGAGATCAGCTACTCGACGAGGTCTGGGGCTTCGATTATTACGGCGATTCGAGAACCGTTGATGTGCATGTTAAGAGACTGCGTGAAAAGCTCGAGGGCATCTCTGACAAATGGGAGCTGAAAACAGTGTGGAGCGTCGGATATAAGTTCGAAGTCAGGGAATAATATTTCTTTGTTATAGAAGGTAAAAGAGTTGAAAATCAAAGAACGCAAAGTCAAAGTTAAAGGCGAACAAAAGTTGAAAATCAACCTCTTTACAAAATATTTTGTCGTTTTTACACTGATTCTTTTCATCTGCATGACCGTTGCGGGTGGGCTTATTATGGTTTTCATAACCGGCACTACCAAAAGAGAAGCGCTGGACAAGCTCCTGACCTCAGTCAAGGAAATATCCGAATTTACATCAAATGAATTTCTGAACATCAATCTTAATGATATTGACAACAATCTCATAAGCAGCAGCGAAACCCTGACTATAAACACGCTGAAGAATTATTCCTCAACTCTTAACTCCGATTTTTTCATATGCAATAAGCAGGGTAAAATCGCATTTTGCAAGGAGACCGTGACCTACAAATATCCACAGAACTGCCCCTTGCACGGCGCGGTGCAGATTGATTCGGACACTCTTTTTGATTCCAATGACGAATCAAGAAACACCTATGTCGGCAATCTCAACGGTCTTTTGACTGATAGGCATTTTATCGCAATCGTTCCGATTTATTTTAACGGTGCGATAACCGGTTATGTAATCGGCACGCAGCCTATTAGTGTCGGTCAGACTCCTCACACTTCTAAAGTCTTGAATATATTGATTTTTTCCTCATTTCTCGCCTTGGTGCTCTCGATGATAACCGTTTATTTCCTGACCTACAGCCTCACTAAGCCAATCAGGGATATGTCTCTGGCGACCAGACGCTATGCGAAGGGTGAATTTTCATACAGAGTACCTGTTAGGGGTAACGATGAAATGTCTGAGCTGATTACCGCATTCAACTCAATGGCAAATTCTCTCTCGATTCTTGAATCCTCGCGGCGAAGCTTTATCGGGAATGTGTCGCACGAGCTGAAAACACCAATGACGACTATCGCAGGATTTATTGACGGCATGATTGACGGAACAATCAGCGATGAAAAGCTGCGGCAAAAGTACCTCCGGACTGTTTCAAGCGAGGTAAAAAGATTGTCACGCGTAATAACTTCCATGCTCAACATGTCCAAAATCGAAGCGGGCGAATTAAAGCTTGTTTGCAAAACATATAATTTGACAGACCAGATAATTCATTGCCTGCTCAGCTTCGAAAAGCTGATCTCAGACAAGGATATTCAAATTATAGGGCTGGAATCGATGCAGTCCATTCAGGTTTACGCTGATGAGGATATGATTAATCAGGTTATTTATAATCTCATTGACAATGCGGTCAAGTTTACGCCGAAGGAAGGAATAATTTCTTTTTCTGCATATATTGAGAATTCTAAAGCCCTTGTTAAGATAAAAAATTCAGGTGTCGGAATTCCGATAGACGACTTACGCCGCGTCTTTGAAAGATTTTATAAGGTTGACAAGTCCCGTTCGCTTGACACGAAAAGCGTCGGACTGGGGCTTTATATAGTTAAGAGTATTCTCGAGCTGCACGACGGCTATATTGCCGTGGCAAGCGATTCAAGCGACTTTGTCGAGTTTACCTTCTGGATTCCTTTAAAGGATAAAACGTAATTTATGTTACAAAAAACAGATACTTGATTTACGAAAGGTATGGTCAATGCTATGAGCAATTTTTTTGACGACGAAAACGACAGCAACCTTAATAATGCGGCAGATGATACAAGTGAAAACAACGGCGCGCAGGAAAATCAGACCGATTCCTCAGCTTCCTCATCTCCATATTCATGGTATGACGAAATGGCAAGCCGTAAAAACGAGCCGGATTCTTCTGATGGCGGCGAAAATAATACCGATGGAGAAAATTTAGCGTCTCAGGTGCCGGATAACGCACAAAACACACCTGACAACGCGCCGCAAAACACTCAGAATCAACCGCCTAATCCCTACCAGCAATATCCGCAAAATAATAACTATCCGCCTGCGCAAAACCCCCAATACCCGCCTCAGCAGGGTTACCAACAGCCCTATAATCCTCAGTATCAGCCGCAGTATCCTCAGCAAAACCAAAACCCTTATGCGTCGGACGGTCAATATAATTCGCCTCAGGGCTGGAATAATAATCCCTCAGGGAATTTTCAGAACAGCTACAGTGCGACACCCTATAATTTTCCGCAGTCGAATGACGGAATGAACCCGTATGACGGGAAAAAAGGTCACTCCTCAGGATTAAAGGTATTGTCAGTTTTAGTTGTTGTTGCAATACTTCTCTCAGGCTTCGGCATCGGCTATTCTCTTATCAACGGCGGCGCTCCGACTGTTGAAAGAGATACAACTACCGCGCCGAAAAATGAGGAGAGAACCGGCGTCGAAAACGGTCCAAAGGTCAATTTTAATGACCCTTCCGCTGAAGGTAACAATGAGGTTAAGCCGGATGAGCTCTCCTCCACAAGCGTTTTTAAAAAAATAAAGGATTCCTCCGTCGGCATTCTCGTTTATAAAGCGAGCAGCCAAAGCCTTTACACAGAGGGCTCCGGTGTCATTATGGGCACAGACTCGGACAATGTTTACACCTATATTATCACCTGCGCCCATGTTATTTCGGATGCCGGTATCGAGCTCAGAGTTCAGCTCGCGGATGGTGAGAAATATGACGCTCAGCTTGTCGGATATGACATCAGAACCGATATCGGTGTTCTGAAAATCAAGGCTCAGGGTCTGAAAGCAGCGGAATTCGGCGACTCGACTGCTCTCGAGGTCGGTCAGAAGGTTTATGCTATCGGTAATCCCGGCGGCAGCGAATTTGCGGGCTCATTTACAAGCGGAATGGTTTCGGCAATTGACCGCCCGATTGATTCCTCAACCGGCTACACAATGCAGTGCATTCAGCATGAGGCGGCAATAAATCCCGGCAACTCCGGCGGTGCTCTTGTTAACGGCTACGGCCAGGTTGTGGGTATAAATTCGATGAAAATCGTCGATGAATATGAGGGAATGGGCTTTGCTGTACCCAGCTCTGTTTTCAGTAAGGTAGTCGACCAGCTTATTCAGCACGGTTATGTACCGAACCGCCCGAAGCTTGGCATCACTTACCGTCCCGCGACGGATTTCAGAGAATTCAGCATGATAGTTCAGCTCAAGGAGCTCCCTGCCGGGACGATAGTTATTCAGGGAATCGGCACAGACAGCGCTCTCAGAGGGACGGACGTAAAGGTTAACGACATGATTATCGCCGTCAACGGCAAAAATCTCGACAAGCCAAATTACCTTCTTGAGTTTATCGAAAACTCAAAAATCGGTGACGAGATTGAATTGAAGCTTGCCCGTGTTTCGGCAAATTATAAGGTTTCCGAATTCACAATAAAGGTAAAACTTATTGAGGATAAGGGAACACCGGCTGAGGAACCCACTACCCAGTCTGCTCTCGACGATTTCGAATTCCCCTTCAATATAAAATAAAAAAAACAGCCAAAAGTCCCCCAATAGCCTTTAATTTACAAGGTTATTGGGGGACTTTATCGTTTGTAATTTATAGCATTTCCTGTTTTTTCAACTTAAAAATCACCCTGAACAGACCTCTGAGAATCTTCGGGCTTTCGAAAACGACAATTTTCATAATGACACCCTTCCTTTCCTGTCTTCGGTTGGACTTATACTAATCCTTCGGAAAGCTTACCGGCAAAGAGCAAGACCGCATAAAATTACGGCAGCGGCAAGAATAATAACGAGATATTTTTCCGGGAAACAGCAACCAAGGAATAATCCTATCCCAAAAGCAACATAAACAGCGCCGTTACCGCGCCTGCATTTCCTGCCATACATAAAAACGCCCCCTGTAATAAGCTGAGCCATTATAATAACTCTCTTCATCAATTGTTATTATAGCGCCTGACTTATTATACGGGGTGCGATGTGTTTTGTTACAAAATTGGCTTGTTTTATTATTTTTAAGCTGTAAAAACCAAAAAAAGCACTAATTTTTATACATTCCAGTGTTTGAAGTCCTTGACCTCGTTATACATTTCGATATAGCTTTTATGCCTTGAGTGAGGAATTCTATTATGTCTAACAGCCTCGCAGACCGCGCAGCCGCTGTCAAATATATGCGCACAGTCAACAAATTGGCACTTCCCTAAATATTCGTCAAATTCGGGAAAACAATATTGCAGCATATCCTTCATTATAATATCATTTCTGTCAATTTCGAGCGAAGAAAAGCCCGGCGTATCGGCGATATAAGCGCCTAAAAAAGGAAAGAGAGATGTCTGTCTCGTTGTGTGTTTTCCCCTCCCCAGCTTCGCGCTTATTTCGCCTGTCTCAAGGGATAAATTCGGCTCAAGAGCGTTAATCAGCGAGGACTTCCCCACCCCTGTATTTCCCGTGAAAACATAGCTGCAGCCTTCCTTGAAAAACGCCTGAAGCTCAGCGAGAGCATAACCGCTTTCACTTGAAACACAGAAGCTCTCAATCGAGCAGCTTCTGTAAATATCCCTCAGCTGACGAGCATATTCCATATTTAAGTCGCATTTCGAAATAATAACTACAGGAATAATGTTTTTATTAACAGCAAAAACAGTCATTTTATCAACTATTAATAGGTTCGGCTGAGGCTCGTCAATTGAAGCGAGAATCATCAGGTAGTCGACATTTGCGACAAGGGGGCGCGTCAGACTGTTTTTTCTCTCATGGATTTCCGTGACAGTCGCCTCAGTGGGTGAACTTATTTCTATTGTAACATTATCCCCCGGAAGCGGCTTAATATTATCCTTCCTGAAAATTCCGCGCGCCTTGCACTCATAAAGCGCTTCACCGCCTTTTTCAGAAAAGACCCGGGCGGTATCAACCGAATAGATACCGCCAACACCCTTTGTAATTATGCCTTTTTTAATCTCATTTGCCATTAATCATGTCACCGGTTTAAGGATTCGGGGCGGTCGTAGGCGCTTTTGTATCGGGAATATAATTTGTCGTCGCCGGAGCCTGAGCCACATAAAGCGTAATAACCTTTGTCAGCTCGTACCGCTTTGTTGCGCTGTATTCCGGGTCCTGCCTAATAACTACACCCGCGGTGTACTCATCCGTAATAACAGCCTCAACCTTGATATTTGTAAAACCGGCGTTCTCAAGGCGGGTTCTGGCAGACTGAACGGTATACATTGAGCAGTCGGGAATCAATTGCAGTTTTGGGTATTCATTGGTTTTTGTAATTGTTTTAGTCGGCGGCTCCGTTGTAAAATCAATGGTTCCCTCGATATAAAGGAAAGATTCAAGATAAATTTTGAAGCTGTTATCCTTGCCTGTACCTGTGAAGGTAACAACCTGCTCGCGCCCGTCCAGCGTAACCTCGAGCCTTTCCACAGCAGTTCCGTTGAGGTAGGTGACAAGCGCCTCTTTCGCGCTGAAGCTGTTCGGAAGTTTTATCGGTATAGTCACTGTCGCGTTTTCCGGGACACCGCTGCCGATATTTAAATCAACCCTTGAGCCGATGTCAACCTCTGTGTCCTTCGCGGGAGTTTGGCTGATGACATATCCCTTTTGTGCCGGAAGACTGGGCACCTCTTTTATTTCACCCTGAGCGAGCTTCATCAATGTGATTTTTTCAATTGCTGTTTCCTTGAGGTCTCCAACTAAATTCGGCACCAAAACCTTCTGCGTGGTCTTTTTATTCACATAAATATAAACAGTCTTATTTTTATCAGCCTTTGAGCCAGCCGGCGGGTCGGTCTTTGTGACTACATCCTCACCCTTGCTCTCGTCATAATTCGAATCTTCAACAATAAACGGGTCAAAACCCAAGTCCTTCATCTGCTGAACGGCGTCCTTCGATTTCTTGCCGATAATCGATTCCGGAATAGTAGTCTGCCCGCTGTTTTCAGCGACATACAGTAAAATCGGGTAATCGGATTTGATTGTCTCTCCTGCTTTCGGGGACTGGTCAATGATTCTGCCGTCTTCATATGTTGAGCTGTATTGTGTTTTCGGGGGGCTTTGGAAAACAAAATCAGGGTATTCGTTTAAAACATCAGTATATTTCTTATTAACAAAATTCGGCACCTCAACCTTATCCGAGGCAATTTGTGTCTTATAGAAATATACAGCAAAAATACTGCCCGCAAGCACACAGACCGCAAGCACCGCAATGAGCGTCGGCAAGGCAAAGGAGCGTTTTTTAACCTGAGTATTTTCCGCCTCGTCAAAATCCTCCTCAGTAAATTCCTCAAAGGGCAGCGAAGGATTTTTCACACGCTCCGGTGGAACAGGTGGATTATAGTTCGTCTGAGCAGGTGAATAATATGAATAATCAAATTTTATAAGCGGATTACGCTTGAATTCATCGATGTCCAAAAGCATTTCAGCGGCGGTCTGATACCTGTCAAGCTTATTTTTACGCATTGCGCGAAGGGTAATCTGCTCAAGCCCTATGGGGACATTAGGATTGACCTTGCGAGGGCTGACAGCTTCATTCTGAACCTGCATAAGCGCGACGGAAACCGCGCTGTCTGATTGGAAGGGCAGCTGACCGGTGATAAGCTCATAAAGCACAACACCAACCGAATAAATATCAGTCTTATTGTCGGTTATGTCTCCCCTCGCCTGCTCGGGACTGATATAATGAACAGAGCCAATGGCACCCGTTTCCGCAAGGGTTCTGGTTTCGCCGCGGCTGAAGCGGGCAATGCCGAAATCAGTCACCTTTATGTTGCCGTTTTGAAGAAGCATAATATTCTGCGGCTTTATGTCACGGTGAACAACACCCTTATCGTGAGCATGCTGCAAAGCCCTGAGAATCTGGGTAATAAAGTGAACAGCTTCCTTCCAGTTGACAATTTTTTGTTGCTCGATATACTCCTTGAGAGTGATACCCTTGATAAATTCCATGACTATATACTGCAGGCGGTCGCTGAAATAAAAATCAAAAACCTTTACAATATTCGGATGCGACAAAATAGCTATAGCATTAGATTCATTCTTAAAGCGTCTGCGGAATTCCTCATTGGCAAGAAATTCCTCCTTGAGCACCTTTATCGCAACAAATTTATTTTCATTTATATCAAACGCTTTATAGACGATAGCCATACCGCCGATTCCGATAATTTCACGCACTTCATAACGCCCGTTAAGCGTTTTTCCGACGTAATTCTCCATATAACTAATCCATGCCTCTCCGTATAATTAATCTTAAAATTTTACAGCTAAAACTGTGATATTGTCTCCGCCGCCGTTTAAATTCGCGAGGTCAATCAGTCTCTCTGCGCAGCTCTCGAAGTCCTCAGCAAGCAGCTCTTGCAAAATTGCTTCTTTGTTGACATAATTCGTCAAACCGTCCGAACACAAAAGAAGCACCTCATTTTCCTCAAAGGGAAGAATTTCGCAATCAACAATAATATCTGAATTCGTTCCCACACAGCGTGTAATCATATTTCGGCGAGGGTGATTGAGAGCGTCCTCCTCGGAAATAACACCGCTGTCTATTAGAATCTGAACATAGGAATGGTCGTGGGTGAGCTGGGACAGTTGCCCTTCGCTCAATTTATAAATCCGGCTGTCTCCGACATTGGCGACAACGGCTTTTTTCTCTTCTGTATCGCAAAGAACAACAACAGCAGTCGTTCCCATGCCGTATAAATCCTCATCATTTTTACTCTCGGCTAATACTTCCTTGTTGGCCTTTTTAACAGCGTTACTAAGGCATTTTTTGCCGTCAAGCTCAAATGAAAATTTATCTTTAAATGAATCTTTAATGCATTCGGAAATCACTTCACACGCTTTGGCGCTTGCGATATTGCCGCCGGCAGCGCCACCCATGCCGTCACAGACGACCGCATAGCAGCTGTTGTTGCTCAGCATACCGTAAGCTAATGAATCCTGATTCATTTCGCGTACAATTCCGACATCCGTTTTCGCAGAAATCTTCATTTAATTGCTCAACCCTTTACTTTTTTCATCGTTAACCGATTTTCTCCGCAGCTGTCCGCAGGAGGCGTTTATATCCGCGCCAAGCTTTCTGCGCACTGTTACGGTATAGCCTTTTCCGGTGAGAATCTCCTTAAAATTTTCGAGCTTTTTCTCTCCTGAAGCGCGGTAGCTGCTCTCCCTGACCTCATTCGCGGGAATAATGTTAATATGGCAGATTATCCCCCTGAGCTTTGAAGCGAGCTCCAGAGCTGCTTCGGTGGTATCATTAAAGCCGTCAATCATTATATACTCAAAAGATACACGGCGTTTTGTCGAAATTGAATATCTGCGGCAGGCCAGGAAAAGCTCGTCAACACCGTAAACCTTGTTCACCGGCATAATCTTGTTGCGTAACTCGTCATTCGGTGCGTGAAGGGATACCGAAAGAGTCAGCTGAAGCTTTTTTTCCATTAACTCATATATTTTTGGCACAAGTCCACAGGTCGAGAGTGAAATATTCCTCATGGAAATATTAAGCCCGTTTTCATCGCTGACAAGCTCAAGAAATCTCATCGTTTCCTCAAAATTATCCAGCGGTTCACCCATTCCCATTAAAACAACGTGCGAAACACGGATATTCATATCGTTCTGAGCGGCATGAATCTGTGAGAGCATTTCGCCGGCGCATAGGTTCCGCACGAAGCCGCCAAGCCCCGAAGCACAGAAGGTGCAAGCCATCTTGCAGCCGACTTGTGTTGATATACAAAGCGTGTAGCCATATGAATATTTCATCAGCACGCATTCAATAAATTCACCGTCGTGAAGGGAAAAAAGATACTTAACAGTACCATCATACAATGAAACCAGCTTTTTTTCAATAGAACAGCCAAAAATGACAAATTTGTCATCAATTTGTTCTCTTAAAGATAATGAGAGGTCGGTCATCTCGCCGAAGCTTGACACGCCTGACTTATGAAGCCAGCGGTATATCTGCGCCGCTCTGAATGAGGGCAGAGAGAGAGCGGAAATTTCAGCCTTCAGCTCCGTGAGAGTTTTTGATTTTATATCAATTTTCATCATTCTGATTTATCCTTTTGAATTGACATATAAAAAAGCCGTCCGAACCATATATATCAGGCATAATAGTCAGCGATTTATGCTCACGCCGCAGTCCGCCATAAGCTTCAAGCACGGTAAGCTGTTCAAAATTCCCACTTTTTTCGAGGAATTTTTCGCAGACCCCCTCATTTTCATGAGGATTCAGCGTGCAAGTCGAATAGGTAAGGGTTCCGCCCTTTTTAACAAGCCGCGAGGAATTCAATAAAATTTCAAGCTGCAAAGCCGGTAGCTCAGTAATAGAGGAAAGCGGCTTATATTTAATTTCAGGCTTGTGCATGATAACACCGAAGCCTGAACAAGGCACATCGCACAGCACATGGTCAGCCACCGCAGCAAGCTCTTTATCAACGGCGGCATCTCTAATTCCTTCATCAATAATATCAATCCCGAGCCGCTTTTTGCCGTCATTAATCAGCTTTATCTTATGTTCATGTATATCAAACGATAATATTTTTCCGCGGTTATTCATCTTCATTGCGAGATTATAGGACTTTGAGCCGGGAGCCGCGCAAACATCGATAACACTTTCACCCGGTTTGACAGGTATCGCCTCACAGCAGAGCTGAGAGGAGAGGTCCTGAACCATAAAAAGCCCTTCGCGGAAGGCACGGCACATTGACAGATTTATCGGTGAGCATATCTCAAAGGCGCCGTTCAGTAAATCAAGCGACTTTATAATTATATCATTTTTTAAAAGCTCCGACTGCAAAGCCTGCATATCTGTACGCAGACTGTTCACCCGCCCGAAAAGCTTTGAACGTTTAAGCGAATTTTCGAGCACAGCCGTGGCGTTTTCCTCGCCGTAAGCACCGCGCAGCAGCCTTGTCAGCTCTTTTGGGCAGGAGTATTTTATCTCAAAATAATAATCCTCATCCTTTGATTTGTCAGGTAAAACAAGTCCCGCTTCCGCAACTTTCCGCAGAACAGCGTTAATCAGCCCTGAAGCAAAAGCACAGCCGCTTTTTTTAGCGATTTCCACGCTCTCGTTGATTGCCGCAAAGGGCGGTACCTTATCCATAAATAAAAGCTGGTAAGCACCCATTCGCAGCAGCGTCAAAACCTGTGGCTTCAGCTTATCTACGCCGCTTTTCAAATACAGCGTGAGATTATAGTCAAGCGTATAAAGCCGCTCGACAACACCGCAGACAAGCGACTTTACAAAAGCCGTGTCTCTGTCCTCTAGAGCCGCAGCATTAAAATAACTGCTTAGAAGAAGGTTCGAGTAAGCCCTGTCATGCTCAATTTTTGAAAGTATTTTAAAAGAGGCGTATCTGATTTTATTCATTAATTATTTATCCTTAATCAGCGTCTGCGTCCGGTAAAGCGGATTATATAGTAAAGGAGATTCCCTAGCGTGACCGCAAGTGCGGCTATATAGGTCAGTGCGGCGGCGTTCAGCACCTTTTTCGCGCCTTTGTTTTCATCAATACCGCGCAAAAGTCCGGTTTCCTCAATAACAGTGAGGGCACGTGAGCTTGCGTTCAGCTCAACTGGCAGGGTCACGAGCTGAAAAACTGCGATAAAAGAATAAAGCGCAAGCCCAACCCAGACAAGAGGGGTGAAGCTGAGATAAAAACCGACGAAGGCAAGCGGAATCCCCACCCATGTCCCGATATTGCACACGGGTATGATGGAGTTACGAACCTTTATCGGCATATAATTTTCGGCATGTTGTGCGGCGTGACCTGCCTCATGCGAGGCTATTCCGATGGCGGCAATAGAATTGCTGTCGTAAACCCCCTCGGAAAGCCTGATGACATTGGTTCGCGGGTCGAAATGGTCCGAGAGCTTCCCCGCGACCTTTTCGATGCGGACACCTGTGACATGGTAGTAGCGAAGCACCGCCTCGGCAGCCTGCGCGCCGGTGAGACCGCTTATAGTGCGTACGCGCGACATCTTTGAATAGGCGCTTTTGACCCTGATCTGAGCGTAAATCGAAAGCAAAAACGCCGGCAAAACCAGAATCAGGTAATAAATCATTGAACTTGAATTATAATACATATACCTCATTATATTTCACCTCATATTATAAATATTAGTTGCGTATTGTAAACAGCAGTCTAGTCATAACTCAACTTTCGCACCTTCGAAAACTACATTTTCAGACATTTGACATTAGTACCTTAATAAGCTGAAAGCTCAATAAAAAACAAGTCTTTGGTTGTGGACTTGGCAAGCCAAGCCCACGTTAGATTGTAGACAGTAGACAATGGTCGCGATTTTGACTATATATTTTTTGTATCTCTGTTCTCGCGATGATTTGAAATTATTAGCATTTATTATAATTGTTCGCGGACAAGTTTATAGAGAATTTTAAGAGTTCTTCTACGTGACATCCATCTAATGTCCAATGTCTAAAGTCTAATATCCTAAAATATTAAGCAGTTATATTAGGGTGTTAAAGTTGAAGTCATAATTTACTGATACCTCTCACAAATTCCGCCGAGTTCATCCTTTTGCCGCCTTCGCTTTGAACTTCTTCAAGGAAAAGCGTTTTTCCGTCGCCGCAAACAGCGTAAAGCCCGGTTTTGTCAAAAAAGAAAGCATCATGAGTCGGTTTTGCAGCCTTGTCAGTATGGGAGCTTTTATAAATCTTTATTTTTTTCCCGAAAGCTTCGCTAACAGCGAGAGGCCAGGGAGACAAACCTCTGATTTTATTATGAATTTCCTCAGCACTGCGATTCCAGTCAATTAATGACATATCCTTGCTTAGCATAGGCGCGAGTGTAGCCTCGGCTTCATTCTGCACAGTCCTTGTGATACTGCCGTCAAGGATTTTTTCTATTGTGCGGCTGAGAATATTCGGGCACATCGCCGATAGCCGTTCGAAAAGCTCGCCCGCGGTCTCATTTTCACCAATTTCCGTTTTTTCGCAAAGCAGAATATCACCGGTATCCAGCCCTTCATTCATCATCATGGTAGTAATCCCGGTTTCCCTTTCACCGTTTAAAACAGCATGCTGTATGGGAGCCGCGCCGCGATATTTCGGCAATACAGAGCCGTGAAGATTCACACAGCCGTACCTCGGCAAATCAAGAATCTCCTTGGGCAAAATCTTACCGTATGCCGCAACGACTATCATGTCGGGTTTGTAGGAGCTGATTTTGTCAATAGCTTCGGCGTTCCGTAGCGTTTTCGGCTGAAATACCTCAATCCCGTTTTCAAGTGCCAAAAGCTTTACCGGCGGAGCTGTCATAAGCTGCTTGCGGCCGACAGGCTTATCGCTCTGCGTTACGGCAAGAACTACCTCATGTCCGTCCTCGAGCAGCCTGCGAAACGAACTGAGCGCGAAATCAGGAGTGCCCATAAATATGGCCCTCAAGCTTATCAACTCCTTACTTGTAATTGATTAATCTTCGTTTACTCATTCGTCTCTCAAGGTAATTTTTTCCCCGGGTGCGAGCCTGTCGGAAAAAAGAATACCGTCAAGGTGGTCAAGCTCGTGGCAGAAGCAGCGCGCCTTCATGTCCTCACCCTCATACTCCCTCCATTTGCCGTACCTGTCCTGAGCGCGCAGGCGCACCATAAAGGGTCTGTGCGTCACGCCCGCCCTCCTTGGTAGAGAGAGGCAGCCCTCGCTTACCGTCTGTTCACCCTCTGAGTATATAATTTCAGGATTTATAAGCTCCATAACACCGTCAACATCGCCGACATCAACTATAGCAACCCTCTTTAATATGCCGACCTGAACCGCCGCGAGACCGACACCGTCAGCCTTTTTCAGGGTTTGTTTCATATCGTCAAGCAGAGTGAAAAGCTTTTCGTCAAAAATCTCGACTGCTCTGCTTTTTTTTCTGAGAATAATATCATCGTCCATCCTGATATTTCTAAC
The DNA here is from genome assembly GCA_031551635.1 of Oscillospiraceae bacterium. Classification (GTDB taxonomy): domain Bacteria; phylum Bacillota; class Clostridia; order Oscillospirales; family Acutalibacteraceae; genus JAVBNH01. The sequence goes on along the minus strand of JAVBNH010000021.1, from coordinate 19,497 downwards.
CGCCATTACTTTTTTGCCGTACCTTTCCTGTCTTTCTTGTTTCTTACCTATAGTATTATAAACTAAATTATGCATAAAATATATACGAATATTTGAAAAATCATAAATTTTTTTCAGTTTGCTCTCAAAGTGAAGCCGGATTTATATCAGCTATCGCCGTAATCTTCGAAAACTGCTTCTCAAGCGAGAATTTCCCGAGCAGCTTTGAAATAAATTCACGCAGCCGCGGTGAATTCCGGCATTTTATCATCAGACGGCAGCGGTATTTGTTGCTGACCTTAGCCACCCTCAGCGGCATTGGTCCCAGTACAATAAGCTTTAAATCGCTATAATCCGCGCTGTTCATATGTTTCAATGTCTCCAAGAACCACTTCGCCGCGTTCATCGCATGAATTTCGACAGCACCGACAAAAACAATGCTGCAAATATCGCAAAATGGGGGATAAATCATCGCCCGGCGAATCGCTATTTCCATTTCGTAATAGGAAATATAATCCTGCTTTGAGGCAAGCTGAATAATGTCATTTTCCGGCAAGAGAGTCTGCAGCACGGCTTTTCCGCTTTTTTTACCCCTCCCCGAACGCCCGACAACCTGAGTAAGAAGGTCAAAGGTTCTCTCCATGCTTTTGAAGTCGTCATTATTGAGCTGCTGGTCAACAGATATAACCCCCACGAGTGTTACATTTTCAAAATCCAGACCCTTCGCAACCATCTGAGTGCCAAGCAAAATATCATATTCCCCGCCCGCAAAGGCTTTGAATTTTTCTTCATATGCGTTTCTCGAGTGCGTGGTATCAGCGTCCATGCGTAAAACACGCGCGTCCGGAAGCAGCTGCTCAAGGTCGGCGCAAATCCTCTGTGTGCCGTAGCCGGAATACCTCAGCGCTTCGCTGCCGCAATCAGGGCAGACAGGCGAGTAGGGTGTGCTGTAACCGCAGTAATGACACATCAGGCGGTTGTTCGCGCTGTGAAAAATTAATGAAATGCTGCAGGAGGGGCAGGTAACGACATGCTTGCAGCCACTGCAGGCGACAAAGGTGTTGAAGCCCCGGCGGTTTATTAAAAGAATTGACTGCTCGTGATTTTCAAAATTCCTTTTAAGCAGCTCAAAAAGGGTATTGCTGATTGCAAGCCCCTTATTTTCCTTTAAAGACATATCAACAACAATAACCTCAGGCAGCCGCGCGCTTCCGTATCGGTTCTGCAAGGTGCAGAGATTATATTTTCCGCTTTTCGCGGCGGCATAGCTCTCAATGCTGGGTGTCGCTGACGAGAGCAGCAGCAACGCATTATTAATGGAAGCGCGGAACCTCGCGACATCTCTCGCGTGATAGCGCGGCGACATCTCGGACTTATATGTATGCTCCTGTTCCTCGTCGATAATTATCAGCGCGAGACTCTCAAAAGGAGCGAAAACACAGCTGCGAGTACCGATTGCGATTTGCGCTTTTCCTGATTTTACACGCTTCCACTGAGAAAGCCGCTCAGAAATCGTCAACCCCGAATGAAAAACGGCGATTTTGTCGCCGAAACGGCTGTAAAAAATCGAGAGCGTCTGAGGGGTCAGGGCAATTTCCGGAACCATAACGATAATCCCTTTACCCAGAGGCAAAACATGCTCAATCATTTTCAGATAAACGCTGGTTTTTCCGCTGCCGGTAACACCGAAAAGCAGGGAGGGTCTGCCGGTTTTGTTATTATATTCATCCCTGAGTGACTCAAAACACTTCTGTTGCTCTGTGCTCAGGGATATTTCATTCGCCGCTTCTTGAATTTCCCCGGCAAAATCTTCTTTTACCGCTTCCTTTTCAAAGAGCGATAATATACCTTTATTGACAAGAGTCATGATAACCGCGGTTGTTACTCCGCTGAGATAGCAAAGCTCACCGATTTCAGCGCTGTCAAGACTTCTCAGGTTTTCAACAACGCTTTTCTGCTTCGCGTTCATACCCTGCTCAAGTCTAGATAGCTCCTCCTCGTCCAAATTCAGCGTCACCATTTTCAGCGACTTTTCACCTGACGGCTTGGGGGAAGCAATGTTGGTTTTTACATATCCTTTTTCAGTCAGCTTTTCAAGAATGTCGCTGCGCGCATCTAACCCTGCAGCCTTTAAAATCAGCTCTTTTTTTACATATTTTCCGCGTTTTAAAAGCAGCTCGCAAACTGCTTTTTCCTGCGAATCCAGCTCGGCAATTATTCCTTTATCAAATTCCGGACTGATGATATAAGTAATGACCGCGCTCATACAGCTTCCCGGCGGCAGCATAGCTTTTGCCGCGTCAAAAAGCGGGCAAAAGGTTGTTTCCTTCAGCCACAGCGCGAGTTTAAGCATTTCAAAATTCAAAAGCGGCGCCTTTTCAAGCACCGCAAGAATACTTTTTAGTTTGGTTTCGGAGTATGCGGGCGCATTTTCATCAAGCTCTTCAATTTCAAAAACAAAGCCCTGCCGCTCTGTGTCCCCCCTGCCGAAAGGAACACAAACCCTGCAGCCGCACTGAACCGTCATCGCCTCAGGCACGGCATAACTGAAAAGCATATCAAAGCTCAGATTTGTGTTTTCAACAGCAATTTTTGCAATTTTCACAATAAAAAATTACTCCGTTAATATCGTTCAGCTTTCCATTTCCAAAACTTCGGCTGATTCGACTATTCTGTATTTGTGCTCGATAATGTCCTCAAGTGCCAATGTAACCGGTTTATCCTCTGTGATTTTTTCTTTGTTGGCTATGGCTTCGTCGACTATTATCCTCGCTCTTTTCGCAGTCGCGGTGACAAGCGAAAACCTTGTTGTTCTGCCCTGCAGCAAGTCTCTTAAATCCGGATTTAGCATAAACATCTTCCATTCATTTATATTTTATTAAAGAATAAATATATCAGTCAGGCTTATTAATTCTGTCCTTGATAATACGGTATATCCTTTCAACCGCAGCTTCAAGCACATCATTCACAACGACAAAATCATATTCGTCCTTGCGTTTCATCTCCTCGCGCGAAATCTCAAGACGTGTGCTGATAGCTTCCTCTGTCTCTTCCGCACGCCAGCGCAGGCGTTCCTCAAGAATTTTTTCGCTGGGTGCTGTGACAAAAATCGAAAGAACCCCCGGGAATTTTTCCATTATCGCCTGAGCGCCGTTGACCTCGATAACCATTACCGCGACTTTTCCGCAATTTATGAGCGAATCAATCTCACGGCGTAGGGTTCCGTAATAATTATTTCCGTATTTCACATATTCGATAAATTCATTGTTGTTTATTCTGTTTTCAAATTCTTCTACTGAGATAAAATGGTAATGCTCACCGTCAATTTCGTTTTTTCGCGGCTTTCTAGTTGTCGCGGACACTGTCGAGCAGATATTACCGTCGATTTTCTTAAGCTCACTGACTATGGTATCCTTACCTGTTCCTGAAGGACCCGAAATAACAACCAGAATTCCGTCATGCGGCTCAGGCTTCATCATTAACAGCCTCCTCGTTATCGATTTCAGAAAGCTCATCATCGAGCCTGTTGGCAACGGTTTCAGACTGAAGATAGGTCAGAATGACATGGTCGCAATCGGTTATAATAACGGCGCGGGTTCTTCTGCCGTGAGTCGCATCAATCAGAGTTCCGCGCTCCTTGCTTTCTTGAATAATTCGCTTTACCGGAGCGGAATCCGGGCTTAAAATCGCAACAAGCCTAGCGGCATTAATCATATTTCCAAAGCCGATACTGATTAATTTCATGCAAATACCGTGCCTTTCCAATTAAACTCATAAAGAAAACTGACACTTTTTAAAGAGTTTTATATAAAATTAATGGTTATTCTATATTTTGTATTTGTTCTCTTATCTTTTCAACTTCCGTTTTCAGGGCGATAACGGTTTTTGCAATTTGCACATCGGAAGCTTTTGAGCCGATGGTATTAATTTCCCGGTTTATTTCCTGAATGAGAAAATCCAGCGTTTTTCCGATGGATTCCTCAGCCTCCATAAATCTATAAAGCTGGTCGATATGGCTTCTGAGCCTTGTAACCTCTTCCGCCACAGCGATTTTGTCTGCAAAAAGCGCGGCTTCCGTCAGGAGCCTCTGCTCGTCTATGCTGGCGCTTGATAGAAGATCCTGCATGCGGCTTATAAGCTTTTCGTTATATTCGCGTACAGTTTCGGGTGAACGCTGCTCGACAATATCAACCTGCCTGAGAATCTCGTCAGCCCGTGAGAGCACATCCGCCCTGAGCTTTTCACCCTCCTTGGCTTTCATTGCGAGGAAGGACTCAAGCGCGCTTTTAAGAACCGTCTGCACCACTTCCCAAATCATTTCTTCATCTGCCGGAGCTTTTCTGACAAGGAAAACGTCGTTTTGCCTGGCAAGCGCAGTGACGCTTATATCATTGGGAATTGAATATCTTTCGCTTACTTCCCTGTAGGCATTAACATAACCAGCCGCAAGGGAATGATTGACCTGCACGATAACATTGTCAAGCTCAAGTGCGTCGATCTGAACATAGCAGTCGACCTTCCCTCTAGAAACATGACCCTGCACAAAAGAACGCAGCTTATCCTCGATAAAGCTGTAGTTTCTGTAAACTCTCGAGCTGAATTCAAAAAAGCGGTGATTGACGCTTTTAAGCTCAACGGTTATGCTCATCCCGTTTATTTCCTGCTGTGAGCGTCCGTAGCCTGTCATGCTTCTTATCATATTCAATTATTCCTCCGCGCCTCAACAATAAAGTTTCTCCATATAAGTATTTTATTATAGTAGATTTTTCAATACTTGTCAATGATTTTAACGGATTTTTCAGCGATTTTTCAAAAATTCATATCAAAAAAAATAATAAAAATACTGTATAAAAGGTTGTGCGCAGCTCTATTATATGGTATAATATCCTGAATAAGTATATTTAATGCATGGGTGATAGTATGAAGCCGAATATTATTTTTTATTTCAGCGACCAGCAAAGATGGGATACCGTTAACGAAAAGCTTACGCCAAACCTCATGAAGCTCGCCGGAGAGGGGATTTTTTATGAAAATGCCTTCACCTGTCAGCCTGTCTGCGGTCCGGCGAGAGCCTGCTTGCAAACAGGGGTTTACGCAACCGAAAACGGCAGCTTCCGAAACGGGATTCCGCTATGCGACGACATTAAACCTCTGGCTGAATATTTCAATGAAAACGGTTATAAAACCGCATATATCGGCAAATGGCACTTAGCGTCTGGCAAAGGCTTCAGCTGCGAAACCTCGGCAATTCCCGGTGAAAAACGCGGAGGATATAAGGACTACTGGCGCGCAGCCGATGTGCTTGAATTCACCTCCCACGGCTACGACGGATACGTCTTTGACGGCGATAATAATAAGATTGAGTTCAAGGGCTACAGAGCCGACTGCATAAACGATTTTGCCCTTGATTTTATCGACAAAACAGATTCCTCCGAGCCGTTTTTTATGTTTATTTCTCAGATCGAGCCGCACCACCAAAACGACCATAAGCGTTATGAGGGCTTCAGAGAAACGGTTGAGAGCTATAAGGATTATCCGATTCCGGAGGATCTGAGTTTTCTTAAGGGTGATTATGAAAGCTGTTATCCCGATTATCTTTCCTGCATAAACCGCCTTGATTATAATGTCGGCAGGCTTGCGGATAAACTGCGCGAAAAAGGCATTTACGATAATACTGTTATCATTTATACAAGTGACCACGGCTCACACTTTAGAACACGAAATTCTGAATACAAGCGCAGCTGCCATGATTCCTGCACTCATATTCCGATGATTATTTCCGGAGGAGCATTTAAGGGCGGTAAAAAATATGACGGACTAGTCAGCCTGATTGATATTCCGCCGACACTGCTTGATATTGCCGAGATAGAAATTCCGGAAAGCTATAAAGGCATACCTCTGAGCAAAACAATCAGCGGCGAAGCTATACACGATGAGGTTTTCATTCAAATAAGCGAATCTCAGGTAGGGCGCTGTATACGCACGAAAAAATATAAATATTCCGTACGCGCCTTTGCGCAGGGCTGGCTGAACGCCGATTCAAAACATTATTTTGAAGATTATTTATATGACCTCGAAAATGACCCCTGCGAAAAGAATAATCTGGTGCGCTCTGCTTATTATAAGGGTGTAAGGCTTGAGCTTCGCAAGAAGCTTCAGGCTCAGATGGTTAAGGCAAATGAGGAAGCACCGAAAATATACCCGAATCCCATGTTGCTTTACCGCAAAAATAAGTAAAAAAAGAGTTAAAGCATGAAAAGAACCGAAATTAATAATCTATATAAGAATACAAACGATTTTTCCTCTGCCGATGTGACTGTCGCGGGCTGGGTCAAAACTATGAGAACCTCAAAATCTGTGGGATTTATAGAGCTGAATGACGGCAGCTGCTTTCGCAGTCTGCAGGTTGTTTTTGAAGAGGAAAAGCTCGGGAATTTCAAGGAGCTTTCCAAGCTGAATGTCGGCGCGGCAATAGTTGTAACAGGCTATACCGTAAAGACGCCAGAAGCCGCTCAGCCCTTTGAAATCAATGCTGTTTCGATTTTTGTCGAAGGGCATTCAACGCCTGATTACCCCTTGCAGAAAAAGCGACACTCGCTTGAATACCTCAGAACGATTTCGCACCTGAGACCGCGTACAAACACCTTAAACGCCGTTTTCAGGATTCGCTCAGTTGCCGCCTACGCTATTCATAAGTTTTTCAATGAACGCAATTTTGTGTACGCCCACACCCCTCTGATTTCCGGCTCGGACTGCGAGGGTGCGGGTGAAATGTTCCGCGTGACTACGCTTGAGCTTGAAAATCTGCCGAAAACCCCTGACGGAAAAATTGATTTTTCTCAGGATTTTTTCGAGAAAAACGCTTATCTGACGGTTTCCGGGCAACTTCAAGGTGAAATAATGGCTCAGTCCTTCGGTAATATTTATACATTCGGTCCCACATTCAGAGCGGAAAAATCTTATACAGCAAGGCACGCGGCGGAATTCTGGATGATAGAGCCGGAAATTGCCTTTGCTGATTTGCAAGACGATATGGCTCTCGCTGAGGATATGATGAAATTCGTCATTGCTTATGTTTTGGAAAAGTGCCCTGACGAAATGAGCTTTTTTAACAGCTTTATCGATAAAAGTCTTCTTGAGCGGCTGAGCGCTGTTTTAAGCTCTGACTTCGCAAAAGTGACCTACACTCACGCCATTGAATTGTTAAGAGAATATAATGACGATTTCGAATATAAAGTTGAGTGGGGCGTTGATTTGCAAACTGAGCACGAGAGAGCCTTGAGCGAAAAAATATTCCGGCGTCCCGTTTTTGTCACTGATTACCCAAAAGAAATTAAAGCGTTTTATATGCGCCTGAATGACGATAAAAAAACTGTCGCGGCGATGGATTTGCTGGTGATGGGCGTCGGCGAGATAATGGGCGGCTCGCAAAGGGAGGAACGGCTTGATGTACTTCTTGAAAGGCTTGCCGAGAATTCTCTGAATGAACAGGACTACTGGTGGTATCTCGATTTGAGACGCTATGGCTCAACAAAACACGCGGGCTTCGGGCTCGGGTTTGAGCGGCTGATTATGTACCTCACCGGAATGACCAATATCCGCGATGTGCTCCCCTTCCCTAGGACAACAGGAAGCGCGGATTTCTGAGTTTTAATTAACTCAACTTTCGCAACTTGAAAAAATTAGATTTTAGACATTAGATTGTAGACAGTAGACAGTGGTCGCGATTTGATAAATATGTGTTTTTTTTCTCTACGCTCGCGGTGATTTGAAATTTTTTGCATTTATTATAATCGTTCGCGGACATGTTTATAGAGTATTTTAAAGTTCTTCAACGTGACCTCCATCTAACGTCCAATGTCTAAGGTCTAAAGTCCAAAATTCCATTCAGTTAAATTAGGGAGCGAAAGTTGAGTAATTAATTTAATATTTTATTCCAGTTCTTTGGATTGAGAGGTTTATATGAAAAATAAAATATTCAGCGAGCCTTGCTATGACCTTGACGAGCTTACCAATTACAATTTGCATGTGCATTCCTTTTTTTCCTCCTGCGCAAAGCGCGAGATGTCGCCCGCGGAGGTTATTGCCGAGGCGGAAAGGTGCAATATTAAGGTTCTCGCCTTCACTGACCATATGGCTGACGAGGACAGAAATATTCTCTGGCAGAACAGTGAGATTAAAACAGAGGTGCAGAAAACAGGCACCCAGATACGCGTGCTTTACGGGGCTGAACTGTCGGGCTGCGGCATAGGGAAATATACAGACACCGACGAGCAGAACGCGGGACTTGACTACCGATTATATTCCTGCAACCATTTCCATGTTGACTGCTGGGACCACCCGGAGGACAAATCCGCGAGGGGTTACGCGAAATTTTCATATGAAATAGTTTCCTCCATTATAAAATCCGGTAGAGCCGATGCTATTGCCCACCCGCTTATCGGGCGTTTCGTCAATGCGGTTAAGGATAAAAAAACGGTTACAGATGAGTTGACAGACAATGAGCTGGGCGAGCTGCTCAGCTTCGCGAGAGATTATGATGTCGCTTGGGAAATAAACAGAGGCGCGGTTTTCGGTTATCCCGAATTCGCTTACCGCTTTTGGAATCTCGGCAAAGAAATCGGCACAACCTTCCATTACGGCTGCGACTCGCACAACCTAGAGAGCCTTGACCCAAAAGAGAATCTGGACAAATTAAAAAAGATTTTGTTGGAAGCAGTTTAAGTAAACGATGATTAAATCATCATTTACAGGAGATAGGATTCAGGAGATAGGGTATAGGGATGTAGGATAAGGCCTCGCCTTATAAACCATTTTATTTTACACTCTATCTTAGATTTAATCAGTGTTTACTTAGACATTGGATATTGGATTGCAGACATTAGACAGTTGTCGCGATTAAGCTATTATAGTATTTTGCGTCCATAAATTACAAAGAAAATTTATAAATGCTTAACTTATTTGAAAGGTTTTGATGATATGATAAAATCTATGGATAAATTTACACCAGCGGAGCTTGCCGCTTTTAAAGAGGAAACGCTGAAGGAGTATAACGCTTTTCTTGAGAAAAAGCTATCTATCGACATGTCAAGAGGCAAGCCCTGTTCCGAGCAGCTAGATATTTCCAATTTTGTATTAAATCCACTTGATTCATATAAAAGCGACGCGGGCATTGAGAGCCGTAACTACGGATTTTTACCCGGCATTGATGAATGCAGGGCTCTGTTTGCTGACATTCTGGGTGTTGAACCGAAAAATGTAATTGCCTGCGGCAATTCGAGCTTGAACCTCATGTTTGACTACATAGCTCAGTGCTATACTCACGGCGCGGGCGACAAGCCCTGGTGCCGAAATGAAAAGACGAAATTTATTGCTGTTGTGCCCGGATACGACAGACATTTCGGCATTGCGCAATATTTCGGTATTGAAATGATAAATCTTCCTATAACTCCGGAAGGTCCCGATATGGCGCAGCTAGAGGAGCTTATCAAGGACGAAAACGTCAAGGGAATGTTCTGCGTGCCTAAGTATTCAAACCCAGACGGTATCACATATTCGGCGAAAACAGTAGAGGCTCTCGCGAAAATGAAGCCCGCCGCTAAGGATTTCAGGGTCATATGGGACAATGCCTATTGCGTCCATGACCTTGACGACAACGGTGACGAGCTGCTTAATGTTTTCGAGGAAGCGAAAAAATACGGTAATGAGGATCATTTTGTCATGTTCACCTCCACCGCAAAAATTACCTTCCCCGGTGCGGGCGTTTCCTGTGTCGCCGCATCGGACAAAAACATTGATATGATTATGAAACGCCTGACTATGCAGACTATCAGCTACGACAAAATCAATCAGCTCAGACACGCCAGAGCATTCAGAACTCTCGATGATGTTAAGAAACATATGCGTCTTCACGCGAATATTCTGCGTCCGAAATTCCAGTGCGTTCTTGAGCTGCTCGAGGAGAAGCTCTCAGGGCTTGACATTGCTTCATGGAATAAGCCCAACGGCGGATATTTTATCAGCCTGAATGTCAATAAGGGCAGCGCGAAAAGAGCCGGCGAGCTCTGCAAAAACGCGGGTCTTGTGCTCACAGGTGTGGGCGCAACCTTCCCCTACGGCATAGACCCCAGCGACAGAAACATCAGAATTGCTCCAACCTTCCCGCCGGTTTCTGAGCTCAAGCTCGCCACTGAGTTGCTCTGTATCGCTGTAAAACTGGCCTGCATTGAAAGTTTAGAAAATAAATTAGTACCTTAATGGGCTGAAAGCGCAATAAAAAACAAGTTCTGGGTTGCGGGCTTGGCAAGCCAAGCCCATGTTAGACTATAGACAGTAGATGATATTTTAAAATCGTTCGCGAACAGTTTATAAAAAAACTACCGCATTTTACCCTGCGACAACATCTGTACATTGTAAACTGTACAATGTACATTGAAGGAGATTATCAATGCTTCGAATCGGTCACGGCTACGATGTCCACCGCTTTGCTCCGGACAGAAAATTAATTATAGGCGGCGTTGAAATCCCATTTGAGCTGGGGCTGCTGGGTCATTCGGACGCAGATGTGCTGCTGCACGCGATAAGCGACGCCTTACTCGGGGCAGCTGCTCTTGGGGATATAGGTACTCATTTCCCGGATACGGACGAGGCATACAAAGGCGCGGACAGCCTTGAGCTGTTAAAAAAATGTGTTGCTCTTCTGTGCGAAAAAGGCTATAAAATCTCTAACATAGATGCGACGGTTATTGCGCAAAAACCGAAGCTGCGCCCCTATATTGAGCAGATGAGAGAAAAAATCGCTGTAGCCTGCGAAACAGAAACAGACGCGGTAAACATAAAAGCCACAACCGAAGAGGGACTCGGCTTCACCGGCACGATGGAAGGTATAGCGGCACATGCGGTATGCTTGCTGGATGCTGGATTCTAGATGCTGGATTCTAGATGCTGGATTCTGGATGCTGGATTCTGGATGAAGTAAAAGTAACTCTCAATATAAAACTAATGCGTTAACTCCTCCGGATTCTAGCATCCAGCGTCTAGAATCTAGTATCTAGTATGGTGGTGATTTGCAAATCGGCATATGCTGATAATGCATGGTATATGGGTGAATCAATAACTCAAATATTCGATAAATTTGTCGGGGTACTCAGCTCCTTTGACAGTGTGGGTGATTTTCTTGATATTATCCTTGTCGCCACGCTGTTTTACGCGCTTTTTATGCAGATACGCAAAACCCAGTCAATTCAGATAATCAGGGGTATAATACTGATTGCGGTAATTTATGCCGTTGTTGTTATATTCAAAATGGAAACAAGCCTCTTCCTTTTTGACCAGCTGATTACAAATATTCTTTTAATACTGGTGATAATTTTCAACACCGAAATCCGGCAGGCTCTTGAGCGAGCCGGTGAAAGCTCCTTTAAAAAAATAAACCTTTTTAAAGAGACACCCAGTGATGAGATTATTTCCGAAACAGTAAACGCGACTTGCAAAGCTTGCATGGCAATGAGCGCGGAAAATGTCGGCTCGCTGATGATTTTCCAGCGCACAACATTGCTTGGCGACCTCACAAAAGGCAGTGTTCCGATAGATTCCGTCACAAGCACTGAGATGCTGCTGAGCATTTTTTACCCCAACTCCTCCCTACACGACGGCGCTATAGTCATCGACAAGGGGCGGATTATAGCAGCAAGGTGCATTGTGCCGCTTAAAAACGACAGAGAGGTCACTGAAAATGTCGGAACAAGGCACAGGGCGGCGCTTGAAATTTCACGCACCTCCGACGCTGTCGCGGTGGTCACCTCCGAGGAGACCGGAATTATCTCAATAGCGGTTGAGGGCGAGCTAATCCGCGGAATCGGGGAGGATGAGCTTAAAGAAAAGCTCACAGCGCTCTTAAAGAATAGCGAGGACACAGGAGTTAATAAAAAAGCTGGCTTTAATCCCTTTAAAAAGTGGCAGAGGAGGGATAAGGAATGAGTGAAATTTCCCAAGCAGAAGTAAAAAAGAACAGGCTTGCTCATGCCTTTGACGATAAACGCTTTGTGGTGTTTATTTCTGTTATTCTGTCTTTTTTATGCTGGTATGCTGTTACACTCGACCAGGTACCTCAGGCTGATAAAGATTTTTACGGCATAAAAATCCCTCTGGAATCAACCGGTACTGCGTCTGACATGAAGCTGAAGGCTTATCTCGGCAGCAATTTAAACGATTACACCCTCGACATAAAAATCACCGGAACTAAATATATCGTGCAGCAGAAGGAGTTTACGGACGATGATTTTATTGTCAAGGTCAATATGAGCTATGTCAACCACGCGGGCAACTATGAGCTTGATGTCTCGGTTGATTTAAAAGAAAAAACCAATGATTATTCGATTTCTAGCTATGCGGTTAAGCAGACCGGCACAAAAAAGGTCAACCTTTATTTTGACGAGGAAGCCACGCTGAATATAAAGCTTGAGCCGAAAATCATTGAGCCTGAAGGCGGCATAACGCCGGACGGCTATATCACCCAGCCCAGCATTCTCGCCTATGATAATGTTTCGGTTGTCGGACCTTCACTAGAGATTAACCAGATTGATAAAATTTACGCTCAGGTCACACTCGACAAGCAAATCACAAACACCGTCACAAAAGAGGCGACACTTGCACCTTACGCCAAAAATAATAATCCACTCACTCTTGAATTTACAACCTTCAATTTCCAGTCCTCGGGCACAGGCGCGCTTACACCGACCGTAACCATTCCTATAAAAAAAATTATCAGCCTGCCTGTAACTGTAAATATGACAAACGCACCGCTCTGGTATTCGGCAAACACAGAAAATCAAAATGCCTTTGCGATAAGCTTCCAGCCGCAGAATCTAAAGGTTGCCGTGACACCTGAGGCGGCGGAAACAATGACCTCGATTCTTCTGGGTAATATTGATTTCAGTGCTATTGATCGCGGCAGACTTAAGTTCACCTTTAAAACCTCAGACATAAAAAACATCACTCTGCTTGACGATACCGCAGACGAGGTTACCGTATCAATTGACAGCTCCGCGATGAGAAGCATAACTCCTGACGTAGATATAACAAACGCCTATGAGTTTAAAAATAACGTCACCGACATAGGTGTAATAAGTCTCGTCACGAAAAAGGTTTATGGCGTTAAGCTTATCGGCCCGGAGGATACACTGGACGGCTTTGACCCTGCAAAACTTTACGCGGTAATTGATTTCACTGATGTCACACTGAAAAAAGGCAGCAATACAGTTAATGCGATTTTTTACGCCAAGGATGTCCCCGGTGTGTGGTGCTACGGAAAATATGAGGTTGAGATTAAAGTTGAATAAGAAAACCGCATTAAAAATGTCAGAAAGGAGCAGCTTTCATGAAAAAATTTGCGTATTCGCTAATAGCTTTTATCGTAATAGCCACAGTCTTTTTGGGCGGCTGCTCTTTAAGTATTCAGCCGGTTGAGATGATTCTGCGTCCACCTAAGCTCACGAGCGATTACGCGGATTTGCAAAAAGCATTTGATTCGGTTGTTAAGGAGCAGGTCACGCTGAAAACACCTCTCGGAGGTGAATACCGCTCGGCATATATTATGTTTGACATAAATAACGATTCTGTTGATGAAGCGCTCGTTTTTTACACCTTGAAAAATGACAAAAGCGCGCGAGTAAACCTCCTTCAAACTATAAATGGCGTTTGGACCTCCATTGCCGATATTTCCGGCGAGGGTCCCGATATAGCAGAGGTCAGCTTCATAGATATGAACAATAACGGTATCTATGAGGTGCTTGTCTCATGGCAGTTCACAGACTCTCGCAACCAAAAAATGCTGACGATTTTCGAGTGCAAAAACGGTGCCGGAGGCGCTCTGGGCTTTGATATTATTGCTACAAGGCAGCAATATTCCGCTATGCTCTGTGTCGATGTCGATTCCGACAAACGCTCCGAGATTTTTCTTGTAACTCAGGATATTGCTTCAAAAGACGTTAAGGCGACAGGTAATCTTATATTCATGAGCAAAAACGACAATGACAAAATAAGCTCTGCGGGAAAAATCAGCCTTGCGTCAAATGTTATTTCATATAAACAATTAAAAACCGACTATTACAAGGGTGTCTGCAGGATTTATATCGATTCTATTCTCAGTGAAGCGAGCATGATGACCGAGATTGTGTACTGGGATAATTCTACCGCGACGGGTAAGCTCGTCACTCCGTTTTTGTCCGACGCGAAGGTGCACAAAACGATAAGAACCATCTCACCGGACAGCTACACGGCTGATATTAACGGCGACGGAATGATGGAAATTCCGCGTTTTGTGCTCATTGAGGAGAGTAAAAAATACGGCGGTCTCACCGAGGATGAGGGAGTTTACATCAGCGAGTGGTCGGCATATTTTCAAGACACCGATTATCACGCGGTCAAGCAGTATATAGACAATAAAACCTCCGGATATAAATTTCTCATAAAAGACGAGTGGAAAAATAGTATCACAGTGACAATAGATACCGCTTCAAATAAAATGTCGGTTTATAAGCTCAATACAAAGAGTGACCAGAATGAAAAACGCAAAGGTGATTTGCTTTTTGAGCTGAATATGTTCACAAAGCCGCTTTGGAACGAGGAAGCCGGTTCTGGCTACGAAATTGTCGCCTCCAATGATGAAAATATTTACACAATGCTCCTGACCCCGGCAGGTCAAGCCTCACCTTTTACCTATGAGCTTGTAAAAGAATTAATAGAGTTATACTAATTTAGACATTAGATTGTAGACTGTAGATGTTAAAGACTGGAAATCGGAGGGTGATTTTGTAATGAATAATCAAAAGCGGGTGCTTGTCGCGGAGGATGAGAAATCCATTCGGGATTTCATAATAATCAACCTCAGCAGAAACGGCTACGATATATTTGAAGCTGAGGACGGCGAGCAGGCACTGAGGATTTATGAGGAATACAACGGCAATTTTGATATTGCCCTTCTTGATATAATGATGCCGAAAATTGACGGTCTCGAGGTCTGCAGACGGCTCAGAGAATCAAGCAAGGAGCTCGGGATTGTTATGCTGACTGCCAAAACGCAGGAGATGGACAAGGTCACAGGTCTTCTTTTCGGCGCGGACGATTACATAACAAAGCCTTTCTCGCCCTCGGAGCTGATGGCGAGAATTGATGCGATTTACAGAAGAGTTTCTGTAAATAAAGAAAATATTGCCATTTCCGCAAAAAGAAGCGACACGATTATCCTCGGCGAATTCAATCTGAGCATCAGGAACAGGAATCTCATGAGAAACAATGTCATTCTGGAGCTGACACAGGTTGAATTTATGATAATGGAATGCTTTTTCAAAAATCCAGGCATTGCCCTTGACAGAAACGAAATCCTTGACTATGTCTGGGGCTCTTCCTATTACGGCGATGACAAAGTAGTGGATGTTAACATCAGACGCCTGAGAATGAAGCTTGAGGACATACCCTCAGACCCAAAGCACCTCATAACTGTCTGGGGACTGGGCTACAAATGGGTTATTTAGATTGTAGACAGTAGATTGTAGATGGTAGATAGGGGTCGCGAGTTAAAATGCGGTAATTTTTTTGTAATCTGCTCGCGAATGATTTTAAAAAATCCCTTTAAACTGACTACATTCATTGTTAGATATTAATTCCTAAATTTCTCCTGCAAACCTGTAAACCTGAAAAGGGTGGTGGTTTTTTGAATAACAGCATCACTAAGCGGTGGTTGATAATCACTGTTTCGGTTGTTGCCGCCTCGCTTTTTATCGTGGCGTTGATTTTTCTGATTTTTACCCGCTTTAATTATTATGAAACCGCCCGCATAACTGTCAATAATCCCATTCAGAGCAGCGCTATTGACACCTTTTTCAGTAACTATAAGGAGCTGCCTGACGAGTTGCTCGTCACCCTCGCGGATGATTTTTTAGAGCAGTTTTCAGACAGCGAAAAAATGGAAATCTGGGTTATTAATAAGCAGGGCAACCCCATTGCCTCCTCGACAGGCTTTGAGGCACAAGCCGGCATCATGCCGGATTATGATACGGCGATGAACTCGGATACCAGGGTCGGTAAATGGATAGGGAGAAACACGAACAGAGAGAAAATCCTCGCGATGACAAAAATGATTCCTATACCTGACAGCACCGAAAATAACGGCGCAATCCGTTATATGGTCTCTCTTGAGGACGTAGACAGTCAGTTCAGGCTGATTTCCTTTATAGCGGTGATAGTTTGCGCGGTGGTAATCGGACTTGTTTTCTTTTCGGGAATGTTCCTTATTCAGTCAATAGTCAAGCCGGTTAAAAAGATTAATGATACCGCGAAGCTTATTGCTAAGGGCAACTATAATATAATGCTTCCTCAGCATAAATATAAGGATGAAATCGGTGAGCTCACAAGCTCTTTTAACGCCATGGCGAGGGCGATAAGCTCAGCCGATAAGCTAAAAAATGAGTTCGTCTCAACAGTTTCACACGAGCTGCGGACACCTCTGACAGCAATAAAGGGCTGGGGTGAAACTCTCTTGGGGTCAAACGACCCGGGACTAGTGCAAAAGGGACTCGAGGTCATTATCAGCGAGACTGACAGGTTGGGCGGCATTGTCGAGGACTTGCTTGACTTCTCGAAAATGGAGAGCGGTATGCTGACGCTGCACCTTGATATGATTGACGCTCTCGCGGAGCTTGATGAAGCGGTTTTTGTTTTCAGGGACACCGCCGCGCGAGAGGGTATAGAGCTTTCCTACAACGCACCTGACGAGCTCGCGCCGATGAATGCCGATGCGAACAGAATTAAGCAGGTTTTTGTGAATATCCTTGACAATGCGATAAAATACACTGCTCAGGGCGGAAAAATCGACATAACAGCTACTGTCAACGGCAATCTGTCAATCGCAATCAGCGACAATGGCTGCGGTATACCCAGCGAATCGCTGAAGTATGTAAAAGAAAAATTCTTCAAGGCTAACAACAGCATAAGGGGCTCGGGCATTGGTCTGGCGGTCTGCGACGAAATTGTAAAACTGCACGGCGGCGAGCTGAATATATCAAGCCGCCTGAACGTAGGCACAACGGTTGAAATCATTCTTCCGCTCACTGAGATAAAGGATACAAAAAATAATTAACGGAAAGAAAAGGTACTATAATGGGCAAAGATAAAGCTGTAAACGAAAAATTGGGTAAGGCCGGCGGTCAGGCTCTCATTGAGGGCATAATGATGAACGGCCCCGGCGGCGCGGCAATCGCAGTGAGACGTACTGACAAAAAGGTCATTGTACGCAAAAAGGAATTCAAGCATCTCAAGGACAAAATTAAGATAGTAAAAATTCCGATTATCAGGGGTATTGTCGGCTTTGTCGAGTCGATGGTGCTCGGCTACAAATGCATGATGGAGAGTGTTGAGCTGAGCGGCGCGTTGGACATTGAGATGGAAGAGCAGGAGATGTCAAAAAGCGACAAATGGCTTGAAGAGCATCTCGGCAATAAAATGATGGGTATAGTTTCGGGCGTTGCCATGGTTCTCGGGGTGCTGCTTTCGGTTTTCCTCTTCATGTGGCTGCCCTCGTTTATTTTTGACAATTTAGACAAATATCTCGCGGGCGGCGCTTTGCTCGAGCATAATCTGAAGGCTCTTGTAGAGGGTCTGATGCGTATGTCTGTTTTCGTTCTTTACATTTTTATCGTCTCAAGAATGAAGGAAATAAAAAGAACCTTTATGTATCACGGCGCGGAGCATAAAACAATTTTCTGCTATGAGTCTGGTAAGGATTTGACTGTCGAGAATGCCCGTTCCTTCAAGCGTTTTCACCCCCGGTGCGGCACAAGCTTTATATTTTCCATAATGATAATAAGCGTCTTTATTTCCTCAGCGCTGCTGGCTCTTATACCCGAGCTTAAGGAAAGCCGCCTGCTCTGGGTCAGTGTCAAGCTGCTTATAACCCCTTTCATTATGGGTCTCGGGTATGAATTCATAAAATTTGCCGGCAAGCATGACAATGTGATAACCCGCTTTTTCTCCCTGCCCGGTTTATGGATGCAGCGTCTGACGACCGTTGAACCTACTGACGATATGCTCGTGATTGCCATAGCCTCATTAAAAGCTGTTGTTGAGAATGAAAATTTTGACGAAAAGCTGCTTGACGAGGACGGCAATCCCCTTCCTGACGGAGATGAAATTCTTGCCAGAGAGAAGAAAGAAGCTGAAGAGAAAAACAAAAAGAGCAGTAAAGACGAAAAAGACAGCAAATGAATTTTTTTGATATTTACAATAAAGGTGAGGCTGAGCTTTCGGAAAAGGGTATTGAAGATAGCCGTTTTGACGCAATGTGTCTTTTTGAGGCGGCCTTCAGTATAAGCCGCTCACAGTATTACACCCGCCTGGGCGATGAGGCAGACAGCATACAAACAGAAAGATTTTTTGAATTTATCAAGCGCAGATATGAGGGCGAACCGCTTCAGTATATCCTCGAAAAATGGGATTTTTACAAATTCACATTTGCAGTCGGCGAAGGAGTTCTCATACCGCGTCCGGAGACTGCTGTACTCGTCGAGGCGGCGGTTGCAAGCATCAAAAAGCAGAATTATAAAAGCTGCCTTGACCTCTGCGCCGGCAGCGGCTGTGTAGGATTGAGCATTGCCCTCGAATGCCCCGAATGCGAGGTCACGCTTTTAGAAAAATTCCCCGGAGCGCTTTATTACTTGCGGAAAAACGCCGTTGATTTCGCACTTTGCAATGTCAATATACTTGAATATGATATTTTTGACGGCTATGACAGCGGAAAAATGCAGGAGCCGGAAATAATAGTTTCAAATCCGCCTTATATCCCCACGACTGCGCTCGAAACGCTTCAAGCTGAGGTCAGAAGGGAGCCGCAAACAGCCCTTGACGGCGGAGAGGACGGGTTGCAGTTTTACCGCTGCATTAAAGAAAAATGGGCGGACAGACTGCCGCTACTATGCGAACTGCTTTTCGAATGCGGTGAGGAGCAGCACAAGGAAATAACAAAAATTTTTTCACCGGAATATGAATATGAATGCTTTAAAGATATGTATAATATTACCAGATTCATAAAATTTACTGGTTTTAAGGGCTAGAGACTAGGGACTAGGGGCTTTGGGCGAATGAAGAATGAAAAAATGGAAAATTGATGTCAGGCAGGTGGAATTAAGCGCTTATTTATCTTTTCACCCGACTGGATTTAAATTACCATAAAATTTGCTTGCTTAATATTAGCTTTGTGTTATTTTTAAAATCATTCGCGGACAATTTGCTACAAATTACAATAATTTTGTTCAAACCATAGCTATTACTTATTACTTATTACTTATTACTTATTACTTATTACTTATTACTTATTACTTATTACCTCAACTTTCGCACCCTAAAAAGGGGCGAAAAACCTTGATAAAACTGAAGAAAAATGCAAAAAAGTAGTGAAAAGTCTCCTAAAATGTGATATAATAATAGTTGAACAAAATCATCAAAATCACATAAAGGAGACCTTCA
>JAVBNH010000019.1:0-132947 GCA_031551635.1 Oscillospiraceae bacterium | reverse complement strand
GTTTACTTTTTTTATACTGTGTCCTTTTTCACGTGCGGTTTCCTCAAGAACTGTCGCGAGTGAGGCGTTAAAGCTGCCGGAATAGGGATGAGATTCAATTATTAAATAGTTCATATTACCATTCCTTCCAATAATTATCCTCATACTAACCACTGATAAAAATCATTGTATATTTACGGTCTTTTTTGTGTTTTACTGCGTCTTTCTCCTTAACGGGCGTCAGCCCGTTTGCGTCGGCATCCTTGTAATACTAATCCTCATTTAAAAAGAGAAATTCGAATGAGCCTGTTTGCAAGACGCAGACAAATAATTAATTACACTTTTGCTGCAGGAAAAGAAAGCTTTATGCGCGTTTGCTGCAGCAATTTAGTGTAAGTTATTATTTGTCAAGTAAATAGTAGCATAACAGATTAGCGAATGAAAAATTTCGACTATTTAAATGACGATTAGTATAAATGCAAAAAATCCTCGCAAATCTTTCAACGTTTTTTATCAGTGATTTAGTATTATTAGTATTTTTTCCTTTTCGAGGCTGTAATTTTTTCCGCGAGAGCAACGCAGTCCTTTGCCTCCTGCTCAGTGTGCGCACCGAAGCCGAGCATGAGCCCTTCCGGCTCGAGCTCGCTGCAAAAGATTTCAACATCCTGCGGACGGATATTTGCAATTATATTTTTTCCCGCCGCTTGAATCTTTTTATAAACAGGCATCCACTCCACACAGGGAGCAGCGCCGTCGCCGGGCACCCATTGAATGCCGCCCATTTTCTCGAATTGCAGAAGTCTGTCGAGATGATGCAGTGCACCGGGTCCGTCAAGGTGGAAAAGGGTTTTGTCAAAGAAGTCAAATTCCTTTTCGAGTGTAGGCGCGATAAATTTTTCGAAGTGCGCGTTATCTATAAGGCAGCAGAAATCGCTGCTCGGGACATACCAGTTTCCGTCGGGATTCCAAGGACCCAGCCAGCAGGTGTTACCTGTCTGTTTTGTTTGCAAAATGGCGTAAAGTCGGCTGTAGACTTCCTTCATCGCCGCGGTCATTTCATCCATACGTCTGATGATTTCATCGGGGCAGTCCATCAAATCAAGGCAGACCTCCTCGGGTCCGCGCAATGAAACAAGACCGTCCGCGCCGGGGTGAATGTCTGTAATTCCGACCATATAATCTCCGCGTGCGTCGTCAACCGCCGCCTTTGTCATGTCGCGGATTTTCTTCCAGTAAGGGTTATTTTCATCAAATTTAATTGGCGGGAAGTCCCGGAAATCCTTGACCTTCGGTACTGCCCAGCTGGTCCTCTCGCCGTAGACAATATCACAGCCGCCGCACACCGCGCCCATAATATCAGGTCCCAGATTCGGATTGAGCCGGGGGAAGGCCTCGCCGCCGAAATAGGTGCATTCAAAGCCCGCGCGGGCATTTTCTATGACATATTCCATGTTCAGCCAGCGTTCCTCAATGCTTGCGGGAGCGGCGACCTCGCGCCTTACAGCACCTTCCTTAGGCGCGGTTACAAACATTATCGGGCGGTTGTGGTTTTCCCTCTGCCAGAAGCTGCGCCAGCCCTCGCAGAGCTTTTCAATGTCTTGATTAATCATTTTATTTTCCCTGCTTTTCTTTATTTCGGAAAAAATTCGTTATACAGAGCGGCTACAGCGCGTTTTTCGTCAGCGGTACTTATTGCGAAAATCATACTTATTTCGCTTGCGCCCTGCGAGAGCATTTTAATGTTTATGCTTTCTCTGCCGAAGGTTGCCGTAGCTCTGGCAGCAATGCCGATATTGTTTCTTAATTCCTCGCCGACAATTACTATGAGGCTGATGTCATTCTCGAAGGAAAATTCATCATAGGGCACAGCCGCTTTGATTTTATCTATAACCCTTTCCCTCTGACCTTCAGTGAAAGCGGTTTCTTTTATTATAAGGGTAATGTCGTCAATGCCTGAGGGCAGGTGTTCGAAGGAAATCTGTTCCTCCTCGAGCACCGAAAGAATACGCCTGACATAGCCTATTTCCCTGTTCATCAGCAGTTTTCTGATGTTTATAGCGCAGAAATTGCTGTCACTTGCAATACCTGTCACGGGGTGGACGGTATGCTTGTAATCATGGAGAATCAGCGAACCCTCGCAGGAAGGGTTGTTGACATTTCTGATATTTATCGGCACATGAGCCTTATAAACCGGTCCGAGAGCTTCTTCCTGATAGACGTTGAAGCCGGCGTAGGACAGCTCGCGCATCTCGCGATAGCTAAGCTTTTTGACAGGTCTCGCCTCCGGGACGATTTTTGGGTTGACCGAATAGACATAATCGACATCGGTGAAATTCTCATAGACATCAGCGCCCACAGCCGCTGCGAGAACCGCTCCGGTTATATCCGAACCTCCGCGCGGGAAGGTCACGATGTTGCCGCTCTTGGAAAAGCCGAAGAAGCCGGGGAAAATGCCGATGCCCTCAATGCTTTTCAGTACCGAGAGGTTTGTATAGGTCTCCTCGAGAACCACCGCGTTGCCGAATTCCTCACTGAGTGTCATGCCGTATTCCTTAGGGCTGATGTATTTCGCGTCCTTGCCTAAGGTGCGCAGATAAGCCGCTATAAAACGGGCGTTATTATCCTCACCTGCCGCCTTCATCGAATCCATAAGCTGAGCGCCGCCCATATTTTTGTCGAGCCTGAAGCGTAAATCGGCTTCTATTTCGCCCATAATACCGGTTATTCCGAGCTCCTCAGCCATAACGGAAAAACGCGCGAGAATGTCCTGCAACGCCTGCTCCCAGTCGCCGCCCGAAAGAAAAACATTCACGCAGTTTATCAGCATGTCAGTGACCTTTATGTCCTGAACATAAAACTTTCCCGGCGCGGAAACGACTATCAGCCTGCGTTCGCTGTCGCTGAGGATTATTTCGCAGGTTTTTTTAATTTGCATTGCGTTGGCGAGCGAAGAGCCGCCGAATTTTGATACCTTTAATGACATAAAATCACACCTTTATTATAACTTGAAAAATGCTTTTAGAAATGAACAGGGGATAGGGACTAGATGCGAATGAAGAATGAAAAATTGATGTCGTGTAGGTAGAATTAAATTTGTTTTTATCTCTTCACCCGATTTAATTTAAATTTTTTAATAAAACAGTTACCTGTTTTAAATAAACTTAATATTGCATTATAAAATCATTTGCGGAAAGCGTAATAAAAAAAAAATAAAATCCATTTCGCGACCTAAGCTGTACACTATTCTCTAGCTTCTAGCCCTTAGTCCCTTGCCCCTAGTCCATATTTAATCTATAACTTTACTTGCTACATCCGCAAGCTTCTGTGAGATAAACTCCTCAACCTTCAGCACGCCGACGTCGCCCACGGAACGTTTGCGGACGGAAACAGTACCCTCCTCGGCTTCCTTGTCGCCAACAACGAGCATATACGGGATTTTTTCGAGCTGAGCCTCGCGCAGCTTGTAGCCGAGCTTTTCGCTGCGGTCGTCAAGGCTCGCTCTGAAGCCGAAGCTCTCGAGCTTTTCGAGCACTGCCACCGCGTAGTCATGATGCTTGTCGGAAATCGGCACAACTCTGACCTGCTCCGGCGCGAGCCACAGAGGGAAGGCTCCGGCGTATTTTTCGATAAGCAGAGCGAGCGTCCTCTCATAGCAGCCGATTGAGGTGCGGTGAATGATATAGGGATTCTTTTTCGCGCCGTCGGTGTCGGTATATTCCATACCGAATTTTTCGGCGAGCATCTGGTCAATCTGAATTGTGATGAGTGTGTCCTCCTTGCCCCAGACATTCTTTATCTGAATGTCGAGCTTCGGACCGTAGAAGGCAGCTTCTCCGACACCCACCTTATAATCAAGCCGGAGGTCGTCAAGTATACGCTGCATAACACCCTGCGCCTCATCCCACTGCTCGGGTGTGCCGATATATTTCTCCCTGTCCTCCGGGTCCCATTTTGAGAAACGGTAGGAGACATCCTCGTAAAGACCGACAGTTTTGAGCATCATAATCGCGAGGTTCAGGCAGCCCTCAAATTCCTTTTCGAGCTGCTCAGGAGTGCAAATAAGGTGCCCCTCGGAAATGGTGAACTGACGCACCCTGATAAGCCCGTGCATCTCCCCGCTGGCTTCGTTTCTGAACAGTGTCGAGGTCTCGTTATAACGCAGCGGTAAGTCGCGGTAGGAGCGACTGCGGTTGAGATAGGCCTGATACTGGAAGGGGCAGGTCATCGGACGTAGCGCCATAGCCTCGTCACTTTCGGGGTCGCCGAGCACAAACATGCCGTCACGGTAGTGATCCCAGTGCCCGGATATTTTAAAAATATCGCTCTTGCCCATATAAGGCGTTTTGGTCAGCAGCCAGCCGCGCTTCTGCTCCTCGTCCTCGACAAAACGCTGAAGCAGCTGGATAACCCTCGCGCCCTTGGGCAGAATAATAGGTAAACCCTGACCGATAACCTCGCTGGTGGTGAAAAACTCAAGCTCACGCCCGAGTTTATTATGATCACGTTTTTTTGCCTCCTCGAGCATCTCTAGGTGAGCGTCAAGCTCAGCTTGCTTCACAAAGGAAATGCCGTAAATGCGCTGAAGCATCTTATTGTTCGCGTCGCCTCTCCAGTACGCGCCGGTGCAGGCGGTCAGCTTGAGAGCCTTAACCCTTCCCGTATCAGGGATATGAGGTCCCGCGCACAGCTCGGTAAACTCGCCCTGCTTATAAAAAGATATGTCCTCGCTCTTGCCGGCATGCTCAGCGATAAGCTCAACCTTGTAGGTCTCGCCCTTTGACTTCATCAGCTCAGAAGCTTCATCAGCCGGGAGTGAAAAACGCTCAATCGGAAGCTCTTCCTTAACGATTTTTTTCATCTCTGCTTCGATTTTTTCAAGAATATCGTTTGTGAAGGATATTTCACTGTCAAAATCATAGTAAAATCCGCTCGCGACAGCGGGACCGATGGTCAGTTTTGCCGCGGGATATAACCTTTTAACAGCCTGCGCGAGAATGTGTGAGGAGGTGTGCCAAAAGGCTTTTTTTCCGTCCTCATCCTCAAAGGTAAGGATTTCAAGGGCACAGTCCTCATTAATTAGCGTTCTCAAATCGCAAAGCTCACCGTTGATACGGCAGGCACAGGCAGCCTTAAAAAGTCCTGAGCCGAGGGATTTCGCAATTTCAAGGGCACTGATACCGGAATCAAATTCCTTTATCACGCCGCCTTTTAGTTCAACTTTAAGCATTTTAATTCACTCCAAAATTTGATAATTGAGTTTAGTTTACAGTTTACAGTGTACACTGTACAAATAGTGGTCGATAATAAGAAAAGAGGTATGTTTTTTATTTATGCTCGATTGGGTTTTTATTTTGTGTTTGAAAATAAAAAAAACTCCACCCCAATGATATGGGGTGAAGTATATTTACTCCACGGTTCCACCCAAATTGCGGAATTGCTTCCGCCGCTTTGAGACTTTTATCAAAACAACGACATTGATTGTGCGAAAAGAATCAACGATTGCCTGAATTAAGCCGGAAAACCTTAACGCGGTTCCTGCGGCATACCTTAGCCGGACAAAGTCCGTTTTCGGCAGCACTCGGCAGCGGTAGCTTTAAGTCTCTCACATGCCGCTCTCAGCCGACAATAATTGCCGCGGCACTCTCTGAATGAAAGTTATCTTAAGCCTTCTGCTTCATTCTAGATGCTAGATGCTAGATGCTAGATGCTAGATGCTAGATGCTAGATGCTAGAGTTTCGTTTTCTTATTATTATATGTGAATAAGGGAGAGTTTATCACTATTTTTTTTGTTTGTCAAGAGTTTTTTTTATTTTGTTATTTCGGATATTTCGAAAAATGTAAAAAATATTCTATTGCCTTATATACAATTATATGCTATACTGAAAGCTTCAAAAAATGATTTTTTTCACTCATTTATTTATGTTTTTTACATTTTACAAAATCAGGCAAAAGCAGTATTCGAAAGGTATGGGAATTTTTAATGCAAACTAAAAATATAAAAGAAATGCCTGTTGTCGCGCTTCGCGGGATTGTTCTTTTCCCCGGCACAACTTTGCATTTTGACGTCGGCCGCCGCTCCTCTGTCAGTGCGGTAAAATCGGCGGTAACAAGCTCCACTCAGGAGATTCTGGTAGTCATGCAGCAGGACATAATGGTTGATAATCCTGACTTTGACGACCTTTGTGAAATAGGTGTTGTCGCTCAGATAAAACAGATTATAAAAATACCCGAGGCGAATGAAATCAGGGTTGTCGTCGAGGGTAAATACCGCGCGAAAATCACCGAAACCATAATCAAGCGCCCCTTTATGAAGGCGTTTGTCGAGCCTATGGCGGATATTCTTCCCGCAGTTGAGGAACGCTACGAAAAGGCTATGATGCGCGAGGCATATAACCTTATGCTTCAGTACAGCCGCTTCACCGCGAAAATGGCTCCCGATCTGATTATCAACGCCGAAAAAGCAGGCGACCCGGGCAAGCTCTGCGACCTTGTCGCCGGGAATATTATGCTCTCCTACGAGGTAAAGCAAGAACTGCTTGAGGAGCTTGACCCTTATGTAAGGCTTAATACACTTGCGATTGTTCTTCTCGAGGAAATTAACATAATGACACTTGAGGATGAAATACATAAAAAGGTTCAGTCCTCAATCGATAAAAATCAAAGAGACTACTTTCTGCGCGAACAACAAAAAATAATTGCCGAGGAGCTGGGGGAAAACGAACAGTCCGAGGACGAGATCGATGAGTTTTATTATCAGATTCACCGCAGCAAAATGCCTGATGAAAATAAAGAAAAATTGTATACAGAGCTCAGCCGCTACAGAAGGCTCAATGCCGGCAACCCCGAAGCCGGAGTTATAAGGACTTATATCGAGCGCTGCCTGGCTCTGCCGTGGGGGAAGTATTCAAAGGAAAATACAAAGCTTGATTACGCGAGAAAGGTGCTTGATAAGGACCATTACGGTCTCAAGGAAGTCAAGGAGCGTATAATCGAGATGCTCGCCGCGCGTATTCTCAACCCGAATATCAAGGGTAATATTATCTGTCTTGTCGGTCCTCCCGGTGTCGGAAAAACCTCAGTCGCGAAGTCCATAGCCAGGGCAATGAACCGGAAATACATAAGAATTTCACTTGGCGGCGTGAGGGATGAGGCGGAAATCAGAGGGCACAGACGTACCTATATCGGTGCTATACCCGGGCGCATTATGAACGCCCTCACCGATGCTAAAACCGCGAATCCGCTTATATTGCTTGACGAGGTGGATAAGCTGTCAGGCGATTTCAGGGGCGATCCCGCTTCCGCCCTGCTTGAGGTACTCGACAGCGAGCAGAATTTTTCCTTTACCGACCATTACACCGAATTGCCCTTTGACCTCAGCCGCGTGCTTTTTATTACGACCGCGAATGACGCCTCAGCCATACCGCGCCCGCTGCTTGACAGAATGGAAATAATCGAGCATTACAGCTATACACATGAAGAAAAATTTAACATCGCTAAAAAACACCTGATTGTTAAGCAGCTCAAGGAGCATTCACTGACGAAAAAGCAGCTTAAAATCAGCGATGAAGCGCTCAGAGAGATTATAGACGGCTACACCCGCGAGTCGGGTGTGCGAAAGCTTGAGCGGCAGATAGCGAAGCTATGCAGAAAGACGGCTGTCAAGGTTGCTGAGGGTAATAATGACCTCACGGAAATAAATCCATCAAATCTCGAGTGCTATCTAGGCGTAAAAAAGTACCGCGACGACGATTTTGACGCACTTTCGGACGAAATCGGTGTTGTCAACGGTCTGGCGTGGACTTCAGTTGGCGGTGAGCTGCTGAAGGTTGAGGTTTCGGTGCTTGAGGGCAGCGGAAAAATTGAGCTGACAGGTTCACTCGGCGAGGTTATGAAGGAATCAGCGCGTACGGCGGTCAGCTTTGTGCGCAGCCGCGCTGAGCTTTTCAAGATAGACAAGGATTTTTACAAGAATAAGGATATACATATTCATTTCCCGGAGGGCGCTGTGCCGAAGGACGGTCCCTCAGCGGGCATAACTGTCACGACAGCGCTTGTCTCCGCGCTCGCGTCACTGCCGGTTTCAGGCAAAATCGCAATGACCGGCGAGGTTACACTTCGGGGAAGGGTTTTTCCTATAGGCGGGCTTCGCGAGAAATCAATGGCGGCATACAGAGCCGGAATATCCACAGTTATAATTCCTCAAGGAAACGAACCTGACATCTCGGAGCTTGACAGCGCTGTACTTGAAAAGGTCAGCTTTATTCCCGTGAGACATGTTGACGAGGTTCTCGAGCTGGCTCTCATAAAACCGATTGACGAAATCGAAAAAGCTAATCCGTTGATTATTGCCGATGGTGTTTGTACTGATTGGAATAATGTAAGCTCAGGCAATAAGTTGAATTAGAGAAATTTAATATATCATTGACAATTATATCATATATGATATAATAATAGTATAACAAAATATATTATTTGGAGATTTGAGTATGTGGAACATTATCTTTTATGAAAAAGAGGACGGGAATATACCTGTTCAAAAATTCTTGGATAATCTTCCTAAAAAACACCTTGCGAAAGCATTACGTGATATTGATGTATTGGAAAAATACGGCACAGCACTCACTGAACCGCATGTAAAATGCTTAAAAGGCAAGTTATGGGAACTCCGTATAAAATCAGCAAGTGATATATCACGTATTTTTTATTTTGTTCCAATAGGTAAAAATATTGTTCTTCTTCATGGGTTCGTGAAAAAATCACAAAAAACACCGAATAGAGAAATAGAAACAGCAAAGAATTATTTAGAAGATTACCAAAGGAGGAACAGCCAGTGAATTACAAGGAATATAAGAAAACAATGCTCGAAGGAAGCACTGAGCTTCGTCGCGAGTACGATGCCCTTGCGCCACAATATGACATTATTGACGCAGTAATTGCAGCTCGCCTGGAGAGACAAATGACGCAAGCTGAGCTAGCAGAACGGGCGGATACAAAGCAAAGCAATATCAGCCGTTTTGAAAGCGGAAACTACAACCCGTCTGTCGAATTTTTACAAAAGCTAGCAGGAGCTTTAGGTAAACAGCTTGAAATTTTTTTGAGATAATAATTTAGTTTGAGAAATTATTAGCTATATTAGTATGAATAATAAACTCTGGCATTCCGCTGGCATATGGTGCGATGTCGTACTGCCGGAAAAAAACAACAACCGCGCCCGGTACGAGATAGTAATTTTTCTCATCAAAATTTTCATCGACAAGCTTTTTATAGTCCTCGAAATAATAGCTGTCACCCTGCGAAATCTGAGTTTCAATCTGCCGGATTATTTCCGACTTTATTTCTTTAATATATTGAGGTCTGCACGGAAAAAAGTATTCAAGCGGCAAAACTGCACCGTTTTTCAGGCTCCAGGTTTCGCTTGTGCGCGATGTATTTCCGTGTGCGCCGCCGGTGTATTCATATTTATCATGATAAAGGCTGATAAAACAGTCGTAGTTGTTTGTCACCTGAAAAGAGGTGCTCAGCTGATATTCATGAACCGGAAAGCCGTTTTCCTTACTGTTTTTATAGTCCTCCAGAGCAGCCGGCGCAAGGCTTTTCATGGCTTCCTCAAGCATACTCTCGGCACGTGTTTTGTAAAAGCGGTTCATTTTTAAAAGAGCTCTGCAACTGCTCTGAGAGCTGAAAAGAGGATACATAATTTTTATTTTTAATATCGGAGTGTCCTCATAAAAAACATCCTTAGAAAGATACTCGGCGCGAATATCAATGTCGTTCTGTTTTGGCATAAATATCACCTTAATTTTCCTTATTAATTGATAAATTATATGCGCTTCAGTATTTGACATATGTTTTTTTTTGCTGTAATATGTATTTATTCCAATGAAAAGGCATGGTCATAAAACATGAAGCTTGCGTGTAATTATTATCTTGAGACCCTCGAGCTGCTGAAAGAGGAGAAAATCGACATCGATTATCTCAAGCTGCCGACACTCTCAGCTATGAATCCTATGCTTGAGCAGCTAAGCCTGCGAGTGTTTTCGCGTTTTATGAAGGAGCTTCAGAAGCTCAGACCGGTGCTCATTCATGGGCTGTATCCCTGCGCTGTCGGCATCGGCGCGGCGGATTTTACACAGAGGCTTAATATTCCTCAGGTAAAAAAGACTGCAGAGCTATCAGAGGTAAAAGGAATTTCACTCCATCTCTGCGGTGTCGATACTTCTCTGAGTGACTGCGAAAACAAAATGATTTTGCTTGACAATATAAAATTTCTCAGAGAAATGGTTTTTCCGGATCTCGACTTTTTTACACTTGAAAATGTGGACGGCAATCCATATATGCCGCAAAATAATTTCGGAGTATGCATAAACCCTGTTTTTATTTCTGAAATCGTAAATGAATCCGGCTGCGGTTTTCTGCTCGACATCTCCCACGCGTATTGCTCAGCGAAATGCATGGACATCGATTTTTGGAGCTATATCAAGCTTTTACCTATGGATAGCCTCTACGAAATACATATAAACGGCTGGATTGAAACGCCGGACAACATTATGGCACATGTAAAAATTCATGAAGAGGCCTATGAAATTTTAGAAAAAATCATGGAAACGCACAAGCCAGAAATTTTGACGCTCGAATACGGGCGCGAGGATGACCGCATAGGTGCGGGTATTCCGACGATGTCCGCAAACGCTGTTAACATTGATGCGAAAAATGATTTTGTTGAACAGGTCAGACGGCTGAGATTAATCATGGAGAAATACAGTTAACGGTAAATTAATAAAATTTTATTATGTTAGGGGATTTAGTTATGAGAAAAAAAATTATTGCAGTCATGTCCGTGCTTTTTTCAGCACTGTTTTTGTTTTCAACTGCCGTTCCTGCGACCGCCGAGGGGGAGGGGAATCAGTTGAAATTCAATGACAACGGTAAATTTACCATTTTACAAATTGCCGACACCCAGGATATTTTTATCGCAAGACCGGCGACAATTGAAGCGATGAAAAGGGCGATAGAGCGGGTAAAGCCTGATTTGATAGTCTTTACCGGCGATAATATTCAGGGTTACGGCGCCTTCACCGAAGGACTGGCGAAAATGGCAATTAAAAAAATCATGAAGCCGGTCACAGACAGCGGCGTACCGTTTACCGTCACTTTCGGAAATCACGACGATGAGGGAAAGGCGATAAGCAAGGAGAAGCAGCTGGCGGTTTTCCAGAGCTATAAAGGCTGCCTGGCCTTTGACGACAATGCAGCGCTGTACGGCTGCGCGAACCATAATCTGACGATAAAAAACTCCGCGGGAACCGCAGACGCATTCAACCTTTATATCGTCGATTCCGGGAGTTATGACACTGTAGGCGGTGGATACGATTATGTGCGTGAGGACCAACTCGAATGGTATAAACAGACAAGCGAAGCGCTTGAAGCCGCGAACGGTGTCAAGGTGCCATCACTTTGGTTCCAGCATATTCCGATTCCGGAAATTTATGAGCTCTATAACACTGCTCCCGAAGGAGCGGAGGGCTCAAGGGAGCGTTTCGGAGTTAACAGGGCTTTTGAGCTGAACAGCGATATGGCAAGCGGAATTCTCGGCGAGTGGTCCTGTCCGCCTGACGCAAACCATGGTCAGTTTGATGCGATGCTATCGCGCGGCGACTGCCTTGGGATTGTTTTCGGTCACGACCATGTCAACAGCTTCACCGGCACATATAAGGGAATTGATTTGATTCAGTCCCCTGCTATTGGCTATTTTTCCTACGGCAACCAGGAGACGCGGGGTGTGAGAGTTTTTGAGCTTGACGAAAACGACTCGAGCAGCTATAAAACCTACACGATTCTGAATAAGGACTTGTACAAAAAAGGCTGGGATGAGTTCCTTCATAACAGGCTGATGGGCGGTCTGATGCCTTACATATCAAACTTTGTGGGACAGTATTTATAAAAGTAAAATTTTACGGCGGTTTGTATTACAAACCGCCGTAATTTTACTTTTTTATGTTTATATACTAACCACTGATAAAAACCATTGTATCTTTACGGTCTTTTTTGTGTTTTACCGTGTCTAGTATTACGACTTCTTGAGGAACTTATTCGCGAAAAAGCCGGCAATGTTATAGGGGAAAACCTCCATTACTTTTTTAACGTTTTGGAGCTCTTTTCTAATCGGTATGCCCTGCGGGCAGCGTTTTTCGCAGGCGCCGCACTCGCTGCATTTCGAGGCTCTGTTTACGCCGACATAGGTCATGTAATTGAGCCGCCAGCGTTTCAGGCTTTCGATTTTAGTGTTGTTATAGCATGAAAAGCATATGGGAATATCAACGCCCTTGGGGCAGGGCATGCAGTAATTGCAACCGGTGCAGGGTACATAAGTGTTTTTCGTGATATGCTGCCTGACTTTGTCGATAACCGCCAGCTCCTCCGGTGTCATACAGCCGGGGGTGGTTGATTCTGCGGTTTTTATATTATCCTCAAGCATTTCCTCGCTTCCCATTCCCGAGAGCACCGTTGTGACCTCCGGATGGTTCCATACCCAGCGCAGCCCCCAAGCCGCCGCCGAACGTTCCTTATCAAAGCTCGAAAATTCTTCAATTGCCTCTTTCGGAAGCTTTTTTGTCAGAGTCCCTCCCCTGAGCGGCTCCATAATCATAACCGCCATGCCCTTGGCAGCGGCGTATTGCAGACCGCTTTTGCCCGCCTGCGAATTTTCGTCAAGGTAATTATACTGCATCAGGCAAAAGCCCCAGTCATAGGAGTCGATGATTTTTTTAAATTCCGCCTGCCCGCCGTGGTAGGAAAAACCGATGTTTCTGATTTTACCGCTTGCGAGCTTCTCCTCAATCCATTTTTCTATGCCGATACTGCGCAGGAAGTCCCACTGTTTCATGTCCGCGAGCATGTGCATGAGGTAATAATCGATATAGTCCGTGCCCAGCCGCTCAAGCTGGGTATTGAAAAATTTTTCGAAATCGCTCGTTTTCCTGACCATGAAGCAAGGCAGCTTTGTCGCCAGCCGGATTTTATCGCGCACGGGATTTTTCGCGAGAATCCGCCCAAGCACCTCCTCATTGTTGCCGTAAATATAAGCCGTGTCGAAATAATTTATACCCCTGTCGATAGCCTGTAAAAAGAGCTTTGCCGCCTCAGCCTCATCCTTTGGAAAACGCATGCAGCCGCAGCCGAGCACAGAAAGCTTCTCGCCGTTTTTGATGTTTGTGTTGTATCTCATTAATGCAAACCTCTTTGTTAAATATTTAATGCTTAGGTAAACTGTAACTTTAAATGTATTTGAAAAATTATTGTTTAGATATTAGACACTGGATTGTAGATGCTAGATGAAGGTCGCGAGATAAATTGCAATAGTCTTTTTTAAAACTGCTCGCGTACGGTTTTAATTTTATTTATGCTAACTGAACCATTTTTGTATCACCGCTAGCACAATGCCTTAATAAGCATAATAGCTAAATTGCGACCAATATCTAATGTCTAATGTCTAAAATAGTTTACCACTTTAATTATTAAATGTATAGCATGTTTTTTAAAAATATTTTATATTCTGTAAATAAACTGTGAAATTGTTGACAGAAGCTGGAAAATATTATATTATTGGAATAATTAATAAAATAATTAGTGAAGATAAAGTTTTTTTATTAAATAAGCGTTGGAGGTTTAAAGAATGTGAAACATTTTTTAAAGAGGTTATTTTGCGTTATTCTTTGTTTTATGACTGTGATGAGCCTGCCTTACTCAAATCTTAAAGCGAACGCGGCACTGCCGTTTATGCAGGGGGATGTGAACAGCGACGGAAAAATTACCGCCGCCGACGCGCGGCTGTGCCTGCGCTATGCGTCTGAGCTGGAAGTCCCGGAGGCTAATATCAAAGCCGCCGATATATTTGGGGATGGAAATATAACCGCCGTCTGCGCGAGGATAATTCTCATGGCTTCGGCGGAGCTTGGGAAAATTGAGGATGTGAAGGACGCTTTTGTCCCTGCGCTGAGAAACCCTGCCGCATTAAGCACTCAGCAACAGGAGCAGATTAAATCGGACTGGTTGAAGCTGGCGAATTCTGAAACGAAATCCGCGTCCGACATCGAGCTTGACTATTTCGGTACCTATAACGGCTGTGTCGCGCTGATGGTAAATGACAGTTTTACGGGATATGCTGATATTGTAACAGAAGAAAAAATTGGGGGAATACCGTTTAAGTATTCCTCCGGAAACACTGTCAGGGTCTTTAAGGACGGTGCTTTTATCTCTCTGCAAACCGCCTATGAGAAAGGTCTGCTGACAAAGGAAAACCTGAAAAACATACGCTATTATTACAATCTCGGAAGGGAATATGACAGCGCAGTGATAAGCGTTGGCAATTATTTTATTACGGGAGACGAGCTTGAGCTTTTTATGATGGAAGCTGCGATTGATGGCAGAAAACCTAAAGCAAAGGAGACCGCTTATGAAATTGTCGCATATAAAAAAGCTATGGCTGCGCTTGCGGGAAAAGAAGCTGAGTTGGAGGAGCTTAAAAGAATTAAAACGCTGGAAATGTCTGGAGCTACAAACGCGCAAAAAGAAATGGTTGTGGGACTTTGTTCTTTTTTAGGCATTACCGAGGAAGAAGTTCTGAACATCTTGGTACATTCAATGATGAGATATGAAATAGCAAAAATGCACAGCCTTATTCTTGAAGATGATATTTTCGCTTTTCTAGAAAAAAAATTTAAAACACTTCCGGATTTTATAATTGCTGAAGCTTTTTATGCGGAGTATATGCGCAGCAGTATGGCGAATTTGTCCTATAATGAGTTGAAAGCTGATGAAATTCAAGCTTTTACCAAAAAGGTCAACAATATTTACAATAAAACGATTGAATATTTTGATTATATTGATACTTTAGGAATGTTTAAAAACAGTGGGGAATTAATTGAGTGGATAAACACGGTTGATATTGAAGCAGCCCCCTATAAATTTGCTCTTTGGGAGGGATTTGATTTTAAACCTCTTGTTGAGAATTTACGAAAAGACAATGAACTTCTTATTGCAAAATACAAGGGACAGGATTTTTCGTGCTTAGGACATGATGAAGATAATTATTGCATTATAATTATTCCAAGCTTCGGCACTCATGGGAATTTTACAGTGTTTTATGATGAAAGTGATTCTGTGAGTGTTGTTATCCATAGAATCGAGGATTCTGACCTAACTGCAGCGAAAGAAGATTATAAAAAATATCTAACAGGGAAGTATAATGAATTAAACCTTGTTGTAGACAGTTTTGGCTTATTACAAGGTTCAAGCTCTGCATATAAAATGATTGACCGATACGATATTATTGTTGACATTAATAGTTATAGTGAAAAAACACCGGATTTTGAAAAAATTTTTAAGGATATTAGCTTTGAAAAAATAAAGCTGTCCACCCCTTCGGTTGTTGTTGAAAAATTCATTTTTGAAAATTATTTAACTCCAGCACCCCTTTTTTCACAGGAAGGTGATAATATTTATTTAACAGCCGAAATTATTGGAGATAGATGTATGCTTGGGGATATATGCCGTGATGGCAATATAACTGCTGTTGACGCAAGAATTGCCCTCAGAGCGTCTTCGGAGCTTGAAGTCATAGGGAAGTATGAAAAAGAGTCTATTGATGTAAATTATGATGGCAGGATTACGGCTGCGGACGCGAGGATTATCCTTCGGGTGTCCGCGGGGCTTGAAAAAATGGCGCTCCCGCCTGAATAAAATAATCCATACCAAACTCTGAATAAACAGCAGTTAAAAACATTTCCAAAGAAGCCTTATTTATGAACTTATTATTAGGAGGTGCGGCGACAGGTTAAAAACAATAGCTTATAGCCGAAAGGTATGTTAATATTTCCTGACGGTGCGGGTATTGCGGCTATCTGTATTTCGTTTTTATCATTAATAATGACCTTTATTTTTAAGAAAAGGGGTAATAAAACAGCGAAAAAAACATTTCTATTTATTCTCGGAATATCCTCAATTTATTTGATTGCCGGGCTTTGTCTTTTTTTCAGACCTTCATTTTATACTCACGGATATGTCTACTTTTCATCAGGAATAAAGGAAAAACATATGGTGAGCTATATTGACGCAAATGAGTCTGTTCATGGTCTTGTCAAGGATTTATTTCCAGATGCGAAAATAATACGAAACAATAAAGTTGAGCGAAAGGATGGCGTAACGATCGACATTGAAAAACTGGACGGAGGCATAAATAATACCAGAGCAACAATTAGAATTTATACATATGATTCACGGGAGGAAGCAAAATCAGAATACGATATGGAAATAGCTTCGACAAAAAACAGTTTTCCTGAAAAATTTTTAAAATCTTCTCACGGATATTATTCTGCAGCAAATCATGAAGACTGGAGTTTTTGCGTTTTTCCCGTTAAATTTGACGGAACTAAATTTTTACTCCCATATGTAGACCAGGGAGGAGCGTATTTTGAGATTCATATTTATTATGAAAACAGTTATGCCATTATAAGTGAAAGAGCCGAAAAAGTGTTTAAGCTTTTATTGCCGGATAATTTCAGGCATCGATGATTTCCCTTTGCTGATAATGCTCTGAAAACAAAAACGAAATACCTTTTCAGCAATGTTACTGTTTATATGCGTTTCTATAATACTAATTTGTAAGGATAGTGTACATTATGTCTGAAACGAATAATTTAAAAAAGAAAACGCTTTTTTGCTTATATATCGTCATTATTGTCCAAAACATTATTATCATTGCTATAGATTTTTTTCTTGCCGGTCATTTTTTACTCTCTTTTGCAACAGTAATTACAATATATTTTATTGTATCTTTAATTTATCCTTTTCCAGTTCTCTTAGCATTTTGTGAAAGAAAATTTCTTTTCTGGTCAGCTCCGCTGACTTATTTTGCCACGAGTCTAATATATGTTTTATTTTATTACCTTAATGAGGGAACGATTGATCCCGGAGGCGACCAGTTACCTGTGTTTATATTTTATTTTAAACTCTGTATTATTTTATATTGTTTTGTCGTTTCAATAATATTCTTTATTGTCAAAAATATGATTGATAGAAAAAATCAGCAAAAAATTACATAAAGCGATGCGATTTTGATGAAAATCTTTACTCTGTACATGATAATATTCATGCACAGAGTAATATTTATATTATAAGATTATAATTACTTCAGCTCCCGCGACTCCTCCTTGAGCAGCTCCATGCATTTGCGGAACCTTTCTTCGTTTCTGACTGGGTCGAACTGCGGCTTTATCAGGTGATCCTCCCACAAAATCCAGCACAGATTGCGCGGGGTCTGCCAGGGGTAGTAATTGCTTCCGTCCTCGCCGGTCTGATTCATCGTTTCGGTGTGATGAATGCTTTCCTCAACCGCTATTTCCGTATGCAGCAGTGCGTTTTCCGTGTCAAGCGCCTCGCAGTAAAGCTTTGCGAGCTCAATATTCGCGAAGGCGTTATCAATATGCATGCCTTCCGTGTCGCCGTGAATCGGTATTAAAAGGCTGTTGATTTCCATAGCCGCTTTCAGAACCGCGATTTTTTGCAGTGGGTCGGCGTTCATGTTTTTCGCGTATATTTCAATAAAATCGTATAAAACAATTGCGATTCTTATAATGCGGTATCTCTGCTCCTGCTCCCAGCAGCCGCCCTCCAGCTCATGACCCACATAGCCTAAGGTAATATCCTTCCAAAAAGTCGGGTCATCATCGTTCACGGGCAGAGCCAAAAATTTTCGTTTATAAAGCTTGATATATCAAGCTTTGTAAAATCAATGAATATGCAAAATTGTGTAAATTTCTATTAATCAATGGTTACCTAATGTCTAAATATGCTAGATGCTTTAAAGGCTCCTCAAGCTTTACTAGCAGCTCCGCCGCTTTTTCAGGATAAACCGTCAGCTTTCCGACCTCCTCCAGCGGAATCCAGTAAAAACATACTGCGCGAGGGTCATCAATTGAATAGGTTTTCGCTGTGAAGCCGTCCGCAATCAAGCCGGATTCTTCCTTCACTGTGACTATATAATCAAGGCAAATCTGCTGAAAGGGCTTACCGTCCAACAAAAACAGGTTCTCCTCAAACCATTTTAACTCGCCGACTTCAATATGCATGCCGGTTTCCTCGAACCATCTGCGAAGAAGCGCGTCGGAAGTGGTTTCCCCGATGGCGACAACCCCACCGGGAAAGGCGTATTCATCGGTATTGTTCGGTTTTTGCAGCAGTACGCGACCGTCCCGCACCAAAATACCCGCGGCACGGTAGCAAAAGGTATATTCTTCCTGTCTGAAAAGACAAAGCCGGTTTTCCTCGAGCCCCAGCAGGCTTGCTATCGGCAAAGAGAAAAGCTTTGATATGATTTTCAGCGTTTCGACCGAGGGTATTGTTTCACCGGTTTCCCAGCGTGACACCGCCTGCCGCGTCACAAACAGTTTCGCAGCCATTTCCTCCTGCGTCAAACCGTGCTTTTTTCTCAGTTCAAGCAAAACATTTTTCTTTTTCACAAGTATGCCCCCTCTTTTTAAGAGAATTATATCACATTAAGCCATATATTAAAAGCAACTTGCTGTTGCGGAAGAATAATACAAATGCTCAATTAAAATAGTTGTATACCGTCGCGACTTTTTCCCGAATGCTTTTGCACTCGGAGCCGCTTTGTACACGACTTTTTAATTGGGATTAGTATAATATGCGTGTCCAGCAGGTCTAAACATTAATGTGGAAACATCAAAATTTACACGTTCACTGTTCAGCTTTTTTATGTTCAAAAAAAGCTGTTTTCAATAAACCGTCATAAAATAAAGCCGGTGCAAAATTTTGAAGCCCTGAGACCTGCCCATCGCCAGCTTCAATAATAAACCACTCTCCATTAACTTTTTGAGCAATATCAATTGTAAAAAAATTACTGTCCAAACAATCGCATACCTTATTTAAAAAATCATACTCATGATAATTTGGCACTTGCTCCCCTGACCAATATTTAATAGCAGCAAAGGCTTTTTGGTAATAATAAAAGATTCGAGCCTCATTTGCAATGGGCATGCCGCTCTTTTTATGGTGATCAATTATTCTAAGAGGAATATACTCGCGCAAAACAATTCCTCCCACCAAATCAACGCCCTGGCGGTCTATGAATGTTCTTATCACCTTCAGCGCCTGGGGAGCATCTGAGGAATCCGGTATAAAACAAGCTTCTTCCCATTCATGTTTTCTGGATTTGACATAATCCTTTACAATTAACGGCTTATGATTAAATTTATTCAAAAATAGTTTTTGTTGCGGCACATCAGGAATACCTTCAGACCATACTGATTTTGCAGTGTTCTTTTCGAGAATATTATACCACGACGGAAGATAATGCATTTGTTTGTATTGTTTTGGAGTGTTAATCAAAATGAATCCTTTTTCGGATAAAATCCGATACAGCCTATCATATTGTTCAATTGTCAGCATCCATCCACGGTAGATAAGCGTCGTTGGTGTAGAAGATGATTTAATTTTCAGATTTTCCCCTTCAATAAATGATTCAAAGCAAAACAAATAAGCGCTAAAACCATGGCTAATAACGCAATTATATTCAATCAGATAATCCGGATCCGGTTTATTATGATTAAAGTAATCACAGCAAAATAAAAAACCGATTTTTAGCAATTAATTCACCGCCTAACAGCATATGAACAGTTTGGTTGATTCTATTGTAACAAAAATCAAACTCAAAAACAACTATTAACCGCCTAACATGTGCTTGGTTTGCCAAGCTCGCAACCCAGAACTTGTTTTTTTGAGCATTCAGCCCATTAAGGTACTAATAATGATTTTCGCAGAAAAAGCCACCTTTTCTCTTCACTCGAAAAATCTATGCAAAGATGAGAGAAGAACGAAAAGAGAATAGGGAATAGAATAAAAAAAATCTGCCGAACGCTTCGACAGATTTTTTGTTTTGGTGGGAGAGGGTGGATTCGAACCACCGAAGTCGTTGACGGCAGATTTACAGTCTGCTCCCTTTGGCCGCTCGGGAACTCTCCCAGTTTAGATGCTGGATACTAGATGCTGGATGCTGGATGTGCTTTTTCGAAGAAATTGCTTTTTGGTGACTTACCAGGTTCAATAAAATTACGTCTCACTTTATTCCGATAGTGACCTCAACGAGATTGTATTATAGCACGACAATTTGCGCTTGTCAAGCATTTTTTCTCTTTATTTATTAGTTCTTTAATGTAATAATGCTTTCATCGGCGTAAAGCTCATACCGTCGGCGGTTTGTTCCTCGTCCGTGCAGCGGAAGCCAAGCTTTTTATAGACTGGTACTGCATATCTCGAGGCGTTCACCGTGACAAATGTCAGCTCCTGGGCGCGGACAAATGCAAAAGCCGTTTCCATCAGCTCCCTGCCTATACCCCTGCCGTGGAACTCAGGAGCAACCGAAAACAGGGAAATATGATTTTTATCGCGTACGGCGACGACGCCTGTCATTATTTCCTTCTCGAGCGCTCCCCAAATGAAAAAATTACCACTCGCAAGTTTATTCTTTATATTTTCAGCTGATATAAAATTATAAAAAGTTGTTATCCCCTCTGTGGAATAATCTGGTGCGATAAATAAATCAAACGCCCGCTTTGCTATCTCCAGAGCCGGAATAATTTCCGAAACGCTTAACGCTTTAATGTTCATTCTTTTGATTCTCTCCATTCTTTATTAATTACTGTAATCTACCTAATAAACCCTCACCTCAAAAATTTTCGCGCGGTTTTCCTTGTTTTCTTCATAGTCCGCGTTATAATTTGTGCCGAGCAGAATGATTTTTATACTGTCGGCTAGTATGGGAGTTTCAAGGATTGTTTTGTTGAAACGGAAAATATTATCACATGTTTTTTTTGTAAAGACCTTCCCGCCATCCTTATATAATTCGATTCTGTAGTCCTTCACAAGCTCCGGCGAAACCACCGGAAGCTGCTTGCTTATCACATGGCGGGAGATTGAAATCGTCTGCTCTCTTTGCAGATTGTTTTCAAATTTCAAGTGCAGCTCACTTATTTTTACCGCTTGCGTGAATTTCAGCTTTATCCATTGCTCTCCCGTGTTCAAGGAGGGCGAAAGGTAGCAGTTTGCGTTGCCCTTTTGCGAACGCGCGACACCATTTATAACTTTTTCAGGCTCGCAGCCTTCCGCGCAGCCGCTTGAGGAAATCTTCGCGATGCGGGCAAGGTCGCGCGAATCCTCATTTATCACTCCCGGTATAAAACAGTCGTCCTTTAGTAATTGCTGCTGCAACACGCTGATATGATTTTTCAGCATGCACGGCAGTATTTTTTCTTTTATACATATTGCCGCCGCCGTACCTGCCGCCTGCCCTATTATCGCGCAGGTGCCCATGACCCTTGTCGAGGCGAAGGCGACATGAGAAACGCTTATTGCACGCCCGGCAAGAAAGAGATTATCAATATTTTTCGAATAAATTGAGCGGTAGGGAATGGGGTAAATATCATCGAGATAAATAAATTTTGTCGGACTTTCCTCAGGTGTGCCGATGCCTCCGGCTACATGCAGGTCAAGGGGCCAGCCGCCGTAGGCTATGCTATCTTCAAAACCGCGGGGCTTAACGCAGTCGCTCTCGCACAGAACATATTCCCCCAGAAGCCGGCGGCTCTCCCTTTTACCGGGCAGAAACGCCATCCAGTCAAGCTCGTAATTATCGGCGCCATGCTCCCCGCCGTTTTTGATGTGATCCCAAACGCCGTAAATTGCTTTTAGTAGCTCGTCGCGGATATTTTCGGCGTCGGTAATCGTGCTGCTATCTTTGCCGCCAAGCTCAATCCACCAGTAGCCAGAAGTAATGCCGGAGTGATTCCTGTTTATCAAATCCTCCTCGCTGTAGGTGTTCGCCCATTTCGGTTTAATAAATTTTACCAGCTTTCCGGTGTCACGGGCGGTGAACATCAGCGAGCTGCCCATGGTGCAGCTGTCCGCCGTGTCAGGTGCGTTTTCCTCACCGAAGGCGGTTTTGTCCTCCCTGCCGTACATGAACAGCGCGCCGCTTTTCGCCCCAAGAGTTCCGTCACCGGTCGCATCAATGAAAAGATTTGCGAAGAAAATGAATTCGCGCTCACTGGTCAGCTGGCAGGCACTCACTGAAACAATTTTTTTATTTTCAGTTTCAACCTGTGTCATATGCGTGTTCAGAAACAGGCTTAAATTCGGCTCAAATGCGCAGACCTCATAGAGCACGCCGTCCCATATAGGGTAGGAGTGCAGCGGGTTGCGGGCTTTGTTTATCGAAAGGATTTCATCAAGGATTCCGGTTTCGCGGCAGTTCGCATGGCTGCCGTGGTGGTCGCCCCCGCAGATGTGCAGGCGCACCTCGGAGCTTGCGTTGCCGCCGAGAACAGGGCGGTTTTGTATGAGCGCGGTTTTCGCACCGCCTCGAGCCGAGGCTATTGCCGCGCAGATGCCCGACATACCTCCGCCGACGACAATGACATCAAAATATAGCTCCTCAGCTGTTTTCTTCATTAAGCAGCTCCTCCGATTCTTTCGCTCTTTCTTTCAAGTCCTCAATAATTTTTTTGTGCTTTTCGTCGGTCAGGTCATAGAAGAAGAAGGGCAGAATCGACAGCACGGTCGAGACAAGAACCATTATGACAGTTGACTGAAAAACCTTACCGCGGTAGAAGTCGCTGAACATAATATCCCAGTCCGAGGTGAAGCCGATAGCGGCGTAGACGGCGGGCACGGTCATCGTTATAATCGTCGTGAAGGGTGAAAAAACCATCCCGAAAATGCCCGAGCAACCCTCAAGCCGCTTGCCGCTCATCCACTGCTGATAGTCCCAGATATCCGGAATCATCGCACGGCGTGACATGACGCTGGCGCTGTTGAATATGTAACCGAGATAAGCGGCTATAAAAAAGAGGATAATATTATTCGTACTGACCGCGTAAAAGCTAATCATCAGCTCGATTACCGTCGCAAATCTCCCGGCGAGAAAAATCTTTTTCTTGCCGAATTTTTTCACAAGTGTCGGCGTTAAAAGCTGACCGGGCAGAGCGGCGGAGGTCAGAATTGTTGTATACAGTCCGAGAATCCAGTCCTTCCTGAGCGAATAGACGAAAATAATCTGGGCAATGTTTACAACTCCGTTATCAAGGTCGAGGAAGAGGGTGAGGAAATTGAAAATCCAGAAATATTTATTTTTGAGAACCTCCTTGAAGCCCTCAAACATCTTCACGTCAGGCTTGTCGTTCTTTGGAAGAATTACCCTTTCCTTCACCTTGAATGCCATAATCAGGGTGAAGGGAGCAAACACGAGAACGAAGGCGGGAATGACGACGCGGAAGGTTTGCAGAGAGTTCATTCCCCCCGTATACATAGCGAGTGCCGGCAGCGCGACATTGATAACAGCAGGAAAAGCTCCCGCAATAAAATCGCCGTAGCTCATAAGCTTGAGGCGTTCGTGGCTGTTCGGGGAGACGAGATTGGTTATATTCTGAACCTGTTTATGGTAGCTGCTGAAAATATCATAGAGCTTGAAAACAAGGAAAATCGCCCAGAGCCTGTCATAATAAGGAATATCATTGAAGGGAAAAAAGACCATGACAAGCAGCATTGCGAAGCTCGGAAGCATGCCGGAAATGACCCACGGACGGTATTTGCCGAAGCGGGGGGAGAGCCAGCGGTAGATGAAGGTGCTGTAGATATTTGACAGCGGGTTTATTAGCAGTATAACTGAGAGTATACGCGGCAAGCCGGGGACAATGTTCTCAAATGGCTCCTGCGGCACGAAAAACATCACAATACCCGCGGCAATAAATATCACCCTGACAATTTTTATAAACTGCATCGTTTTTTTCGGAGGGTTGCCGAGATTGTCGGTAATAATCATATTCAGCGGACCCCAGATATAGCCGAAGGGCAGACCGATTACGCCTATCATAAAGATATGCTGGAAGCTGATGCCGTAAATCGAACCGACAAGGAAGCAGGTCGCAGTAAAGGAAACATGGTTGAGCACTGTGCTCACCGAATCGCTCGCCGCCCAGCCGCTGCAAAAAATGACAAATTCCTTGTTTGAGAGATATTCGCCCTCACGCGGAATGTTCCAGAATTTTTTCGCGTCGCCCCAAAAGCCCCTGATAAGTCCGCCCAAGCTTCTCTTTGCCATTATTGTACCCCCTCACTTTTTACTGTATAGCTGAATGCGACAGGCTTGCCGTTTGTGCCTTTTTTGTTAGGCAGCCAGGATTCGTCAAGCAGTATGTGCCCCTCCGGAGCTTCAATTAAAACCTGCGAAACAAGGCTTGAATTGCTGAAAAAAGCATATTTTCCGATTTTTTCGCAGCTTGAGGGAATTCGTATTTCCCCCTCGGCATTGTCACAAAAAGCGAAGGCATCAACACCGATATTCTTTATTCCCTCTTTAAGCTCAATGCTTTTCAGTCCCTTGCATTTAAAAAATGCCTTCTCCTTAATGTCCCTGAGGTTTTCGGTGAATTCTATTTTTGTAAGCTTTGAGCATTTATAAAAAGCGTTTTCGCCGATTGTATTAATGCTGTCGGGAAGGGCGAAAACACCGTTGTGCTCATTTTTTTCTGCGATTCTTACATTATTGCTGTCCCTTTTTATCGCACCGTTTTCATCACATTCGAATTCATAAAAGCACATGTTAGGATAACAGAGCAGTACACTCATGTCCTTATTATAAAGAACGCCGTCTTTTGAGGTAAAATAGGGATTGTTTTCGTCAACTGTGATTTTACTGAGCCTTTCGCAGTTCGTAATCGCCCACGCATGAATGGCTTTGATGTTCGCACCGATAAAAAGCTCCTCCAGATAGCCGGAATTTGAAACTGAAAACTCCCCCAGTGCGGTAATCGGAAGAGTTTCGCCGTCCTCATTCACTGCAGTATCGGGAATAACAAGAGCTCTGTCTGCGGAGGTGCTGTAATATTTATTCACATGCAGTTCGCCTTCGACCTCCTCATATTTCAGCTCAAGCTCAGTGGTCTTCAGTCTGTTCCAAATTGTAAAAGTGATGCTTCCAGCTACAAATGAGGCGATAAGCACACCGAGAAGGATTTTTTTAAGTAAATTCCCCTTATTCATCAGAACACTCTCTTTTCATTTTTCTTTCAGCCTTGTTAAAATCCAGCAGCAATGTTTCCCCTGCATAATTAAAATACATTTTTTCGCTCTCTCTTTGCGCCACAATT
Source organism: Oscillospiraceae bacterium (assembly GCA_031551635.1). GTDB lineage: Bacteria > Bacillota > Clostridia > Oscillospirales > Acutalibacteraceae > JAVBNH01. The sequence goes on along the minus strand of JAVBNH010000019.1, from coordinate 107,750 downwards.
AAATCACTCTCAAACCTTTTATACTCAAGGTTTTGCACAGTATCATCCACAGAAAAAGTCTGTGCTTTGCTGAGTGTGTATTTTTTGTTTGAGGAATAATAACTGAGAGCTTTACCGTCAAATTCGACTTTATTTTGCATAATACGCTTTTTAAAGCAGTCAAAGGTCTCATTTTCGCAGTCACTAGTTTCGCAAATCCAGTAAGTTACGCTGCCCTTTTGCACAAGGTTGTGCCTAAAATCCGTTTTATCTACCCGCATTTCTTCCGCGAGAAACTCAAGTGGATTTTTTGTTATTAGCGCGATAAAAGCACCGTTTATCTCCCCGAAAATCATACCCTCGCAAAGCATTGCCTCATCGGTTTTATCAAAAAGCGCGGCAGGGAAATAAGCGTGGGTATAGTCGTTTATTTTGCGGATTTTCACGCCCTTAACCCTTGTGTCATAAAGCGCGAGGGTTATATTTCTGTCCTGCGCCGCATAGGGTTTTACTCCGTCACCCGTCCAATAACCGCCTGTGCCATAGCGGGAATAAGGATTCGCCGCGAACACAGCGAAAAGTGCGAAATTTACCGTCCAGATATGCTGCTGCGCGCCGTGGGAGGCGGGCGAATACATCTGCGCGGTCGATTGAAGGAGGTATTTTGTCTTGTAGGTGTAAGTGTTCGCGCGTTCGAGGACAATGCCGTTTGTAAAGAGGTTCAGCTTTTTCGAAAGTGCCGGAAGCAGCGGTGAGGAGTGCAGCAGAGGAAGATTAAAATACTTCAGCTCACGAAAATTAGCGTTGTTAAAAAGATTGTTTTTGCGGCAATATTTAATGGTATTTTTGAGGGTTTCAGGGTTTGTGAAGGATTCCATCGCCCACTGCTGCATAATCTGAGCGTCGCCCTGCCCGATTAGGTTTTTTTCTTTGAGCTCATACAGATTCAAGCCCTGCGAGGTCTTAAATTCTCCCGCGAGTTTTCCGGATGCCGCCAGTTTTATGACTTGAGGTACAAGGTAGCCGTCTTTTTTACGATACTTAAAATTACCGAGTATGCCGTTCGGCGAGCCTTTTTTCAGCGTTATATTATTTTTTTTACTCAGTAGGTCATCGCTGCAATCAACAAGCTCGTCAATAATGCTTCCTATCGAGTTGTAAAGGCTCATGCGGTTTTCACCGTCAAGCTTGTCAAGCTCGGCAATTTTCCTGCCGTTCGGGTAACAACGACCGGAAGTCGATGAAAAAATCCCCCTGAACTGTCCGACGGCAATGTCATAAAGCAGTAAATCGAGTATGATTTTCGCCCTCTCCCGTGTTTTTTCGCAAGGAAAAAAATCGATAATCAGGCAGAGCGGCGAGATGTCTTCAACATAATATGTAGGGGAGTTCCATTCCGAAAAACCGTAGAGCCATCGCTGCTTAAGCCAGATATTTATCCGGCTTTCGGCATGTCTGAGGTGTTCGCCCGATTTTTTTTTGTCGGCAGAAAACACCTCTCCCTCAAAGAGGTAAGCGGTAAAATACTCGTTGACCGCGAGCTGGATTTGCAGATTCTCCGACCACAATACCATGGAATCCTCGCCCGGCATAGTCATAAAAAAGCGGTATGAGAGGAAGGCGGATTTGATTTTTTCATATTCCCGCCGGGGAATTTCCCACTCTTGAGCGTCCTTTTCCTCATTCTCGCGCTTTTCTTTGTGTGTTAAAAGAATTCTCAAAGCGGTCTGAAAGTCAAAGGTGCAGCCGCCCTGGCGTTCATTTATACCCCTGACCATTTTGTCGGTAATCTTCCAGTCGCTCTCGTTCACAGCCTCGCCTGTCGCGATTTTCCTGAGGATTTCGTTGTAATTTCCGTTCACGCCCCCGCTTTTCGGTTTCGGCATTTCAGTTCTCATAGCTTTATATCAGTGCTCAGGAAGCTTTTACCGTCGCCGCTGAGATAAGCTGAGTAGACGCGGTCGGGTGTATATTTTTTCGTTTCCGGATTATAAAAACTCAGCTCACAAACGGGGATTTCGAGTGTTATTTCCCTCTGTTCACCCGGCTGCAGACTGGTTTTTGTGAAGGCCTTTAACTGCTTCACCGGGCGCTCAAAAACAGAATTTTTTGAGCCGAAATACACCTGCGAAACCTCGCTTCCGCAACAGTTTCCGATGTTTTTCAGCTTGAAATTCACTATTATTTTGTCATTTTCCAATCGGCAGTTTAAATCGCTGTGGGAAAATTCGGTATAGGAAAGCCCGAAGCCGAAGGGATATGCCGCATTCTTCCCTTTTTTGTCAAGCAGAGTATAACCGTGATAATAGCCATAGTTTATTTGTAGCCTTCCATCCTCCCGATATAGGAAGCGCGGATAATCGCTCTCGCACTGTGCGACGGTAAAAGGCAGCTTCCCCGAGGGACTGCACTGACCGAAAAGCAGCCCTGCGAGAGCGTTACCGCCCTCCATTCCCGGATACCATTGAAGCATTACTGCGCCTGCATATTTTTCCCATTCATCAATAAGCAGCGCGCTGCCGCAGGTGAGTGTCACGACAATGTTTTTATTGATTTTGCTCAGCTTTTTGATAAGCTTTGCGTCCTCCCTGCGAATCCTCAGCGATTTTCTGTCGCCGCTGAGAGTGATGCCGGTCTGGTAATCGAAATTCGGAGTAAATTCGCCCTCATCGTTATAGTCAAGTCCCACGGCGACTATGACAACATCGGCTCTTTTCGCTGCCAGCAGTGCTTCTTTGTCACCGGCGGCGCATATGACCTCTGCATTGTCACCGCAATAGTTTTTGATGCCCTCAAAGGGTGTGACGGTGTATTTCGGAAAAACCGAGCTGCTGCCCTTGTCACCGATGTTCGCTGTGTTTGCAAAGCGTCCCGCCACAGCAACGGTTTTTATTTTATTTATATCAAGCGGCAAAATGTCGTTGTTCTTTAAAAGAACCATGCTCGCTTCGGCGGCTTCACGCGCAAGATTTGCATGCTCTGAGCGTATTTCACTCTTTAATGTCTGACGCTTTTGGTTATAAACTGAAGTAAATCGCAGTAAGGTTTTTATTATATTCACGGCGGATTTTTCGACATAAACAAGGGCGGATTCGTCGCTTTTAACATATTCGCGAAGCTCCCTGCCGTAATGATTCGTGTTCGGCATTTCAATATCTAGACCGCTTTTAATGGCCTTTTTACCCTCACGCACGCCGAAGGTGAAATCGGAGATGGTAAAGCCCTCAAAGCCCCATTCATTGCGGAGAATTTTCGTCAGCAGCTCTCTGTTTTCACAGCAGTGACTGCCCCTGAATTTATTATAGGCGCCCATCACGCTCCCGGCGCCCGCGTCTATACTGCTCTTGAAATGCGGCAGATAAACCTCGCGCAGGGTACGCTCATCAGCCGTTACATCTACCTTGAAACGCAGATTTTCGATGCTGTTGAGCGCGAAATGCTTGACACAGGCGATAACACCGTTTTCCTGAACGCCCTCTGTCAGCGCCGCGCCCATTTTCCCCAGCAGAACAGTGTCTTCGCCGTAGCTCTCCTGAGCTCTTCCCCATGCGGGATGCCGCAGAAGATTGATGCACACCCCGCCGAAAAAGTTGGCGTTTTCGAGCACAGCCTCCTCACCTATTGCCCTGCCGATTTTTCTTTCAAGCTCAGTGTCGAAGGAAGCGCCCCTCGCCACGGTGACTGGAAAGCAGGTATTATTAGCACAGACTATTCCGCGAGGTCCGTCCGCAAAGCGAATATCCGGCACACCGAGGCGTTTGCAGCCGCTCGCGTGTATAGGCTCGGCGTTATATGCCCTGCCGTGCTTTACAATATCCCTCAATCGGTTGTGGTGACCACCGACCATATACAGCTTTTCCTTTATGCTCATCTCCGATACAATCGCTGCGGCAAGCATTTCTATATTTTCGCCGTCATGATAACGCCTGAGAGCCTCGTCAAAGGTCATATTCAGCACTCCCTTAGTAAAAATGTATATTCCATTACATTATATAGTTTTTAGCTTCCAATATTGTTTTATTTTGGAAAAATGCAACAAATATTTTTATGAAAAATAATTATAACAGGCAGCTTCTCTATAAAAATCTATTTATAAATACTTGTTTTATTATTGCAGGTATGATAAAATACTTATATTAATGCTTTCGGAGGTCGCAATGGACAGGAATATAAAAAAGGGCAAAAATAACAAAATCAATAAAAAGCTTTTAAGGTTCAACGGCATTATGCTTGCCGACATTCTAGGACTTTTTATTGTTTTAATGAGCATAGAAGGCTTCAGGGAAAGGCATCTCTTTGTTTCGCTTTTCATGACCGCGATTATGGTTAGCATTTTAATTTTTTTCTACGGAAACATCAAAATTATAGCAGGATATTTAAAGCAGCTCAGAAATCGTGTTGACAAGCAGAAGTTCGGAATTCCTCAAGAGCGGCAGGAAATCAAGCCGGGTGATATGAAAACGCTTGACGAATGCGCCGAAGCCTGCGAGCAATACATTAAGACCACAAAATCAAAGACCTTCGCGCCGAATCTATCGGCAATGATTGCTCAGAGTGACCGTTTTAAGCGTAAAAAAGCTACAATTACCGGCAGTCTTCTCGAGCGTTTTTCGGATTCCGAAATGAGCTATTCAAAGTTTACCTCGGTAATAGACAATATCGAAAAAATAATAATTTTCAACACAAGAAGCCTCGTCACAAGGCTTATTTCCTTTGATGAGGAGGAGTATGAGAGCCTCCTTCACCGGAGCTATGCCATGGGTTCTGGCAATGACGAGGTGACAAAATCAAGGCTCGGTATTTATAACGAATATCTAGACTACGCAAAAAAAGCTGTTGACATTAACGAAAACATGCTTATAAAGCTTGACGCGCTTGTGCTGGAAATAGCGAAGCTCAGCTCCTTTGACGTTAATGACATCAATAATATGGATGCCATCCGCGAGCTTGAGACACTTATTCAGGATACAAAGCTATATAAATAAATTTAGTGAAATAAACAGGGAGTAATGATTGTGAAAAAGAAGACCGTTATAGTTTTCGCCGTTATCGCTGTCGCGATTTTTGCAATATTATATTCATCAAAGGCATTCCTGGGCGAAAAAGACCCGGGACAGGAGACGACCCTCCCGGGCAAGGCGGTGTCCGCAGAACAGCTGCTGGAGAACCTTTATTCTGCTATAAAAGTCAGCACTTTAACCCCGGTCAAGGGTAATGTTGACCTCGCAAAGGCTGACATGAAGGAAGCACTGCCGGACATTTCAAAATATCCGGAGCAGGTAAAGGCGAATACATCGAGCTTTATAGAGATTTTTTCATCTACCGAAAAGGCTACCGTGACCAACAAAGCCGGGGATTTTGACCGCTGGCTTGTCGATATGGCGGAGGCTTTTAACAAGTCAGGTGCTAAGGTGAACGGCGAGAGTGTTTCGGTCAGCGTCAGGGGAATCGCATCAGGACTCGGTATGGATTATATTACATCAGGGAAATATATGCCCGATGTTTTTTCACCCTCAAATGAGCTTTGGGGCGATATGCTGATAGCTTCCGGCGTGAAAACAACTCTAGTTGAGAAAAAACTCATCGGCAATGTCGCGGGAATCGTTCTCTCAAAGACGAAGAACCAGCAGATTATCGATAAATACGGTGAAGTCAGCCTGAAAAATGTCATAGAAGCAGTGTCCGCGGGCGAGATAGCAATGGGATACACCAATCCATTCGCAAGCTCAACCGGCGCAAACTTCCTCATCTCGACACTCTACACCTTTGACAACGCGAACCCCTTCAGCGATACGGCGAAACAGGCTTTTGAACAATTTCAGTCAAATGTGCCGTATACAGCCTATACAACATTGCAGATGAAGGATTCCGCTAGCTCCGGCGTGCTTGACGGCTTTGTTTTTGAGTATCAGCAGTTTATGAATTCGCCCGACTTGAAAAACGACTATATTTTTACACCCTTCGGCGTGAGGCATGACAGCCCGGTATATGCCCTCGGTGACCTGTCGGCGGTTAAAACTCAGATTCTCACTCAGTTTGTCGCTTTTTGCAAAACAGCAGAGAATCAATCGGCGGGCAATAGATACGGCTTCGGCGGCTTTGACGCCTATCAGCCTTCAATCGCGAATATCAGCGGTAAGAATTTAACTCAGGCTCAGGGTCTTTGGAAGGAAAAAAAGGCAGGCGCGAGGGATATAATTTCGGTTTTTGTCGCCGACACCTCCGGCAGTATGAGCGGTGAGGCTATGACGCGCCTTAAGCAGTCGCTTCTGACCGGCTCTAAATACATAAATAATGACTGCTCAGTCGGTCTTGTGACTTTTTCTGATGATGTTAATATCGCTCTTCCGATAGGGAAATTTGACATAAATCAACGCGCTTACTTCACCGGTGCGGTGAACGGCATGAGCGCCGGCGGCAACACTGCGATGTTTGACGCCATTATCGTCGCGGAAAAGCTGCTGCTTGAAGCGAAGCAGACAAACGCGGACGCGAAGCTGATGATTTTCGTGCTGACGGACGGCGAAACTAATCGCGGCAACGGGCTTGAGGATACGAGCGCTGTTATCGAGGGCTTGAGGGTTCCTGTTTATACCATTGGCTACAACGCGGACATCGCGGCGCTCAAGACCGTTTCGGACATCAACGAGGCGGCGAGTATAAACGCGGACACGGACGACGTTATCTACAAGATTCAAAGTCTGTTTAACGCGGAGATGTGAGTTTAGACGCTAGATGCTAGACGCTAGACGCTAGATACTTCGAAATTGTATTAAAAATGAAGGGATGAATATTATGGCATTTTCAATGGAGATACCAAACGAAAAGGAACTTGCTATTCAGGTAATGGAAGAGGTAAAACCTGTTTCACAGGAGACTGAAAAGCTGCGTGCTCAGGCAGAGCAGAACGCTCAGGAAATAATGAATCTCGACCTTAATTCACTCACAGAAAAAAATAAGCTCACTGTTTCGATTGATTCATTCGGCATGGATTCAATTGGTAAATCCTCCTCAAAAAATTCGCTGCTGAAGGTCACAGTCGGCAAGCTTTCGCAGGAGGGGCAGGAGGGCAGCCAGGTTTCGAAGAGCCTCGCCGACCTGAAAACGGAGATAAAAGACCTTGACCCCAGCGCTATAGATTTCGCGAAGGGCGGCGTTCTCGGGAAAATTGTAAACCCAATCCGCCGTTATTTTGACAGATACGAAAAATCGGAAGAGGTTATCGCGGACATAGTCGAGTCACTTGAAAAGGGTAAAGCCACTTTGAAAAACGACAACACAACCCTAGCCATTGAGGAGCAGGATTTAAGCGAAATCACAAAAAAAATCAGCAAGGAAATAGAGATGGGAATGCTGATGGATGAGTGCATCAGTGCGAAAATAGAAGAAGCCAGAGCAGCAGGCATGGACGCTGATAAAATCCGCTTTATTGAGGAGGAAATACTCTTTCCTCTGCGTCAGAGAGTTATGGACATGCAGCAGATGGTGGTTGTCAACCAGCAGGGAATAGTCGCGATGGAGATTATTCAACGCAATAATAAAGAGCTTATGCGAGGTGTTGACCGCGCGAAAAATATAACCGTTTCCGCTCTGCGCACGGCTGTAATGGTTGCGAGCGCGCTGTATGACCAAAAAATTGTGCTTAAAAAGATAGAAGCGCTTAACGCGACGACGGACAACCTCATCAGCTCAACCTCGAAAATGCTCAAGGAGCAGGGCTCACAGATTCAGCAGCAGTCGATGTCAACCGGCGTTTCGATAGATACTCTGAAGGTATCCTTCAGTGATTTGATGGAGGCACTCGATTCTATCAGCGAATATAAGCGGCAAGCCCTGCCGCAGATGCAGCAGACGATTACAGCCTTCAGAGAAATGGCAGAGCAGGGCGAGATTCAGGTCAAAAAGCTCGAAAAAGGCTCAGCAATCGCCGCGCTTAGCGAATAATGTTAGTGCCTTAGTACCTTAATGGGCTGAATGCTCAATAAAAAAACAATTCATGGCTTGTGGGCTTGGCAAGCCAAACCCACGTTACTGGGCTAAAAGCTCAATAAAAAACAAGACTTGGGTTGTGGGCTTGGCTAGCTAACCCCACGTTAATAACATATTAAAAAGCGTTAACTAAATGACGCCGAATGCTCTTTTGCATTCGGCGTCATTTCGCACAAACCTTTTTAATTAAAATCAGTAATGCATTTAAAAATACAGCTCCGCATACTCATAAAGGTTTTCAAAAAAATCGTCAAGGATAGGTTTATCGGCTTTATCTGAGAGATTATGCCCTGAGTTCGGCAGCTCATAATATTCAAAGGGTATGCCGACCTCAGCTAGCTTTGCTTGAAGGCTTCTGCCGTTTGAAATCGGGACAGTCTTATCCTTTACTCCGAAGGCGACAAGCGTCGGGGGGCAGCTGCTGTTCAGCTGCGCCAGAGGGGAGTTTTCAAGCATAATATCCCGAACATTCGATATGTCGTTCCTGTCTATTATTTTACCTGTAACTAAAGAAAATACAAAAATCATTATATCATCGGCATTTTTAATAAATTCTTCATCAGTAAAATCAGTCGGCGGAACTGTGCCGGAAGTAAAGGCAAGCGGTATGGGTGGGGCGGTGTCTGTGCCGTTCAGGTGCTTATAGGCGTATAAGAGCGAGAGATGTGCTCCGGCGGAATTGCCAAAAAGAGCGACCTTGCCGACCTTCACACCGTCGGCTTCTGTTTTTGACTTCAGTTTCGCGATAACCGCGTCAATATCGTCGAGCATATCATTGAAATCGGCAAAATTCTGGAAAAGCCTGTAATTAATCGGAATTGCGATATAGCCCTTCTGTGCCATTTCGATTGCCTGAGCGGAAAATTCCTCTTTTGTACCGTTTGACCATGAGCCGCCGTGAATAATGATAAACGCGCCTATGCCCTCCTCGAGATTTTCCGGTTTGTCGGGGTAATAGATGTCGAATTTCTGCACTGAATGTATACCGTAGGAGATATCGGAATACCTCACAATATTGCCCGGCAGTTCATTGATTTTAGTGCCTCCAAGCCCAAACGCCGCATTAATAAAGCTGATCAAAAAAGTAAAAACGCCGACAAATTTTTGCCACATAATAAATCCTCCCGCTTTATCAAAATATTCTTGAAATAATTCTAACATATAGTGAAACAAAATACAATTCTTTTAAAAAATTTATTGAAAAATAAAAATATTGCTTGACAGTAAAAGATTTGTCTTATATAATTATGCTAAATAAAAAAAGGAGGCGGACAATATGACCAATATGTTTAAAAAGCAATCCAAAGGATTCGTTTTGTCCGCTGTTGTATAGGAATAATTTTTTCCTAAATACGCCGATAACACAGCGTTTCCGCAAAACGGAGACGCTGTGTTATCATTTATTAAAAATATAGGGGCTGCTATTTTGAAAGAGAAAAATAGAAAAGAAAAACCTGAACGCAGCAGGCATCCGGTAAAAAACAATATATATCTTTTAAGTGTTTTATGGAAAATTGCTCCGGGACGCGTTATATCGCAGTTTATCGTCAGATTTATAATAACAGGTGTATGGGTTTTCAGTTCGCTCATTTTTATGCAGTATTTTTTCGGTTCAGGCAAGCTTGACAGGAGTTTTAGCGAAGCGGTTATATTTTTAATATTTGCTCTTATGCTGAGTTTGCTTAGAGAAGCATATTCGTCATGGCATTATGACCGTTACAGTCTCATTAGTGACCAGAGGATTATCCGGGAACTGTATTTAATGCTTTTTGAAAAAGCGGGAAATGTTGATATGGGCTGCTATGATAATACAGAATTTTTTAACAGCTATACAAAAGCTGCGAGCGAGCTTGTGGAAAAATCGCAGGATGTTCTTGAAAAATGTGCTGATATTCTCAGCAATATTTTAAGTATTATCGTTGTTGTTGTCTGGCTTTTAAAAATAAGCCCTATTATCGGCTTGATTGCTATGATTCCGGCGCTTTCAATTCTTTTATTCGGGCGGCTCTCTTCAAAAGTCAGCTTTTAGCGTAGTATGGCTCAGGTTCCGCACAAACGCGCGCAGGATTATGTAAACCGCGCAGTATATTTGCAAAAATTTGCCAAGGAGCTTCGTCTGACAAATATTTTTTCTGTTTTATTTAAAAATTATGAAAGGGGTATGGAGGGTAATATCAATGAAGCAAACCGTTTTTGGAAAAAGCATTTTATCTATATGACCCTGCGTAACACCTTTGCTTTTCCCCTTATGTACGAGGGCATCTGGCTGGTAGGCTCTTACCTGATGATGGTTCGTAAGAGCATAACGCTTGCGGACTTTATTGTAATTAACAGCGCGGTTAACACTGTCACATGGATGGTAATAGGCTTTACAGGCAATCTTACTGATAGCTTGAAAAATGCTTTATATGTTGATAATCTTAAAACGTTTTTAGAATATAAAGAGAAAATACCGGAGAATCAACCCGGATTACCGGTTCCGGAGTTTCCAAAGAAGCTTGAACTGCGTGAGGTCAGTTTTTCTTATCCCGGCAGTAAAAAAAATGTGTTGAGTAATATTTCTATAACTCTTGAGAGAGATAAAATTGTTTCGCTTGTCGGTCATAACGGCTCGGGTAAAACTACCTTAGTCAAGCTGCTTATGCGTCTTTATGACCCTGACGAAGGTGTAATTTTGCTTGACGGCACGGATATACGGAAGTTTGAGCTGGCTGCTTACAGGCGTGTTATAGCCTCAACCTTTCAGGATTTTCAGTTGTTTTCAATGAGTGTCTACGATAATGTTCTTCTGGGTAATAAGCCAAAGGGTGAGCCGGAGCAGTCGGTACGGGAGGCCCTTGAGCAAAGCGGCATACTCGAAAAAATCGAGACGCTTCCGCACAGGGATAAGACAATTATGACACGGGAATTTGACGATGAGGGTATAAGCTTATCAATCGGTGAAAGCCAGAAACTGGCAATTTCCCGTGCATTCGCCAAAAAAAGCAATATACTAATCCTTGATGAGCCGTCCTCAGCGCTTGACCCTGTCGCGGAGTATAAGATGTACAATAATTTTACAAGGCTGTGCGAGGGGAAAATTTCTGTTTTTATTTCCCACAGGATGTCTACAGCCGCTATGGCAGATAATATCTATCTTTTGGAAAACGGTCATATCTCCGAACAGGGTGACCATCGAAGCCTGATGATTTTAAACGGTTCATATGCGGATATGTTTCGCACTCAGGCGGAAAATTACTTGCTTGATTGGAAAGAGAAGGAAGTATGAAAAGTAAAATTAAAAACAAAGACACTTCATGGCGGCGAATAATACAAAATCATCTTTTTATAATGAAAATCGCATTCCGCGAAGCTCCTCTCTTTGCTTTCCACAGTCTTTTTAATTCTGTAAAAAACCGGGTAGCAGTGTATTGGGAAAGGGTTGTGATGCTGGGATTTATTATAGCCGCGGTTGAACAGCATAAGCCTTTTCGCGGTGTTTTTTGGCTAATTTTAAGCACCTTAATTGTACTCATTCTCACAGAACAGGTTTATGTGCAGTGGATTGAAAATAAAATCCAGCCAAAGGCAGAGGAAAAAATTTACCGCCGCCTGAGACAAATCCTTTATGAAAAAGCGGTCTCCATGGATATTTCATGCTATGACGACCCCGATTTTTTTAATGATTTTGTCTGGGCGATGAGTGAGGCGAGCAAGCGCGTGGGAAAGGTTTTTGAAAGCGTGTCAATGCTTCTTGCCGCTCTGGCGGGACTTTTACTGTCTGTCGCTTACATGGCTTCACATGACTGGGTCGGAATTTTAATTATTACGCTTGCAATGATTGCCAGTTATTTTCTGAATAAATTGATTATTCGGCTGAGACTTAAGCTTGCGGAAAAAATGAAGCCGCACGAACGCAGGCGTGATTATATAGCCCGGGTGTTTTATCTTGCTGACCATGCGAAAGAAATTCGACTGAACAATGTTAAAGGGAGACTGTATAAGGATTTTAACGATTCTGTAAAGCAATTGGAAAATGAAGCTAAGCTACACACCCGCAAAATAGCCTTTCTTGATGCGGTAATCGGTTTCTGCATTTATGACTTGCCGATTCAAGGTATATATTTATTGTATTTGCTCTACAAAACCATTGTTAAGCATGTGTTTGCTTACAGCGAGTTGGTTATGCTTTTTAACGCCGCCCAGATGACCTTCTGGAGTTTTTCTGACATAACAGAGGCTATCCCACAGTTTCAAGAAAACAGTCTTTATATAGAAAAAATTCACAATTTTCTCTCCCGGCAAACAATTGTCACCTCACCCGAAAACCCGCTAGAGATTCCCGAATGCTTTGAAAGCCTGACTTTACGCAATGTCAGCTTTTCCTATAAGGGTGAATTGGTGCTTAAAAATATAAACCTCACAATAAAAAGCAGTGAACGTATCGCGCTTGTGGGTTACAACGGTGCGGGAAAAACAACACTGGTTAAGCTGCTTATGCGTCTTTATGACCCGGACGAGGGCGAAATACTTTATAACGGTATGGATATCCGCAGCTTTGATTTGGAGCAGTACAGAAAGAAATTTTCTACCGTTTTTCAGGATTATCAGCTGTTTGCGGCTAATGTTCTTGAAAATATTGTTACCGACACCGCACAGGTTAATATGATTAAACTGAAGAATTCTCTTGAAGCGAGCGGCTTTTCAGAAAAGCTTTCAGAGCTTAAGGACGGCTTGGAAACCATGCTAACAAGGGAATTCGACGACAACGGTACTCAGCTCTCAGGCGGAGAGGCTCAAAGTCTCGCTATAGCCCGTGCTTTATACCGTGACGCTCAGATAATGATTCTCGATGAGCCGTCCTCCGCTCTTGACCCCATAGCCGAGTATCGGCTGAACCGTCAGATGATGGAGCAGAACAGGGAAAAAACCATACTGATGATTTCACACCGGCTTTCAACAACACGTTTGGCAGACAGGATAATCATGCTCGAGAACGGAGAGATTATCGATATGGGTTCGCATTCTCAGTTGATGGAATCCTGCGGCAAATATGCTCAGATGTTTAATCTGCAAGCAGAAAAATACAGAATGACTTCATAAAAAAAAGACCTCCGCTTGATTAACTCAAACGGAGGTCTGACTGCATCGGCATCTAGCATCTAGCATCTAGCATCTATCATCTAGCATCTATCATCTAGCATCTAGCATCTAGCATCTAGCATCTAGCATCTAGCATCTAGCATCTAGCATCTAGCATCTAGTATCTAGCATCTAGTATCTAGCATCTAGTATCTAGCATCTAGGATCTAGCTTCGTAGCTCGAGCTAAGCGTGCAGCCGATTGTCGCCGTCGCGTTGATTTTGATAATCGCGACTGTTGTAACCGTCGCTTTACCGAGCGCCTGCTCGTGACCGGTCATTGTCGCGGAAATGATTTTGCCGCTTGTGTTGTCGATTTTCAGCTCGATTATTCCGTCCTTCAGCTCAAACTGTGCTGTCTGCCTGTCAACAGATATAGCCTTTATGACATCCCCCGCGACTGAATTTGCAGTATCCTCTATAAGCTTCGCGAGCTGCTCAACGTCAACTGTGCTGGTGTATCCCGAAAGCCCTGGTGTAACGTTATTTATATTATTCTTCGGGTTCAGGAGGATTTTCAAGGTTGTTGTGTTACCCTCGACAGTGCTTGTCGCGTCCTTGACGTCCGCGTCTGTAATCGGGGCGAGATTGCTCGCAATCGGGTCGTTTTCCTCAATATTTCCTACTGCAAGGACGTTTGAATCCTCAAGCAGGCTCATGCCTTTATTGCCGGTGAGGAAGCCCGCGTTGATTTCGCACAAATCAAGAACGCGCTTGAAGGCGACACGTTTGAGATTGGGAGTGTTTTGTATAGCACTGTTATATAAAGCGATTATTCCCACCTTATCGGTTGGCTTGTTTGTGTCTGATGGTTGTGTCGTCGGAGCCGCAGTAGTTGTTGCCACAGCAGTGGTTGAGGAGGCGGCGGTGGTGGATTCGACTGCGGTTGTAGTTGTCTGAGAGATTGTCGTCTCCTGAGCAGTCGTCGCGGCGGTGGTTTCCGGCACAGTTGTTTCTGTCCCGCCGTTATTCGTGCAAGCGGTCAGGCTCAAGGCTCCGATGAGTGCAAGGGAAAGGATTTTCGCTGTTTTTTTTGTTAAATTATACATATTCTTCCTCCGTATAATATAGATTCAAATTATTTTCTGCTTCTTTGACAAAATCGGTGATATTCTTTTCATATTCTTCGGTGTATTTCGCATGAGCCTCGCAGTGAGCGCAGGCATCAAAAATATACATTTTTGATAGCGGATTTTTCGCCGCCGCATATAGGTCAGGACATTCTTCCACCGGTATTTCTGTATCTTTATTTCCGTGAAGGAATAAAATCGGTGTATCAGTGTTTCTTACGGCATCTATCGGTCTCACTGTCCTGAGGTCAACACCGAATTTGCGCCTGATGTAAAGATTAACAGCCGAAAGAAGCGGAAACGGCGGCAAATGAAAGCGTCTTCGGAACATACTGTAGACACTGGTTCCGGCGCTGTCTTCAACCGCGAAAGCGATGTTGTCACTCAGGGAAAGAGCCGAGAGCAGGGTAATTGCGCCCAAAGATTCACCGTGAAAGCCAATGATACAATCCTCACCGAGCTTCCCGCGCACATATTTTACAATTTCAGCCGCATCATGCCGTTCGTAAAAACCAAGTGTGCAAAAGCCGCCGCTCTCACCGAAGCCGCGCTGGTCATAAATCACCGAGGCGTAGCCCAGACGGCGGAATACAGCCATGAACCTGACTGAAATCAGCCGGTTTTGGGTGAGACCGTGGATATGTATGACGCATTTCGGCTTCATCGCCGCGCCGAACGCGGGAATGGGAGGTATATATTCACATTTTATGTCGGTGCCATGGGAATTTATTACAAATTGCTCCTTTGCGAGCAAATCGTAGGCGTTGTAGTCAACACCGCCGTAAGAGGTCTGCTCCCTTCGCACCTGCTCATAGCTACGCTGAATATACCCCAGGCGTTTGAGTAGTCTTTTTGTAAAGCTTTTCATATACAATACCGCCTACATGTCTTTATCCAATTATCAAAGTATGCACGATTATAGCACAGTGCATTGTCAAAAAAAAGAGAATGCGAAGAAATATAATAAATTTTTAAAATATTGTTTCATTTTATTGTTTAATATGTTACAATATTTTCCAAGAGATTCAATTTTTGCATTATTTGGAAAAAAAATTGGATTAAAAACAAAAGGAGGAATATTTATGCAGGCATTACTGGAAATGATTTTCGCACCTCGTCAGCTCGAAGCTTTATACAGTATCGGAGATATTTTTAAGGAGCTTTTAAGCGGCGTGAGCCTTCAGAGAATGGGTATTCTGCTTCTCGCGATAGTTGAGGCGCTTGGCTGCGCGCTCTTTGACGCGCCTAGAACTCCTATCGGACCCGCGCTCGATTTGAGCGGATACGAAATTGTTTTTGAGGACAATTTTGATGATGACGAGCTGGATCTCGCAAAATGGGAATATCGCGCGACAGGTAAGCGTTCAGGCGGCTTTATGCACCCAGACCAGGTTCGTGTCGAGGACGGCAAGCTGATTTTAAAAGCCGAATATCTCGAGGAAGGGCAGTTCGGCAAGGGCTGGTATTCGGGAATGGTTCGCACTGTCGATGAGTTTACCTACGGTTATCATGAGATGACCTGTGTGTGCTCGCGCGGCGGCGGCTTCTGGAGCGCATGGTGGCTCAATTCGAGAGGTATGGAGTCGGCGGAGGCCTCAAACGGCGGTCTCGGAGGCAGCGAGGTGGATATTTTTGAGGCGTTCTGTTATGATGATTTTCTTCCGTGGCGAGACGCTGTTTCAATGAATGTTCATATCGGCGGCTACGGCGACGGGCTTCATTCCGCGAATCTCGGCAAATTCAACGGCAAAAATATATACAAGGAAAACAATAAATTCGGGCTTTTATGGACTGAGGAAGAGTATATTTTCTATGTAAACGGCGTTGAAGCGACCCGCTCGAGCTTTGAAAAGGGCGTGTCGGCAGCTCCCGAGTACGGAATTATTTCCCTCGAGCTTCCATCTGAGGTCAAAGAAGAAATCGGCTTCTCAACCGAATTTGTCATTGACAGTGTGAAGATTTATCAGAAATAAAATATAAAAAAAGTGACAGCGGTAATTAATTTACCGCTGTCTGTTCAATATGTGTTTTTATTTTGCTGCGTCAATCAGTTTAATATATTCCTCAACCAGCAAAGACGCCGAGTGTCTGCCTAGTGAGAGCAGCTCCTCATAGTGTTTGTTGTTGTCGCCGATTTCCTTTTTGAAGGAGTCGGCTAAGGGGCCTGCAAAGTCGTTGTCGGGTATGACGTAGCCTATCTGGTCGTTTGTGAGACCGAAGCAGATAACCTTCTTGCCGCCGAAGCTGTCGGCGAGAGGGGCATATTTCCATTCGCTGTTATTCCACGAGAGCTCCTTTTGCTGAGCCCCTCCCCAGATTATTTCCGCCGAAAATTCGCCCGGCAGCAGCATAATAACAAGGGATTTTCCAAGCTCGCAAAAGCCGATTTCGGTTACGATTTCACTGTCCTCAACCTTGCCGTTTGTCATCAGGCAGGGGTTGTTAATCATCTTCAGAGTGCAGCCTATCCACATAATCGGATTTTCCATCGGCAGGAAAATTTCCTTGCTTGTGATGTTAAGAATAGGCTCGAGCGCGGTGAACTGCGAGGCGTCAGCAGCCTTTACCCTGTCAAGAAGCAGCTGGGCGTAGTGGTTAACTCCCGCGCTTTTCGTTTCGGGAGTGCCCTCGGGCAGAGGCGGCGCTTTTCTTGTTATAGAGCACTCCGCACCCTGGAAAAAGGCAACTCTCGCGCCATCGCACTGTTCGAGCGCGAACTGCGCCACAGTGCCGGGATAGTCATAGCTAATGACCGGGTCGCCGGAGGGGTAAATCGTCGGGTGGCAGCCGACATTAAACAGCCAGATGTCAGGAGTGCCGTCGTCCGGAACAAATTTTATGAGGTTGATGTTCGGGTCATAGGCTATCGGGAGCTGCTTGTCGCCGATTATATCCTTCGCGTTGATTGCGGCATAAGACAGACCGCCCTCACGCAGGTCGGCAAGAGCTTCCTCTACAGCGAGCTTTGCGTTGTCAAAAAGGCTCTGCATAAGCTTCGGGTTCAGGTTTTCGATAGCGGGATTATTCCGTGTAAAAATACTCTTTACATTCTCTTTAAGTACATCGGCGAGGTTTACGCCCAGCCCGTGCACATCGGCAAGGCAATGAGCATGCGAGGAGGAAAAGTTGATGCTGATAACATTTTTCCCGGCGACGCTGTCCGCTATGTATTCACGCAGCAGCTTGACATTGGTTGAGGAATAGCCGTAGGCGTCGCAGGTGATAAACAATGCCACGCCGTCGCCCGCGTCGAGAGCGACAACTCTGACCCTCTGGTCATTTTCAACGCCTGTTATGGGTGAATTCGGGAAATTGCCGAAATAGCCGGCAGAGACATAGCTGCCGTTAGTTATATCTGGCGGTAAAATACTCCTTGCTGAGTAGCCCGCCTTCCATTTCGCGGCAGTCGGCTCCTCGTTGAAGTCGCCGCCATTGCCCTTGAAGGTGGTGTCAAGCTTATAGTCAGCCTTATCAGGCCAATCGGGGTCAGGCAGAATCGAAACTATTGCCGAGGCGAGCTTCTGCACGACAAAGCCCAGGATATTCGCTTTTACACGCCCCTGTTTGTAGGTTGCGGATATACCGCTCTCAGGTGTCGGTTCACTGTAGACTGTAAGCGCTTTTATGCCAATAATATTCGCGCTTAATGCGAAAAGCATAACAAGAATTATGGCAATAATTCTTTTAACATTATTTCTCATACTTCTTCCTCCAATATGTTTATAACATTATAATTATATCAAAAAAAAGTTAAAAGTAAAGCGGTTTTCGGTATTATTTATCAGTGTTGTAAACTTTTTCAAACCAAAGCTCTCTATCGGGAATCGGTCTGCATTTTTCACAGAAGGAAATATATCCCTTGTTATATACGGTTGTTATGACAAATGAATTGCCGTCAGCAGTTGCATGAGAGCCGGTAACCCTTGAGCCTCCGCGGCTTGCAAAGTTTTCAGCGGCAAAAAGCATGGAGGAGAGAACAGCGCACTGAGTAATCAGAGCGTCCCTGTTTCTAAGTTTCTGTTCGAGAGGGACAGTGGTATTTGCCGCAGGGCTTTTTAAAAGATTTTCAGCCTCTGTTTTTATTTCTTCCATTTTTTCTGTATCCCTGAATTGAGCGGCATATTTGCTCATTTTTTCCCTTTGCTCCCCGATTTCTTCAAAATCCGGAAGAGTCTGCGCGTATTCTATAAATTTTTTCGCTTCGAGAATGGCAAAATCCCTGTCAGGCTCAATTTTTATTTTCTTCTCATGAATATCCTGTGCCGCTCTCATAGAGCCGACTTGTCCCGAATTCAACGCGCTGCCTCCCGGACGGTAAATGCCGAAGGTTCCGGCGGCTTCACCTGCCGCGTACAGTCCGCCGACGCTTGTCTGCCAGTTGCTGTTGACCTCAGCCCCGCCGTTGTTGTGCTGTGCGCAGACGGCAATTTCCAGCATCTCATTTTTAAGGTCAATCCCGTGAGATTTATACAGCTCATACGCCTTCTGGTTCATTTTTATAAGGCGTTCAATAGGGTCGCCGAGAAGCGCGTCAGAGTTTTTGAGATAGTTGTAAGGAGCGTCACTCAGCGCCGAAAAATCCAAGCCCGCCGGGTCAGTTCTATAATCGAGATAAACTTTATTTCCTTTCAAAATTTCCTCATGAACAAGCTCATCGATTTTTGAGGAGCCTCCGCGCTTTTTCATATCGTAAGGCCACTGATAGCCCTTTAAAAAAACCATTTCGAGTGCTTCAGCAGGTTTTTTATAAAAGTCGCTGAGAAATTCGCGTTCCCTGCCGGAATTGTCTATCGAAACATATCGCGGCAATACCTGTTGATAGGTGCCGGAAACATTCCAGCGGAATTTCGTGCTGGCAAGCCCGTATTGCCATTCGCAGAGATTGCTCATGCGTGCGCCCGCTTCAATGGCGAGACTGCTCATGCCGTGATGTCCCTCCGGATAAACAGTATCCTGATAAATTCCGGCGGGTCCACCGGTGCAGAGGATAATGTTTTGTGAGAGAAATAAAACAAAATCTCCGTGTTCCAAATCAAGTGCGATAACCCCTTGAGAAAAATTATCTTTTACAATAAGCTTCACCGCGAGAAAGCCGTCAAAAACCTTCAAACCCCTTGATACCGCTGAATTTTCAAGGGCTTCCGTCATCATTTTCGAAGTCAGCGGACCGGCTGAGGTCGCGCGGGAAAATAGGTCGTGGTCGGTCTGATAAGAAACATATTCACCGAATTCATTGCAGGGGAAGGTGACACCCAAGCTGACGAGTTTATAAAAGCATTTCGCGCTTCCGGCGGCTTCGGCAAGGGCAATGTCGCCGTGAACACCTCCGCCGCTGTAGAGTGTATCGGCAAGCGCACCGACACTGTCAGGCTTGTCACCTGACAGAGACAGCTTATAATAGGTCTGTTTGTCGCTGCCCGCGTTGCGCGAGGTTCCGCCATGTAGCGAGTCGGTTATCAATGCAGTATTTTTTTCGCCTAGCGCAAGCAAAGTGTCAGCAGCGTTAAAAGCCGCCGCACCTGAACCGATTACTACAGTATCATATGAATATGTTCGAATAATACATCAACTCCCAAATTATGAATTATGTATTAATTTAAAGTCTCCTTATATGAAACCCGCCGTCGGCATTTATTACCTGACCGGTCGCGAAATCGAGAAGTCCGCCCGAAAGTGCGAGAATGCAGTCCGCGACATCCTCCGGCTTGCCGAAGCGTTTAATCGGTGTAAGCCCGTTTATAATCAGTTCCTCATATTTTTCATGCACAGCCGCAGTCATATCGGTTTCAATTATGCCCGGACGCACTTCAAAAACAGGTATACCCTCCCCGGCGAGACGGTCGGCGAAAAGCGCGGTAGTCATTGAGATTCCCGCTTTTGAAATGCAGTATTCGCCCCTGTTTACCGAGGAAGTATAAGCGGAAATCGAGGAAATATTGATTATTCGCGGACTGTATTCAGCGAGATTTTTTTTGCATTCGAGCATCAGCTTTGCCGCCGCCTGCGACATAAAAAAAGTACCCTTGAGGTTAATATTCATCAGCCTTGAGAAGCTCTCTTCAGTTGTTTCGAGTATATCAAGCCGCTCAGCAGGAGCTACCCCAGCGTTGTTTACAAGGAGGTCGAGCCTGCCGTATTTTTCTTTTATGTAATCAAAAATCCTCTCTCTGTCCGCCGCGAGTGAAATATCGCATTTTATGTATTCAGCGCTTAAGGCGCTTTCGGAAAAATATTTCATTGCCTCAATCGAGTCAGCCGCGCTGCTTGCCGCTGAGACTATGACATGATAGCCTTCGCGGGCGAGAGCCTTAGCCGCCGCAAGACCGATTCCCCTGCGCGAGCCCGTAATCAGAGCGATTTTATTCATTGGAGCTTCAAATCCTTTCGGTGAAAATCTATAGATTCCGATAAATATTTTGGTACTCGTTGTCACGCACGACACAGCCTGCCGTGCTTTTCGCCCTCATCAGCTCAGAGCATTTCCCGCAGGTAATGCAGCATTTATTCTTTTTTAACTTACCGTTTTTTAATATGTCATTCGCGAAATCGGGATAGGCGAATGCAAGCCTTCCGAAGCCCGCGAGGTCGCAGATGCCTTCATTAATCGCGCCTGCGGCAAGGTTTACGGAAAATTCTCTTAAATATGAAAGCGCCGAGCTCATAATACGGAGGTTTTTGAAGGTTTCTGCAACGGTTTTTGTGCCGCTGTACATTCGCTCAAGTCCCGCTAATGGGCTCTCCGGCGGGGCATAAAAACCTGTGTCAAAGGGACGGTTAACATGCGGGTTCTCGTAGGGGTTGCCCATCGTTATATTGAGGAAATTTATACCGAGTTTATTATGAATAATATCGATAAGCTTGAGCGGCTCAGTGGGATTCATTCCGAGACCCTCCTGTGCCATGCCGAAGCCAAAGGGGTAAGGGAAGCCGTCATAAATATTCATGCGCGAGGTCACTATGAAATCCCGGGCGGTATTAGCCTGCGCCGCCTTTAAAGCGTTGATGAAAAATCTTGTGCGGTTCTCGAAGCTACCGCCATATTCACCTGCGCGGTCAAATGAGGAGAACAGCTCGTTATTCAGGTAGCCGTGGCACGCCTTGACGTCAATCCCGTCAAAGCCTGATGACTGTGCGAGAGCCGCCGCCTCGCTGTATTCCTCCTCAAGCCGTTTCAGCCTGTCGTCGCTGACAATGCAAGTGTCACTGAGCGGCTTGTCCTTTTCAAAAAAAGGGTTGTGGCGGGCGATAAGCGGCTCAGGCTCTCCGAAAGGCCGCGAGTAACGCCCAGAATGTGTCGCTTGCAATATCAGCAGAGGCTCAAAACCGTTTTCCAGGAGCGCAGTTGCCTTTATGTCGTTTACAATTTCTCTGAAGGAATCAAGATTGCTTTTGTTTATCAGCAGCTGGCGGCTGTTTGCCCTGCCGTCCTGCGCGACGGCGGTCGCCTCAAACCAAATAAGCCCCGCGCCGCCTCTCGCGAAACGGTCGTAGCGGCGCTTAGTCAGTATATCCGGCTTACCGTCTTGAGTGCCGTCACAGCCCTCCATTGGCTGTATAGCAAGGCGGTTTTTCACCGTTTTTCCGCCTATTTGCAGTTCTTCTTTTAGAACATCGGTATTGCGGGAAAGAGGAATTGAAAGGGACAGCTCTTTGATTTTTTTCATGGTCTCCTCAAGGGTTCCCTCCCGAAATTTTTCAAAGGACATGAGTTTTTCCTCCTATATTGAATACCCTGCAGCTGTTTATTTCCGTTCGGTAAATAATTTGCCGGAAAGTCTTAGTGAAGAAATGGAAATAATTAAAAAATTTTTTATGCGTGCTGCCGAGTATTATGATGAAGATGAGTTTTATGCGGAGATTATTGATTAGCTTTTCGGGTTAACTGCGTCAAAGGGAAATAAGTTAGCCTCGTCATAACCGGGAGGAATCAGTCCTAGCTGAACCACAGCGGTCGCCTCAATAGGATAGTAGGTTTTGCCTTCATAATCATATGTTGAATATTCGTCTGAAACGCCGTTCAGGTTTATCAGCGCCGCATTCTTAAATGTCGCCTTCATAACTGTAGCTGCTTCACTTTCATCAAGTGCGATGCCCGCCATAGCATGGTCCTCAAAAAGAATCATTACTGTATCATAGCCTGCCGCACGTAAAAAAGTTATGACAAGAATTGCCGAATCCTCGCAGTCACCCGCCTGGTCATACATTGTTTCATACGGGAATTTCGGGTATTCTATATCCTCTCCGTCAGACTCATAAATAACAGTATTCTGCACAAAGGCAATCAGCCACAAAAGCACATCGGTATCTGTAAAACCCTTGCTTTTCAGGTCGGTTTTCAGTACCTTAACAAATCTGTCAACAGTAGCTTTGCAGACCTCATGGTCTATGTAGCGGGCGAAGCCGATTGTATAATCAATGCTGACCCTGTTAACCTGCCGGAAAGCATCAACTGCGTCCACATCACACCTGTAAAAGCCTGAGGCATGCTGTTTGTTGCCCTTTGAATCGTGCCAGTCGAAGTCATAGGTAACATCCTCCGGTACCGAGGAGAGACCTGCGGAAATTCTGAGTATGTATCTCGCGTCGGTTGCGGTAATAAGCCCGTCACCATCAATATCCGCGGCATATGCCTGAATATCAGTAGGTTTTTCAAGCCCAGCAGAGATTCTTAAGGCGGTTCTCGCGTCATTCGCGGCAATAATACCGTCCGCGATAACATCTGCAATTTTAAAATCGGGTATTGTGTCGCCTGTCTCTGCTTTCGCACTTACTGAGCCAATGAAAACACAAATCAAAATTGTCAGAAGCGTAAAAAACAATAAAATATTTCTTTTAATAAAACTCATCCTCTTTTCATTAACAAGGTGAAAGTTGATACCCATTGAAAAAAACAAACGGGCAGCCGCAAAGCCTGCCCGTTAATTATAAATTATATTTTGAAAAAAAGCAATAAAATAGTGAAACAAATTAATTTTAATTCATTTTAACTTAATATCAACTGCTCGAGCTTCATTGGCTCGATATACTGCCCGTCCTTATAGGCGCGCATATTGCCGCCGGAGATTTCGTCAATCAGCGCGACCTCGCCGCCCACTCTGCCGAACTCAAGCTTGATGTCATAAAGCTCAATACCCTTTAGCGCAAGGTCATCCTTTACAATGCCGCATATCTTCTGTGTCATTGTCTTGAGCTGCTCGTATTCATCGTTGCTGAGAAGTCCGAGCATGGCGAGCGCGTCCTTTGTTATCGGGGGGTCGTTGTTCGCGTCGTCCTTGAGGGTGACCTCGACAAAGGCATCGAGCGGCTGCCCCTCTGTGCAGTACATGCCGTAGCGGCGAAGGAAGCTCCCCACAGCCCTGTAGCGGCAAATAACCTCAAGTCCCTTGCCGAAAACAGTCGCAGCTTTTACCTTGAGTGAATTGTTTTCAATATCGGCCTCGATAAAATGCGTCAGGATTCCCGCCTCCCCGATTTTCTTGTAAAAATACTCGGTGAGCCGCAGCCCTGCTTTGCCCGCGCCCTCGATAGAAAGCCCGACAGTATTTGCGCCAGGGTCAAAAACTCCGTTCTCGCCGGTAACATCGTCTTTAAATTTTAAGAGATAATTGCCGTCGTCAAGAGAGTAAACGTCCTTCGTTTTGCCTTTGTAATAAAGCTGCATAACACCATCAAGCCCTTCATTTTTTATTTATCCTAAAACAGATTACAGTTATTATAAATCAAAATGAGCCGATTTACAATAAAATCGGCTCAGTTTTTAATATTTCGCCCTCATGTACGCATATGCTTGTAATTGGGAATAATTTTTTGTTTAATTTTATAAGATTTAATTGCCTTTGTAGAATTCCGACACAGTCTCAAGAATTTCACCGATGTTTTCCTTGTTGAATGTTATCTCATGCCCGATTGTTAGGCGGTTAATGTTTTTATGGAAGGATGCCGGCTGAATGTTTTTGATTTTTTCGTAAATCATTGATAAAGCAAGCTCTGTCACTTTTTTCACAGTGTTTGTATATTCTTCCTCACAGGCAAATTCACACAGCAGCATTTCGCGGCTCTCCCATATATGCGGCAATGTTCGGGCATAGCCAATTGCTTTTTCATTCTCAGCGTTTTTGTTGTATAAAAAGCAAAGAGCGGCTCGTGTCATGCTCCTGATTTTTTCGTTAGAACACTCTTCAATAACTTTTTCACAGTAATTTATTGCTTCAGTGATATTTTTTCCGCTCTCATCGCTGAGAACGAGAGACATCGCTGTGCCGAGCATTAAGCCTCTTGGAAAGCACTGATTAAATCAAGGATAGGTTGCAAAAAAAATAGATTATAAGGCGAAGCCTTATCCTATAGCCCTGGCTCCTATGCCCTGGCCCCTATCTCCTGTGAACGATGATATAATCATCGTTCAACATGCGAGATATTCATTTTTTTGCGGTTCTTCTTTATAATATCACCGATTTTTATTTCCAATTTATTTCATCGCCCTTCTGATCTCTTTATATTTATTGTAACGATTAATTTAACAGAGTGCAATAACGCCGTTTGCGAAAAGTTTTCAAGAACTTGTTGAAATTTAAATTTGCAAAACATGTAGAAATATATTTTGTTTTATATTATAATATAAAATGTATGCACAACGAATTCAAAGGAGGCTGACAGTCTTGAGCCTGTTCCGTCCGGGGAAAGCCGCTAGCTATTATTCCGGAATGCCCGAAAAACGCCTTAACGAGGAGGAGATACTCGCGCATCTTGATTTAATGAAAAAAAAGCAGATGAAGTTCCTGCCTTTTGTCATTGTTTTCGCGCTCGCGGCTGTAATAGGTCTGGCAATTTCCCTCCCGCCCTTGTTTGTCATCGGTTTAATCGCCGCCATTATTCTCGCTTCGCTGATGTTTTCTGTAAACACTGAGATTAACCGTTTTCTCAGCGACAATATCGTCAGATACGCTCTCGCGGAGATTATTGATATTGAGGATTATTCCTGCGTCAACCACCTCTCAGAGGGCGTTATAAGCGAAGCCGCACTGATTAACGATTGGAACGAAATTTCCGGCAGCGATTTTTTCAGCGGTAAATATAAAGGTTTCGGGATAATATTCAGCGACATTCACCTTGAGAATGTCACGACAAGGGTCGATTCCAAGGGAAATGTGCATAAGCAGCGCGTCACAAAGTTTCAGGGGCAGTGGCTCGTGTGCGAGACTAAGAAGTATATTGATTATTCACTACGCCTGCGAGAGAACGGCGAGCGCCTTTTTCGCGAGGGCTATCAAAAATCCAAGTCTGACATTGAAACAGAAAATATTGCCTTCAATGAAAAATATCAGATTCTGACCCGCGACGGGCACACGGCTTTTTATATTCTCACACCGCATTTTATGGAGTATATAATTCAGGCAGATAAGTCCGCGAATTGCCGGAGCTATCTGTGCTTTGAGGGTAATAAAATACATATTGCCCTCGACACGCACAAGGATTTTTTCCGCGTGCGAAGCGGCGCGGACGCTAAAAACCTCGAAGCCTTCAAACGAAGAATCAGAGGTGAAATAAAATTTATTTTAGATATTCTTGATGAGCTGATGCAAAATAAAAATTTATTTGATTAAAAAAGTGAGGTAAATAACATGGATCCTGTTTTAATTGTTGTCATTGTCGCCGTCATTCTTCTAATACCGCTGTTTTGGTATATCAGCACCAGCAACAAGTTCAAGCGCATGAAAATCAAGGTTGAGGAGGCGCTCTCAGGCATTGAAGTCGCGCTGACAAAACGCTACGACACACTAACTAAGATGCTCGACGTAACAAAGGGCTATGCCGCCCACGAAAAAGGAGTGCTCGAGAAGGTTATTTCCATGCGAAAGGGCATGACCGCCACGGAAATGTCCGCCGCGAACACCCAGTTTGACGCCCTCGCCTCAAGAATCAATGTCGTCGCGGAGGCCTACCCCGAGCTGCGTTCCAGCGATATTTTCCGAGAGCTTCAGGTGACGCTCAGGGATGTCGAGGACCATTTACAAGCCTCGCGCAGACTCTACAACAGCAATGTCACCCAGTATAACACCGCTATAGCTGTTTTCCCCAGTAGCATTGTCGCGAACAGGCAAAACCTGACAAAATGCGACTTCTTCGCGGCGGAAGAAGCGAAAAAACAGGATGTTAAAATGGAATTCTAGATTCTGGATGCTGGATACTAGATACTGGATACTGGATGTTGGTTTTATATAAACAACGATTGCGGTAAAAAAGGGGAGTAATAATGAGATATTGGAAATATACTGGTGAGAAGATTTATCTTACCGCTATGATTCCGGAGGATGCTGAAATTATTGTCGAATGGTACAACAATCCGGAAATCACGCAGTACCGTGGTATTCACCGTGAGGTCAAAACGCTTCAAAAGGTACAAAAGGATGTCGAAGAATTTATTAAGACAGGCGGCGCATTCGCCGTTTTCAGCAGGGAAGCCGAAAAGATAATCGGCTTTGCCGTGCTGGACAATGATTACCTTAATATCCTTATCGGTGAGCTGGATTACAGCAACGATGAAATTTTTGCAGAGGTGTTCGGTTTTCTGCTGGAATTCGCGTTCGTCATAAAAAACCTCAGTCTGGTTCTTGTCAGCGCGTATTCACACAACACCTCAGCCCTTGCGCTCTATGAGGAAAACGGTTTTAAAAAAATCCTTGTCAAGCGCGAAAGGCTTATTTTCGGCAGAGATAAATATGATGAAATTTATTTTGAAATAACTTCTGAGGATTACTTTAAAAGGGGGAATCCGGATGCCTAACTATAAAAAGCTTGTCGGCGAAAAAGTGTACCTTTCACCTGTTTCCACCGACGACTGGCAGACATATGACAAGTGGAATAACGACGACGAGCTGACCTACTTCTATTACGGCGGCAGAAAAGATGTTTCACCGGCGGCGACAGATTCCTCAGGACTTGAGAAGCATGCCAACAGTAAACCCATTTTTTCCATAATAGAAAAAGAAGCCGATAAGCTTATCGGCGAATGCATGTTCAACTTCGAGGATATGGATAACCGCCACGCGAAAATCGGAATCGCCATTGGCGAAAAAGAATACTGGTCAATGGGATATGGTAGCGACGCTTTACGTGTGCTTCTTTATTTCGGATTCGAAATAAAGGGCTTCAACTCCATATGCCTGAATGTTTTCGAATACAACACCCGCGCTCTGACCTGCTACGAAAAAGTCGGCTTCAAGCGTCAAGGCTTCTGGCGCGACTGCTCAAAACGCGGCGGAAAAAGTTATGGCTGCATTTATCTCGACATGCTCGCGTCGGAGTATTTTGCGAATAAATCTTAAAATGACCCTCAAATATAATGATTCAGGAGAATAATGCTATGCCAATAGAGTATGAATATATCGGTCAGTTTCGCAGGTATAAGGATGAGGATACCTGTGGTTGGAAATTTCTTTTTATGCCCGAGGACCTGGCGAAAGAAATCCGCGCAAACCACAAGCATCAGGAAGAGGGTTGGGGGCGGATGAAGATAACGGCAAAAATCGGTGGCAGCGAATGGAAAACATCAATATGGTTTGACACAAAAAACGACACTTATCTGCTTCCAATTAAAGCCGAAATCAGAAAAAAAGAAAAAATAGATATGGAAGTAGGCAACGAAGTCAAGGTTTTGATTGTTGTTTAAAAAGGTGATTTGTTTTGAAGGATAATAAAACAAAAAAAGAGATTATCTCACAGTATAAGGAGCGCAAGGTATTCGGCGGGATTTACGCCATAAGAAATACGCTCAGTAATAAGCTGCTTATCGGCTCAACAACCGACATGCAGGGCAGCAAAAACCGTTTTGAGTTCTCGAGCAAAACCGGCTCCTGCGTTGAGCTGAAGCTGCAAAGCGACTGGAATAAGCAAGGCGCAGAGCAATTTGTTTTCGAGGTGCTTGAAGAGCTCGAAAAAAATGAAACTCAGACAGATAAGGAATTTAAAGCCGACATAAACGCTTTGAAGGATTTGTGGATTGAAAAACTGTCGGATAAAGAATTATACTAATGAGAAAAGCCACATGATAAAGTATACAGTAGATAAAAAGACATATGAATACCGCAGCGATGTGCGAAACAATGATGAACTCAGAAACAGTTTTTTTTCTCTTTCGAAATCGGTCTTTAAGCTTGATTTTGAACCCTGGTACAGCGGCGGATACTGGACAGAGAGGTATATACCTCATGTGCTGGCAGACGGCGGACATGTCGCGGCGAATGTTTCGGTGAATATCATTGATATTGAGCTTGGTGCTGAGGTTAAACGCTTTATTCAACTCGGAACGGTTATGACAGAGCCTCTGTACAGGGGTCAGGGCTTGAGTCGTCTGCTTATGGAGAAGGTGATAGAGGAATGGCGCGGAAAGTGCGAGCTGATTTATCTATATGCCAATGATTCGGTAGCAGATTTTTATCCGAAATTCGGTTTTGTGAAATCGGCGGAATATCAGTGTTCAAAAGTTATAGATAAGTCGGATTTGGCTGTTAAAAAGCTGAATATGGCAATAAAAGAGGACAAGGATTTGCTGCTTGAAATTTACAAGCTCTCAAATCCTTACTCGTGTTTTGCCATGAAGGACAACCCGGGGCTTTTGATGTTTTACTGCACGAAGTTTCTGCGTGATAATATTTACTATCTGCCAAAGACGGATACAGTAATCATTGCCGAAGTGAATGAAGAAAAAGTCACTTGCTATGATGTTTTCACAAGACCTGTATTGACTTTGGAAGAAGCAATCGGTGCGGTTATTATGGATTTCTCGGCTGAGGTCATTTTGGGTTTTACTCCGAAAGAAGCCGGAAGCTGGAATGTCAGAGAATTAAAAGAAGATGATACAACATTTTTTGTTTTGGCTGGAAAAGAAAATATATTTGAGCAGAAAAAGCTGATGTTCCCGCTATTGTCCCGCGCTTGACAAGACAGAGGTGCAATATTATGTACTATTATCACAGGCTAAAAGATTTAAGAGACGACAGGGATCTTAGTCAGGAGGATATTGCTAAAGTGTTGAATACAACGCAGCAGCAATACAGCAAATACGAGACCGGCATTCAGGAAATCCCCACCCATCATGTTGTAACTTTAGCGAAATTCTACAAAGTTACTACTGATTATATTTTAGGTAACCACTGATGAATTGAAATTTACTCACTTTTGTATATTCATTGATTTTACAAAGTTTGATATATCAAGCTTTGTAAACGAAAATTTTTGGCTCTGTCTATGAACGTTGATTAAATCATCGTTCATTTAGGTCTTAAAGTTAAACTTGAATTTTATTAAATACATCTGCAAAAAAAACAAGGGGCGTTTCTGTGCGTTTTTCATATCTGCCGCGGTTAATAGGCTTGATTAAACGACACAGCGAACAGTCCCTTGATTAGTCTTCAGAAATATATGCTCCCGGAGTGAAATGTTCAAAATAATTGTACTTTTTGCCTTTTCGATAATAAAGCGTTCCTGATTCCCAAAGATTAATTGGATTTTTTGCCTCGAAATAGTATAGTGTCCCTTCAACAAGTGACCAACAGTCATGTGAGGCACTATATATTTTTATTCGCTTACTATCTGGTCCAGCAAATAAAATCCACTCACGGTGAAAATTATTTATGACAAAATAACCTGTATGTTTATCAACTATTGTTCCCTTGCACACTCTTTGCGGCAATCTGCAGAATTGGCTTTTAGGTAGTCTTCTTAGAACTATTATAACGTAAAGTCTAAAAAGAAATCTAAGCACAATAGCAATTATAAGCGAAAGAACAAAATATTGTGTTTCGCTAATAGATAAATTAATTTTTGAAGGGATATCTGAAAATAGAACACAAATTACTAAGAAAGCTAAAAAAACATAAATAGCATCCCAAATAAATTCTAAAATAAAAGAAATAAACCAAGATTTTTTTTGTTTCATTTCAAACTCCTAATTGACAGGGACATGTATTTCCTGTGCTGTACCGTAATTATTTTATACTCGAATGATTGCTGAATGTCAATGAAAACAGGAGAGCTTAGCGGCTAAACTAACCAGATTGGCACACGCCAGTTGTTTTTATCGATAGGCAATACATCATGATATAAGCAAATAACAGAGCCTTCGCCGATAGTCATATTATCAATTTTTTGTAAGATTTCGAAGTTTTTTACAGCGTCTCTGCCGGGGTTTGCAGACTTTTTAATTTCTATGGGATACAGTGTTCCGTTTTGTTCTATTATCAAGTCAATCTCTTTTCCGTCAGTGTCACGGTAATAATAGACGGGCGGTCGCCTTCCCGCGTTGTAATAGCTTTTCAAAATTTCCGAAACCGCGTATGTTTCAAAAAAGGCACCTGACATTGCGGAAATCTCGAGAGTTCCGGCGCTGTCCCAACGGGTCAGATACGCGCAAAGCCCCGTGTCCATAAAATACATATTCGGCGCTTTAATTACCCGCTTAAGCACATTATTAAAGTAAGGCTGAATCAATGTGATAATTCCCGAAGATACTAATATTGAAAGCCAGTGCTTTGCTGTAGGCGCGCTGATTCCGACATCCTTAGCAAGGTCTGAGAAGTTTACCATCTGACTGGTTCTCGCCGCACATGCGCTCATAAAACGCAAAAATGCCAGCTCATCACCCACCTGAGTTAAATCTCTTATGTCGCGTTGCAGATAGGTGCTGACATAGGAGCCGTAAAAGCGCTCCCTGTTATACCCTTCATTATATGCCGCAGGCATAGAGCCTTTGAATATCTGTTCATAAACCTCTGTCAAGCCTTGTTTTTTACGTTCACCCAACCTCGCCAGCATGACATTATGGTCAGGGAGAAAAGGTTCGCTATGACAAGATGTTATTTCACTGCCTGACAGCCCGAACATCTGAATGACGGCAATCCTGCCGGCAAGGCTTTCTGTTACATTTTTCATCATATGAAACATTTGTGAGCCGGTCAGCCAAAAATCACCGGATTTTTTATGGGTATCGATATAAATTTTAATATACGGCAGAAGCTCCGGCGCATATTGAATCTCGTCAATCAGAACCGGAGGAGCATAGCGATCCAAAAACAAAGCAGGTTCATTAGCAGCCATCTCCCGCGCCAGAGGGTCGTCAAGCGAAATATATTTGCGGTCATTTTCGGAAAGCTTTTGCAGCAACGTTGTTTTTCCCACCTGCCGGGAGCCGGTGACAATTAAGGCGGGAAACTGTTTGCTTGCGTCTAAAATTTCATTTTCTAAAGCACGGTTAATATACATAGTGGCACTCCGTTTAAGGTAAAATATAATTTTATTATAACCGAAATGTTTGTAATGTCAAGTTTTTCATCAGTGGTTAGTATTATATATTTATTATATAATATTGAGCATTTTCATCACTTGCGTTAATTTAATTTTTAGAAATATAATTACTCAGCTATAAAATCAATAAGCAGCTACATATGTACCTTGCTAATTCAAAATGCTAAAACAACCTCTTTTTTACTTAAAAATAATCAATACCCGAACAGTATAATTCCTTCTCAAGTCCCGCTGAAAAACGAAGAATTTTCCTCGCGTCTTGAGCGCTTAAAGTCTTTCCTCCGCAGGTTATCGCGGCATGAGTTGAAATGTCACTGAGCTTTTCCAGCTCTGCGGAAGCTCTCAGCGCAAGCCGCGCATCTTTCGCGGTAACAACAGCGTCGCCGTCGACATCGCCGGGAAGTAGCACCGTCTGGGCGAAAATATTAATGCCGTCAGCGTCATTTACTAAAACTTTATCACCTGTTGAAAGGTGCTTTGAGTAATCGGTTATCATTTTTCCTTCGCGGTCATAGAATACTGCCTTATTCTCAATAAGGATTTCATAACTGCTTATAGGCTCACCGTATTTAAGCATAAACTCATAAGGCAAAAATTCGAAGGCTTTTTCGTCAAACACTATATTTTTCGGACGCATATTCTCATTATAATAAGTTTCTGGGCCAATAGGAAGCCTGTGTATTTCTACCGGCGCGGCAGGGCTTAAGCCCTCAATATCCTTTTTGTTTATTTCTAAAATATAATTTATAAAACCGTAAACGCCGCACACAGGGAAAACCGACAGTCCGTCCTGGACGGAAACATTGTAATTCAAAGCGAGAGTTCCGTTTGAAGTTTTAACCAGTGAAACGAGCGAAGTGTATGTAAATGTCCGATTATAATCAGTAAAGAGAATAAGTGCCTTATCTTTAAAATAATTTTCGTCATATGGAGCGAAAGGGGATTTGTCAATACTGATAAAGTATTTTTCCAAATTCTCAAGGGATGTAAGAAGCAACGAGCCCGGTTTTTCATCTGCGTCAAAGCAACGCGGAAGGTCAGTGTATGAATAATGCGCGACCTTGAAGTCAACAGGTTCACCGGCAAGAGGATCCGGAGTTGTTCTGGTCTTTGACGTTACAATCAACTGAGAAACATTTTTTATATATTCCTTTTCCACATAAAAAACAATAGTAAAATCTCTCGTGTCACTATTGATTTTCACAGGCGACATTCTGACGGTGTTTATCGCGAGCTTATTATCATTTGTCACTAAAAGTGACGATACATAATAAGAAACCGACGAGCTGGCCTTGACGGAAAGACAAATAAGGGTGAGACCGTTAAAAGTCCGGTCATTGTATTTTTCCGACGTTTCCGTGATAAAAGAGTCATGACACAGTCCGTAAAAACTGTCAAGCTCCTCCTTTGAGCTAATAACCGTAACTGTCAGCTTGTCATACTCCGCGCTGCGCAGCGAGCTGCCGTAAGCAATCTGATTACGTGAATCAAGTTGCTTGCCCTCTGTTATTTCAGTGTCGGAAAAGGATATTTTATATTTCCCTTCTGCCGAAACCGAAAAAATACAGATGTTAAGAATTGCACAAAGCGATAAAATTAAACATATCATTTTACAAAAACGCATACTATCATCTCCTGTTAATAAGATAGACTTTTATATGGTTTTGTTGCATTAAAATTTATTTTTTTAGAAAAAGATTGAAAACAGGTCATTTAGAGAAGGATTTTCTTTGTCCGGGTAGCTCTCAAGGTCGTCGGGCAGTCTCACGCGGGCGGTATCAATGGATAATATTTCCACGGAAGTTTCATAATAAGCCTTGAATTTTTGCCCGAGCGAGGTTAACTCAGCTTCATATACATTAGTAATATATTTAACATCGTCGTTTGCGTCAAGATATGCCGTCAGCCTTACATCGCCGTATTTAACATTGAAAAACGGCAGCAGGAACAGCTTTTTCAATAATTCAAGAAGACCGGCAGACCTTTTTGTTACTCCCTCGCCGTCCAGTGTAAAAGTTATTTTGGTCTTATACAGTTCATGCTCAAGGTAATAAGCCGAAACATCGCGAGCCAGCTCGTTCGGCTTTACCTGAAGACTCTGAGCGTTTAATTCATCTATTTGTGCTTGTGTCAAGGGCTGCTTTTGCTTTTTCATTGTCTGGCTCGGGTCATAGTAAATATAGCCGTCTTTATAATATGCCTTCGTTTTATCCGCTACTATCCCCATGTCAATATACATGTCCATTTCCATTATCGGCGAAGAGCGGTTTGTCTGATCCTGTATGCCATGCTGCATGGTTTTTAATTCTGTGTCTTCCATATCAAGGAATTCAGGGTAATCAATTTTTGCATTTATTGTATTATTCAGCTCAATAACATTAGCATTATTGAGCTTAGCCATCGCCTGATAATAAAAATCGGCGGGGTTTGCGATGTCTGTTCGCTGTGATAGAACCTTTATTTCCGTTTTTGGGAAATTTGTTTTTAGCTCAAACTCAGGCTTGTTCGAGGAATAGAATTCAGCCAAAAAATCGAATGTTGTTGTTTCCGGTGCTTTTGAAGCTGTTTGTGCGGCTGTAGTTGATGCTGTCATCGCTGCAACAGTTGTCGGGGCAGCGGTGCTGATAATCGGCGCAGTGGCTGCTGCGGTCTGAACGTCTGCTGCCGGGGAGGTCTCAGCCATGAAAGCAGGGCTTGCAGAAGCGGAATCACCGCTTTCGCTCGAGGGTTTGTTAACACCTGTGAGTCTTCCGTCGGCAAAAACAACAATAAGCGTAATGCAGACGACAGCGGCGATTATAAGCGGTACATAAAAATATGCCCTTTTCTTTTTGCGCGGGGGCTTACTTGCCGCCGCATTTGCGCAAAACTCGCAAAATTCCGCGTTTTCCGGAATTTCATTGCCGCAATTATCGCAATTCATAATAACACCTCTTTATACATTGTTTGTGCTGTATTACTACAATATTATACCAAAATTAATATAAAATGTCAATTGTTAACTCAAATTAAGCCTGTTCCTGAGCAAATCAACAAACCAAAAGACCGTCCCCTTTGCTTTAGGTTTTTTTTTCTTAAGTCCTTTTCCTAAGTCCTTGATATAGTTGTAAGAGTATGAAGAGGACATTGAAAAGTCCCCTTGATTTCTGTGTTTATTTTCTCGGGAAACATTACAAAAATATTACAAATTAGCATAACTACTGACAAGAGAATCTATTCATGATATATTTGTCTTACGAAACTATTCAAATTGTTTAATAAATAATCGAAACGGATTTGATGTGGTAATGCTTATCACAACACGCCTTATGAATGCGCAGGACTATACTTTGCTGCCGAAATTTTGCTATCTGTCTCTTTTTATTCCTGACGGCGAGCAATTGCTTTCAATGGAGGATAAATTTTCCGCAAGCGAAGTATCTGCCGTAGTCAGCCCGGTAATTAAATCGCGTATAACTGAGGTTCATTAAAAAAACCTGCAGAGCATGTATGAATGGAAATGGGTTGATTCCGGCTTCGCTCAAGAGGCTCTTGAATTTGTTTTGAATATAGAATTAAAAAATAAAAGATTGAGGTATATCTAATGAATAAAAGTATCAAAAAGCTAATGAGCATGGTTATTTTTGCTGTGGCAATGCTTATCTTTTCCATTTTCTCCTTCAGTGCGGATGCCACTGTTTTACGCATGGGTGACGTCATTAGCGATGGTAATCTGCTTGCCTCGGATGCTAGAAAGATTTTGTTGTATTCCGCTGAATTGGAGCAACCGGAAAACATTTTACTCTTCACTGTTTCCGATGTTGATTTTGACGGAATAATTACAGCCATGGATGCGCGTAAAGTATTGCGAATTTCGGCGGAAATGGAGCAGGATATTGAAACTCAGCTGAATAAAACTTTGGAATCAGATGAGCCGTCGTTTTATCATTCGAAATTTGTGCCTGAGTTCGGCATCACAAGCTCCTTTCTGGAGCTCGCAGTGCAAACGGCAGGGAAGACCGAGGTTGATAAATGGTGTGACAATTTTGAGCATTTTGATGCCGGCGGCACACGTTCAGCCGAAGAATTTAATCTTTTTTGGCTGATCAAAGAATTAAACCTACCCCGCGAGGAGGTCGAAAAAATTATCGCAAGCTTTATTAAAATGGACGGCGTCGATTCATGGTGGTCAGCGGATGCTGTGGATGCGCTCTATTCTGATGAAAACACGGCTATTGCATTTTTTGCAAATCCGTATGCGGTTGTCATCTCGAAAGCAGTTTATACCCCTCAGTGGCTTCTGCTTCACACCGAAGAAGAATACAAAAAAGTTGGAATAACCACAGATTTATTTTTTGGAAAAGAAAAAATCTTAAAAGATGAGTTTGGAAAAGCCTTCATTACTATTCTTACATGCAAATTGTTTGTTCTTGAAATTGAAAATAAAAAAGAATATGAAAATGAAGCAAAGGAACTGGTATTAAAGTATGAATATCTGAAAAACACAACAAAAAGCCTGAGTCTTCAAGGTAAAACATTAAATGCTGTTTACTCAACGGCTGAAAAAACTCGAGACATTAAAAAACATGACACATTATTTTACATGACCGCAAACGGTGACAGGCTGGGGTATGACGCTCTTACAGGGCAGCTGGTTTATTTGAGTATTAAAGGATTGTACGGAGATTCAAAAAGACCTGAGGAATTGCGTGTCTCAGAAAAAGAGGCGACCGCTATAGCTGAGGAATTTGCTAAAGCAAATTGCGATATGTCAAAATATACTTTTTTAGGCTGTACATATTATGATAATGCCGGTCATTATATGGTTGAGTACGGTCTTAAAATTCAAGGCTATGAAACATCAGAGAGTATGGGTATAGCGCTTACAAACACAGGGGAAATTCGCTTTTTCTCTTTCAGCCCATACATTTTTGACGATAAAGAAATAAAACCTGTTGATGAACAGGTTTTGAAAAAGAAATTAGACGAGCTGGTCAAAGCTGTCAATGCGGACTCTCTTGTAAGTTATGAAATCGAGGGGCAATGGTTGGCTATTGATAAAAATAATAGGCTTATCATGAAGTATGAAACAGTTATTAATTTTAAAGTATCCGATTCAAACGGGAAAACGGAAGTTTTCACAAATGGTGTTATATTTGAAATAAAGCTTTAATACCTTAGCGGGCTAAAAGCTCAACAAAAAACAAGACTTGTGTTGTGGGCTTGGCAAGCCAAGCCCTCGTTAGTAACCACTGATTAAACCATCGTTCACTTTAATAGTAGCTTGTTAATTTTTTATTTGCACAAAAACCTATAACGGAAAGAAGTATTCCTATCAAAAGCAGCGGAAGACAAACGATAATGAAATCCTCTATAGTGAGCAGCTGTCTGGACATATAGAAAGGAAAAACCAATTCCTGTATCGGTATAGTAAAATTTAATAATGTGTATAATAACAATGATAACAAAATCACTGAGACTGACTTTACAAAAAAAGCAATACCGTATGTAAGACCGAAATAGAACACGCAAACTGAAATAATGCGAGCGCATTCAATTGAAAAATTCGGCTGTAAGAAAAAATATATGACAAATAATAAAAGAATATTGCCCATTGCCAAAAGAAAAACCATTAGCAATTCTTTCAAAATAACTTTTTTCCCTCCAGTAAAAAACAGCTCATTTCCGTCTGACTCTAAATACTCTCTTAATGTAAAAACAACCCACCACACAGAAAATAACGGCATAAAAAATTGGGTTAACAGCAGTAAATGTTGTTCCAGCTTTTCACCGGAGCCATAATTAAAATAAGTCTTTAACGGTAAAACTAAAAGTAGAATATCAAAAATAACCGGAGGAACAAACCTTAGGCTTCCCATACTTTTCAGGAAAAAACGAAGCTTTATATATTTTTTAGTATGCATAAATACCCATCCTCAACTGTTGGCTTTACGGGTGTCGCAGCATTTTGCGCCTGAGAGGAAAGCGCCTGTATCAATTTTTTTCCATCCCTTTCAAGCTGGCGGTGTATATAATAGTCACCTTGTAGAATATCCTTCTGAGAATCCTGCAGCTCGAATACCTTACCCTTCGCGAACTGCTGTATATCCTGACAAGTACCCTGTGCCGCGATGTTTCCCTCTTTCATAACGGCGACACAGTCGCAAAGTGTTTCCACATCCTCAACGATATGCGTTGAAATTAGAATTGTACGCTTTCCCTTTAGATGTGAAACAATATTTTTAAAACGCAGACGTTCTTCAGGGTCAAGTCCCGCGGTAGGTTCATCAAACAGAATTAATTCCGGGTCGTTAAGTATCGCTTGAGCTATCCCTAAGCGTCGTATCATACCCCCTGATAAGGTCTTAACTTTACTGTGCATGCGCTCTTGTAAATTTACCATTTCAATGCAATGCTTCGCTTGAGATAAGATTATTTCATTCGGAACACCCTTTAAATCCGCCAGCATCTGTAGCATTTCCAAAACAGTCAGCTCGCGAAACAATCCAAATTTTTGCGGTAAATAGCCTAAATGGTTGCGGTATGTTTTATCTGATTGAATGTCACAGCCATGAAAGCATATGCTTCCATGATTTAAAGCATACAACTGGGCTATGCAGCGAATCAGGGTGGTTTTTCCTGCCCCATTCGGCCCCAGTAGTCCGTATATGCCATGGTCGAAGACAAAATCCACTGACTGCAACACTTTTTTTCTGCCAAATGATTTTTCTATTTGCTTGAGTTCCAGTACCATTATTGTACTCCTCCCTTTAGTCAAATTGTTTAATAAATTCTCTCCAATGCCTGTCATCGTTTTTATTTTGCAAATATGAAGATATCCGGGAAAGTCCTTCTTCTTCGCCGTAGAAATCTAAATAATCCATCAGAAATTCATAAACGCTAAGGGGACCTGAGCCCTCAGGTCTGTTAGCTTTCGTATCCGCTGCAAGATTTTGAACACCCTCCGGGTTTTTCAAATAAGCGCGGTATGCGAAATCAAGCGAATACTTATGACTTTGCGCTAATTGGTTTTCATATGCTTTTTCAATTCCTAAAATCTGATAAAGAAGCAGATGGTCTGAAAACGCGGCGTATCTGTTATATGGTGAGGAATTATTAATTACCGGCGTCAAAAAAATTGTTTTTATTGAATCCTTAAGCATAGGGGTTCCGGCATATTTGTTAACAAACTCTGTTAGTGCCTGGGCGTTGAATTCCCATGTATTTAAATAAGGGTATACAATAGTTACGCCGTTCGTTTCTATAGTATCATAAAAGCCTGATAAAAGCGTTACACCTGTGGATTCTCCCGAAAATGTGTTGCCGCCGTTTTGAGATAAGTTGCTGTAAACAGTACGGTTACTTTCAATTTTGACCCGGAACATCACCGGCTCAGGCAAAACGAATCTTTCGCTGCCCTGTGTATCCCTGTCGTAAACCGGTCTATGACCGCTGTGCGGATAATAAGGAAAATAGCCCGGCAAATACATGCCTTGTGCGTTACTATAATAAACAGGAGAGTGTCCCTTATATATCAATCGTAACGATTGAATCTTAAGGCTTTCCTGATTTTTTACCGTTATATAGTCTCCGTCCTGAATGAAAGACAGTTTCACACCGTCCTGCGACGCAACAGATTTCAGTGTGTAACCATGATAAAGGGTTAACAGATACTCAGGCAAGTCCTGCCTGTCCACTGTGATAGTCGCGGTTGTTTTTAATTCTTTACCCACCGATATATCGAGATCATATTCGGTTATAGTGAATAAGGCGGAAGCCTTCCGGTCTTCGGGATGATCAATAAAATAATATTCCCAATCCGCCATAATAGATTCTTTTGGGTCGTCACTTGATAACAGTAATTTCGAAGAGGGCTGTAAAAATATAATCAGACATAATAGGCTCAGCGCAAGTCC
Source organism: Oscillospiraceae bacterium (assembly GCA_031551635.1). Lineage (GTDB taxonomy): Bacteria > Bacillota > Clostridia > Oscillospirales > Acutalibacteraceae > JAVBNH01. Next base: position 68,396 of record JAVBNH010000019.1, on the reverse strand, counting down.
GGCTGACACTCCCGCTTTGCGGGCGAATGTTTTACGCCTTATCAGCCCGTGGCACAGCAAACCCGACAATAATAATGCCCAAAAGCCGATTATTTCCCACCGGTAAGGTAAAACTGACAGACCAAAGGCTTCCTCCGGGCTCCAGTTTAAATTTGGCGGAAATAAGCTGAAAAAATTAAGAAACGGATAAAGATTGATACCTAAAGAGTCATAGGTTACATATCCAAAGCCATCCCCCACGGGACTTCCCAGCAGAGTAAAAAGAACTAAAACTAAATATGCATTCAAGCGTTTTACCAAAAGAGACAGAGTCATTCCGAGCAAAATGCCAAAACAGGGAATCAGACAAAAATTTAATAATACATTAAGCAGCAAATGAAAAACAATTTCTGTTTCCTGTACGCGGTATCGCGCATAAAGCAATACTAACCAGATTGACATGAAAATTGCAAAAATAAGCACAAGCAACGACATCAATATAGCTTGAGAGGCTATTATTCTTTGATGACCGCTTTGGGTGCTGCGCAGACATTCCTCTAAATGGAAGCGTTTGCATAAACAAAAGAACTCATAAGACAAAAACGTAAACAGCGCAAAAGCAAAAATAGAAAATGACATAGGCAAAGAAAGCGCTCCTAAAATGCCGTTTATTTCCTGCGTTGTGCCTGCGGATTGCTTTATCGCTGAATAGATAATAAACAGCATAAAAGCTCCGTAGATAATACTGAGCGCTTTTGCGCGGATAAACAAAGGAAAAATACGACGTAAAATATGAATGCACCTCCATTTTTTAATTTTTTTATTTATTGTTAAATGCCGTATGGCGGAAATCCGCCATACGGCACTGTATTATTAATTAGGCATACCATATATATCCGTAACCATTACACCCGTTAGTATATACGGAATACGGAGCTAAATGTACCCTCCATGAAAGTGCCGAGGAATAAACCGTTGTTAAAGTGTCATCAAGTGTTAATCCTGTTGTCACCCTTATCTTTTTATCAAAGACCCAACCATTGGATCCGGAATAGTATTGTGAACTGATAGTAAGGTTATGATCGGAAGTTCCATAATTTTTCCCTCCGAAATACTTATAAGTTCCTAAAACGCTTTCGGAGGCGGCTGAAGATTGATTTTCGCTGATGTTTACACTTTTATGTGGATCGGCGGTGTTGACGCTACGGTAAATATTACGCCAACAGACATTAGTAATACATATGTTGTTTTATATAAGCACCTAAAAATTGCAATTTTATTTTTACAAGTCATATTTTATCACAATCATATTGCTTTGTCAATATAATTATATCAAATTAATAAATATTTATTGTTGCTTTATTATAATTAAATTATTATGTTAATAAAAATTTAAAAAAATGCATAAATATACAGCGGAATTACTTATATGGTAGAAATAAAAGTATATAGCAGAGTTATCCTGATAAAGATTACTGAAGGAATTTAGTACCTTAGTGGGCTGAAAGCTTAATAATAAACAAGACTTGGGTTGTGGGCTTGGCAAGCCAAGTCCACGTTAGAAAAGATTATAAATATATATCATTTTAAGTTCTTGTTAATTAAAAGATATAGCTCCAGAGTATTTAAATATTGAAAAAATATATTATAAATTAACTAAAGCCACTTAAGTTATTATAAAATAATTACTATATGTATATTTTCAAACTCTTAAAATCGTAGCAGTTAATAGTAATCTCTATTTAGCATGTTGTATAATATTATTCAATTATTTTTCAAAAACTGTTGACATTGCTTTTGTATGGCAATATACTTAATATTAATTCTAATGTCTAAGTCTCTAATTCGGAGGAAGTATTATGAGTTTTATTTTCAGAAAACTTCAGCTTGCGATTCTTAGCGTAATTATGGTGTTCACCTCAATCTTTAATACCGGAGCCATGGGGAAAACCTATGTCGAGATGCCGCCTGAGGAGGTCGGGGAATATACGCAGTATGTTGAGGCGTTCAGCGGAACAGGCGGTTATCCGTGGGTTGCCGCCATGCTGAATCCCGCCGCCTGTGTGCCCTTCAGCTCTGTAAATCTCGGTCCTGATACCTGCGGTGTCGGCGGTCTTGACCTCATTAATATGGGGAACTCCGGCTATCTTTATTCGCATAATTACCTGCTGGGTTTCTCTCACACGCGCCTTGCGGGAACCGGCGCGAATGACCGCGGCTTTTTCAGGGTCACGCCTGCAGCCGGTAACTCCGACCCCGCGAAGAGGCTTAAAAATCCGCTTCTCTTTCTCCACGAGAGCGAGACGGCGTCTCCCGGCTATTATGCCGTGAACCTGCCGACTATCGGCTGCATGGCTGAGCTGACGGCGACAGTACGCGGAGCTGTGCATAAATATACATTCTCTAGTGACAGGGATGCCCATCTGTGGATAGACGCGACTAGCTCCTTTATCAAAGGCGGCGCGAACGGCGGAAAAATCACCGTTGACACCGCGAACAATATGATTTACGGCGAGGGACGCGTGCTCAAGGGTGAGGATGACCTGCTCAGCGGTGTCAAGGCATATTTTGTCGCGCACTTCAATCAGCCTATCGAGAGCTTTTCAACATGGATTGACGGCAAAAGCGAGAAAAACAGGGCGGAGGCTTCTGGTGACGACACAGGTGTCAACCTTAATTTCGGCGATATAAAAGGCAAACCGCTTGAGATGCAGTTTGCCATGAGTTATGTAAGCGTACAGAACGCTCTGTTAAATCTTGAGACGGAAATAGCGGACGCGGATTTTGCCGAAATCAGAACAAGAGCGGTTGATGAATGGGAAAATATTCTTTCGAAAATCTCGGTGGAAACCGCTGATGAAACTGTCAAAAAACTTTTTTATACCTCGCTTTATCATACCATGCTCACCCCGACTAATTTCACCGATGTGAACGGTGACTATCTCGGTTTCGGCGAAAAGGTCGGCAACACCGGCGGCGGTTTTGAATATTTCACCGATTTATCGTTGTGGGATACCTACAGAACCCTTCACCCTCTTCTGACGCTTTTTGCTCCGGACAAACAGCTGGATATGGCGAAAAGTTTGCTGCTAATGGGCGAGGCTGACAGCGGTGCTTTGCCGCGCTGGCCTGTTAATACGAGCGACTCCGGCAGCATGTTCGGCTCACCGGCTAATATGGTGCTTGCCGAAAGCTATCTTAAAGGTCTTGAGGGCTTCACATACGAGGACGCGCTGAAGGCTTATGAGTACATGAAAAATGACTCCGACAATGTCATAGCAACTGGTGCGAACGGTCGCAGACAGGTCGAGTATTATAACAGCCTCGGTTATGTTCCGGCTTACGAGACAAGCAAGTCGGTCAGTTATACCCTTGAGTACGCATGGGCTGATTATTCCCTTGCTCTGCTTGGCGAAAAGCTCGGAATGCCTAAGGCTGAGACAGATAAATATCTTGCGAAATCAGAAAATTACAGGACGCTTTTTAATAATGATTCGAAATATTTCCAGCCCCGCGACAAGGACGGCAACTGGGTAAAAATTTACCCGAATATGACCTCGTATTATGCTGATGTTTTCGGTGACAAGCTTGCCGAGGGCTATTGCGAGGGCAGCGCGCGGCAATGGCGCTGGTCTGTTCCGCAGAATCCATCGGGGCTTATTGAGCTTTTTGGCTCGAAGGATTATTTTATCAGCGAGCTTGAGACTTTTATAAAGGATTCCAAAACAACCCTTCCTTCTCTCGACCCCGGCGCGGGATACTGGCACGGTAATGAGCATGATATACATGCGATATATCTCTTTAACGACGCCGGACGTCCCGACCTCGCGCAGAAATATGTTCGCTGGGCGCTTGAGGACCGTTACACCCTTGAGACCGCCGGGCTTGACGGCAATGACGACGGCGGTACGCTGAGCGCTTGGTATGTGCTGTCGGCAATGGGTATTTATCCCGTCGCGGGCACTGACAGATACTGGTTCGGCTCCCCCGTAGTCGACAACGCAGTTATCGATTTGGGCGGCGGCAAAACACTGACAATCAGCGCCGAAAACCAGTCAGAAAAGAATGTTTATGTAAAGAGCGTCAGTGTTAATGGCGTTGATATGAACCCCGCCGAATATCTTTATCATTCGCAGATAAAAGACGGCGGTACGATTGAATTTGTAATGAGTGATACCCCGATAAGGAGATAGGTGGTAGGAGATAGGTGATAGGGGGTAGGGTTTATTTAGGGGGCAAACCAATATACCATTGATTCCTCGCCGCCGTTGATAAAGACCTCAATTACCTTTTCGTCGCGCAGGATTTCGACGCTTTTGACCTCACCGTCATAAACGATGGGAAAATCAAGCTCGTCCTGCAGTATTTCAACCCTGTTTTCACTGACCTTAACGAGCTCATCGGATTTATTAAAAAACCGGTGAGCTTCCTTTACAGGGTATGTGCAGAGCCTGCCGTTTATCATTTTTATTTCGCGCGGCACGGTGAAGCCTCCCGCGGTTTCGCTGTATTCAAGGATTTTGCCGAAGGCGTGCATCCAGCCGATGATTATTCTTCTGCCGTCGCCGTGCAAAAAGGTCTGCGGAGCGTAAAAATGCGGTCCGGTCTCAGGAGTGTGGTAAGATATAGGTGTGAAGGTTTCCCCGTCAAAATCACCGTAAATCATCATCAGCGACTTTTTCGGGTGGTCAACCATCGAAAAGAGCAGAATGTATTTGCCCTTAAACTCAAAGAAGTCCGGGCACTCAAAAACACGACCCATTTCGCTGCTCTCGAAAAGCATGCCGCGATAATCCCATTTCAGCAAATCCGCTGAGGTGTAATAGAGAATTTTCCCGATTCCTTCTTTGCCGGACGCGACAACCATGTAGTATAAATCGCCGATTTTTGTGACCTTCGGGTCTCTGAAATCGGGGCTGCCTTCCTCCGGAAAATTTTTAATTACCGGATTCCCCTCATGTTTTTCGAAATGAACGCAGTCGCTTGTTGTGACTAGGGACTGTGACTGACCGTATTCCTTGCCGACTGAGGTGTAGAATATGTAGAGTTTTCCGTCTTTTTCCACCGACGAGCCTGACCAGCAGCCGCCGTCATTTTCGTAGTCCCGGTCAGGGAAAAGGGCTATTGGCATCTCGCTCCAGTGGATAAAATCCTCGCTGACACAGTGACCCCAGTGCATCGGTCCCCATTCGCTCTTATACGGATTGTGCTGAAAAAACGCGTGGAATTGCCCTTTGAAGAAACATAAGCCGTTAGGGTCATTCATCCAACCCTTTTTCGGCTCAAAATGGTAATTGAATCTTTTTGACATAATCTACTGACCTTTCCAAATTAAAAAAATCTTTTTTTGTACAATCTGCAATTTAACAGTAAAGGAGATCTAAATGAATTTTGATATTGCTTCGGTGCCTTTTTCATACAAGGGTGCGTATATGGCTTTTTGCTTTCTTCCCGAAAATTTTGAAAATTCGGGAAATCCCGAAGGACTTTATTTAAAGTCTGTCAGGGGAGGTGTTCTGAACGCCTATGTTTGCAATTTTGTGCCGACCTTGAATGCCCGCGAACTGGCTTTCACCTGCGAGGCATACCCTGCGGAGCTTGTTTTGCATACCGCTTTCGGAGACATAGGAATTTGCTTCGAAAACGACGGTATAATTGTAATAAGAGGACAACAGACAGATAAAAATGGGGATATTTTAGGGCTGCGACTGCGACAGACACCGGGCTGCTCCGGATTTCGATATATTCATGAGTGTATGCACGGAAGTGATATGAACTACATGCTGAATGTGCACAGAAACCCGAGTAGGTACCTCGCCCATGCGTTAAGCGGCAGGGCAGAGGCGACACAGGATTGGCGCGGCAGGAGCGCGGTCAGTTGTTGTTTGGATTTTATTTGCGAAAACGGCATATTTGCGGCGGTTCTGGAGGAGGTCAATCCCGAATGGGAGCCGAAAACCTTCAGCGTTGATTACGATACCGCGCGAAAAAACGCAGGCGAAAGCTTTGAAGCTTTTTGCGCCTTGACGCCGGAGGTGCCTGAGGAATACAGCGAGACAAGGCTGCTCGCGGCATATGTGAACTGGTCGGCATATGTAAAAAAATCAGGTCAGCTCAAGCGGGACGCCATGCTTATGTCAAAAAACTGGATGTCGGCGCTCTGGAGCTGGGATCACTGCTTCAACGCCCTGTCTCTTGTTTATGGTAATCCCGGGATGGCATGGGAGCAATTTATGGTGGCATTTGATTTTCAGGACAAAACCGGACGTCTACCGGACTGTATAACTGACACGACACTGTCTTACAATTATTGCAAGCCGCCGGTTCACGGCTGGACATTGTTGCGGCTCATGGAGCATATGGAGCTCTCGCAACAGCAGATAAGTGAGGCTTATGACAAGCTCTCGCGGCTTACAGAATGGTGGCTTAATTACCGCGACACAGACAAGGACGGAATATGTGAATACTGGCACGGAAACGATTCCGGCTGGGATAATTCCACTGCTTTTTCATCACTTCCACCCGTGGAGCTGCCTGAGCTTGCGGCGTATCTGATAATACAGATGGACGCTCTAGCTCTGCTTTGTGAAAAATCAGGGCAGAACATGCTGGCGGAAATCTGGCGGCAAAAGAGCGGCAAAATGCTCGAGGACATGGTTTCGCACTGCTATGTCGGCGGCAAACCGGTGTCAAGGCTCTGCCGCACACATGAAATAATCGAAAACGAGTCGCTGATTTTATATATCCCTATTCTGCTGGCGGATCGCCTGCCGCAGGAGATTCTGAAAAATACGCTTGACACGCTGAAAAGCGACAGATTCCTCACCGAATTTGGCTACGCGAGCGAATCGCCGAAAAGCCAGAAGTATAAATCAGACGGGTACTGGCAGGGTCCAATCTGGGCGCCGCCTACGATTTTTATCATTGAAGGGTTGTATAAGTCAGGTGAAAAGGAGCTTGCGAGGGCTGCTGCTGAAAAATTCTGCCGTATGGTAAAGCGGAGCGGCTGTGCTGAAAATTTTGACGCTCTCAGCGGCGAGGGGCTTTGCGATAAGGCTTATACATGGACATCGAGTGTTTTTCTTATACTCGCCCATGATTATTTGCTTTAAAATATAATTCCGCCTTTTTTGCCCTTGCCGTATTTATTTGCCGCGCTTGTCTGCACCTCAATTTTTAGCTCATTGCTTCCGGTATTTATAAGAGCGCTTATGTCGCAGGAAAACGGCTTCATTTTCAGCTTTTTGCATAATATTCCGTTGACAAAAACGCTGCACTGCTCTGAAATATCCGGCAGCTTCAATATATATTTGTCATAGCCTTCCTGTGCAAAAACCGTTCCGGTATAAGTGATAATTCCAAAATAATCCTCGGGTGTTTGTTTCGGTGTGCGTATAAAATTTTGCTCATCGATAAATATTTCGTGGATTTTTTTCTTTATTTCCATGCTTTTCTCAGCCTGGTGCAGTGTGTCACAGATGAAAGCGCAAAGGTGTCCTCCGAAAAGCTCGAGCTTGATTGATGTTTCATTTTCATCAGTATCGGTAATAATTGCCTCGCTTGTTTCGCCTGAGAGCGGCTCAAAGCAATACCATTTTCCCCGGATATTAGTCTTGATTATGCCCATTATATTATCTCTTCCCTCATTTGCCGCGAGCAAAACAGGAGTTTCGCCGTGAAAGAGCAGCTCAAGCCGAAGCTCTTTACCGTTGCCGCGAGTGCAAATAAATTTATAAAGTATGTCCTCAGGACGCATTGATTTTATCAGGTTTTGCACCGAATCAAAGACCTGCCCGCCGCCGCAGATGAAGTCGTCAAGCCTTGAGCGTACAATATCGCTTATCTCGAGAGAGGGGTCGGCAAGCAGATATTTATAGTTGTTCGCGGTGTCGTGAAGAAGTCCGTCAGCAACCCTTATTTCACCGTTTTCGAGCCATTCATCCTGTATATAGTTAAAGGGTATCTGCTTCTCATAAAGCCTAGCTACAATTTCACACGGCATTGTTTGCGCACTGCACAAAACCGCCGTTACCGCGCTGTTTTTACAGTCCGTATTCAGCAGGCAAAGCCTTTTTATATAGTCACTGACCTCACGGTAATCCTCCCACCAGATATTGCCGGGACCTACATCCGGCGGTCGTTCGCCGTACTGCAGAGGCGCAGCGAGAGAATAATAAAAAGCATGAGGAAATATCATATTTACGCCGCGTACACATAGGTGGTTGATGTACCAAATCATGTCGCAGTATGGAAAATCCCAGGGGTCATCCTTCGCGCCGCAAACGCCGAAAACCTCGTTCGAATTACGGCGGCGGTTATAATGCCTCGCCGCGTCGCTCGAGCATTTGCCTATCATCGCATGGGGAGAGCTGAGATTATTCTCGCTTGTGATATATCGCCAAACTAAATCCTGTCCCGGCACATGAAAATATTTCTGCACACCTATGTCGCCGCTCTCGCGGGGGTGCCCCATCAGGGCGATGCCGTGAGAGCCGCACCAGTCGCTGAGTTTTTTGTAATAAACCCTCTCAAGCCTTGACTGTACTGCATTGCGGTACATTAGGCAAGCCTCGCTGTGCGCGGGGTCATAGTCGTCAAAAAGCGCCGGAAGTAAATCGTAGCCGCAAAGCTCCCTGAATTCCTCAAGCAGCCCCTCGCTCCATGGAAGCGCGCCGTTTAATTTGCCGCCTCTTCCGGTTATACTTGGCTCGTCCGTGAAAAAACCTATAACCGTATTGCCAAAGTATTTTGAGAATTCTTTATAGTAAACCTCGTGCGTGAGGGAAATAAAAGCATCGACAGCCGAAGGATTCAGCAAGTCCGCGCTGGGCGGTGCATTACGGCTTCCGTCGTCCTGCAAGGGGTGAATACCCCTGATATGCCCGCCGGTATAGCCGAGAATAAACGCGGTGCAGGGTAGCTTCTGCAAGCTTTTTTCTTTCGTTACCTCCGTCATCGCTCCGCCAGAACCCATATTGTAAACAGCAATAATTTTTTTATTTTCAGGGACACGAAGTCCCTTTTTGCTTTTGTATAGAACTTTTTTATATAGCTTGCGTGAGGCGAATTCAAGGTTTTGCGCGACCACTTGACCGCAGGCAGAGCCGGAGGGATACATGCCCTCGTCATACAGCACGACTTTCATACCGAGGCTGTGCGCCCTCTCAATACAGACCCCTATATAAGCGAGAAAAACCTCAGACATATAAGGAATATCCCGGGGGATACCGATTCTGGGGTGTAGAACAAAAGCGTTCACTCCCTTAGCGTGAAAATCGTCAATCTGCCGTATGAGCTCGTTTTCGTCGAGCTTGTCATTCAAAAACCAGAAGGGAATCGGTGTAAATTCGCTGTCCGGCACTTTCAGCTTTTCAATTAATTCGAAAATTGACATAAGATTCCTCTATTTTCCTAATTTCTTCTATTAATCATACACTAAAAAACATCGTTGTCAATAGAAAAGAAATAGTTTCATTTATTTAAAACGACAATTCTGTCGGCAATGTCTATAAATTATCCTTGACTTATTATAAAATATAAGATATAATTAACAAAAGAGCGCGATTAATATCTTTTTACATATTTATTTCTCGAAAGGATTGTAACAAACATGGCTAACGATTTACTCGGCAACCTCGGCGGTCTTGGCGGTCTTTTTAAAATGGCTTCGAGCTTTATGCCTCAGGACGACCCGAACGTTAAGGTTATGAACGCGAATCAGGAAATTGACGAACTGCAAAAACAGGAAGATGAGCTCTTTATCGAAATCGGAAAAGCGGCATATTCTCAAAATCCTTCTGCCTTCCCGCAGAACGACAAGCTGAAGCTGATTGCCGCTAATATTGCCGCCGCGAAGGCGAAGCTTTCGCAGATTAATCAGGAAAATCAAGCCGAAAAAGCGGCTAAGGAAGCCGATGAGGAGGCACGAACTTGCAATAGCTGCGGTACTCTTAACGAGGAAGGTGTTAAATTCTGCCAGGAATGCGGTGCGAGGCTGGGTGCGGCGGCAAAGCCGAAATGTGTATCCTGCGGCGCAGAGCTTCAGCCGGGAATTAAATTCTGCGGTGAATGCGGAGCAAGGAGCTAATGAAAAATTAAAAAATGAAAAACGAAGAATTAATGTCGGGAAGGTAGAAATGTTATGATTTTTATCTTACCTCCCGACGTGATTTGAGTAATTGCATTCTTAACCCGGATTATAGCTTACAAAGGCACAGGTCAATATTTATAATGAAAGTTGGGAAAATATGCTTCAGGCTTTTACACGTAATTATGAGGATAATTCAACCGAAGCCGGTTTTCAGTTCACCTTTTACTGCGATATATGCAATGACGGCTTTAAGTCAAGCTTTATCGAGTCCTCAACCTATAAAAAGCAAAAAAGCAGCCGCCTTTTGGGGCAGGGGCTGAACCTCGCCGGGAATCTCTTCGGCGGCAAGCTCCGCGACATCGGTTATCTCGCTGAGAGAGGCACCAATATTCTTTCCGAGAGATTCGAGGGGCAGTCGCCTGACTGGCACAAGGAGCATGAACAGGCCTTTATCGCCGCGCAAAATGAGGTAAAGGGTCTGTTTTTCCGCTGCCCGGGCTGCAACAGCTATGTTTGCAACAGCTGTCACAATGAGGATGAGGGTCTTTGCGTGACCTGCGCGCCGCGCCAGGAGGTTGCCGTGGCGAGGGCTAAGGCTGACGCTATGAGGCGGAATATAGACGAAGCGGGGCAGTCCGCAACTGTCTGGAAGGGCGAAATCGAGAGCAAGACCACGATTTGCACCGTCTGCGGAAAACCCGCCGGAAGCGGAAAGTTTTGCAATAATTGCGGAGCGTCAATGGAGCTGAAGGAATGCCCGAAATGCGGGGCGAAAAATGCCCAGACAACAAAATTTTGCAATAACTGCGGTCAAAATCTGCTCATAACCGAAAGCGGTAAGTGCTCCTCCTGCGGAGCGGAAAATACTCCGGGAACAAAATTCTGCGGCGAGTGCGGCGGAAAGCTGTAAACAGTTAACAGTAGTCAGAATTCAGGTGTTTATAGTGCTTTGCTCAGGAAGGAGTGATTAAATGGGTATTGATTTATCAAAGCTTGCCGAAGGTCTCGCGCTTACCGGTTCAGAAGGCGCTTCCCCGCCGGAAAAATCTGAAGCTTTTGAATACAAGGCTGCGGTCAGCTCAGGACTTATTAAGGGTGACGTGATTTTGAAAATCGATGCAGAGGCATTGATTATAGTCGCGCCGCTTGACGCTCTGAGCTTGCCGTATTTTGAGATTCTGGGAATAAATGCTGAGGATTATACCGTTAGCATTCAAAGCCTGAGCGGTAATTTTATTATTAAAAAGCTTGGCAGTTTTTACGATAGCTTCTGTGGCGAGCTCCTTGAAGCTTACAACAAAAAGGTTCTGAAGGCGCTGTTTGTAAAGGAAAACGCTGTTTTTGAAACAAAGGGAGCATATAAATTTACCGAAAACGGTAAAATGAGTATCAGCAGCGGCGTGATAAAGGTGTTCAGCAGCTGCGTCTGTATTTTGTCGCCTGATTTGCTATCAAGGCGGATTCCGTTTTGTTTCGTTAGCGAAAAAAATAGCGCGGACTACGCGCTTGAACTGACACTTGAGAGCGGTGAGAGCTATATTTTATCGAAGCTTGGGCATGATTTTTCGCCTCTCGAGAAATGCATTGATACTCAGATGAGGAACCAGCGCGATAAGGCTGTCGCGGCAATTAAGGAGCTGGATAATACCCTGAATGCCGCTGCGACGCTTAAAATCGCCTCTATGATGCTTGAGGGAAAGGCTGTTCCCTTTTCGAGCATTTATGGCGTTTCTGATTCGTTTGTCAACAGCCTCGGAGCAAAAATTAATGAGAGCCGCAGCGCGGAGTATTTTGCCATGCTGCTTGAGATGACCGATCTCGGCGAAATATGCATTGGTATGAAAAAGAACGAAAGCACAAGCGGCGATGGCGGGGATTATGTTCTTTGGCTGATTGTCCCGGGGAGAAATAAAAAAAGCGCAGCTGTGGAGTTTGCCGTTGATATGGGTGACTCCGCGGCGACTTTTATTTATAATTTTACCTGTCCCTTTGAGGAGTTCGCGAAAAAGCTGAGCCGGGCTTTGGAAGCAGTGGAGTTCAAGCGTGAAGTCATAAGCATGCCGGACATAGAGCTTTCGAGCCCTGACAACACTGATTATCTTATGGCTTCAGAACGGACTGAGGCTCTGAAATTTGCCAGAAAGGCATATAAGACAAAAATAATACATAACAGCGGCTGGAAGGCTGCTGTTGAAGAAAATTTAAATTAGGATTAGAATTTTTTTACGGACTGCTCATGCAAAATGCTTGTTCTTGCATTGAGTCAGGACGGTTGTAGGCTTATTGATATAAGTCTACTTTTTTCTGCATTACAAATAAAAAAGACAGATATACACAAACCGCGAGCAGCGTGAAATTATAGCCGCTGCGAATAAGCACTGTAAAGCCAAGCACCGAAAGCGGAAAAAGAGTTATCAGCGCCGCTTTTTCGGCGATTTTCAAGGCTTCCTGTTCGCTTCTTTTTGCGCATAATAAAAAATAAAAGAATCTGCCGCCGTCGAGAGGCATAATCGGCAGCAGGTTTAATGCGGCGAGGGATAAATTAATTAGAGCGGGTGAGAGAGGGTTTACGCTTCCCGCGAAGGAGCTTAAAACAAAAAAAACCGCAGCAAGAAACAGGTTCATGAGAGGTCCCGCCAGCGAGACAATACACTCCTGAGTGTATGACAGCCTTACGTTTCCGGCGCGTCTTATCTCTATGCCGAAAATGCCCACGATTATTTTTTTCGGCAGCTCTTTGAAATAAATTATCGCAAACAGATGCGCAAGCTCATGAAAAAATGCCGAGAACATCAGAACGGTGATTGTTTCGGCATTTTTTCTGCTTAAAACAAATGCGAGGCTTAAGGCAAAGAAAAAAGAAATGTTTATTTTTACTTTAAAAAGTCTAAAATTCATAGTTTTTAAATAGAACTTTCATCGGGTCTTTAGCAACACCGTTTACATGTACCTCTAGGTGCAGATGAAATCCTGTCGAATCTCCGGTGTTGCCCACAAGTGCGATACTTTCGCCCGCCCTTACAACGGTACCCTCCTTGACGAGGATTTTTTTACAGTGGCAATACCATGTTTCGTAGCCGTTCGCATGAGTGACCACGACATAATTCCCCCTGCCTTTTGAGTATTCGACTGTTTTTATTTTACCGTCCAGCACACTCGAAATGACAGAACCCTCCTCTGCAGCAAAGTCGGTACCCTGATGATATTCCTCCTTATTGGTTGATGGGTGAAGCCTTTCGCCGAACAGCGAGGAGACACGTTTTGCCTCCACAGGCATGACAGGCTCGGTTTTGATGAGCTCCTCAAGCACTGAAGCGGGTGTGTTGTAAATATTTTGAAGGCTGCTGCCGAGTTTTGTGTTCAACGAGGCAGCCGATTGATTCTTTTCCTTCGCCGTAGCTGAGACATCGGTGGTTGACTCTGTGTCGTTTTCCAGAATTTCCGGAAGAGTTTCCTCAGCGGTGGTATTTTCCGCACCGTTGTTTTTAAAAACCTCCTTCAGCTCGTCAACCGACATGTCCCTCTCCATCAGTCTATTATATTCCGCGCTGAGCTTCTCGAAGCCGCCTGCATTTATTTTCGAATATAAAAGAGCCGCGAGAAAAATTAAAATACAAAGCGTCAGCTGAACACTGATAAGCTTGACAAGATAGTCGGATTGCTTTGCCTTTGAAGCGGTGGAAGGTCTTCCGGTGTTGCTTCTCATATTCTCATTTTCCTTTCATTTTTCAATATCAGTTAAGAATATATATGCTCACAGGACAAGGAAAATGACAATATTGTCTATGCACTTGTAAGAGGAGCGCGATTCTGATATAATACTTTTTATAGTTTGATTTATGGAGAAAAATATGGATTCGAAAATAGAAAATATACTGCTCTTTGTTCAAAAGCCGGCAAGATATACCGGCGGTGAGCTTAACTGCTGCGTCAAGGATAAAAACAAGGTTGATATTAGATACGCTTTTTGCTTTCCCGACAGCTATGAAATCGGTATGTCGCACCTCGGAATGAAAATTCTTTACGGCGCGGCGAACGCGAGGGAGGATGTGTGGTGCGAGAGGGTTTTCGCGCCATGGGAGGATATGGAGCGGCAGATGCGGGAGAATGGCATCGAGCTTTTTGCTCTTGAAAGCATGGACAGCCTGCGTCAGTTTGATATTATCGGCTTTACCCTGCAGTATGAGCTTTCTTATACAAATATCCTCAATATGCTTGACCTGTCAGGTCTTGAGGTGCGCCGCGAACAGAGGACTGAGCTGCTTCCGCTCGTTATTGGCGGCGGTCCATGTGTATGCAACTGTGAATGCGTCGCCGATTTCTTCGATTTGTTTGTCATCGGCGAGGGTGAGGAGGTCTCAAACGAGCTTATCGACCTCTTGAAGCTGCATAAAGCCCGCGGCAGCTCAAAAGAGGAATTTCTCCTTGCCGCCGCGTCTCTTGAGGGCGTTTATGTGCCCTCGCTGTATTCGGTTTCTTATAATGAGGACGGGACCATAAATAATGTCAAGCCCGAAAACGGCGCGGGCGAAAAGGTGAAAAAGCGTATAATCAGCGACCTTGACGGCGTTTATTATCCCGGGAGCTTTGTTGTCCCTTTTATGGAGGTTGTTCATGACCGCGTTACGCACGAAATTTTTCGCGGCTGTATACGCGGCTGCCGTTTTTGTCAGGCGGGCTTTATCTACCGCCCAATCCGTGAAAAATCACCGGAAACAATAAGCGCCCAGAGCCGTGAGCTTTGCAAAAACACAGGCTATGATGAGGTCTCGCTGAGTTCTTTGTCCAGCTCGGACTACTCAAAAATCACTGCTCTGCTTGAACAGATGCTTGACTGGACGCTTGAGGACAAGGTCAATATAGCTCTCCCCTCGCTCAGGGTTGATAATTTTGATGATAATCTGATGAAAAAGCTGCAAAGCGTCAGGCGCAGCGGTCTCACCTTCGCACCTGAAGCGGGGACACAGAGGCTTCGGGACGTAATTAATAAAAATCTCAGCGAGGAGGAAATTCTTGGGACTTGCAAAAAGGCTTTCGCCGGTGGCTGGACCTCTGTCAAGCTCTATTTCATGATTGGTCTGCCCACAGAAACAGACGAGGACATTGTCGGAATTGCCCGCCTTGCGCAAAAAGTCGTTGACGAATTTTACAGCTGCCCCGAGCGCCCCAAAGGTAAAGGGGTCAGTGTCAGTGTCAGCGTCTCTTCCTTTGTGCCTAAACCTTTTACTCCCTTTCAATGGGAAAAACAGGACGGCATAGACGAGCTGAAACGCAAGCAGGAGCTTCTCAAAAACTCTATCACGACAAAAAAAGTCACCCTCAGCTTTCACACCAGAACCATGAGCATGCTTGAAGGTGTTTTCGCCAGAGGTGACAGGCGGCTTTGTGCGGTAATCGAGAGCGCTTGGAAAAAGGGTTGTACCTTTGACAGCTGGGACGATAAGTTTAATATGGAAAAATGGCAGGCTGCTTTTGAGGAAAACGGCATCAAGCCCTTTTTTTACAACGAAAGAAAACGCGGTTTTGATGAAATTTTACCCTGGGATATTTTTGACTACGGTATCAGGAAAGATTTTTTGCGCGAAGAGAATTTAAAGGCTCAGGAAGCGCAGACAACACCCTGCTGCCGCGAAAAATGCGCGGCTTGCGGGGCAAATATGCTATGGGGAGGGAAATGTGATGCGAAATCTTAGACTTTTTTTTAATAAAACCGACAGAATTAAATATGTTTCGCATCTCGATTTAAACCGCTGTCTGCTGCGTGCGATTCGCAGGAGCTCGATTCCCGTCTGGTATACTGAGGGCTTCAACCCGCATCCCTACATAAGCTTTGCCATGCCGCTGCCGCTCGGAGTTGAGAGCGTTAACGACATTATGGATATGCGCATTGACGGTGAGATGGAAAACAGCGAAATAATAAGCAGGCTAAACGAATGCCTGCCTACGGGGCTGTTAATTACTGCTGCATATGAGCCTGTTTTAAAAGCTTCTGAGATAGCCTTTGCCTGTTATGAAATCCGTTTTAACGGGGAAGGTATCAGCCTTGACGCATTGAAATCCGCTCTTGAAAGTGATGAAATTCTCTGCGAAAAAACAGGGAAAGTCAATGGCAAAAAAACTGTAAAGCAGATTAATATCGCTGAAAATATAAAAAGCTTTGAGCTTATCCCGGAAGATAATCAGATTCTTTTGAAAACTGTACTGGGAGCGGGAGCCGCAACCACTGTTAACCCTTTGCTGCTTATAGATTATCTCTCAAAAGAGCTGGGGAGGGCACTTGAGACAGGAAATGTCCGCAGAACCCTGCTGCTGGACGCCGAAGGAAAAGATTTTCAATAAGCTCCAATACTATAAAAATTTATATAAATCAAAAAAAACCACATAAACCTAACCGAAACGAAAATTTCGATTTGGAATATGGGTATTTTTTTATGTAAGCAATTTAACGGTTAATCCTCAAAATCAATCGTGCTCAAAAGAGCTTTAAGCGCCTTCATCTCCGCCGCTGACAGGGTGATGCCCTTGTTCATTTTTTCGTGCTCAGGACCCCAATCGCGAATGTCATATTTCGCTTCCTTGCCGTTCCAGCTAACCAGGTTGAGCTCCTTTTGCCAGCCGCCGGTGCCTTCGGAAATCAAACCAAGCTCCTTTACAATTTCATAGGTGAATTCTGCCATTTTTCCGTCCCTCCGTAATTATTATAGCAAATAATACAAATTCCCATCACATTTCAACAGAAAACTAATAATTTTCTGACCCTCAATATAATAATATATGATTAATAAGATAAAATCAATAGGTATGGCAAATTTTTTTATATTAATGCAAAAATTGTCGTTTATTTATCCTTCCGCCGTCTCTCTTATAACTTCATCCGGGATAACCTCGCCGTGTTTTACAAAAAGTATCGCGCAAAGTGAAAGAGCGAAGGCTATCGGGCAGAAAACAAACAGGGAGGTATAGGTGCCGGAAAACATGACGAAGATGCCGAAGAGTATCGGCGCGGCTATCTGCGCGGAGAAAGTCGCGGTGTAGTAGTAGCCTGTAAAGGTTCCGACCTTGTCAAGCCCTCCGATTTCGAGCACCAGCGGAAGGGTGTTTACCGTGATTATCATGTTAGCAATACCGCCAACGACAAGAGCGACCCAGATAACCGCGTTGCTGCCGGTGATTTTATAAAGCAAAAAGACACAGAGGAACAAAACTAATCCTGACATTATTGTTTTCTTCCTGCCGAATTTTTTTCCGAGCTTTCCGGCGGGAATTGCCGCAGCCATCGCCGAAACCGCGAAGATTGCCATCATGCTTGTTGCCTGAGCGGCTGATTTATTAAGCGCTTCCTTTGCGAAAAGAGCAAAAAAGGTCTGAATAGCGTTTGTGCCGCAGAAGAGGAAAAACAACCCGATAAGCATGGTAATAAGGCTTATTCTTTCGCCGCGCGAGAGCTTGATTTTTTTCATCTGCTCTTTTTCCGCTTTTTCGGCCTCTCTTTGCGCCTTCAGTTTCGCGTGTTCGTCCATTGCCTGATTTTCTGAGCCTTTCACCTTGATTCGGTTGTCGCCCTCATGCACTTTAAAGAATAAAACAAGCGTGCAAACTATCATCACGACTGAGCCCAGAAGGAAAACATAGGGATATGAGGTCTTTTCGTCACTGACATCCGCGCCGAAGGTCTTCATAATGAAAATTATGATTGAACCGGCAAGCATACCGATAAGACCGCCGACGCCGCCGCAGAGGTTGATTATTGCGTTGCCCTCGCTTCTCAGGCTCGGGTGGGTGAGGTCGGGCATCAGTGCGACGACGGGCGCGCGCCATAGCGACATCACGAAGACAAAAAGAATTATGCAAATCATCAGCGCAGGTATACTCCCGAGCGACAAAAACATCCACGGAATCAAAGCGAAAATGACGGCGGATATTGGCGCACCGATATAAATAAATGGACTTCTTTTGCCGTATTTTGAGTGCATACGGTCGGATAGCTTTCCGAAGGTCGGCTGGAAAATCACGCCGAAAATATTGTCAAAGGTCATGATAATACCGATAAACAGCGGCACGAGGGTAAACGCGCCTGCGGCATTTGTTGTATTTTCACCCTGAGAGGCGACAAAATCAAGCAGTTTCGGGAATTTTGCTATAAGGTAGGTACTCCACTCGTTAATAGTCGCGCTTTCACTGAGCATAGATTTCAGTATTGTGGTAATATACGGGTCGTAAATGCCCCAGACAATACTGGTCGAAAGGAATCCGAAGCCGATTAAAATCGTTTTTTTGTAATCAAGCTTTAGCTTTTCTGACATAATTTTATTACCCCTTTCAAATCACTATAACATTATTATCTCATAAAATTTCACTAAAGTAAAGGAAAAAAGTGTATGATTTTTTTTTCATACACTTTTTTTTGACTTAATAAGATTATTCGTTCAGTGATTCTTCTTCCGGCTTGCGGTAATCAAGAGAGCCCTCCTTGCCGTGTAGTGTCTCGAACACCTCGACAATATTTTCCAGCATGACTAATCCCTTGATGATTTCGCCTATAGGCAGACTGCGCGGAACAGTCAGATTATATCTGCAATGGTGGACAATTTCGCCGCTGTACATCATCTGGTCAGGGTAAATTTTGTATTCAAAGGACTGGACACTCACCTTTTTTTGCTCAAAAAGCTTTTCAATCAAAGGCATGGTTACTTTTTTATCTGTAAATGTAATTTCTATGCTGCGTTCTCTTTTTTTGATAAACAGCTTCTTCTCAATGAACTTTAAAAGAATTGTCGCGCCGAGAACCACTCCAAAGGTCATAATGCTGATATGGTAATAACCCATGCCTATTGCAAGCCCGAGACATGCGGAAACCCACAGCGTCGCGGCGGTCGTTATGCCTGTAACCATAGTCCCGTCGCGCGATTTCATAATTGCGCCCGCGCCTATGAAGCCCATGCCCGAAACAACACCTGAGGCGATTCGCGAGAGGTCAAGCCCAGCTTCCGGCATATCTGCGACATTATAACCCATTTCGCAGGCGATTAAAGAGGCGAGCGTGGATCCGAGACACACAAGAAGGTGAGTTTTCATTCCGGCAGGGTGGTGGGAAATCTCCCTTTCAAGCCCCAGAAAAAACCCAAGAAGGGTCGCTAGAGCTATTCTGACAATGACATCGCCCCAGCTCAGATATTGGGGGTCGGTAATGCTGTTGATAAAAGTTGTAAACGCTTCCATTTGCTCACCTACATTATTATTTGTAAAATAAAAGAATAAAACTTATTTGTTCTAAAACGAAAAAAAAACTCACTTTTTTTTCAATGTACTTATTATCAAGGATACAATTATATTTATAAAACACCAAAATGTCTGATAGAGTATAATATGCGTGCTCCCCAGACCGCTCATATCCTTGAAAAACGCGTAAAAGCTAATAATTATCAGAGAAATAACAGTATTAATCGCCGCGGAAGCATAAATAAAGCTGCGGACGGTTTTCAGGGTATGTGAAGCATTTATCGTTTTTAGAAATGACAATGCTGAACCGTTGTTGAAATTCTCAACAGTCGCGCACTCGCTGACTTGAGAACTGATTGTTTTATAGTATTCACTGTATTTCTGATTTATTACCCTGACACTGTGGTTGTCAAGCTTTAATGACTTCTCAATATATTCTTCTGTAATATTCGGGTCATAGGAAGAAATAAGCAGAGTGACGGCATTTGCCGTGACGTTTAAAATCTCCCGGGCAGTCTCTTCAACCGGGGAATAGCTCACAAGGAACATCGCCGCAAGCTCATTGTCAATGCAGAGATACAGCGGCTTTTTCTCGCTGTCAGCGTATTTGTTATAGCTCTCGTTTTTAGGCAGCTCTATGCTGTGGTGTGAGAGCTGTTCAAGTGTCCCGAGCAAAACAAAGCTGCCCTCAATCACCGCAGACAGCCCGAGCTTGTCCTCATACCCGAGATACTCAAGCGGCGGCAGTGTATGCTCATGGTTCAGCACGATATTTTTAAAAACCTCGCTCAGTGCCCCCTTGGAGTTAATAATCAGGCTTGCGGCATATATTATAGATATGTCAATTCTACGTGAATTGTAAGGTTTGATAGCATGAATTGCGCAGCTTTCCGCGTCAAAAAGGCTTTCCGCGTCGAGAATCACAGCCTGAGCGTCCGCGAGTGCGGCGGCTCCTGAATAAGTGAGAATCGACGCGCCGGAATTTTTCAGCTCATTTCCGCTCATAAACAAGGGTATAAGAAGTGAGAGAGTTATATTGGAAGGAAAAAGAAAGCAAAGACTGCCTGAAGCAACCGAGAAGCCATAAATAAAATCCTTTGATTTGAAAGCGGTAAAAGCACCGACAGCAATTGAAATTATCAGAGCTATTGGAATGATAACAGAACAGATTTTCAGCGAACCGTCCTGATACAGCGAAACTGCGAGTAGCTTGCCGAGGGCTGCTGTTTTTGAGTTGCGCGAAATATTTTTCCCGCCCTTGAGCATGTTTTCGGATATTTCTCTTGTCTCAGGGCTGTCAGGAAGAGGAGTGCCGCTGGAGTAGGGGGCAGTTTTCGGGAGGGCATTAAGAGTGATAAGCGCGCGTGTCGCATTCAGGCTCTTCGCTATAAAAACAGGAACAGCCGAAAAGACAGCCGCAGCCGAAAAAAGCTGAAAATTACCTGCCGCGGCGGATATATCCGAAAAAGCCAGCACGCTCTGAACGACGGCAAAAAGCCAAATAAAACACAGCGCGGTGTCGGCATTCGCTTTTTTTGCCCTGAGCGCTTTAAGGCCGCTGTGAAGCTCCTTATAAGTCGTGCCGACCGCCAGAAGCAGCAGAATAAATGAGGCGATAAGATAAAACAGAGCAGAGTCCGGTTCAATTCCCGCGGCGGGATTTGCAAACAGGAGAGTGAGCACGAGCATTATCGAGGCTATAGTAGAGACGATAATAGTCTTTAAATAGAGCCTTTTGCGCACTTCTTTCATATAACGCTTAGCTGAAATAATATTCGCGCCGCTGATGCTCGCAAGCGATTTTTTCCCTTCTTTAAGAGTTTCCGCGTTTTCGGTTGCAGTCTTATTTTCATCGGAAGCCTTCAGACTGTTGACTTTTATGAGATGCTTTATGTCGTTTTCATTTACAAATTCCTTAGTCGCAAATACCTTCACGCTGTCGGTGTAATCATGTACCGGAGCTTTTTTTTCCGGTGTCGTAAATGCTTTTTCATAATGAGCGGTTTTTTCATCTGTAAACGCGGTATAGGCTTTTTTTGTGTTTGGGGAAATATCATTTAACCCGGCTTGAGAAACCGGGTTAAAAGTGTTTGTTTTTTCAATTTCAGGGCTTTGATTTACCGTTCTGGGGTTTCCGCTTTCCGCTCTCAACTTTTTTGTGACGCTAGCCTGTGCGAATGTCACGCTGCCCGAATTTGCCGCTTGGGGCTTTCCGGACATGTCTGAGTTATTTGCGGGAAGCTTATCGGCGGGGGTTTTTGTGTCGGAGCGCATTAAATTTTACTCCCTATATATTATCTGGTTTTTGCGATTTCAAACATCAGTATTCCGGCAGCGACAGACGCGTTGAGCGAATTTATCTGCCCCTTCATCGGAAGCGAGACTGCCATATCAGAATTTTCAAGCACCAGCCGGCTCACACCCTTACCTTCTGAGCCTATTATCAATGCGACAGGTCCGCTGAAATTCACCTTATTGTACGGTGTACCCTCCATGTCGGCGGCATAAATCCAAAGCCCGTTTTCCTTGAGCTCTGCAATTGCCGAGTTAAGGTTGACAACCTTCGCGACCTTCATGTATTCAAAAGCACCGGCGGAGGTTTTCGAGACAATTCCCGAGAGCGTCGCGCTTCGCCGCTGAGGTATGATTACGCCGTGAACCCCGCAGGCTTCAGCGGTTCTGATAATTGCGCCGAGATTATGCGGATCCTCGAGAGCGTCACAAATAACAACAAAGGGCGGTTCGCTTCTGTCCTTTGCAAGCGAGAGTATTTCGGCAATGCTTGAATATTCGTGCGCGGCTTTAAATAAAGCAACGCCCTGATGATTTTCATGGGCGCATAAAAATTCAAGCTTTTTTGAATCAACTTCTTTTACAATAATTCCTTTTTCACGGCACACAGCAATAATCGGAGCGAGGGAAGTCTTTGCCTCACCCCGTTCAATCATCACATAATCAATAGCTTTGCCTGACTTCAGGGCTTCCTTTACGGCATTTTTTCCGAAAATTATATCTCTGTCCTGATAGCTGCCGTTGTCGTCCCTTTTTTGAGATGAATCCAAAATATGACCCCTTGTATAAAATAAAATTAAGTTCTTGGTGTAAATTCTTATGTAAGCCCGGAGGAGGATCTTAGTATCATTCTTGCGTCTGTGGCAGTAACTATGCCGTCGCCGTCGAAATCGGCGGCAAGCGCATCTTCCTCAGTCAAAATTGTTAGCATTGAGGAATGCCTCAATGCGCTTCTCGCGTCATTTGCGCTCAGTATGCCGTCGCCGTTCACATCGCCTATAATGCTTTTAAGAACCTTCAAAGCGGAGGATGCGACAGAAGATTTCCCGTCAGTGGAAGTAAGCTTCGCAACAATCAGGTAGTTCCCGGCAGTTTTCGGAACAAATTTTGTTTCAAAAACGGAGGAACTGAGATTTTTGTCGCTCTCAATAAATATTTCATTAGTGCTGTTATTTAAAAAATAAGAAATATCGAGCTTGCCGTTTGCTCCCGTGGCTTTTTCAAACCTAAGGCTTACTGGATTATTAATAGACTGAACCGTTTTATTTAGTATAAGCTTGTTTTCCGCGGAAGTCGCGCCGAGGACCCTGAAGCTTACGGATTTAACCGATAAAACTGCTGCCGCCTTTGTAAGTGTGACAGACAGCTCATAATTGCCTGAGTTTTCCGCTTCAAAGCTAATGGTATTCGCCTTGACCTTTTCCGCGAGAACCTTGACAGACTTATTGGATTTGCTCCAGTCGTCATTGCTCGCGATTGATTTAAGGTTGGAGTCCGAACTCGATTGTTTTTCTTTAAGCTTATATGTGTAGCGTATGTCACCCTCATCCTGAGTTTTTACACTGACCTCAGCATTTATTTTTGTTTTTGCGTTGAAAACGACTGAGCTGTCGTTAAGCTTGATTTTTGTAATCTGAGTTACAGGCTTTTTGTCGCTCGCGAAATTCATGAATTTTGCTTGCTGGCTGTTCTCTGATTCCGAGAAGGAATAAGCATTGTTAAGCTCTGAATTAAGCTTCCCAAAACGCATGTATTTAACTGCGCCGCCCTTTGCGATATGGTCGTCAATCTGGGCATCAAAAATATAATTATTGCCGTCAAGAACAATAACCGGCCAGACATGGTAGCCGTAGCCGCCGGAAGCCATGCGCGTAGAGCCAATCATCCTGAAGCTTTCAAAGCCTATGGCGCTGAAAAATACGAGGGATATCGCCGTATATATAGGGCACGCGCCCTGGTGGGTCTTAATCATGCTCATAGCCTTGTCGATAATGTCCCTGTCCGCGTCATATTTCGGCATGACATTGTCCGAATAGTCGAGTTTTATATATGGCGCGGTGTTTGCCGTTGCGCCCGTAAAGGAAACGCCGGTACCTCCCGCGTAATTTTTTATCATGTAGTCGTAGATTGCCTTGAGCTTGTTATAGGGTTTCATGTTTTCAGTGAAAATTTCACTGAAAATCTGTTCAACTGCCTTATCTAGCGGCGCGTAGCCTGTCACTGTCGGTGTGAGCTCCTGAGAATTTACCATATCCTCGAGCGAAGCGGCTTTTGCGTTTAAAGAAGTGACGAACAGCATTGAAAATACGGTTGCCACGGCTAAAATGACGGAAGTTATTTTTGATTTCATGAATTATTTACCATTCCTTTTTGCAGGCGGTAAGCTTTTGTGTCAAATAACAGCGTTGCCGTAAGACACATTATGCTATGAATAAAAATTATTCATGTTTACCGCTTTTGTAATTGTTACATTTTGTAATCATTTTGTAATCAATTTGTAACCAATTTGCCAGAATGATTGCTATTATAGCACAAGCACCTTTCTTTTTTCAACATAATTTTCAACATTTGTTAAGTATAGCAGACTACTGCCTTAATTCAGATAATTTTTTTGTATGTATTGACAATCAAATATTTCGAGTTTATAATCTATGTAACCACTGATTAAAAGAAATTTACTCACTTTTGGTAATAAGATAATAATCAAACAAATATTTAAGGAGATTTTAGAATGAACGAAATTATTAAAGGCGCGAGGTTCCATCATGTTGCTCTGAGGTCAAATTGTTTTGATAAGTCCTATGCTTTTTATACCTCGCTGGGCTTTAAAAATGTGCTTGAATGGGGAGAAGCAGGCAGCAGGGCAGTCATGCTTGACATCGGGGACGGCGGCTGCTTCGAGATGTTTGAGGGGGAGCTGAAGGGTGAGCAGAGTGACCCGCGGTACTTCCATCTGGCAGTATTCGCCGAGGATGTCGACGCCGCGTATGAGCTCGCGCTAAGGAGCGGAGGTACGACTAAGTTTGCGCCCTATTGCACGACAATCCGCGCGAAAAATCCTGTTGATATAAGGATTGCCTTTGTTTACGGTCCCAGTGGCGAAGAGGTTGAGTTTTTTAAAACTGTATAAAGGGTATTGAATTATGCTGAAACCAAACGACAAATATTCCCTTCTCGAATATACTCAGTATATCTGGAAGGGTGACACGGTTTATAACGAGTCGGTTTTTCCGCTGTGCGATAAGGACGGGAGTATAAAGCCGATCGCCTTGATTTATCCTGTTTCGTCTGTGATAAATGTGCGAAATTCCGCTTTGACGGAAACTTATACTGAGGGCGAGGATTACAAAATCGAGGACGGAAACCTTGTCATTATTCCTGAAGGTAAAATAAAAACCGTTAAATACGATGATTATTACTTTGAAGAGCAGCGGGAAAACTCAAAAAAAAGGACAGGCGGCGGCTATATTTTCTTCGGCGAGGAATGCAGTATGCATGATTTGCAGCTGTCTGTTTCCTATAAGCACAGCTCCGCGTGGCAGGGCTTTTTTCAACAGTTTGAGGCTCTTTTTCTGCCGAAAACCATGACCAAACTAAGCGAAAAAAAAGAGCTGAAGGTTGTTATATTCGGCGACAGCATCAGTGTCGGGCATAATTCCAGCGGTCTTTTCAAAGCCCCGCCCTTTGCGCCGCCGTGGTTTGAAATGGCTATTGATATGCTTCAGGTAAAATTTGAGTATTATGACATTGTATGCTCAAACCGTTCCGAAAGCGGCAGAACCTCCGCCTGGGGTGCGGAAAATGCCGGAGAATGGGCACAAGAAGAAAAAGCAGATTTAGCAATTATAGCATTCGGAATGAATGACGCGAGAGTGAAGCCTAAAAAATTTAAGAAAAACATTAGCAATATAATGAAAAAACTGAAAAGAGCAAACAGGGACTGCGAATTTATCCTTGTTTCGACCATGCTGCCGAACAGTGAGTTTGAGAGCTTTTTTGGCAATCAGCCGCTTTTTATCGAGCAGCTAAAGGAGCTTAAAAGGGACGGTGTCGCCATCGCCGACATGACCTCGATGCATGCTAACTTGCTCGAGAAAAAACGCTATTATGACATGAGCGGCAACAATGTCAACCACCCGAACGACTTTCTTGCCCGTGTTTACGCCCAGTGCGTTATAGCGGTCATCGCGGGAGATTTTTTCTAAAAATATAAAAACGAGGAGTAATATATGAAATACAGAACTTTGGGTAAGACAGGTGAAAGAGTTTCGGTGCTCGGCTACGGCTGCATGCGTTTTCCCATGAGCAACAGCGAAAACAACGGAAGCATTATTGTTGAGGACGCTGTCGCGCAGCTGCGGTATGCCATTGATGAAGGCTTGAATTATGTTGATACGGCATATTTTTATCATGACTGTAAAAGTGAGGAGGTTGTCGGCAAGGCATTAAAGGACGGTTACCGCGAAAAGGTGCTGCTGGCGACAAAATCACCCTTCGGCGGCTTCAAAAGCGGGGAGGATTTCAGGGAGCATCTCGAAACTCAGCTAAAAAGGCTGGAGGTTGATATGATAGACTGCTACCTGCTGCACTGTGTCACTCAGGACAACTGGGAGAGCTCAGCTATAGCTAATAATCTGCTTTCGGAAATGGAAAAAGCGAGGGAGCAGGGAAAAATCAGGTACATAGGCTTTTCATATCATGACAATTCTGAATTTTTCCGCCGGGTCATTGATTATTATCCCTGGGATTTTTGCCAGATTCAGTTTAATTATATTGATGTTAATAATCAGGCGGGGCTTGAAGGGTTAAAATACGCCGCCGCTAAAGGCATGGGCGTTATTGTAATGGAGCCACTGCTAGGCGGAAGGCTCTGCGAGCCGCGTCTGCCGGTTAATGTAAAAAATGCCCTGCCGAAGGACAAGACTCCGGCACAGAGCGGCTTTGATTTTATCTGGAATCTGCCAGAGGTCAGCCTGCTGCTGAGCGGCATGAGCAATATGGAGCAGGTTCGTGAAAATCTACAATATGCCGACGAGTCGGGCGAGGGAAAGCTCAGCGGCGAGGAGCTGAAGATATATGAAAAAGCGAGGAATATTTATAATAATTCCGCGCTTGTTTCCTGCACAGCCTGCGAATACTGCATGCCCTGTCCTTCCGGCGTTAATATTCCGGAATGCTTCAGGCTTTACAACAAAACGGTTTATTCCTCACGCAGTGCGAGGGAGGAATATGCCTCTCTGAATGGCAGTGCAGCGCTCTGCGCGAAATGCGGGGAGTGCGAGGCGAAATGTCCACAAAAAATTGGAATTATCAGCGAGCTTGAAAAGGCTCTGGAAATTTTATCGGGTGAATAGATGGCAGGGAAGTATAAAAATATCATATGGGACTGGAACGGTACGCTTTTAGATGATGTTGAATGGGCGATGAAGGTCGAAAATTCAATGCTTGCGGAGCGGAATATGAGAACGATGGCGAGCCGGGAGGCGTATCAGGATATATTCTGTTTTCCGATTATAAAGTATTATTCACGGCTGGGTTATGATTTCGCTTCACAGTCTTATGAAACGCTTGCCGAAATTTATACAGAGCGTTTTAACGCTGGAATCAAGGAAGGCGCAAGGCTGACTGAGGGTGCGTCAGAGGTGATTTCACGGCTGAAAACGAGCGGTATTAAGCAAATAATTTTATCAGCTTCGCAAAAAGATTTGCTTCAAAAGCAGGTTTCCTGTTTTGACATAAAAGAATATTTCGATGAAATATTAGGCATTTCCGATATATATGCCGAGAGTAAAATTGACCTCGCGAGGGACTATATCAGCCGCACAGGCGCGCGGGATATTGTTTTAATCGGCGACACTGTTCATGATTTTGAGGTTGCGCGGGCAATCGGCGCTCAGTGCCTGCTTGTTGCCCGCGGGCATCAGTCATATAAGCAGCTATGTGTCTGTGGGGTTACGGTATTGAATGATATAACTGAGGTTATGAAACATTTCTAATAATAATGAATATTGATACTATAAAAAATGGGGTCCGTTAAAGAATACGGATCTCTTTTTTTATGTCAATTTGACATAAAAACCGTGTCGAAATATCGATTTCTTTCGAATAAAGTGGTTGACCAAAATGAGGGAGTCAGAATAATATGGACTACGCAGTACAAGTACTGCTAATACTTATCCACCATTTAAAAGCTTCTAGCTCAGTGTGCTTTTTGAAAGAGGGCAAAATGAGTAGCTAACGATAGATAGAAGTAATATTAATGCGAAATAAGTATAATAAATTGTAAAGGAGAAACTATGAAAACGATTAAACTCAAATATTTATGCATATTCGTAACAGGTTTTATTTTAATTATGAGTATAAGTATTTTGGCATACGCAAATAAACCTCAGACCGGACTGCCGGCTCCTGATATTGCCCCGGCTAAGTTTGCTGCGGAAATGCCGCCCGGTACATGGGGAGGGGAAAATGGTATTCATCGCTATGTTGAATACGGAAGCTATAAGCACCGACCGCTGTTATGGCGTGTTCTTTCGGTAACTGAGGATGATTCCGACAATCCGGGAAATAAAACCGCATTGTTACTTTGCGAGAATGTTATCCTGAAGGAGGACGGCGCTGTTGAAACAATTGCATTTGATGCGACACCCAGTAATGATTGGAACAGCTCTGACATAAAACGCTTTTTGTACACGGATTTTGTGCGAGAAATTAACGGAGCTCTTCAATTTGACATTGTTCAAAGCCATTATAAATACGGCGGAAGCTACCCAGGGCATGATACGGATTCTTCTGGAAGCGTTTTTTTACTCAGCACAGATGACCTTAATAATCCTGCATATTTCGACGATGACACTGACCGCGCCGCCTCTTCCACCTGGTGGCTGCGCTCTCCCGGAGAACAATCGGTTATGGCGGCAAGCGTACACCGTTGGGGCAATGTTCAACCTAAAGGCAATGCGACAACAACAAATCTTGGAGTACGCCCAGCAATCAAGCTAAATTTATCTGCGGATGTATTAAAACAATATCCCGTTTTTTATGGAACAGGAGTTAAGGTTACAGATGAAATGTCAAAGCCAGTGTGCGGTGCTAAACTGGAGCTCGGCGGAAAAACAGTGTTCACAAATACCGAAGGATACGCTCATATTACTGCTGTCTCGCCTGAGGATTCAAATCTAACGGTTACAAAAGCAGGCTATTCGGTGCATATTGAAAAAATCAATTTTAAAAAAGCCATATCTGTCACTTTGAAAAAAGACAAAACTGTTTTGCCGGATCGCATCTGGTTCGGTGAGTATAACGGGGAGCCAATAAAATGGCGGGTTCTCGATTTAGACACAACACACTCTCAGGCATTGCTGTTGGCGGATCATTCTGTTTTCAAAAGCCAGTATTCCACTCTCGGCGACAAATGGAGCACTTCTGTTGCCCGCTTTGTGCTTAATGACAGAATTAGCGGGTTTGTCAGTGCAAAAAATTTTACTGAAGAGGAGTATGCCGCTCTCAAGGACACAGAGCTGAGGGATACCTACAAGGAGGACGGAACAACTGAAACCACAACAGACAAGGTGTTTCTCTTGAACATGCATGATTTACGCCTGTACATGGACTACGATGATAATTATTATAATAGACCGCAGTTGATTAATGCAGGCAATTGGTGGCTGAGACAATCAGTGGGAATCAGTCCGATTATTCCTTATGTAAACAATGACGGCATTCTGTATGCAGATGAGGCAACGGTAACTCTGGATTTGCGACCAGCCTTATGGGTTGATTTATCAAAGCTTTATGTGATTGATATTAATGGAAATCCAAGTTTGAAGCCGCTCAAGCCTGTAACGGTGACAGTAACAGCTGGAGAAAAATTTTCATCATATACAGTCGTCACACTTTGCCCCGAAATGGGCTTACCGACATATGATGCTTGCGGAAATCCGCTGTTGCTTTCTAAGCCGGCTGTGGGAGCTGCGGGAGCCACCTTTGAACTGCCTGCGGGCAAATATAATATTAATGCGGTATCTACGATTGACAGGGGGTTTTGGAGAAATAAAAACGGAAAACTGACAATAATGCAGAACGCACAGACCCAAGAAGCGCGAATAGCGCTTAACCCTTACAGGTTTTTACATATATTGATTGTATGTATTACTGTAGGCGGATTTGTTTTAACAATAGTATCGGCAATACTGTTTTTTACACGAATGCCAAGATGCTGCCGAAAGTATAAACGCCTTTTCTCTAAACAATTTTACAGATAATTATATGTATTAAACATCTAAGGCTGAAAAGCTTATGATAAAACATACACAGGAGCTGCAGGAAGACTAGGCAATAAATCAAACCATCAAGCAGTATTGCTGTAGCTCCTTATATTAATCGCCATCTAATTAGTCGGCATCCTTCACAAGCTCGTTATGCTTTTTCGCATATCGAGCTTGTTCGGTACCCTCTTTTTCAATTAGGATAAGTATTTTATCAGTCAAATATTGTTTTTGTTTGATGAGAATTCCTTCGTGATGTTTGGTAGTTCTTTGTCATTCATAAATTGGTTTATTATATCGTCCTCAGCAGGTGTTTCAGTTTGCTTTTTCGTGCTTTTCTTTTGTGCCGGTGGTTTTTTTTCAACTGCTTCAGTTTTTCTATTTGTTGCTTCTGTTTGTTTTGGCTTGCTTGCTTTTTCGGTTTTGGGTTTCGAAACTTTGTTATCTGTTTCCGTTTTTTTCTTCGGTTCGCTTTTTTTAGGTGGTGTTTTCGGCTTTTCAGTTTCTTTTTCAGGAATTATTTCAAGGTTTGTTTCAGTATTTTCATTTTTTACTGTAAATTTTACTTTTTCGGCAAGGCTTGAATTGCCGTTTGGGTCGCGCTGGCTGATGTTTGCGGTGTATTTGCCATCCTTGAACTCACCCGGATAAAAAATCGAAAAACTACCGTCATGCGAGGCGACTGCCGTGCTGCAGGCATGACTTTTTATGCAAACCGAAACGCTGTTGCCGGGCTCGGCAATACCCGTGAAATACAGGCTGGCGCCCGAAAGAACACAGTTATTCTCGGGTGATAGAACCGCCGGAGGATTAAGCAGGGCTTGAATCTCGGGAGTTTTTATGCTGAAAACACATTCGCAATTTTCGCCGCATGGCGCACCGTCAATTAAAAGCGCAGCCGTAACAATAACCGTTCCGCTTGGTAGAGGACGCTGGAACTGAACGTAAAAATTACCATAATTGTCCGACTTGACCTTAGCGGACATAACATTTTTAACGCTCACGCATATATCACAGTCAGGCTCGGCTATGCCGTGGATTTTTGGAAAACAATCGGTGATAATTTCATGCTCCGCGGGGTAAGTAATAATAGGTTTTTTTAGCTCAAGAGTTTTTTCTGTATCCTCACATGCACTCAGCGAAGGTATTTGATTTATCTGCTCGTAATCGGATACTATTACGGTTTTCATGTTTTGATATTGGGATGAAGGTTCAGTTATAACCTTTTTCGCGGCGTTTTTGTTTATAACGAAGCTGACACAGGCGCTCTGCGAGTGATTGGTGTCGCTGATTGCGAAAATAGAATACACCCCTCTATAAATAAAAGGCGGAACCTCGGCAAGCCATGTCCCGTTTTTGTCCGCTTTAGCGGTAACTATTTTGTTATCTGAAACGCGAAGCTTAATATTCGCGCCCGGTTCCGCCGTCCCTGTGACTGTGCGGACAGATTCCAGCGTCTCCATATAACGCGGCGAAACTATTTTTAAGGGATGCTCCCCTCCCTCGCCATTTCCGGCAATGTCAGAGGCTGAAAAATTTTCGTTTTTTATGTAGCTATCCATTGTAAGACATTCCTTTCTGCAATCTAATACTAAATAATTCATTATATGAAAGCGAGAAAAAAATGTTACAAAAATTAATCTTTATTGCCGAAACAGTTAAACCCAGTGCCTAAAAAAAGCACAAAGCACAAAAACCCTACGGGGATAAGAAGCAGTGAAAATTTTGCGATTAACCCAGGTGCGGGCGCGCCGGTGGTCGCAAAAGCGAAGTATCCCGAAACCAGAACGGCAAAGCCTGAAAGAATCGCGAAAATACCTTCAAGAGTTTTTTTATCTTTCCTCAAGCACAGATAAATGCTGGCGGCGTAAATCAAGAGGGAAAGAACAGGGAGAATCAACATACCGATATCATCAGCGCTGAGATTGCTTCGGATGAGATTAAAGACCCCCATTGAAGTGGTTAATACAGCTGAGAGGTAGAGAAAAATTTTCGAAAGCTTCATAATAACACCTAATCTTTCATTCATTATTTGTTTCAATCAGGTTTGTATATAAATACAATACCACATATTTTACAAAAAGTGAATTAATAAAAGGTTACAAATGGTTACAGCCTTATGACAAATTAAAAAAGCCGCGAAAATCGCAGCTTTTTAGTGCTATATGTGTAAATAAATTATTTAAGCTCAACCTTTGCGCCGGCTTCTTCAAGCTTTGCTTTCGCGGCTTCAGCGTCGTCCTTAGAGATAGCTTCTTTAACAGCCTTGGGAGCGCCGTCAACGAGAGCCTTAGCTTCGGCAAGTCCGAGACCTGTGAGCTCGCGGACAACCTTGATAACCTTGATTTTCTCAGCGCCGACTTCGGCAAGGATAACGTCAAATTCGGTCTTCTCTTCAACTTCTGCTGCGCCGCCGCCTGCTGCGGGTGCCGCAACCGCGATTGCCGCCGCTGCCGATACGCCGAATTCTTCTTCGATAGCCTTTACAAGCTCAGCAAGCTCAAGCACTGAAAGGACTTTGACTTCTTCAACTATAGCATTAATTTTATCTGATGCCATTATTTTTTCCTCCTAAATTAGTGTTGGTTTATTGTGAATGATTGCTATAAGCGTTTTCATTCGTGTTAATTCCGGAATTATTCTGCCGGAGCTGCTTCTTCTGCAGGAGCCGCTGCTTCCTCTACAGGAGCTGCCGCTTCTTCTGCGGGAGCCGCTGCTTCCTCTACAGGAGCTGCTGCTTCCTCAGCGGGAGCGCCTTTCTTATCAACAACAGCCTGCAAGGCTCTTGCGAAAGCGGCAATAGGAGCCTGGAACGCGAAAACAACTGTTGAGAGAAGAACTTCTCTTGTCGGGAGTTTCGCAAGCTCGTCAACCTTATCAAGTCCGATAACCTCGCCGTCGATAAAGCCGCCCTTGATGGAAAAGTTCTTGTTCTTCTGCTTCTCGGCAAATTTCGCAAGGATTCTTGCCGCCGCAGCGTAATCACTTTCGCTCACCGCGAGTGCTGTTGAGCCGGAGAGCGCACTGTCAAGCCCTTCAAGGCTTGTACCCTTAAAAGCAAGGGACAAAAGTGTGTTCTTTTCAACCGTATAGCTGACGCCCGCCTCACGAAGCTCCTTACGCAGAGCTGTATCCTCGGCAACCGTAATGCCTTTGTAATCAACAAGAACACCAACGCAGGAAGCGTCAATTTTTGTCTTTAGCTCAGACAATTGCTGCTTTTTGACCTCTAAAATCTTTTCACTTGGCAAATTATATTCACCTGCCTTATATATTTTTGCGCAGCTCACGAATCAAAGATAAGCAAGCCGCAAAGCTGTTCAAAAAAGAAACCCTTTCCCCGTATAATGAGGAAAGGGCATAATATCAAAAGTAAATTAAGATATATACGCATTCCTCGGTAGGCAGGAATTCAGAACTTGTTCTGAATTCCCGAGCACATATCATACTTATATGATGTTGCGAGAAAAACAGAGCAATAAACTGAAATACAATTATGAGACTGGTCTCACCTACTGTCTTTAGAACAGCTTATTTATATTAACACAGAATTAAACCCGTGTCAATAACTTTTTTTTGCAGGACTGCTTGAATACAATCAGTCCTGATCCGCGGCGTTTGAACCGACCTTATTCGGGTTGATTCTGATGCCGGGGCCCATTGTCGTGGCGACTACGCAAGAACGGATATATTGACCCTTTGTTGCAGCCGGCTTCGCCTTGATGATTTCGTCAAGCAGGGCGTTGAAGTTCTCGGCAATCTTTTCAGTGCCGAAGGACACCTTACCGATAGGACAATGGATGATATTTGTTTTGTCAAGACGGTACTCGATTTTACCTGCCTTCGCCTCAAGAACGGCTTTTGCGGTATCGGGAGTAACGGTTCCTGCTTTCGGGCTGGGCATTAAACCGCGGGGACCGAGAACCTTACCTAGGCGTCCGACAAGACCCATCATATCAGGCGCCGCGATGGCTACGTCAAATTCCATGAAGCCTTCGCCCTGGATTTTCGCGACTAAGTCCTCAGCGCCGACAATGTCCGCACCTGCCTCTTCGGCGGCTTTCGCAGCGTCGCCCTTCGCGAAGACGGCAACACGCACGGTTTTACCGGTTCCGTTCGGGAGTACAACCGCGCCTCTGACCTGCTGGTCAGCATGGCGAGAGTCAACACCGAGACGCACATGGACTTCCATTGTCTCGTCAAACTTTGCCTTTGAGGTTTTTATGCCTGTGTCAATGGCTTCGTTTGTCTCGTATAATTTAGTTCTGTCAACAAGCTTTGCGCTTTCGACATATTTCTTACCGTGTTTCATTAATTCTTACCTCCCAATTCTCAGTCCGCGACGGTGACGCCCATGCTGCGTGCTGTTCCGGCGATCATGCTCATGGCAGTCTCGACAGACGCTGCATTGAGGTCAGTCATCTTCGTTTCGGCGATTTTTCTCAATTGTTCGGTAGTGATTTTCGCGACCTTTGTCTTGTTCGGTACGCCAGAGCCGCTCTCGATTCCGACAGCCTTTTTGATAAGGACGGAAGCGGGAGGAGTCTTGCAGACGAAGGAGATTGAGTGGTCAGCGTAAACCGTTATGACGACCGGGATAATCATACCCATGTCGTTTTTTGTGCGCTCGTTGAATTCCTTTGTGAAGGCGGGGATGTTAACTCCGTGCTGACCGAGGGCGGGGCCGACGGGGGGCGCGGGAGTTGCCTTACCTGCGGGAATCTGTAATTTTATTAATCCAACAACTTTCTGTGCCATAAAATTGCACCTCCAAAAAAATGTGGTAGTCGGCAACCAATATCAGTAGTCAGGAAACAGGACAGGAATACCTGAACTGTTTTTTAACCAAAGTAGGTTTCCTCCCACAAGAACGCAGCGCGTCCTTATAATAAGCGGGACATTCGCATGTTTGCCGCCGATTACTTAAATAAAAGCTTAAGAAACAACAGGCTCAACCTGGTCAAGCTCTAAATCGATAGGCATCTCTCTGCCCATCATGGAAATTATGACGCGAACCAAATCGTTATCGGTGTCTATCATGTCGACCGTGCCGGAAAAATCGGCAAACGGCTCAACAAGAATTGTCACAAGATCGCCTACATTGTAGTTGACTTCAACGGTTCTGATTTCTACGCCAAGGGCGATAACCTCGCGTTCGCTCAGGGGAATCGGCTTGCTTTCGGGACCGACAAAGCCGGTGACACCCCTGGTGTTGCGTATGACATACCAGGTCTCGTCAGTCATTTTCAGCTCGCCTGATTTTGTATCATAGAAAACCGCGAGTTTAACAAGAACGTAGCCGGGAT
Organism: Oscillospiraceae bacterium; assembly: GCA_031551635.1. Classification (GTDB taxonomy): domain Bacteria; phylum Bacillota; class Clostridia; order Oscillospirales; family Acutalibacteraceae; genus JAVBNH01. The sequence goes on along the minus strand of JAVBNH010000019.1, from coordinate 33,243 downwards.
AGAGCTTGCGCTCAACTTCCTTCTTCTTGTCATCCTTGATTTCCGTGACCGTTTCAGTCGGCACGCGAATTTCAAGAATCTGATCCTGCATTTTACGGTTTTCAACTATTTTTTCTATATTAGTCGCGACTTTGTTCTCATATCCGGAATAGGTATGGACAACATACCATTTCGTGTCGTCGTACATAAGCACCTCTCCATTTTTCATTAGAATCAGAGCCTCGGTCAACTCCCGCAGTCATAACAGCGTTTACTCTGCGACAGGTACAAAACCGCTTGATTGCTCAAGTGACAGCTCCGGAAGCGCTCAGATACTATTCGTCTGCGTGTGTGTCTTCAACGCCGTCTCCGTCGTCGTCATGGATGTCCTCGGCACCGTCGCCGTCATCGTCATGAATATCAGAGGCGGTTGTCGTTTCCTCAGCCGCGTTTTCGGGATTGAGCTCGACGATAGCGTTTTCAGCGAGGTTTGTCAGTCCGCTGATACCCCAGTCAATAAGCCATACCGTAACACCCAAAAAACCGACGACAACGAGAACGATACCCGTATTCTTCGCGACAGTTTTTAAGTCCGGCCAGACGACCTTTTTCGCGGTTCCCCTGAAGTCCTTGAAGAACTTGGCGATAGCCTTGAATATACGAACAAAGAATCCCTTAAAAGACCTGTCTTTTTTAGGTTTATTCTGTTTGATTCGCTCTTTTTTTGCTTTGAGTGCAGCTTTAGCGGCAAGTTTTGCTTCCTTATCCGCTGCTTTTTTTTCGTTATCCGCCATAAAAGGAGCATACTGTAATCATGTAATTATGACGCTTACAGTGAAATGCCCGTTCGCCACCTTTCTTTTGTTTGTAAACTTGAGAAAAACTATTTTGTTTCTCTGTGAATAGTGTGTTTTCTGCAATATCTGCAGTGCTTTTTCATCTCAAGTCTGTCAGGTGAGTTCTTTTTGTTTTTCATGGTATTGTAGTTTCGTCTTTTGCACTCAGTGCAAGCAAGAGTGATTTTGATCCTCATAACGGCACCTCCATTTTAATGTGTATCCATTAGGTGAAACAAGCCGAATACATTGCTTAAGGCTTATTTATCACAGTTTACGGATACTTAGCCTCCCTCTGAATAAGGGCACAAAAAAATAACCCTGTTTAGAGGTAGAATCACTATATCATATAAAAACTGCCACGTCAAGCATTTTTTTAACTTTTTTTGAAATTCATCGGCAAAATTTGAAAAATTTGAAATATGTTGAAAATATTCGATTTTTTAACTATATAATAATTTCCAGTTTGTGAATAATATATAGTAAAGCGAGTAGGTTTTTTATAAAACCTTTTTAAATGAATATAACTGCTTGTATTTACGAATACATTAGTACCTTAGTGGGCTGAAAGCTCAATAGTAAACAAAACTTGGGCTGTGGGCATGGCAAGCCAAGCCCACGTTAGTACCTTGAATGGCTGTAGCTCAATAAAAAGCAAGTTTTTGGTGTGAATATGGGAAGCTAATCTCACGTAAGATGACCATAGAAGAAGATGCTATTATAAGTTTTGTTTACAATTTATAGGAACGTAATCAAATAATGATACTGCATAAATATTATTATATTAGATATTTATGTATAATATGTGAATATCCTTTGCTTGACCAAATCTTATAAATATGTTATAAACAATTAACGTTTAAATTATCCGACAAAAAGTCTTTCTTTGTTGTTATCGGATGTGAGAAAAGTGATTTTTAATTTGCCGCACACAGCGCTAAGGCTTGTTGAAAAGCTTGAGGCTAGCGGATTCAGCGCCTATGTTGTCGGCGGCTGCGTGCGTGACTCCTTAATGGGCATCACCCCGAATGATTATGACATTTGCACCTCCGCGCTTCCCGAGGAAATGAAGCTTGTTTTTAAGAACTTTAAGGTAATAGAGACGGGAATCAAGCACGGAACGCTGACTGTTTTGGCTTACGGGGATAGCTTTGAGGTCACGACCTTTCGCAGCGACGGGCAGTATAGTGATAACCGCCGCCCGGACAGTGTCATTTTTCATCGCAGTCTTGAACGGGATCTCGCCAGGCGTGACTTTACTGTGAACGCAATGGCGTATAATAATAGAAACGGTTTGTTTGACCCCTTTCACGGCGCTGAGGATATAAAGAATAAAATTATCAAAACAGTCGGTGACGCAGGTGAGAGATTCAATGAGGACGCACTGAGAATCCTCAGAGCATTGTTTTTTTCCTCAAAATTCGGCTTTGACATTGACCCTTCAACCGCGCGGGCAATACATCAGTATAATTATTTGCTGAACAATATCGCAAGCGAGAGAATCAGTAAAGAGCTTCGGAAAATACTCTCCTCACAGTTTTGTAAAAAAATACTAAAAGAATATTTTGATGTCTTTAGTGTTTTTATACCGGAATTGGTGCATAAATATACTGAACCCGAATGGTGTCTGATGGCGGATTCGCTTGAATCTTTTGAGGATGATTTTATACTCCGGCTCACACTCTTTATATTGCCGGCAGTATCATGCGCTAGAAATTCCAAGCAGTCAGATGCAGAAAATGACCGGGAGTTTTTCCGGAAAATAAGTTTTAATGCGCGAAAAATATTAAAAAGACTCAAATTTGACAATAAAACGATTGGCAGCGTTTGTGTTATAATAGAAAATATAAATGTTGCCGTAAATTCCGACAGACCCTCAGTTAAAAGAGCTTTGAGAAATTTTGGAAAAGAAAATTTGATTCGGATTTTGAAAATAAAAAGTAGTTATTATGCTCAGGAAGCAAATTACTTTATAAAATACGAAAAAAATATAACCAATTCAATATTTTTTTTAATTGATTCCATAACGAAATATAACGAATGTTATGAACTTAAAACCCTTGCTATTTCCGGTGATGAAATCCTTGAAACCCTTGATATACAAAGACCAGAGCATGTTGGAGCAGTTCTTTCGGAGCTTCTCGAGAGGGTTATCGACGGAAAAATTATTAATAATAAAAAAATTCTATTGGAAGTTGTAGGGGAAATTTATTTACATATATTATCTATCAATAAAACTATGTTATAATGTTTGAGGCTGAAAACTATTGGAGCGCAAAATTACCAACGTTTTTGCGGGTTTTCACTGATAACGGATAGAGCACAGGAAGGATGAGTAAAAACTATGAGAAAAATACTGGCAATCGGAAACAGTTTTTCCGAGGATGCAACCGCACTTCTTCATGAAATTGCTAAAAAGGACGGAATGGAAACCAAAATCGTTAACCTGAGTATACCTTCCGCGTCTTTTGAAACACACTGGATGAATATTATCAGCGGTGCGGCGGCATATGATTACCAGTTAAACGGCGACATCAATACAGGCATAAAAATCTCGTTGATGGACGCATTGCGGGAAGATGATTGGGAGGTCGTCACCCTGCAGCAGGCGAGCGCTCTGAGCGGCATGGGGGGAAGCTATTTCCCGTATGTGAAAAATTTATCAGCCTTCGCCAAAAAATACGCTCCTCAGGCTGTTCAGCTCTTGAATCAGACCTGGGCATATGAAACCGACTGCACACATGAAGGCTTTGAGAACTATCAGAAAGACCAGAAATTTATGTATAACTCGCTGTACAGCGCCTACCTTAACGCAGCGAGAAACTTAAAGGTTCGCGTAATCCCCTGCGGTGAAATTATAGAGCTTTTACGCTCGCACAGTGAGTTTAATTACGCGACAGGTGGTCAGTCACTTTGCCGTGACGGCTTCCACATTGATTTGACCTATGGCAGATATGCCCTCGCTGCGACTTGGTATGAGGCGCTCTTAGGCGGGAATATTCTTGAGAACACTTATGTTCCGGCTCCGCAGTCGGGCAGCATTGACAGCGGAAAAATAGAGTTGATAAAGAATACGATTCACGAGAGATTGAAAAATTCCCAGGTCAGATAAAATTATTTAATGAAGAAAGCGTATCGGTGATTGCCGGTACGCTTTTTTAGACATTAGACATTAGATAGAGGTTACGTTTTAGAACTCATAAAAAATCGATAAACTTGTCCGCGAACAATTATAATAAATGCTAAAAATTTTAAATCACCGCGAGCATAGAGAAAAAAAACACATATTAATCAATTCGCGACCACCATCTACTGTCTACAATCTAACGTGGGCTTGGCTTGCCAAGCCCACAACCCAAGTCTAGTTTTTTGTTGAGCTTTTAGCCCACTAAGGTACTAATGTCTAATGTCTAAATCATTGTTTTCGAAGGTGCGAAAGTTGAGATATTAATTTATTGCTTAACCGCCTTAAGCTCTAAAACCTGCTCACCCATATTTTCGGCTGCAATTTTAATACTTATTTTGCCGTCAGCGCCGTTTGTTTTTATCCAGAACGCGCGCACGCCGCCTATGAGCGAGAAGCTTTCAGGTCCGGCTATTTCAGCTGCACCGCCGACATTGACACTAATACTGTTGCTCGCGAAGGGCAGCCTGTTGCCGTTCTGGTCAACAGCTTCAAGCTCGATTCTAGTTACATCGTAGGTTTCGCCGTGAACAAGCGTGTTGCTGTCTGCGCAGACCTTCAAGCTCGCTGAAGTGACCGCAGTTTTTACAACAGTTTTTACCATTTCACCGTTTTTATAACCCTCGAATTTATATTCAAGCTGACTGTTTCCCCAGTTGGCAACATATTTCATCACAAGGTCATAAACCTGCTTAACCGAAAGCGAGCCGTGCAGCATGCCGAAAAGGAGCTTGATATAATTCTGAACAGGCATTACAAAACCGTTTTCAACGGCGGCAAGCAGGGCTGCTTTTACATATTTCGACGTTTTATCGTCGAAGCCCTCATCCCGCGTCAGAGCGTCACCGATATAATCAAAGGGCAAAACCGGCGGGTGGGGGAGGTTTCCGAACTGCTTTTTGTCGGGGTAAGCGGTACTGACATGAACACCGTTTTTATAGACCTTTACAAAATCACAGTTTGTGAAAATATATACCTGACCGATTTTTGCTGCCGGGTGCTCGCCGATGTCCATGCTCGAGGAGACCTCCATGACGGGATACCTGTCCTGCTGCGAGGCGTAAAGAGCGGCTGCGGGCTTTGCGATTCTGAACATATCTGTAACGCCGTGATAGCAGATTCTGTCGCCGCTGCCGAAATCCTTGTGCGTGTTGTAGTCAGCCATGCACCAGCCAATTGCTCCGCTTGTGCGTGTATTTCCGTGAGCCTTGTTCTGCACTCTCGCGTGCCTTAGGGCGTGCTCTGTTCTGATTTCCTCCCTGTCAAAGCTTTTTGTGGGGTACATGTGTCCGTTGTATTCCGTGACGAGGTAGGGCGCTTGAAAGCCTGAAACAATGAAGGGAGGCAGAAGCTTCGAGCCGCCGCCGGAATGTGAAAAATCATTGTAGGTATAGACATCCTCAAGCAGATGACTGCGCGGGAAATTCCGCACACCGCCGGTTTGGCGCGTGCTGTCGAGAGTATGAGCGGTTCTGTTTGTTATCTCATAGAGCTCGTCACAATCCATGCCCTCGTTGACCCTCACGCCCCACAAAATCACGCTCGGGTGATTACGGTCGCGTACAACCATCTTTTTTATTGCTTCAATATAATTTTCGCGCCATTCACCCTCGCCGGTGAATTGCCAGCTCGGAGCCTCAGTGAAAACAAGCAGACCGATTTCGTCACAGCGCTCAAGAAAGTGCTTAGAATTCATATAATGCGCAGTTCTCACTAAATTGCAGCCGAGCTTAAATTTCAAAAGCTCCGCGTCCGCCTTCTGAGCCGAGGCAGGCATGGCGTAGCCGACATAGGGGTAGCTCTGGTGGCGGTTAAGACCGATTAGTTTAACGTTTCTGCCGTTAAAAATAAAGCCGTTTTTAGTAAATCTTGCTTCCCTGAAGCCGAATTTTACTTCTGTTTCGTCGCCGCCCGGCAGGCTTACTTTAAGGGTGTAGAGCTTCGGTTTTTCGTCGTCAATATCCCATAATTGCACGTTTTCGGCGCGCCATTTAACATTTAAGATTTTTGCGTTAAAAGCGCAGGAATGCTCTTTTAAAAGATTTTTCCCGTCATACAGAGCGAAATTTATATCACCTGCTGCGCTTTTTGAAAACGTGACATCTATATCAAGTATTTTTTGCTCAAGCAGCACATTACGGGTGCGTACAAAGACATTTTCAATGTAAATCTCATCGACAATCTCAAGGCGAACTTCCCGGTAAATTCCGCCGTAGCAAAGATAATCAATAACATTGCCAAAGGGCGGAATCTCCTTGAGCTCCCTCGAGTCGAGCTTGACACAGAGCAGATTTTCGCCCTCGATAACAAAATCGGTTATGTCGAATTCGAAGGGAGCATAACCTCCTTTGTATTCGCCCACGAAAACGCCGTTTATGTACACATCTGTCTTATTCGCCGCGCCTTCGAAATGAAGATTTATTCGCTTTCCGACTTCTTTATCTTCTTTTTCAACATTAATAATCTTGCGGTAGCAGCTAACAAACTGATAAATTTTTTCGTCAAAGTAATTATATGGCAGCTCTTTATTCGCGTGAGGGATATTTACTGTCTCAAACATCGAGTCATCATAATTTTTTTCAATCATCGCGGCTTCAAAATTTTCGCAGAATTTCCAGCCGAAATTTAAATGCACCGTTTTACGCATTATCATCAATCCTTTTGCATATAAAATTTAGTAACTTAATGAGCTGAAAGCTCAATAAAAAACACGAATTGGGTTGAGGGTATGGCAAACCAAGCCCACGTCTAGGAACAATATAATATTATGACAAAATCGCTTAAAAGTCAAATTTTGAGTATTAATTTATAAAGAAAAAGTTAAATAATCGAATTTTTTGCATTTTCATTTAAATTTTCCTTGCATTATTATTCACCGTAGGTTAAAATAATCATAAATCGTTTAAGAAAGGACTGTCATACAGTGAAAAAATCTGCTTTTTTTAGATTGTTTGCTTCGTTTTTTTCTGTTTTGTTCATATTTTCGCTAGCAGGTTCTTTTGCTGTTTACGGATATTATCTGCCCTCCGATGACATTGATTATGATTTGAATCAGGAATTTATTTCGTCCGACTATCCTTTATTTATCGGCAGTGAGGCTTCGGGAAATTATAACAGCAAAAAAAATATTACGCCCCTTCCGGATTCGCTTTCGGAAACTGAGGATAATATGCTCGAGGCGAGGAATTTCCGCATTCCCTCGCTGCTCAGCGTGCCGAAAAGCGTTAGCGCTTCGGGCACTTCCGGCGGTACATTAATTGCGGCGATTGACAATATGAGCGGCAGCGGCGACTGGGGGAGAATCGGTGTTTCGGTTCGCATAAGCGAGGATAATGCCGCGTCCTGGCAGGAGATGAAAAACATAATTTCTCTCGCGACTCAGGAGGTTCCTAAAAATGATGAGGACTGGAAATCAGCCTTTTGCATTGACCCGTCAATGGTTCAATGCAGTGACGGAAGCGTTATAATGATGGTTGATATGTATCCCGAATCGAAGGGGCTTCATGAAAATAAATGGCTTGACAAGCTTCCCTCTTACGTCGAAATTGAAGACAAAAGCTATCTCGCGCTTTATGCCGGTGAGTCGGCGGTCGGCGGCAACAATATCAAAAAGAACGACACCGCGCAGGCTTTTACTGTTCGTGAGGACGGCTGGGTTTATACTTCCTCGGGCGAAAAAACAAACTACTATCTGCCGCAGAAGCATTCGGCGCAGTTTAGCTACGAGACCATGGGCGACATGTATTATGCCCGCGGTGAAGCGGACTATATAAACACAGAGCCGCCGATGCTGCCGCAAAAACCCGAGGCAGGCGACAGCGAGAGCGATATTTATGTAGGTAATATTTATCTCAGCTTCCAAAAAGGCGAATTCAATATGGATAACCCTGTTTTTATTGAAAAAAAGCCTTCTGTGTCACCCTCTCAGGAAGAAGAGTCTGCAAATAATCAAATTTACACAACCTCGCCCGCGCCGCTCAGGTGTGCGGTTACCTCTTATGTTTGGATGCTAAGGAGCTTTGACAGCGGTAAAACATGGGAGCAACCGTCTGATATAACCGCACAGGTGAAAATTTCCGGGGATGGCACTTTTCTAGGAGTTTGCCCGGGTAACGGCATAATTCTTAAAAAACAATCTTATTCAAACCTCATAAACAGGCTTGTTTTTCCCGTTTACGCCTTGGGCAAGGCTTCCGTTATATACAGCGACGACAACGGTAAAACCTGGAGCCGTCCGCAGACAGGCTACATTAACAATGTCGACGAGGTTCAGTGCGTCGAGAGCTCGGACGGTGTTCTCATAGCCTTCGGGCGGCAGGATAATCTCGGGAAAACGCCTGTGTCAATAAGCTATGACGGGGGTACGACCTGGAAAAAGGATAAGGCTAGCGAATTGATTTCGGTAAAATGCCAGAAGTCGGTTATTGCCCTGCCTTTTATCGGCAACAGCAAAACTGATGATTTCGTCTTTCCGAAGCAGCTCGACCCCACAAAGCAGTATGTACTCTCAAGCCACCCGACAGGCAATCTCGGCAAGGACAGCTCAAGAAGCGCGGGTGTTGTCACACTGGGTGTCGTCAACGAGGACAGCTCAGTCAATTGGCTATATGAGCGTGAAATAAAAATCGACGAAAAATATGAGGCAATGGGGGATTATGAAAACTTTTTCGCTTACTCTTCGCTTTGCCTGATGGAAAACGGCAATTTCGGACTTCTTTATGAAGCTTTTCCCAGCGGATATATTGTTTTTACACAGTTTAACCTCGATTGGATAATCGGCGGAAATGCTCCTGTCCAGCCGGCGCTTTCCGCGAGCCTTCTCTCACCGCTGGTTCTGACAATTTTGATTTCAGTCCTCTTGCTTGTCGCGGGCTTTACAGCATTCGGTGTTTCACGGCGCAAAAAACGCCTGGACAACAATGTTGATGAGTTTGATTTTGAAAATTATGATAATGAGGAAGAGTATTATGAGGACAGTGAATATCAGGAATATGTGGAACAGGATTACTACGATGACGGCACTATAATATATGAGCCTCATGAGTACTATGAAGACGAACCGCTCGAGTATAAAACCGAGGAAGCAGACTTTTATGATTATTCGCAGGAATCATCCGTGACACCTGAATCAGACGATTATGTTCCCGAGCTTATAATTGAAGAATTTGAAGATGCTTCTGAGGAAGTGTCTGACTCTTCGGAAATTTATGAGGATACCGGCGCCGGAGAGAGCGAGCTGCTTTATGAATATGAGTATGCTGCCGCGAATTACACGCAGAGCGAAAATAAGCAAGAAGCCCAAATCGCAGATGCTTCCGCGGGAACGCTCAAAGGCAAAAAGTCAGGCGCGAAAAACAAAAGTCAGGAAAAAGAAAAGGAAGCAGCGCTGGAGAATGATATTAAGAGTGAATTCGATAAGCTGAGAAAAAATCTCAATCTGGGTAAATACAGAGCCGATGGTGAAGAGGTTGAAGCTGATTTAGATAGCGTTGCCGATGATAAAGCCGAAGAAAAATCCGATGAAAAAGTTTTGGAAAAATCAGACCAAAACAATATTGAAGCCTTGACACAGTTAAGCGATTCGCCAGCCATGGGAGATGCGGCAGCGGCTGCCGATAGTGGAGCCAAAAAGCCCGCGAAAAAGACTGCCGAAAACGCGATACCTGTTTCGCAAAAGAAATCAAACGCTCAAAAAAGTAAGGAAAACGCGGGGAATACGCAGAAGAAAAACTCCGGCGGCACAAATAATACACAAAAGAAAAACAGCAGCGGTTCGAATAGCACACAGAAAAAAAACAACGGGAAGAAAAAGTAATTAACGCCGAACTCATTAAAACACATTGCTGAATGTCGGCTTCTCCGAGCTTTTAAGCGCAATCAACTTCGAGTGAAGGTTCAGGCAGCTCTCCCATAGATCCTCCTCGTCACCTCTGCTCATGCAGTCGCGCATAAAATGAACCTCACTGCTTATTTCAATTCCAACATTATGCTTTAATAAAATGGACAGAAGTCTTTCGGATTTCTGCCATTTTTTTATTATGCCTTCAAGGCTTTCATAGTCCTGGGAGCTTAGCGTTTCCTCCTCCTTGTCTATGACCTTCTCAAGCTCTTGAGAAATTTCGCCCAGTGAATAATTAGTATAAAGATAAGCAGTAATACTCATTGAGCTTGCCAGAACTAAAAAAACTATCGCAATAATCAAACGCTTCAAAGCTTCTCGTCCCTTCTGACAATATATGTGTTTCCGCACTTGTCGGCGGTCATCAGCATAATTTCCTCCTGCTTTACATGTGCGCGTGAGAGCAGGATGCCGAGCTTTTCGCTGCTTAAATCACAGTCGACAAAATTTATATCGAGAACCCTGCCGTCGAGTATGACAAGGCAGGGAAGAGCGGTATCTTTCGGGTTGAGTTTCATGTCCTCGTTGACAACGGTGCGTTTTTCCGGCTTCAGCATAACGCTCAGAGTACCGTCTGTTTCCGAAATCGCATACTGCACATCGGAAATATCAAAAACATTCTTCTGGTGCAAAGCTTCAATAAGGTCGTCCATGGTAAAACGCAGGCGCTTCATCTGCTTTTGGTCGAGTACCCCGTCACGGATCAATACAAGAGCGTTTCCCTGCCAAAGCGAACGGAATTTTACGCTTTTCAGCGCGAAGGCGGACATTATAATCTCAAGCGAAACAAGCACGAGAAAGGCAGTTATTGAATAGCTCAGAGGCGTTTCGGTGTCGCAAATCGGCTGGGAGGCTATCTGGGAGAGCAGAAGCGTTATAACCAGCTCGCCTGCCTGCAGCTCGCCCACCTGCCGCCTTCCCATGATTCTAATGGCTAGAGTGAGTATGATGTATAGTATAAAAGTTCTAAGTAATGTTATTATCATTTTTTAACCGTTCCTTTTTGTAATGCTTTAAGTATTTGTAAAATCCTGTGAAAAATACCTTTTGAGTTTGCAGCTTTCAAAAAATGCTTTTTTTGTTTTACTTTGGTATTTATCTTGAGAAAATGGGAACAAATACATGATATACAAAAAAGTAATTATTTGCGGGGTTATGATGATGTTCACTAAATTCATTAAAAAAGTAGAAAAGCTCTCTGAGAGCGTCGTTGTTCAGAACGACCCGACCTTTCCGATTAAAGAAAAGCTGACCGATAATTTGGTTTTTATCAGAGAACGCTTCGGCAACAGCTTTGACCTTATTTTTAGACGCAGCGATGTTTCCGGTAAGGAAATAGCCTTTGTATTTATCGACGGCATGTGCGACTCCAACAAGATGATGATTGCCCTTGTGAAGCCGGTCATGGAGATGAAGGAGACACCCAAAAAGAAAGACAGCCTTTATGAATATATCCGTGACTATGTATGCGCCACCCCTGACCAGTCGGAATGCGTCAACCTCAACGACTGCATAGGCAAGCTTATCTCAGGTTTTATGATTCTTTTTGTTGACGGCGAGACACGCGCTCTCTCTGTCGGCGCGCAGGGCTTCGCTAAAAGAGGGGTCAGCGATCCGATGACTGATGTTCAGGAGCGCGGCTCCTATGAAGGCTTTACTGACAATTTCAAGGATAATATGACACTTATACGCAGGCGGCTGCGTACACCTGATTTGCATTTCGACATAAATGAGATTGGCGAGACAAGCCGCACCTATGTTGTGCTTTGTTATCTCGGCGACAGGGTTTCACCGGATATTCTCGCGAAGGTGCAGCAAAGGCTTGAGAAGGCCGTGCTTGATGTGGTTCTGGGACCTGACTACCTGCGTGCCTATCTTGACAGTGAGTCGGCGACACTCTTCACCAGCATCGGAACCACAGAACGCCCGGATTCCTTTTGTGCGAAGCTCGCTGAGGGCAAGGTTGGAATTATTGTTGACGGAACCCCTCATGCTCTCTATCTTCCAAAAACCTTTTCGGAGGAATTCCAGACACTTGACGATTATATGGGCAGGGCTTATTACGCGACATTCCTGCGTTTGCTGAAGATTCTCGGCTTTCTTGTCGGCATATATCTGCCGGGTGTTTATGCGGCAATCGGCACCTTTCATCAGGAGCTTTTACCGGTTGATATGCTTTATAATATCACTGTCACCGCGACAACCACACCTTTTCCGATATTTATCGAAGCGATTCTGATTCATGTGATTTATGAGGTAGTCCGCGAGGCGGGAATACGCATGCCGAAGATGGTCGGTCACGCTGTCAGTATTGTCGGGGGTCTAGTTATCGGTCAGGCTGCGGTCGCGGCGGGACTGATAACCGGTCCCATGCTGATTATAGTTGCCCTTACCGCAATCTGCTCCGCAGTCGTTTCCTCGATGTATGAGGTTGTAGCAATTCTGCGGTTTATTTATCTCGTTGCCGGGGGGCTTTTCGGGCTTTACGGTATTATGCTTGTCACCTGCATGATGCTCATGCAGATTTGCCAGACAAATCCCTACGGCGTCGCGTATTCCTCGCCTATATCACCATTGAGCATAGGCGCTATTAGGGACAGCTTATTACGTTTTTCCTGGAAGTCACTGGGAAAAAGACGCTTTTACGTTGACAGACTTTCAAATGTCGGAACTGATGAGGAGGGTAATATTTAAAATATGGCTCAGCTTCAATCAATCACAAAAAACAAACAGGTTGGCGTCGTGCAATTTTATTCGATACTTTTTGTCTCGCGAATGTTTGCGGTTTTTATTTCGATATCCGAAATTGACTACGAAAACCTCAGCGTTACGGATACGGTATTTAAAATCTGCATGAGCAGTGTTCTGCTTCTTGTATCGTTGATTCCGCTGTATTTATGCCTGAGAAGAGATACTAATATTAACGTCATAAACAGGGCTTCCGTCATATCAAAGCCGCTGGCGAAAATCATTGCGGTGATGTATATTTTATTGTTTTTGTATATCACGGTTATTACCTCTGTCTGGTTCAGTATTTTTCTCAAGTCCTCTATCTTTTATAACTCTAATATTAATTTGTTCATCGGCATGATTATCGCGGGCGCCGCGTTCTGCGCGTTCTGGGGCTTTGAGACAATAGGGCGAACAGGTTTTATTCTGGCTTGCGTCTCCTTTGCACTGATATTTTTTATGGTCGTGCTTGTCGCACCTGATTTTGATGTTCTGAATCTCGCACCGCCATTTTATGAGGGATTTAAAAAACCGATGATCGCCTCAGTGGTTGAAGCGGGGAAATTTCTCGGCGTTTCGGCTCTCGGAGTTATTCTGCCCTCTGTTAAGGGTAAAGCCGTGAAGGGCGGTTTAATATTAATAGCTTTTTCTTTTCTTGTTTCGGGCATTTCAAATTTGATTTTCGGCGGAGTAATAGGCGAGTTCGGCAAGTCTCAGATATTTCGTTTTTACACCGTTACAATGCTCTCGCACTTCAGCATTTTTCAGCAGCTGAATTCCGCTCTGAGCAGTTTATGGGTGCTGTTCGCAATGCTTTTGATTGCATATTTTATTTATCTCGCAGTCTTTGTTATAAGAACAACCTTTGTAAAGAGAAGCATGGTAAGATACAATGTTATTATTGCAGCAGTTTGTTATTTGCTAACCATTTTCTTTTCGGCGAATCTCCAGCGTTCAATGTATCTCATTACACCTGAATTTATGGTGGGAATGTTCATTCTGATGGTCATAGCAGTACCTTTATTGGTGTTAATTCTGCAGACTATAAATGAGAGGAGGAAGCGGCGTGCTTAAAAGATTTATCTCTCTGGCGCTTGTCTGCGTATTAATGCTGAGCTTTTGCTCCTGCGGTTTTATTTCAATTGACCTCGCAAACAGTCTGGCGATTGAGTGTATCGGAGTGGATTATGAGGAGGAGAGCGAGGAATATAACGTAAGCATTCTTCTTCTCAATACCTTTATGTCTGCGGCGTCACCGGAAAATATTTCTAATGAAAATATTACAAAAACCTTTGAATCAAGCGGCAAGACTGTGGGCGAGGCTTTTCTCGGGTTTGAGAGGGAATTCGGAAAAAATCTTATTATTACACATAACCGCCTGATTATAATAGGGCGCGCCGCCGCCGAACACGGGCTTGATGATTTTATGGATGTCTTTGTCAGAAATCACAGCTCAAGAGTGACGGTTCCCGTGGCAATAGCACATGAAAAAGCAAAGGATGTTGTCGGCGCGGATTACGGCAAGGGTGTTATCGGGGCTAAGCTGCTCGCTGAGCTGCTTGTTCACGGGCAGGAAAATTCTGTTGTGCCTGAGACTATTGTTTATAAGCTTATAAATGTTATGAATGACAGAACCTCAAGTAATTTTGTCCCGGTTATTATGACTGAGGAAACAGGAGAGGGGGATGAAAAAACAACAAAAGCGTCAATAGGGACGGCGGCTGTTTTTCGTGAGGGAAAAATGGTGGGAGTGCTTAGCGAAGAGGCAACGAAGGGTTATCTTTTTATAACCGACAATGTACACCTGGGCGAGCTTTTTATCATTGATGAAAGCGACAAAAAATATATGCTGAGCATAGTGAAATCTAAAACAAAAATAAACATGGAGATGAAGGATGGGCTGCCGAATTATAAAATTAATGTTGAATGCATTTGCGACATCACCGAAAACGACAAGACCACCAGCGGTAGCTTCACAAACAGTATGCTGGAGGATATTGTCGAGGTATACACTGAAAAAATCAAGGGAATGATGGTACAGTCCCTTCAGGGCTCAATCAGTGATTACGGCAGTGATATTTTCAGGTTTGGCAGAAGACTCTGGCTAAAGTACCCCGATCTCTATTCTCAGATGAGCGGGAACTGGCAGGAAGAAGTGAAGAGCATCACTACAGAAATAAATGTCAGCGGTAAAATAAGACTCTTGGGTGAGGAAGCGATTCATCAATACTAATAGGTATAAAAAGAGGAAAATAGACAGTTTTTTATTTTTACTGTTTATTTTCCTTTTTTATTGTGGTATTATTGATGTCGATTAGTACTTTAATGAGCTGAAAGCTTAAAAAAAAACAATTCTTGGGTTGTGGGCTTGGCAAGCCAAGCCCACGTTAGGAGTGTTAAATCATGCTGTTTCGGAATATTAAGCTGCTTGATGAGAATCTGAAAATCAGGGACGCTATGTATGTCGGTATTCGCGGCAGTAGAATCGAGTATATCGGACAGAGTGATAACGGCGAGGATTACGGCGAGGTGTATGACGGCAGCGGCAAGCTGCTGATGAGCGGGCTTTACAATACCCATTCCCACGCGGCGATGACACTGCTGCGCGGTTATGCTGAAAATCTTCCGTTGCAGTCATGGCTGAGTGAGAAGGTTTTCCCCTTTGAGGCGAAGCTTTGCGACAGGGATGTTTATTGCGGCACAATTCTCGCAGTTGCGGAGATGCTGAGACATGGCATTGTTTCGTTCACGGATATGTATATGCATGGCGAGGGTATCGCAAGGGCTGTCGGCGAGAGCGGCATAAAGGCGAATATATCGCTTTCGACGGTCTGTTTTGACGAGCGTGATTACTCAGCCTTGCCAGTTTTTAAAGAAAATGAGAGAATTTTTAAGCAGTATAACAATGCCTTTGAGGGGCGGCTTAAGGTAGACTACTGCATTCACGCCGAATATACCTCAACTAAGCGTGTCGTGCGCTCACTTGCCGAAAAAGCGCGGGAAAACAATGCGAATATCCATCTTCATCTCAGTGAAACACTCACCGAGCATGAAGATTGTCTATTGCGTCACGGCATGACTCCGGCTCAATATTTTGAAAGCCTGTCGGTATTCGAGAGTCCCGTCACGGCGGCGCACTGCGTATATGTCAGTGATGAGGATATGGAAATTTTAAAGAGGAATAATGTCAGCGCAGCAATAAATCCGGCGAGTAATATGAAGCTTGCCAGCGGTTTTGCGCGGGTACCCGTTATGCTCCGAAAGGGACTTAACCTCACTCTGGGAACAGACGGCGCCGCAAGCAACAACGCTCTTAACCTGTGGCGCGACTTGTATCTTTTTTCGACTATTTACAAAGCCTCCTCGAATAAAGCCGAAGCTGTCAGACCTGAAGAGGCGCTGAAATGCGTCACGGCGAACGGTGCGTATTCACAGCTGCGGGAAAATTGCGGAGCATTAAAAGCCGGAAATAAGGCGGATTTAATTGTTATTGACCTCGACAGACCGAACCTGTGTCCGCCGACGAATATACTTAACAATCTTTGTTATTCCATGAACGGCAGCGAGGTTCTTTTGACTATGGTTGAGGGAAAGGTGCTTTATAAAAACGGTGAATATTCGACGCTGGACATCGAAAAAATCATGTTTGAAGCGCGGAAATGTACCGAAAAAATTATTTCTGAGATTTGAGATATAGGTGATTTTATGAACGGACTTGAAAATTATTATAAATCGGTTAAACTGATTATGGACAGGCTTGACGGCACGGCTGAAATCGGTCTGATTCTCGGCTCCGGTCTGGGCGGCATAGCGGACAGCCTTAAAGACAGCATCACGCTTGACTACGGAGAAATCGGTTTTCCTCTCTCGGGTGCGCCCGGGCATGAGGGAAAGCTGATTTACGGGAAGCTTTTAGGAAAAAATGTCGTCTGCATGAAGGGGCGGCTGCATTATTACGAGGGGCATTCGCCGCTTGATATTATTTTTCCTGTCCGTGTCATGCGTCAGCTTGGGGTGAAAACCCTCATCATCACGAATTCCGCAGGTGGAATCAACACATCCTTCGAGCAGGGCGACATCATGATGATTACCGATCACATCAACCTGACAGGCACGAATCCTCTCATCGGTAAAAATGATGAGGTTTTCGGCAAACGGTTTTTCGATATGGGGCATATCTACAGCGAAAAGTATTTCTCTCTTGCCGAAAAAGCGGCGGCTGATAATAATATCAAAATGAAAAAAGGCGTTTATCTCGGCTGTTCCGGGCCCTCCTTTGAAACTCCCGCCGAAATCCGCGCTTTCAGGACACTCGGCGCGGATGCTGTCGGAATGTCCACAGTTTTCGAGGTTATTGCAGCGGCGCAGATGAAAATGGAGGTTGCAGCCTTTTCGATGATAACGAATATGGCGGCAGGTGTTATACCCGAGCAGGTACTCAGCGGCGACGATGTTAACGAAACGGCTCAAAGCAGCGGCAAAAAGCTGCAGAAGCTGATTGAAGCGATTATTACCGGAATGTAACAAATATTTTTGAGGTAAAGCTATGATAACTGACTTATACGGCGCGACTCTAGCCTTTGACAGAGCGGAGAATAAGCTTGTGATAATTGACCAGACACTTTTGCCGGAGCAGGAGATTCTTTTATATCTCGACAACCCGGAATCGGTTTTTGAAGCTATCAGAAGCTTGCGGGTCAGGGGCGCGCCCGCCATTGGTGTGTCGGCGGCTGTCGCTCTCGCTGTGTGCGCCGTGAAGCTGAAAAATAATGACAGGCAGGCATTTTTTTCGCGTATTTATGAGATAAAGGAATATCTCGCCGCTTCCCGCCCAACGGCTCAGAATCTTTTCTGGGCACTCGAGCGAATGGCAGCTACAGCGAAAAGCGCCGAAACGGAAAATTACCCGATAGATATATGCAAGGAAAAGCTCTGTGACGAGGCGCAGCGGATAATTGACGAGGATATAGAAATCTGCCGCAAAATCGGTGAGAACGGCGAAAAGCTGCTTGCCGATGGCAGCCGTGTTCTCACGCACTGCAACGCGGGAAGGCTGGCGGCGGTCAGATACGGCACCGCTCTCGCGCCGGTTTACATGGCAAATGAGCACGGAAAAAAAATTAAAGTTTTCGCCGACGAAACCCGACCTGTTTTGCAAGGCGCGAGACTGACGGCTTACGAGCTTTGCAGCGCTGGAATAGATGTTTCGGTCATCTGCGACAATATGGCAGCATCACTTATGGCGAAGGGTATGATTGACGTGGTTATAACGGGAGCCGACCGAATCGCCGCGAATTTTGACACAGCGAATAAAATCGGTACACTCTCCCTGGCGGTCAATGCGAAGCATTTCGGCATTCCCTTTTATATTGCCGCACCTATGTCGACCTTTGACAGCAAGTGCGAAAGCGGAAATGATATTATTATCGAAAATAGAAGCGGTGACGAAATCAGCGGTCAGTATTTTGTGGATAGAAATAAAAAAAGACCGGATTACAGCTATAATCCGGCGTTTGACGTGACACCGCGAGAGTTAATCAGCGCGGTTATTATAGAAAAAGGAATTATTTATAATACTGAGTTTAATAAAAGCTTTTAAATAGACGATGACATTTCAGTGTACAGTGTACAGTGTACAGTGTACAAATAAACTGTACCCCGTAGAATGGACACTGCTAAAAGTGGAAAAGCACAGGACATCCCCGAAAAATGGACAGAAAAAGTGGGGGAAAGAGTGCGAGACCCCAAACAGTGGACATTGCCAAAACGGGTAAAAGTGTAGTATGATGTATCCAATCAAGGCGAAAGAAAGGTTGGATACAATGAGTAAGAAATTGCTAAGCGAAGAAGAAGTACAAACGCTGAGGCTAAGTCCATATACAGAAAGCGTCAGTACAAGAAGTGTGACCTTTACGCCTGAATTCAAAAGAATAATGTACGACGAATTGCTAAAGGGTAAGAAAGTCGATACGATTCTTGAGGAACGCGGCATAGATAGCAGTGTGCTGGGAGAATGTCGCTTGAAAGGAATTTGCGAGAAGCTGTACAAAACAGCGGAAAGAGAAGAGGGTTTCGCAAATCTCAAAAAGCAAAAAAGACCTCGAGATGTAAAAGAAAAAGAAGAAACGCTCGAAAAGCAAATCAGGCAATTGAAAGCGGAGCTTGCATATACAAGGCAAGAGGTTGAATTTTTAAAAAAAGTGCAGCAGGCAGATACGGAGGCACGGATATCATGGGAATCCAAGCGCCGGCTGAAGTAAAATTCAATCTCATCCAAGAAGCAGTAAGCTGCGACAATAACGAGTTAACTATCACTGCGATGTGCCAGATTGCCGGAGTGTCACGATCGGGGTATTATGCATGGCTTGATGCGGTTGATTTGAGGCAAAAAAGAGAGGATGACGACAAGTCGGATTTCGATAAGATATTGGAAGCGTATCGTTTCCGGGGTTATGCAAAGGGAGCGCGTTCAATACACATGCGCCTTCTTCATGTTGGTATAAGGATGAATTTGAAGAAAATCCGGCGATTGATGAAAAAATTCAACTTGTTTTGTCCAATCAGAAAACCAAATCCATATCGACAAATGGCAAGAGATATGAAAACAAGCAGTGTCGCAAGCAATCATGTCAATAGAGAATTCATAAAGCATGGAATCAGAAAGATTCTACTGACGGATATAACCTACCTGTTTTCCAGAAATGGCTGCTGTTATCTCTCAACCATCATAGATGCGGCAACACGTGAAATACTCGCATATCAGGTAAGCGAAAGCTTAAAGGTTGATTTCGTGCTTGATACAGTCGAAAACTTGATTAGACTGCACGGCTGTACGCTTGATGACGAAACCATTGTACACAGTGACCAAGGCTGCCATTATACAAGCAAGGCATTTATCGAAAAACTCAAGGAAGCTAATTTTATCCAATCGATGTCGCGTAAGGGTAATTGCTGGGACAACGCGCCGCAGGAGAGCTTTTTCGGGCACATGAAGGATGAAATCGCAGATGAAATTTCGAAATGCGCAATATTCAGCTCGGTTCAGGCTGTGGTTGACGACTGGATGGACTATTACAATAATGACCGCTACCAATGGGAATTGCTGAAGCTCTCCCCATGCGAATATTACACCTATATCACTACCGGGATTTATCCGCTTCCGAAATATATTGCGTAGCAATTGGGGCGCTGCCCCAAACCCCGAGGTTTATCGCTTTTGTTTGCCAAAGAAGCAGTAAAAAAAACAGTGCACCCAAACCGGTACACTGCTTCCCGCAAACCCGGCACGGCGCTCATGTCGCTCCTCAGCGTTGCACTATCCTCCGTACCGGTAAAGCGGTAGCATTATACCACATCTTTTTTAAAAAAACTTTGCACTATTAAAAATTGTCCTTGACAAAGGGTACACTTCAAGTGAACAGCTGTTGTCGCGGGTAAAAATACAGTAGTTTTTAACAATCTGCTCGCGAATGATTTTAAAAAGCTTCACTTAGCTGATTTAATGCAGGTAAATCATGCATTTATTCAAATCAAGTCAGGTGAAAAGATAAAAATCTACGCATTTCTACCTACACGACTTTTAATTGTCAATTGTCCATTGTCAATTGTCCATTGTCAATTTGTATACAGAAAAACATTGTTTTTGACCCGCGCCCACCGTCTAATGTCTAAGATCTGATTTTTTACTTACTGTTAAAGTCCAGCAGCAGACCGGAATAACGACAAAAGATACAAGCATTATTTTAGTAATACTGCTGATTTCAGTCATTTTCGCGAGCGGATTGCGCGCGGCGACGAAATAGTTGAAGGCATTACAGAGCAGGAAGGGCAGGGCGCTCAGCTCACAGAAACGCCTGAAGCTCATGCCGAAGGGTGTGCGCTGGTTATTCATTAGCATACTCTTCCTGGTTGCGAGCAGGGTTAAGCCCAAAAACACCAGACCTAAAACAACCATTACGACATACTGAACAGAAGAATCTTCAAACACACGCGCGGCGAAGGGGCGGATTATCTGCAGCTCCAGCACGACAAAAATCGAAATAGCCGAGCAGTAGAGCCAGTTCGCCTTCGTTTTCAGATGCGGGAAGCACTCCTTCGTTTCTCGGCTTTTATCCTGAAGCTTTTTCGGAATGAGCATGATAATTATCATAACAAAAAGCCCGACGAAAAAGCCGGAGAAAAACTCCCAGTGTGACCATGTGAAGGTGCTTTTGAAAGGCCAGAGCGATGCTGCGCCGGGGAAAAGTGAGCTGCCGTCCTTTGCGCTGAAGGGCAGATTGGCAAGTGTCATCGCCGACATAACCGCGATGTTCAACAGTACCGCAAGCCTTGAGCCGAATTTGTCTTTAATAAAATATCTCTGATAAATAAATACCGCCGCTGCCGCCAATGCCCCCGCGACGCAGTCAACGCTCGTGAAATAATTACGTCCGAAGGGGATTTTTTTAGCCGCCGCCTGTGTCGCGAAATTTTTTAGATAATAAATAAAGGGTGTCTGGGTGATTTGCTTGTCAGCAAGCCCCTCCTTGAAAAGCTGAGTGGCATCCTTGCAGAAAAGCTGTGTTATCGGGTGCGCAAGGGTGAACCTGAACGCGTAATACAGCGCTATAATCATAATGGCAGGGATAATAATATCCTTCCCTGAATACTTTTTACCGCTGAAATAATATCCCATAATAAAACAGAAAAGCGGCATCCACCCGAAGCCGAGACAGAGTATAATGAAAAGCCCTGAGAGCGGCTCAATCTGAGCGGTTCTGACTGCCGTCTCGCCCGTGAAAGGCTCTGAGGAGGCGAGATAGCCACTCATTTGCTGAATCAGAGTACCCCAGCCGCCGGCAGTGAGACCGGTCAATATAACCGTCACGGGCAGCAGTGAAAAGCTGATTTTTTTGCGCTCGCCGTAAATTGAAAATATGTACAGAAGCAGCCCCGCCGCAACCACACACATCCCTAGCTTGCCGCCGTAACCCTTCTCTCCGCGAACCCGCCAAAGCGCGCCGCACAGAAAAGCGCCGCCGATTATCGCAGTGATTTTGTAAAAAACGCCAGAATCCACGCTCGCAGGTGCTGCCGAAATTGCATTTTGTTTTTTACCGGACATATTACTCCCCCATTTCTGAATTATAAATTATTCTATCATGATAAGAGTTAATATGCAAGAATTATTGTGTTTTCCCTGAAAGAAAATTACAGAATTATTAAGAAACCCTGACAATGCTTGACATGGTTTTTTTTGTATCGTAGAATAATATTATATAAAGAAATGAGGAACGATATAATGAAGCTCAAAAAAGCAGTCAGACTGATTATCATCACCGGGGGTACACTGGTACTCATGTACACCATACTTATGTCGATAGTCTCGAACTTCCACCTGGGGCTTGCCGCCCTCGCTGTGCTGTCAGTCGCTTTCATCATTTACGGTATTTTGATGAAAAGGCTCGAGAAAGCGGTTTGGCTCCATGCTCTGGTCGCCTTCGGCTGCACTGTCCTCCTGCTTTTTTCCGGCTTTCTCGCCTTTTATGGCAGTGATGACACCGCAATGTATGACGAGGACGCGTTAATAGTCCTCGGCGCGGGCATCAGGGGCGAGAGAATGACTCAGAGCCTCTCAAGGCGCCTCGACAAAGCGTCTCAATACTTTGAACGCAACAACGGCGCGGTGATAGTCGTTTCCGGCGGGCAGGGACCTCAGGAGACGATAACAGAAGCGCTCGCGATGGAGCGTTACCTCCTCGCGAAGGGTATACCGGCGGAAAAAATCATAAAAGAGGAGCGGGCGACCTCAACTCAGGAGAATTTCAAGTTTTCCAAGATGATTTTAGACGAAATATTCCCAGGAGGATATAAAACCGCCTTTGTGACAAACGGCTATCACGTTTACCGCGCGGGTTTAATCGCAAAAGCTGAAGGCTTTGATATTAAACACCTGGGAACCAAAATCGCCCTCTATACCGTGCCGATGAACTACATGCGCGAAATGATGGCGGTTATTCAGCAATGGTTTTTAAAATAATACTTGCAATCGGCTTGTTTTGCGTAAAAAATCGTGATACAATAACGATAATATAGATAATAGTGATAATAGCGATAATATCGATAATATCGATATTACAACTGTTTATAGATGAAGTAAAGGGTATAATCACTATATATAATAGCGATAATATCGATATTACAATTGATATGGATGAATTAAAGGGTATAAACAATATGGATAATATCGATATTAACGGTTTGAGGTCACAAACAATGATATTTAAGGAAAACAGTGTAATTGAGTTAAAATCGGAAGTAACACCGGATATAAAAAAAGAGATTATCGCTTTTGCGAACTGCGAAGGCGGAGATATTTATGTCGGCGTGGCGAATGACGGCACAATTATAGGCGTTAAAAACACCGAAACCGAAATGGAGCGTATCAGTCAGATGATTCAAAACGGTATCAAGCCGGATTTGCATGCTTATACTTCGGTTGAAGAAATTATTGAGCAGAAAAAATCCATTATTCACATTGCTGTTTCAGTTGGGCTTAAGCGACCCTATCACTTATCAGACAAGGGATTGAAATCTAGCGGAGTCTATGTGCGTCACGGTATAACCTCCGCGCCGGCAAGTGAAGAAATGATTCGCGCTATGATCAGAGACAGCGATGGAGCTGTTTTTGATAAAGCCCGCAGTAGCAATCAGGCTTTGAGCTTCGATTACGCAAAAAGGTATTTTACCGAACGCGAAATTCCTTTTGAGCAGTCAAATATGCGAACCTTAAAGTTGGTGGATTCGGACGGATATTTTACAAATGCCGCACTCTTGCTCTCAGACCAATGCGAGCACAGTATTAAATGCGCGGTCTATCAAAATGATACAAAATTGAATTTTAAGGCACGCAAGGATTTTTTTGGCTCTGTATTAAAACAGCTTGACGAAAGTTATGGGTTTATCAGCTTGAATAATAACCTGCGCTCGACTTTTGAGGGTCTCAACCGGATAGATGTGCCGGATTATCCCGAATATGCCTTGCGTGAAGCGCTCCTGAACACCGTGGTGCACAGGGATTATGATTATTCCGGGAGCACTATTGTAAATATTTTCAGCGACAGAATTGAGTTTGTATCTATAGGTGGACTGGTTAAGGGCATAACAATGACCGATGCCATTAACGGTGTATCGCAATCGAGAAATTCGGTTCTGGCAGGAGTTTTTTACCGCCTGACTTTAATTGAAAGCTATGGCACAGGCATTAAACGAATAATTGAAAGTTATGCGCCATATAATCTGACCCCGAAATTTTCACCGGCTCCGGCATCTTTTGTCGCGACATTGCCTAATATTAACACAAGCAAAATAAAACCTGACCAAAACCTGACAGATGAAGAAAAAGTGCTTAATCTGATGAGAACAGGCGGTTCAATATCAAGAAAAGATATTGAAGACTTGTTGGGCGTTTCTTCCTTTCCGGCAAATAAACTACTAAATCGCCTGCTCGCTGAGAAAAAAATCGCAAAAACCGGCTCCGCCCGGGCGACTAAATATATATTGAAATCTAATAATTTATAATTTATTATAAAAATAAAAGCACATGATTTTTATGTACTATTACTGAGAATCATGTGCTTTTTCTTAGCATGCGGGCAAACAATATCTTCAACAAAAATAATTTTTGTGCAAATGAAACCTTTTGTCTTGCCGGGGCGTATTGCTTTTGTAGGGGGTGTTAAATTAATGACCGGTCTAAGCATGGACTACAACATAATTGTTGCGAATTATTCTGATATGGTAACAAGAATTTGCCTGACTCACACAGGAAACCCTGAAAACGCGAAGGATTGTTTCCAGAACACATTTATTAAGCTGTTCGAAAAAAAACCAGCCTTTGAGAGCGAGGAACACCTGAAAGCGTGGCTTATAAGGGTTGCAATCAACGAATGCCGGAGCTTTTTCCGCCGTTTTAAACAGACAGACGTTCTGGAGCTTGAAAAGATTCATGAGCTCTGGTATGAAACAAAATACGACGAGACGCTCACCGGCGTGATGACGCTTGAGCCGAAATACCGGACGGTTATCTATCTTTTTTACTATGAAGATTATCCGCTCAAGGAGATTGCAAAGCTTTTAAAGCTGCCTGAAAACACAGTAAAAACAAGGCTTTCAAGGGCAAGGCAGCAACTGAAAACTATGATAGGAGACGAAAATTATGCATGAAAAATTCAACGGCTTTGATAAAATCACAACGCCGAAGGCATGGCTCGATGAGCTTGAGGCAAAAGTAAACAATATGCCGGCTAAAAAACCGACGCTCATAAAAAGACAAAAAATTATGCTTGCCTCATCGCTTGCTCTGCTGTTGGCGGTTTCAGCGATAGTCGCGGCAAATATCAGTAAAGTGCCGATAGCGCCGCCGACAAACAGCAACAATGTTGCTGCCCTCACTGACGAAAACAGTACCGGAATGATTCCCGCAACAACTGAAGAAACAGGGGACACGGCAGCAGTGAGCGAAACAGTTGAAGCCTCAAATACAGTCAGCGCAACCTCAAACCCGGGAAAAAAAGGACAGTATCAGCTTGAAACTAGAAACGGAGCGCCTATGGGCAACGGTGAAAGCGGTAAAATTTATCCCGTAAATAAGATTGAATACTCTTCAAAATTTACTTATCCTTCAAGCACAGTAATAAACCTTTACAAGGAAGAGATACTTGAAGCGGGAGCTAAAGTTAGGTCTATAGTCGAAAACCTGTTTCGGATTAATTTTGGTGATAAGAGCTATGAAGAAAAAACTATGCCAAAGGATTCGCCGATTATCAGAAGGCAGGCTTCATTTTCAAAATCTAAAGACGGCTTTTTATACAGGCTTATAACCAATCCGCAGAACGGTTTGTTTTTCTGTACAATTTCAAGTTCTATGACAACCGAATCTGAGATAAGTCAAGTTAAGAAATATCTTAAAGACAATTTCAGCAATTATGATATTGATAAAAATATGATGCAGAAAACTGCCGACAGGGTTGCCGGGGCTTTTGAAGAAATTACAGGGAAAGTGAGCCTATATAAAACTGTGGCAGGGGATGAATCATTCGATCTCGGAAAAGCTGAAGATTTTACCGAAGAAAATCAAAAATATATTTATGCGAAAATTAAGACCCTTACATTTTATTATATCTCAGAATATTCTCATCGCACTATTGCTTTAAACCCAAATGAAGAAGCTTTCCTTACGCTATCCGGAAATAAAGAAGAATGGGATAAGGATCTGGCTTATTTAACCGTTGAAGTTTTGCCTGATGGAAAAATATACAGAGTGGAGAATAATATAACAAGAGCAGACTTAACCCTTATAGGAACAGAGGAAATACCCGATGTTGAATTGATGAAAGAATTAATGGTGCCGAGTTTAGAAGGTTCAAAAGTGGAAAATGATGAAATTGTTGTAATTGATTCAAAATTTGGATACTCCGGCTCCGCAAATGAAGAGTACAGTATTCAACCGGGTTTTTATCTGAGATACTACTTTAAAAGCAATCCCGACGATATCCGGGTATTTGCCATTCACCCTTCGAATACTTTAAGGTTTTATCTGGAGAAACAGGCTGTAACCGGGGACAATATTCCTTTGACGAGGAATGAAAATGAAACAGAGCATGCACAAACAACAACCGCGATGCACACTGCAAAGCGGCAGTACCAGGAAACTATCCGATAACAAAACCTGAAAAATCAGGTAAACGATGCCTGCCACCGTTTACCTGATATTTTTTTGCGTATAAAAAAACTGACAGGAATCGCAAAATATCCAAGATTATGTTTCAGTTAACTCCTAATTCCTTGTAGGATTTCATTCACTATCAGCTCTGACTGCGCTTCCACTTTTTTAAAATCCATCGCGCTGATATAATAGCTCTCGAGCCTGTCGTGCAAAGCTTTCGCCAGCGACAGCCTTGATATTGATTCCTCAATCAGCTCCGCCTTTGCTTTTGCGTTAAAGCGGAGGCGGAACATGCTTTCATAAAGCCTTTCCGTGTCGCAAAAACGTTTTGTATGAATGGTTTTCGACGCTTTGACGGGGAGAGAATGATAGGCGTTTTCGGTAAAAAAAACAAAGGAAAGCTCGGGTATTATCAGATGCTCGAGCTTTTCATCCGGTCTCAGAGGGCAATAACAGGCAATTACATCATAGCCTCGGCTGAGCGCCGCCTGCTTGAGCGACTCCAGCAATATCGAGGCGCACAGACCATAGGAATCCTTTATCGCGACTACCCTGTCGCAGTTATCGTAGACACTGTCGAAAAGCACCTTGACACCTTCAGGGGTTATCGCGCTGAGAAAACGCTTTTTCACGTTGCCGGGTCTGCCTTTTTGCTCTGTTTTCGGGTGAAATTCCCTGCCCGCGAGCCTTTTCGCATAATTATCTATTTTCACGCGGTCAATGCAGTGCGCTACAGTTTTCAGGCTGTCATTATCTATCGCGTTAACCGCGGAGAGATAACGTATACACCTCTGGTGCTCCTCTGAATTTGCCGCGGTATACCGCTTGATTTCAGCCGCGTTTCCGCTCAGGCTCGCCTTGTTCCAAAATTCGCCGAGGTTGATAATCTGCTCAGCAACACCCGGGTATTTCGGCTCGAGCACATGCGGCGCGGTGCCGTCCGCGACAGCCGCGCGAAGAAACGGAAATATAACCGCGTCAAGGCTTTCGGGGTCTGAGGAGCAGGGTATGCGCTCGCAGAGATAGCCCTCCTTTTCAATCTGCCCCGCAATCCTCTTCATAAGCCCCGATTTACCTGTGCCCGGTCCGCCCTTGATTATATAAAGCCGCCAGTTTTCCTCCGGGTTATAAAGCTCGTTGAAAAGCGAATAAAATCCCCCGGGGGAATTTGCGCCAAGAAAAAAGTCCATTCTACCGCCGTGTGACATCCCATCATCTCCCAAAAAGTTATCGTTCTTACTGTCAGGATATTCCGGGAATGCTTGTTGCGTTAAGGACTTTTTGCTGTTTAGGGCGTTTTTATTATTAGTTTTATCATTAATATCTGTTAAAACAAAATGTATGTATTTTTTAAATTCAAGATTTTAAAACAAATCAGAATGGGTTCCTGTTCGGGTCAACGACAAAACTAAAACATCATCAACTTACCGATAAATAAGCAGCCAATCGGGCAGAATATGACACTCTCTATGTCCAATATAGTTACCGGACAGTTCATGGTCTTTGTATTTTTCGTCAAGAGCCTCTCCTGAAGCAAGAGTATCAATAACTTTCAATAATAATTCTTTGTTGTATCCGCATTTTACAATAGTTTTTAAGTCCTTTTTAAATCGGTTTGAGGGCTTAATTATATAACTCATTCACCCAAATCCTCAAACATTTCTGACGCGGTCTTATAACCTTTTATCTTTGGATCGCGGGCAATTTTTTCCGATTCACACATTGCATCAATTGTAATTTTATTCGGTATATTTGTAGTAATTTCAAAAGGAATCCTACCTTGCCGAACCGCTTGTTTTATAAAAATATTACAAGCTGTAGCAGTTGAAAGACCTAACTCTGCAAACAATTTTTCTGCCTGAGCCTTTAGTTTAGGGTCAATTCTCAAATTTAAATTCGTAGTTTTTATTGCCATATAACCACTGCCTTTCTTAATCATTTAAATTATAGCACATATTATACACATTGTAAACTCATTGTGCAACAATACGAAAATATTACTATGAATATTAATCAACAGAAAAGGTAAAAACATGTTTTCAGCAAAACCTTATATAATACTTCCTGTCGCGATTCGGCAAAACATACAAAATTTTCTTGAAATTTTAATAAATTGTTAATTTTCGGATAATTACATGGCGGAATAATTGTCCTCGAAATCATGATATAATTATAATGCCGGCATAAATCAAGGGGAAAGATTTTTTATTATTACATAATTTGAAAGGGTGTTTGTATGATCCAGCAAATTTGGGACAGCATTTTCGGCTCCGACTTTAATCTTGATACCATTATGGAAATTTTCAACAACATAATAAGCTTTTTTAAAGGTTTTTTTGAAAATTAATTTTTTATTTTAAAATTTAACAAGGTTTTTCATTGCATCACGGTTAGTAACTTATGGGCTGAAAGCTTAATAAAAAAACAAGTCTTGAGTTGTGGGTTTGGCTTACCAAGCCCACGTTAGCATATTAATATTTATTTGTAAGACAACGGTTTATTTGCCGTTGTCTGCTTTTATAAATACAACTATAAATCCCTCTGAAAATTTATTTTACTCGATCAGCGAGGAGGAAAAAATGCTTAAAAGCCTAATTTTTTCAAATAATCCCTTGTTTGGCTATAAATATGATGTAGAAATTTTTTTTGAAACAGGAAAAGTATTTTATAAAACCAATGATACATTTAACCATACGGAAAATAAAAGCTTTTTTACTGTATCAACCGATAAATTGGAACAATTTTGTGAAAAAAATCACTTTTATTAACAAATGGCAGCCGTTATTCGGTGTCAAAAACAATATTTATATCGATGGATTTACATGGAATCTGACAGTAATAAGTGATTCAAAAAATGAATACAGTGGGTACAATAGTAAACCGGATGATTTTGAAAGCTTCGTTTTCGAATTGGAAAATCTTCTGCAAAAAAAATTTAATCCGGAACGGTAATCCGTACGGACATCAAAAAAACATTTTAAATTAGCTCTATCCTAGATTAAATCATCAATTCCAGTATCCAGTATCCAGCATCCAGTATCTAGCATCCAGCATCCAGTATCTAGCATCCAGTATCCAGCATCTAGTATTGTTGAAAAGAACCGCTAACAACAATTAGCGGTTCTTTTCAATATAAAGGAAGATAAAATGGAGATGTGTTTGTCATGCGCTATTGAGAGGTTAATTTCTTCCGAGAATTTCAAGCGGGTCTGCGGGCGCTCCGTTAACAGTCATTTCAAAATGCAGGTGGCTGCTCTCGCTCGCCTCGCAGGGCACTATTCCGAGATTTCCTACAGTGTCGTTAATTTTTACTGCCGTGTCGACCTCAAGCGTGCTGCCCTTGCCAAGCCCGCAGTATTTTCCGACTACTCCGTTATGATGGTCAATTTCAACAACAGTTCCCCAAATGGCGTCGTCATAAACCGCAATAACCTTCCCCGCCGAAACCGCCTTGACAGTGTCTCCGATTACACCCTTGAAGTCAATGCCGTTATGCGCTCTCCAATCGGCGAGCGTGGAGTTAAAAACCATCTCTCCCTGAGAATAATCCCTGCCCATATCGGTACTCAGCGGCAGTGAAAAAACAGGTTTTAAGGGAACAGTTTCCTTTTCAGGGGTGTTGTTTACGGCTTTTTCTGGAGGCTTTGTAGTTGCGTCCTGCGCCGCAGGGGTTATGCTGGCGCTCTTCTGGGTTTCAGGTGCGTTTGTCTGAGGAACAACATAATTAAAAATCGGGCTGCTGACGCTCGGCTTTGTCGTGACGCTGGGAATAACAGGAGGGTCTGATGTTATTTTTTTAATCTCCGATAGGCTGTTCGAGTAATATATCCCCGCGACAACCAGCACAGCGCACAGGCCTATTGCCATAAAAAACTGCTTCGAGAGAAATATGGACTTCCATTTGCTCTGCCCTTCCTCCTCCTCGATTTCATCAAAATCGTCTCTGTCATCGGTCATATAGGTTTACATCCCTTTCAACTATAATACTAACACATTAAATCTGCTTTCACGGTTAGCTATAGAAAGTTTTACCGTATTATAACCGAATTATACCAATTGCATTTATTTATTTTTCGCGAACGGGCAAAAACTTGCCTGCAGTTTTCTGAAAACGGCAAAACGACCGGACGAAGTATGTCCGGTCATTTTGCTAAACTGAGGGGGTTGCTTTGAGGAGGGTCCCATTAATCGCAAGTTAAAATACAAGTTCATAATAGGGAGAAATGTATAATCCCCGTGCAGGAAAGGTGCGGCTCCTTCCTGCCGGTACATCTATATTTTACAATTAACATATTAAAGGCGTATGAATTGCCTTTGAATTTTTGAGGGATATTTAATTAACAAGCCGCCGATATATAAAAAAGCTTTTACCAAACTATGAAATATAAAAAAATAAAAATTTTCAAAAAACAACACAAAAATTTAAACAAACGTTTGCATTTTCAAAATAAATGTGATACAATATAAAAAACTGACTTAAAATAGTATAAGCGAAAGGAATGCATGGAAAAATGAAACCGAATTTGTCCGAAACACAAAAAAAAGTATTTGAATATCTGAAAGAAACCCTTCCGAACGGCGTTCCGCCCTCAGTGAGAGAAATCGGAAACGCTGTCGGGCTAAAATCCACCTCCTCTGTACAGTCGACACTCGACGCTCTGACAGCTGCGGGCTATATTGAGAGGGATCCGCTGCTCAAGCGGTCAATCCGCATCCCCGGTGTGTCTTGCAACATCACGCCTGTGCCAGTTCTCGGCACAGTCACGGCGGGCGTTCCGATTCTTGCCATTGAGCAAATTGATTACTATATCCCCTTTGACAGCTCTGTCGCGAACGGCAAGGAGCTTTTTGCGCTGCGCATTCGCGGCGACAGCATGATTAACTGCGGCATTTTCGACAAGGATATTGTTGTGTGCGAAAAAACACCTGTGGCGGAAATCGGTGAAATTGTAATCGCACTGATTGGTGACGAGGCTACCTGCAAGCGTTTTTACCGCGAAAACGGCGCTTTCAGACTCCAGCCGGAGAATGACGACTACGCCCCGATTATAGTCGATGAGCTCGAAATTCTCGGAAAAGTCGTGGCGAGCATTCGCTATTACTGATTATTCACTGCGATTTTACAAATTTTATTTGATTTAATTTTAGTTTTGTGATAGAATGTGCTTTATTATTAAATCTTGGCTATTTATACTTTTTTTTCCTTTATTATATCTCATTTACGGAAAGATAATAAAATCAACACATTCTAAGTACAGGTGGTTTAAAATTTATGGGTTTATTTTCAAAAATATTCGGCGATTATTCGGTGAAGGAGCTTAAAAGAATTTTTCCCCTGCGAGATAAAACACTCGCGCTGGAGAATGAATATTCGCACCTTTCGGATGCTGAATTAAAGGGTAAAACCGCGTTTCTGCGTGAAAGGCTCGAGAAGGGCGAGACCCTTGACGACATTTTGCCCGAAGCCTTCGCGACCTTCAGGGAGGCTACATGGCGCGTTATAAACGCCAAGCATTATCCCGTTCAGATTCTCGGCGCGATAATACTTCATCAGGGCAGAATCGCTGAAATGAAAACCGGTGAAGGCAAAACCTTCGTCGCGCCGCTCGCCGCCTACCTCAACGCGCTTGAGGGCAAGGGCGTGCATATCATCACCGTCAACGAATACCTCGCCAAACGTGACTCGGAGTGGATGGGGAAAATTTTCCGTTTTCTCGGAATGAATGTCGGGCTTATCATTCACGAGATGACAAACTCCGAAAAGCGTGAGGCATACGCCGCGGACGTCACATACGGAACCAACAATGAAATGGGCTTCGATTATTTGCGCGATAACATGGTGCTCTATAAGGAGCAGCGTGTTCAGAGAGGACACAATTTCGCGGTTGTCGACGAGGTTGACTCGATTTTGATTGACGAGGCGAGAACCCCTCTTATCATTTCCGGCAGAGGGGACAAGTCGACAGACCTCTATAAAATCAGCAATGACTTTGTAAAGCGGCTGAAGCTTGTCAAAATCAAGGAGCTGGATACAAAGAAAAACGCTGAGGAAGAGGTTGACACCGACGGCGACTATGTCGTTGACGAAAAAGCCCGCACCGCATCCCTCACTAAGAGCGGTATTGCCAAGGCGGAGCAGTATTTCGGGCTCGAAAATCTCATGGACGCAAGCAACCTCTCAATTCAGCACCATATTAATCAGGCAATAAAAGCAAACGGTGTTATGCACTGTGATATAGATTATCTCGTTCAGGACGGCGAGGTTCTTATTGTTGATGAGTTTACCGGGCGCGTTATGCCCGGCAGACGTTATTCCGACGGGCTTCATCAGGCGATTGAGGCAAAAGAGGGCGTCAATGTTCGCCACGAGAGCAAAACCCTCGCGACAATTACCTTCCAGAATTATTTCAGGCTTTTCAAAAAGCTCTCCGGCATGACCGGAACGGCGATGACCGAAAGCGACGAGTTCCAAGAAATTTACAAGCTTGACGTTATCGAGATTCCAACAAATAAGCCCATGGTCAGAGCCGACCACACCGATGTGCTTTACGCGACAGAGGAAGGTAAGTTCAACGCCATAGCCGAGGAAATCAAACGCTGCAACGAAAAAGGGCAGCCGGTGCTTGTGGGTACTGTCAGCATCGAAAAATCCGAGGTGCTCAGCAAGGTGCTCAAGCGCAACGGCATCAAGCATGAGGTTCTCAACGCCAAGCAGCACGAGAGAGAGGCTGAAATAGTCGCTCAGGCGGGTAAATTCGGCGCGGTTACAATCGCGACAAACATGGCCGGGCGCGGTACCGATATTATTTTGGGCGGCAACGCGGAATTCCTCGCAAAGACCCAGATGCGCAAGATGGAATTCACCGAGGAGCTTATTGTCGAGGCGACAGGCTTCGCGGAAACCGATGAT
>JAVBNH010000002.1:0-333383 GCA_031551635.1 Oscillospiraceae bacterium | reverse complement strand
AAATTTCATGTAGGCACATTTTGTAGGTACATCAACATTAAGCACATTTTATTCTTACACAGCAAGGGATACGCCACTATATCGGCACTTCCCCGGCTGTGTTTGCCTGTTTTTAGAAGTATGGAAGTGGCAAAGTCGGGTTATACCATATCGCCCCTTTTTTATCAATAGCTTATATTAATTTCAGACTCAAAAATTGATATAATTTATATTTGCAATTTAAATATTAATTTTATATATTACTAACAACCTCAAAAAAAGTCCACGTAAAAGGCTTTTAAACTTTTACGTGGATTTTTATTCATTCTTATAAACGAGTTTATTTTTTATTTGAATCCGGAAGCATATAACTCTGCAGTTTTTTCAAAAATAAAACATAGCTTCGCCAAATATCACATTTTTCATTTTTTCTTAATTCTTTTATGCTCCTTACTGTTTTTAAATTACTTATTCGATTGTTATAAATATACTTCAGCAAAATAAGGTGTTGTTCAATCCATTTTTCAGGAATAACACGGTTGAGTAAAATATCAAGCTTGTCAGGCGGAGTATTTCTTGATTCTTCTAAAAAATCACGCAGCTGTTCACCCTTTAAAGGAGAAATAATCCAGCTGTCGAATATTTTTATTTCATCTCTCACCAAAGGAGGTGGAATACTGGAAACCGAAATATTCTCGTATGCCTCAGCAGATGGGAATACAGGTCGCTTGTCCGGCTCACAGTTTTGAATAATATACACAACATAATCCCAGTAATCATTATGCAATGCTATCATCATTTTGTTTTCACGTTTTCCTAAATGAAAACACGGAACAGATGTATTATGTCCGTCCTGATACAGCCTCATCAGGATAAACTGTTTTGCGGCATATTCTTTATAATCAATTAAGAGATGAGGCAAAAGATAAAATGTTGTATCTCCGGCAGTGCTTTCAATTTTGTAATCCATTCCTGCCAATGTATTATTATTAACAAAAAATACTTTGCTTGCTGATTCATTTTTATTTTTATGTAAATAATATAACGCTGACTCAAAAACGCTTACAGATTGGGCAGTTTTTACATCAATATGCCTGAGCATTTGACTTCCGGCTGAATATATATAGGATGGTATGCAGTCATTTAATGCACGATATTCATTACTTTGTTCCGACACTAAAAATTTTTCAACTGCTGGATATTTATCAAGCAGAGAGACATAAAATGCCGAATGTGTTTTTGCAAGCATATAGTATTCGCGCAAAATATCATCATTAGCTTTGGGTATCCAAATGCTGTTAACAGCATTTGAAAACAACCCGGCTTCTTTTTTTTGCAATTGATTTTCCTTTGCTTTATCAACTTCAAGAGTATCATCAGAGTTAATTTCTTTCGAGAAGAGAAATTTTAATAAACTTAAATGAGTTTCATGAATCATATCAGCTAAAATTTCTATACGTTCTTCCGGAACATGATCACGGTTGATTTCTAACCATTTTTTTGCAAAATCAGCATATAAATGAATCTCTACCTCCCAAAAAGGAATATGGACAGCCTGTCTAAGATTTGCGCCTTCTTCATTTACTTCAATTCCTTTATAAAACAGGCGTATTTTGCCGTAGTCCAGAGAATGCAGGGTGTTTTCCGGAGAATCAATCCTGTGATAAATCATTAACAACTGATATTTATCACTCCAGCAAGAAAAAAAGTCCAAACGCTTACCTTGCTGCTGTTCCGGTTTTATAAGGGGAGGTTTATCTTTTAAAAGCAAAATACAAAAATCTCCGAAAACTCTTTGCAAAAAATTTTCCGGCTTATTTTGCTGCATAGGTGACAGTACATCATCAGGAAACTTGCAAATACTCGCTTGTCTGGGCATTCTCTTCAAAATTGGAAATAACGCTTGAGGAGCGGTAATTTGTTCCATGGCTTTTATGAAATAATTATACATATGCATCAAAGTCTCGTCAAAAATATCAAAGCCGTTATCATGATATACATCAAGCTGATTCTGCATTGTTTTCAGCGGTATCTCCACGCAAACCTCTGTTCCGAAACCGAAACGCTCAGATTCATCTTTACCGCGTGTCTGAACATCAATTTCCCCGCCAAACCGGTTTGAGTAGAACTGCATAACCCTCAGAGGAGGAAAGGGATGGTTTGTTTCATATCGGGCACGTGAGCGAATTTTGAACGATTTGACGAGATAGAATACTGACTGTAGACCAATACCAAAACCTCTTGTGGGTTTTAGCCAGACCGGCATCTGTTCAATTTCCAGATTTTGTTTGGGTGTTTGAATGTCACCGATATGCAGCATACCTTGTAATGCATCTTCATTTATACCGATTCCGTAGTCTCGAAGCAAAAATTGAAGTATAGGTATTTCTGAATTATTGTCAATAATTTGTATAGAGTATTCAATACGGTATTGATTCAATGCAAAAATTAGCTTTTCCATATAACAATATGGAGTCAGAGCTTTTATCGCATCCTCATCTAGCGACCAATCTGAGGCGGCGAATTCTTCAAATCGACCGCTAATAACATCCCTGTGCAGTTGCAGCTTTGTCGCATCAAGTGCATTTTGTAACAATTCTCGCAAAAAGACTTTTTTAGGAACCTGGTACAATCCGGAGCCTTCAATAATTTCAGTTGAACGCTTTGTGGATATTTTATATTTCAGCTGTAATTCATCCTGATTTACAGTTTTATTATTTATACATATTTCAGGCTTACGAAATGTCGGACAGCCGCCCTCCAGCTTTCTCGGTATAATCTCAAGCCAGTTTCTAGCAAAAAAGTTAAGGTCGGCTTCAAGCCAGTTCAGCCACCTGAAAAGCTCCTGACAGGCCTTCATACACAGACGGTTTTTATCAATATCCGCAATATTAAACTCCTTTATTAGCTGTTCAGCGTATACCCGGTCAAAATTAGCCCTGACACTGACCTCAAGTGGAGTAATCAAAAAATGAGTAATTGCCTCATGTTTAAATAAATGAATAATACTGCCCTCATTTTCACCGCCTATACGCAGCAATTGAACCCTGCTGAAGCGACCATTGTCCATATCCAACAAATCACCCAGACGCAAAAGAATCGCAGTAAAACGCGGATGAATATGGTCGTTGCAAACACCTAAATCCTCTTGCGGCAAATCCAATATATTTTTGTTATCGGAAGAATGCAGCTGTGCAATACGCGCAATCATTAGTCGAAGACGAAGGGGAATGATTACCTCTTCTTTGTTATCGTTATATGCTTTTGCCGATAAAATTTGCCTGCTGTTTTCCGCGTGCGGGGAGCGGAACCAGTTTTCTTGAACCGTTGTAAATTTTTCAATAAAATCCGAAGGCCAGAGTAAAGTGCTTGAATTAAAAACCTCCCATTTTTTCTCATCATCCATACGAACAGAGCGAGGCATATCCTCATAGCCGGAAGAAGAGCCTCCCTCATCATCCGGCTTTTTACAGGCATAATTTAAAATAGGCTTGATAAAGTGGAGAGCCTCGAGAGCATCCTTGTTGTTTGTTTCCTCAAATTGGCGCTGTAGCTTATCGGGAAAACCGCTGCCTTCCTTTGCGAAACGCTCAACCATTTCCTTCGCGCTCATAGCCATACCGAAATCATGTGTATAAGCGCACTGCAGCAAGAGCCAGGTATCTGACGCGGAAAGCTGGTGGATACGCTTTTCGCCAAGCAGCAATTCAATGCATGCTATAATTTGCTTTGAATGCGCCTCCCCGTGCTCGCTGAAGTGGGGATTATTAGCTCCGGTACCCTTCAAGACCTCACGAAACTTTACCTTATCGCATCCCCAGCTTGCGTACAGTCCTTCATAGCCGTCTGTATCGCGGAAGGATTTCAGATGCTCCTCCAGCCCGTAGGAGCCTTCCTGAGTTACCCAAGCATGTCGTATAAACGCATAATGCTCCTGCAAGCCGCGTTCATTGTTCTGATCGGATTCTGACACTGTGCTCCCCCTTTCACTTAGTTACCGTTCATAAATTTTATTAACAATTCGTCCAAGTCATCCGCAAGCTTTGAGATAACCACAACCTTACAGAGACCTGGAGTAGTCATCAGTTTTTCATTGAATTCTTCCTGCATACCTCTGTCATGTGCGGTCAGTATTGCGACCCTGCCCTCATCAACAGCCTTTTGAAACTCTTGCCAATTAATATAATTATCCGAAATATATTCAAGTCCCGCGTATTTTCCGGTGTATGTAGAATCGCGCGGAACTCCGCAGGAATGATTAACCTCGCACCTAGGCACAGAAAGGTCAAAGAGTAATTTATCTATACTTGAAAGTCCCGGTTTATTTTCTAAAAAGTAAACAGTGCTGTACAGCTCCTCCGCGTGCAGAGGCACAAAGCCATGACTTTCGATAAAATCCACAATAGACATTGCCTGAGGGTCATCCTCCAAAACAAAAATTATGCTCATTTTTAATCCTTCCTTTCAGCGGGTATCTGCACAGTAAAAGTAAATTTTGCTGTACCGCGATAAAGTATTTTTGCGACATAGAGAGGAGTAAATCTGTTTATTTTGGGAATTTTTGTGTTAAAAGTCCTCCAGTGCTCGCTGCAGTTTTCCTGTAACCGTTCGATTTCACTGCTCAATTTATTATTTAATTCTGCTGAATTCATTGAGTGATTCTTAGGAAGATATTCTGCAACCTCTGCTTGATCATCCTTATTCATAGACTGATATAAAATCAAAGCAGATATATCGAATTCACTGATATGCTCAACATGCGTCACTAATTGTCCGCAATGCTTTTTTGCAATTTCATTGCAGTGCCAAAGTCCGAGTCCGCTGCCCTCGTTACCGTCATGATTGCTCCCCCTGAAGCCGTACTCGCCCAGCTTTTCAGCCTCATCTTCGCTGATATCTATCCCGTAATTAGTTACAATAAGCTCATACCAGCGTCTGTCAGCACTAAGTCTGCAGTCAAGAACTATTTGCGTTCCGGGGCGTGAATATTTAAAAGCGTTGTTCGTCAGATTATAAGCAACCTGCTCCATCATATCCCTGTCAGCATTCATATATGGTCGTTCCGAGTCACCTAATGAAACAGGTATAACTGCAAAACCAACTAAGCCGTCTGCAACCCTTCTTCTGTAGATAGCGTTCCATTTAAAAAGAAAAGCATCGAAAGGTAAAAATCGATTGATTATTGGTTCGGGTATAATGTCCATATACCTTGTGCTGTTTACCCGCAAAACTGACTCATGTAAATATTCGTTAAAATCACGCCGCAAATGATGGACATCACTTTTTAATTGATATTTTCGCAAAACATCAAAGTCTTTAACCGTATCAAGTGCGCTTATATTTATATCCATTCTGTGCTCATACTGCTTCAAAGCAAGTAACATACCTTGATGCACCTGCCCCAGCTCATGCCGCATTGAAGCCGTAAAAGCTTTATTGTAAAGCATTTGATAATGAGCATGCAGAGCTTCGTAAACCAGTGAAAATTGTCTGTATATTTCCGAAAACACCTCGTTAATGTCCTTCTGCATTTTAGTTTCATTATGAAAATAATCATATTCTGATGTTACTCTTTTAAATGTGATTTGTGTGCGCTCTGTTCCAAAAAGCTCACCTGTAAAACTATAATCAAAAGATTTATCCTTATTAAAAGTAAAACCGGCACTTAAATCAAATTTCTTTACAGATGTATTAATACTAAACTTTTCCGGATCAATAAAAACATTTTCGGGTAAAACCTTTAAGCCCATATAATCTTTTAAATCAAGCCGGTTTTCATCCTTATTAGCAGCATTACTGTTTTCCATTATTTTTTTAAAAATATCGCAAACCTTACCGTATAACTCATTGACCTTGTCAGGGAGCTGATAATTAAGCCCTTCAGGAAAACTATCCTTAAAAGCTTTTTCGACACCTTTATTAAATGCTTTTCCTGCTTCACTTATTATTATCCTGCGCATCATAGAATCCCGCTCATTCAGGCGGCTATTCAGCTGCACAAGCATTTGTTTTTCTATGACTTCAGCAGCGCTCTGAAGAAATTCTTCGCAATTGCCATTTTTTTTAGATTCCCGATTTTTATAAAAGCTTTCTTCCAGTTCGCTATCTCTTATTGCCTCAATAAACTTGTAAAAGCTATCTAAACTATCCATAACTGAATACTGATTAACGGCTTTTGCTTTTAATAATTCCTCGACGAGAACTCGATCTTGCAATTTATTAACTTTTTCATCCTTGAACAGTATTTGCCCAATAATCATAACTCCTCGCAGACCGCCGACATCCAGTAAAAAAGCAAATTCACTATAGCCGGACATAGGGCAGAGGTAACGAATCCCCACCAATTCTCCGATACGGAACCATTGCAAAAATGTTTCAGCTGGAAAATCATCATCTCCGATAAAAGGCTCAAATTCAACCTTACGAATCTCCTTTAATGCCTTCTTGCTTGCTTTTTGTATAACACTTGCATTTGTTAACAAATATTTAGCCATACGGGCATCAAAGGCATAACATCGCCTGCTTTGGCACTGGCATTGACCTTCACATTTGTTTTCTTTTTCACACTCCGAACCCCGCAAGCATTTGCAAACCGAGCCGCTGCTTTCATAAAACACAGTGCTTTCCAAGCGAAAGAACTCATCAGCAATATCTGAGTTCAATGAGGAGTCATTTATATAATCAGGATGCTTCGGGCAATCCTTTGGAATTTCCTCAATAACCACAATCGGACGACCTAAGGCAGCGCAGGCGCTGAGAACAATACCCTTCATAGTAATTTCAGAGGCAATGGCACAGCCTTCAGCAATCTTGAAATCATTATTACAAGTAGATTCCGGTCCCCTATAAAGCAGCTTTGGCCAAAGCCTGCAGGCATGCGAACAAGATGACATAAAAAAACCTCCATATTTACCGTTTATTTACATTTTATCCAATATATCACACTTTTCCAAGTAAAACAAGCATATTTAAACATTTTTAGGGAATTTTTATACATATTTTTTATTTGTTTTCATAAATCACTATTTTTTATCATTCTAAACTCATTAAAGCAAGAAAAGCATTTATGTCTCTGTTTATAAAACTGTTAAAAAAATCAAAAAAGCCGCCAGAATTAGCCTGGCAGCGTTTAACACTAATTATTTACATTATAATATGGCATTAATCGAAGGGAAATATAGAATCATGACTAGATATTAGCTGGCGGATGAGTATAATATAGCTATTCACTATCCAATCCCGCAAGCTCATACAGCTTTTTTAAGTCCTTTGCGTAATCCAGGTTGTTTTTGGCAAGGTTTTCGCTGAATTTTTTTCGCAGCTCCTCACTGTCAAGCAGAGATTTGATTGCTACTGCAAGGTTTTCGGGTGAAAGGTCAATCAAAATTCCTGTTTCATTATTTATAACCTGTTCCCTGCTTCCGGCTACATCGGTGATTATTGTCGGCTTCTGCAAAATAAGCGCCTCGGCGATAGAAATGCTCCAACCTTCAAAATGCGACGCCTGAATATAAATGTCGCATTGCTCAAAAAACGGGTAGGGGTTGGGGCTTGCACCAAGCAGAATAAACTTCCCGCTGAGCTTGTTTTCCTCAATAAGCTCCTCAAGCATTTTTCTCTCTGTGCCATCGCCCAAAACATACCATCTTACATTGTCATAACCCATTTCCGTAATCAACTTAAATGCCGCGACAGAAATATCAAGCGCTTTTTGCGGATGAAGCCGCGCAACTGTCAAAAGCCTTGTTCCGTTAAAATTATCCTCAAAGCCTTTTCCCATTCTAGCTTTTTCTTTAATTTCACTGGGAATCAGAATGTTTTGAAACACCTCGGTCTTATTTTCGTATTCGGGATAGACCTTGCAAAAAACCTCGCGTACTATTTGAGAGACACAATATATTGCGTCATATTTTTCATAATAGTCCTTGTCAAGCTCTTTCATATACCCGGCTTTCAGGTAGTCAATATGCACATAAGCGGCAATTTTTTTCGCTTTGACACGGTCCTTGACATAATAAGTAGAGGCGCCTTCAGTAAAGGCGATAGCGAGGTCATACTCCTTGCTAAAGCGTGGAGCAGTGTCAGCGAGGGCTTTCCAGAAAAGCTTGTCAAATAAAATATCACCGCGTTTTTTTTGCAATGCTATATTTTTGAAAAAATATGGTATATAGCTCAAGCCGTAAAGTCTTTTTATCATAGATTTCAAGACTTTTTTTGTCAGAAAAGACTTAGCTTTTTTATCGAGCATAGAATCACAGGAATATGCTTTATTAAGAATATTTACATGCTTTGGTACCTCAGCGAAAAACTCGCCGCGCTCAATAACAGCAAAAAGGTCAATATCAAAAATATCCGGCGGTATTGTCTTCAGCAGTGAAACCAAAACCCTTTCAGCGCCGGCTCTACCCATTGTATTAATTACAATAAGCATCTTTTTTTTCATCAGTATTACCATACCCTTCCTAATTTAACATTCCCGCGAATAGATTCCCAGTTCCCTAGCCGCAATTTGCCAGTATTTTTCAGGTATGCAGTTATTTGAGATTAATAATTTCCAAACTAGTCGACACAGAAAACACTGCAATTGTGTTTGTTTTCTCGAAGAATTAAGGTAATTAATCGGTGTTGCGTTCCACAAATGTATGATGTTCACTGTATTCATTTGGCACAATTTTGATAATATCATATTTTTGGACGATTTGTCAATTGATTTATATATGTATTACTTTATTTTTACACTTTTTAACACAGATCCGCCAGCAACTTTTACAGAGCAATACTAGCACACAAAAGGAGCTGGCGAAAACAATGATTTATACAGTTTTCTACATATCTTAAGTTTATAAAGACTAAAATATTTTTACTAATAAAGAAAATATAATTTTATTTAGAGAATAAATGCCTAACATTTCTTTTATACAATATATCAAATAGACAACGGATATGCAACAACATTACCGATTACATTACCAATCGCATTCCCCTGCTCATCAACCCAGCCGTCAAAAACACTGTTTGCCTGTGTCGGGGTCATTCCTTGATACAGTTTTTACACCGGTTAGATTTATACCATGCTCGGCACACAACCAACTGACCGCTTTTTAGCGGTCAGTTGGAGGCGCCACCCAGACTTGAGCTATACGGTAAAATGCTTCGCATTTTGCCGAGGTAGCTATATTAAACGGAAAAGCTGACTTTCGTCAGCTTTTTTTGGAGGCGCCACCCAGACTTGAACAATACGGTAAAATGCTTCGCATTCTGCCGAGGTAGCTATATTAAACGGAAAAGCTGACTGTCGTCAGCTTTTTTGGAGGCGCCACCCAGACTTGAACAATACGGTAAAATGCTTCGCATTTTGCCGAGGTAGCTATATTAAACGGAAAAGCTGACTGTCGTCAGCTTTTTTGGAGGCGCCACCCAGACTTGAACTGGGGAATAAAGGTTTTGCAGACCTCTGCCTTACCACTTGGCTATGGCGCCTTATTCATTATTCAGTAAACAGGTTTCAGGACTGTCGGGTAAAATTTACCTTATGAGTAACATTATATACAAATGCGGGGGAAATGTCAATAAAAAATCGGCTCACACTGAAATTGATTTTTAAATCCGTCAGCGAAAGCCGAAAAATGGAGCGGATGACGAGGCTCGAACTCGCTACCTCCACCTTGGCAAGGTGGCGCTCTACCAGATGAGCTACATCCGCGAAATGTGAAGAATGTCACTTTCTTCAACTCAGTCAAGGGGGAATGCTGGTGCCTCCGGTCGGAATTGAACCAACGACACGTGGATTTTCAGTCCACTGCTCTACCGACTGAGCTACAGAGGCAAAGAAGCTAATAAAAAATGGCGACCCGGAACGGGCTCGAACCGTCGACCTCTAGCGTGACAGGCTAGCGTT
This sequence comes from Oscillospiraceae bacterium, assembly GCA_031551635.1. Taxonomy (GTDB): domain Bacteria; phylum Bacillota; class Clostridia; order Oscillospirales; family Acutalibacteraceae; genus JAVBNH01. The sequence continues at coordinate 323,506 of JAVBNH010000002.1, read as the reverse complement.
CTAACCAACTGAACTACCGGGCCACTTTAACAGGTTTACAGGATACAGGGAATCAGGCAAACAGGGCTTTAAAGCTTTACCGCGTATACGGTCTGACATCTACCATCCAAAATCAAAATGGTGGGAACAACAGGGTTCGAACCTGTGACCCCTTGCTTGTAAGGCAAGTGCTCTCCCAGCTGAGCTATGCTCCCGTATCAGCGGCGAATAATAATATACTATACATTTCTACTTTTGTCAACCACTTTTTTAAAGTTTTTTGAAAAAGTTATTTTTCTATAATATGATTATATATTTGAAGTACAAAATAACCAACTGTCGGTTTATGGTTTTGTACGAATAATTTCACTCAACTATAATAAACCGCATACCTCTCCATTGCATCCATCAGCGTCCTTGCGTTTTCGAGCGGCACGCCCGGGTACATCCCGTAAATCATCATCAGACCGCCCTGCTTTGAGCCGAGGCTTGCCACCTCTGTTTTAATCAGCTCATCAATTTGCGCTGGCGTACCCTTCACAGTCACCTTCTGGCGGTCGATGTCAAGCTCTATGCATTTCTTCCCCGCGTATTTCGATTTTATCCAATCAATACCATTAACCAAATCTTGAATGTTTATTACATCTATGTCCCCGTCAAAAAGTATGTCCGCGAGTGCCCGTATATCACCGTCGGAGTGCATGTGAATAATTACGCCCTTCTCCTGAGCGGGACGCATGAGCCTTCGGTATGAAGGCTTAATGTATTTCAAAAAGTGCTCTGGCGAAAGCATCGGTCCGCACTGCATTCCCAAATCCTCTGCGTACCCCATCACATCGACCCCTGAGTCAAGATAGTGCCTGACGATACCTGCGTTAAACTCCTCTAACCCTTTAATCAATTGCAAAATAAGTGGATGCTCGTCGGCAAAATCAAACATCAGATTTTCGTAGCCGCGAATGTCGCAAAGCTGCAAAAAAGTGTGACCGTGGCGAAGCCCGCCTGAAACAAGCTCGCCGCTTACCTTTTTTTCTATGTTTCTCCGGGCAATATCCTCCCAGTTAATAGCACCGATACCCATCACCAATTCGCTGTCAGGGAATTTATAATTCTCGAAATCTGCCCAATCGGCAAGGGGATGACCCACAACAGTTCCGGTTATCCCGTCAATCGCAGTTTTCCACTCGCAACCGAAGTCGTCAGTGAACGGCTTATCCTTCTGCGCGTTGCCTGAATACTTCGGCTGAAAATTTTCCTGAGGACGTTTAAAAGCCGGAAAAAGAAAATTATGGCTCTCCATAAGCTCAAACAAGGCCTCATGCTCATAATAATTCCAGCATGCGGAATTTATATGGAAGCTCATCGGAATATAATCGGGACGCTCAAAGCGTACCGCTTTTATATAATTCTTTTTATCCATTCATTTTTCAGCTTTCAAGGAGTTTTTTTATTTCTGTCGCGGTAAAGCGGTATTTTTTATTGCAAAAATGGCAATTTACACTGGTTATCGGGTCCTCAGCCATTTCCCGCAGACCATCCCTGCCGGTTGAAAGCAAAGCTTTTGTAACTTTTTCACGGCTGCAGTTGCATCTGTAAAATGCCTCGCTCTCATCGAGCAACTCAATTTCGAAGCAAGGCAGAACCGCCTTGCATATTTCAAAAGGTGAAAGTCCTTCACTCAGCATGGTTGTTACAGGTTTTATATTTTTAATCGATTTCTCAAGCGTATCAATGGTTCGATCGTCTGCACCGGGCAGGAGCTGAATCATAAATCCACCGGAAAAAAGCACCTCACTGTTATCCTTTGAAACAAGCACGCCCAAGCCGCAAACAGTTGGAATCTGTTCGCTTACGGCATAATAAGAGGTTATATCCTCGGCGATTTCGCCCGAAACAAGCGGTACCTGACCTATATACGGCTCCCCCTCGCCGAAATCCCGCATAACGCTCAGAAAGCCCGCTGTACCGACAGCGCCGCCGACATCAAGCTTACCTTTGTACTTCGGCTCATTCTCAAACGCCGGGTTTCCGATATAGCCCCTGACATTGCCGAGATAATCCGCAACGGCAATGACGGAACCGGCTTCCCCGCCACCGTTTACTCTGAGTGTCAGGCTGGAATTTTCATATTTTTGCAAGCTGCCCATCATAACCGCCGCCGACATAAGCCGTCCGAGTGCCGCGGTGCAGACCTTAGAGGTTTTATGAATTTTATGCGCCTGTGCGGTAATATCAGTTGTGTCAACCGCCATTACCGTTGCCGCACCATCATTTGTTATGCATCTGACAAGTTTTGCCAAGAATTTGTTCATCCTCTCCGTTATTTCTTTCTCGCAAGATAAAACACCCGCTCTGACTTTTTGTGCGGAGGGTCAAAAGTCAGTTCATTGTACATATTTAACAGTTCAAAGCCGCTGCTTTTTACAATTTCACAAATAAGCTCGCTTTCATAAGCTTTTTCCTTGAAATTTTCGCTGAATCTCTCATATTTATTTCCAGATTTAACAAAAAAATCCAATGTTATATTTACAATATCGCCCGGTAAAGCTTCGTTCTGCCAAACGCAAAAAGCCTTTTCGTTCTCAAGCACGAAGGCATTATCCGCTAGCACTTCTCTGTGCTTATAAACGGTGTTCATGTCAAAAATAAAAATTCCGCCGGGATTCATGAAAAGCGAAACTTTTTCAAAAGCCAGACGCAGTTTTTTCTCATCCGTGAGATGATTCAAGCTGTCCAGTGAACAGATCGCCGCGTCAACCGTATCATATAAATCAAGCTGCGTCATATCCTGACACAGGAGCAGCGCATGACAGTCATTATCAAAAAGCTTACTCTGAGCCAGGCTCAGCATCTCCTGAGAGCGGTCAACACCGATGAGGTCAAAGCCTTTTTCGCAAAGCCTATACATCAATGAGCCTGTTCCGCAGGCGAGGTCAAGCAGTGTCCCGCCCGAAACTCCAGCTTGCTTTAGCAAAGCACAGATATATTCCGCTCTTCTGTCATAATCGGCATTAATTGTAAATGCGTCATACCATGCTGCAAAAATTTCGTAAGACATATCAATTACTACTCTCTGCCCTTTTAAATATTTCGCTGTAGCCGTCGCGCCCGTATTTAAGCGAACGCTTGACGCGGCTGATAGTGGCTGTCGAAGCTCCGGTTTTCGCGGTTATTTCGTTATAGACCTTTTCCTCTGTAAGCATTTTTGCGACAACTATGCGCTGAGAGAGAGCCTTTATTTCCGGAACGGTACACAAATCCTCAAAAAAATTGTGGCATTCCTCAAGATTTTCAAGCTGCAATATACAATTGAAAAGAAAATCCGCGCTTTCATCAAAAATTTTACTTTCACTCATACCCTTCAACCTCCTGACTTATTTTGCATTATATTACATAAACATTTTAACACATTAAACCGCGAAAGTAAAGCACAGGAATATATTTTTTCAGGGATTATTTACAGCAAAACTGTTAGTGTATAAAGTGTTTTAAGAGTGAGCAAAATATTTTATGGTGCAATGCAACAATTTAGGATAATTTTCCATCTTATTATTGAGTATATAAAACAAAAATGGCTATATTATTCACTTATTTAATACTTCAGAATAATTATTCGGAGCTTTTTTTGTAATATTGTTTACATTTTGTTCCAACTATGATATACTGAACTTTGATTGAAAAACATTTTGATTTAATGAGTGATAACCTATAATCCAGAATCCAGTATCCAGTATCCAGTATCCAGTATCCAGTATCCAGTATCCAGTATCCAGTATCCAGTATCCAGTATCCAGAATCCAGAATCGGGGGTTAAATTATGAGAAAAGTTTTTTCTATGTTTACAGTGCCGCTCGCAATATTGATTATACTGTCTTTTTCGCTTATGAGCGTCAGCGGCTCCACTGAGAAGCATTTCAGTTTTGAAAAATGGACAGGCAACGGTTCGGTTTCAGTCACAGTCGATATCGACAAGTCTGCTTTCGCTGATTTAAAAATCAGCTCTGAAATCGATAAGTCGAATTATTCCGTTTCGGGAAATGAGAACAGCACTGTTATAACTCTCAAGGAGGGCTTTTTAAAGACCCTTGATTTTTATGATGAGGAATATAATTTTACTGCTCATTTCAACAAGGAAGGCATAAACATAACCAGCTTTGACGCACAGATAAATGAGCAAAACGACATTGCCATACCCTCAACCTTACCGACAGGGTCAAGAGTTAACAAAATTACGTTGAATAACGCAGTTGTAGACAATTCTTATTATACTGTTCTCACTGACAGTAACAAAATCCATTTCAATGCTGAGTATGCCGCATTGTTTTCGGGTCAGCCGACATTTAAGGTTTACATGGTGTCAGACGATATTTATGTCACTCTCAGCCTGACAAAGGACATTCCTGAAACCACTACAGAGGAGCAGGACTCCACGGCGCAGAGCACTACAGAGGAAAATACGACAACAAACACCGGTACCGGCACAACGGCAAGCAAGCCGCCGCTTGATACTGAGATTCCGAGGACAGGCGACGAAAGCTCACTTCCGACACTTGGGATAATCGCTTTTATCGCAGTAATCGGTTTGGTAGTGGCTATGAGATTCGGGAAAAAGAAAAAAGGCGAATAAATAAAGCAGTAATTATATGAATCCGAATATAAGTGAGTATGGTGCGAACCATACTCTCTTTTTTGTTTTTTTATAATTACTATAAAGCAGCTAAAATATCTGACACGAGAATAAAGGCTTCGCGCTCTATTCCTGCCATTTCACGCAACATTTCCGCTTGTTTGTAGCGCATTTCTTTTGTCCAGTGCTTTTTTGCCGCCGAGCCTTCGAGATATTCATCAGTATCAATAAGCTTATGCATATCTTCGGCTATTTCATAGACACGGCGGAAGCAATCGGTGACAGTCTCAAGTCTCTTGTCCTCAATCACAGCGCGGTACTTTTGAAGATACAGATACGCGCTTCGGCGGGCATCTTTCAATGAGAGCGCGCAGAACTGATTAACGCTGAAACGGCGGGCAATTTTTTCATTTGAGGAAAAACTGTAGAAGCTGTTTGAGCACAAATCCTTTGCCCAGACCTCATACGCCTGAAAACCCTGAAAATAACCTTTATCCTTTGTTATATCCGAGCAGTCAATAAAAATCTTAAGCGAGTTAATCAGATTTTCACGCGCAGATGGCGCTTTTCGCTTGTTTGTAAAATAAGTAAACAGGAAAGGCCAGTTGTCAACCGGCAAATAGTCGTACTCTCCGAGCGTACTTTTGTCAAACTCCGGGCGGTTTTTCATAAATTTCGGGTCGTTTTCAATTGTCGGCTTATCGTATTTAGTGCGGCAATAAAGCACCTCGCCGTCCTTATCATAACCGCAAATCACTCCCCATTCAGCCGCAACGCGAAGGTTAATTCCCAGTATCGGCATATGATTTCGAAGTTCCCTTAGCATTCGCTGACGTTGAGCGGAACGTTCTGATTTTTCGGTGCGGCAAAACATTTCCGGTGTGTATCCGAATGCTGTATAACCGGGAGTGTTGTAATCAAAGCAGACAAGCGCGTCAACCGAGCTGTAGTCCCATTGCGGCGAGCAGAACGCTAATCGGTAGCACGCTCCCGACACGCCCATAACCTCATCATAATCAGTTTTTTCGCCCATGTATTGCAGCGCGGCTGTGAGCGCTGAAGCCCATGAGCATTCTTGACCGTCCCCGAAAAACGGCATTTTCGGCACATTCGCAAGAAAAAAGCTCCCACTCTTACCGCAGCGGCTCAGGTTCATGCGGCAATCGTCATAAACGAGCCTTTCACCCTCCGCGCAGCTGGCAATGTGAATACCGCTCTCATTGAAATAAACCAGTGTCAGATACTCGGTCTCGTCGTTTGCAGGGTCACTCGGGAAGGTTTCATGGTTCGCTTCAATGGTATTCCAGTGAAATTCCCGGTAATGCTCAATTTTTTGCATCACGTCATAATGGTGATTTTTTGTTCCGTAGCTTCCGGCGATTATTTCGAGCTCCTCATCATTAAGAAAAGTTTCATTGTCTTGTGATGAAAGGGTCAGTCGGCTTCCCTCTTTTGCCGCCGCATAACAAATCCCCTTTGCACCGCGGTATTTAACAGTGAGATACAACACCCGTCCGCCGCTCTGCTGAGCGTCGAGCAAGGCACTTGAAATGGTGAGCGTTAAATTATCCTGCTCTATAAAACGACTGAGCCTTTTTGTGACATTTACATTTTCAACACCGTCTCCATAAATAGCTTCCAAAATTATCAGTTCATTAAGGTGAAATAAATCATCGATTGTCGTCTCAAGAATCCGAGCTAGCTCTGGAAGCAGAGCTGTTTCAGGCAATGAATGCCCGTTTTCCCATTTTGAAACAGCCTGAGCGGAAACGTGCAGTTTCGCCGCAAGCTCTTCCTGTGTCAGTTTTTTTTCGTGCCTCAAAGCCGTTATCTTTGAGCCAAATTGTTTTTCGTCCATAACAACCTTCCTTTTTATAATTGAATTTCTTTCTGCAGTTATTATAACTCATTTTCTAAATAATTAAAAGCGCGTCCCGCCTCAAGGTTCTGCATACGCGGCTCAACTGCCGGTTGAGAAGCTGATCTGAATATGTATAGATTGTCAAAAAAAGAAAAATTTGCTTGACGCTTTGATTTTTCTCTAGTAAAATAAGTTCTGACGAAAAAATGAATGGAATGAAATGATGATAAGTAATGATTATAAAGCTGCTCAAATTCCGGAAAACAGGGTCGACAACGCTATTATTCTCGCAGCCGGCTTTGGCTCAAGATTTGTTCCGCTGACTTTGGAAACGCCCAAAGGTCTTTTGAAGGTCAAGGGTAAGCCTATGCTGGAGCGGCAAATCGAGCAGCTTCTTGAACAGGGTGTAACCGAAATCATAATTGTCACGGGATATATGAAAGAAAAATTCGAATATCTTCAGGGGAAATACGGCGTAAAACTGGCTTTTAACCGTGAGTTTGCCGAAAAAAATAACCTCGCGAGTCTCTATCTTGTGCGTGAGCAGCTGTGCAACTCGTATATCCTTGCAGCCGACCATTATATAAAAGAAAACATTTATAATACTTATGAGACCCATTCCTGGTACGCCTGCGAGTTTTTCGGCGGCGATACCCATGAGTAGTGCGTAGAGACAGACGCAAACAGCCGTATCAGCAAAATAAGTGTCGGCGGACACGACGCGTTCGCTCTGCTGGGACCTGCGTATTTTACGCGTGAATTTTCACAAAAAATTATACCTCTTATTGAAGAATATTACAAAAGTCCCAACTCAGAAAATTTTTATTGGGAAAATATCTTGCTGGATAATCTTGAAATGCTCGAAATTTATAAAAATGAGCAAAACGGCAATATCCTTGAATTTGAGTGCCTCGCGGAGCTGCGTGAGTTTGACTCAACCTACCATAATGACACAGGCTGCCGGATAATGGAAAAAATATCCGCTTCACTGAACATCACACAGAGCAAAATAACCGGAATCCAAAATGTATCAAACGATGCATTTAATTTTATTGTCCAAGGAAAAAAATATACATTTCGCAATAATGAAATAAAATCGTTATAAACTGTGAGAGATGAAAATACTTATTAAAATCTCTTGACACACTAACAAATTTGCAATATAATTACATAAATAAGTTAATTTTTTTGTTTGGTATTAACAATATTATTCCGCTTAGCGATTATAATAGGAGAAAATAAAATGAATTTTGGAGGACTGGTAAAATGAGAAGCGTACTAATCGGACCCGGAGCAATCGGAGGAACAGTGGCAACCCTGGTCACAAATGGAGGCTTTCAGCTCGATGTCGTATGCCGTGACGAGGAGCAAGCAAAATCTTACAGCAACGAGGGTTTTCACCTCACAGGCGTAAAGGGCGAGCACACTGTAAAGCTGTCCGCCTTCCCTTCTGTTGAATCGCTCAGTGGTAAATATGACATCGTCATGATTGCGACAAAGGTGCATTATCTCACTGAAATTGCTGCGAAGATGCTCCCCTATCTCGCTGATGACGGCATTGTTGTTTGTATGCAAAACGGTATTTGCGTGGATATGCTCGCGGAGGTCGTCGGCGAAAAGAGAACCTGCGGCTGTATGATAGGCTTCGGCGCGACAATGAAATCTAAGGGCAATGTTGAGATGACAAGCCTCGGAGAATTTATAATCGGCATGGACAAGGGTATCACCTCGCCGAAGGTCGATTATCTCAAGCAGATGCTTGAATGTGTTCTGCCGACAAAGATAACCGATAATATAGTCGGTGCTTTATTCTCAAAGCTCATAATAAACTCGTGTATTAACTCCCTTGGCGCGGCGACAGGCTGCACCCTTGGGCAGGTGCTCGAGGAGGATAAAGCCTGCGATATTTTCCTTTGCATCGCGCGCGAGGGTATAAGGGTCGCAAATAAAATGGGCATCACAGTACCGCCCTATAACGGAATTCTCGAATATAAAATGCTGCTGGCTAATGAGTCAAAGCCTTACAACGCAATGCTCAAGGCTCTTTTCAAGAAGGTCGGGACGAAAAATTACGGCGACGTAAAGGTTTCGATGCTCCAGTCCCTCGAAAGAGGCGAAAAAACCGAAGTTGATATTTTCAACGGCTTCATCGCCGAAAAGGGCAGACTTGTCGGTGTTGCGACACCTGTAAACGAGCAGATGACCGCTATTATTAAGGAGCTTGAATCAGGCAAACGTAAAAGCGGCATAAAAAATCTTGAGGATGTTGTAATATAATGGAAAGAGAATTAATGGATGAATTCCGAAGCGATATGCTGAAAAACGGCGAGGCAAAAATCAGCTCCCGCTCGCTCATGAAGGGCGCAGGGCTGACAGATGAGGAAATCTATCGCCCTTTTATCGGCATTGTCAACTCCTATTCGAATTTTTTTCCCGGTCACGCGCATCTTGATAAGCTAGCCTCAGCTGTCAAGGACGGCATTTTGATGGCGGGTGGCACTCCGGTTGAGTTCTCGACAGTCGCTATTTGTGACGGAATAGTCGCGGGAACACCCGGCTGCAAATATTCGCTGCCCAGCCGTGAGCTAATCGCAGACAGTGTCGAGACTATGGCGAAGTCTCACATTTGCGACGCTTTGGTGCTTGTCTGTGCGTGCGACAAAATCATACCCGGTATGATTATGGGCGCATTAAGAGTAGATATTCCTACCATTGTCGTCACTGGTGGACCTATGATGGCGGGTTCTTATAACGGCAGAAGGGTTGACGTTCAGGACATAGCAGAATCCGCTGGTAAAACGCTCGCGGGGACGATGGAGCTTGAGGAATACGCGGCTCTTGAGGACGAGGTCTGCCCGGGCTGCGGCTCATGTCAGGGTATGTTTACGGCAAATTCCATGGCTTGCATGACTGAGGTTATCGGCTTACAGCTGCCCGGTGGCGGCACTCTTCCGGCTGTCAGCTCAAAGAGAATGCATCACGCAAAAAAGTCGGGCATGAGAGCAGTGGAGCTTGCCAAATATGACGTGAAGCCTTCAGAAATTTTAGATAAGGAAACATTTTATAACGCTATCAAGCTTGATATGCTGCTGGGTTGCTCAACGAATACAGCCCTGCATGTCCCCGCTATCGCGAATGAACTCGGCATAAAAATCACGCTTGACGACTTTGACAAAATAAGCCGCGAAACCCCGCACTGGGTCAGGCTTTCACCCTGCGGAAGCCATTTGATGGAAGATTTAGCGGCGGCAGGCGGTGTCAGCGCGGTCATAAAACAAGCTATCGACAGCGGTATTATTTCCGGCTCTCAGGAGACGGTTACAGGCAAAACCCTCGCCGAAAACGTTGCCGGCGCGGCTGTTCGCGACGCGAATATTATACGCTCAGCCGAGAATCCATATTCGCCTGAAGGCGGTTTGATGATTCTTTACGGAAACATTTCACCCCTCGGCGCGGTTATGAAGGTCGCGGGTGTTGACCCGAAAATGTTTGAATTTCAAGCAGCGGCAAAGGTTTACAATAATCATCAGGCAGCCTTTAACGCGCTTCTGATGAGAAAAATCGTGCCTGGGGACATAATCGTCATCAGGTACGAGGGTCCCAAGGGCGGACCTGGTATGCAGGAGATGCTTATGCTGACAGCGCTGCTGTGCGGACTCGGACTTGATAAGGATGTAGCCCTCCTGACAGACGGTCGTTTTTCCGGTCTCTCGAGGGGCGCGGTTATAGGTCACATCTCACCCGAGGCGGCACAGGGCGGAAATATCGCTCTGATTGAAAACGGCGATATAATTTCCTTCAGCGTCAGCAAAAGGACACTTGAGCTGCAGGTCAGCGAGGAGATACTCGAGGAACGCAGAAAGAATTGGCAGCCGCCGAAGCCGACTGTCACAAAAGGCTGGCTTGCGAGATACGCAAAGCTCGTCGGACCGGTCAGTGAGGGCGCGATACTGGAAGGAAATTAGGCAAAATTGACAATTGACAATTAAAGGTCATACAGATAGAGTTGTTTACGTTTTTTTTCTTTTCGCCCGACTTGTTTTGAATAAGTGTAAAGTTTACTTATTTTAAATTAGCTAAATGATACTTTTTATAATCATCCGCGAGCACAATAATTCAATAAACGTTTAAAGCTAAAACGCGACCACCGTCTAATGTCTACAATCTAGAGTCTAGTATCTAAATTATGAAAGGACTGGTAATATCATGAAAAGAAAAGCATTGAAACTTGCATCATTGGCGATTTCGGCAATTCTACTACTGGGCGCTCTCCCCTTTTCCGCTTTTGCTTCGGAATACGACAGCTTCGCAGATGAACCTGTGCTTATTAACGAAGGCGACAGCGACGACCTTATCCTTGCGGACATTGTTCTTAACACTCTTGACAAAACAGGTGCAGCAGACTGCACAGCGGCAATTCAGGCGGCTCTCGACAAGGCTTTTGCCTGCGGCGGCGGTACGGTTTTCCTGCCTGAAGGCAAATACCGTCTGACCGGCTCCATTAAAATCCCCGCATTCTGCACTCTGCGCGGCGTATATTTTGACCCTGATGAGTCAAACAGATACGGCACGGTAATAATTGCGGATGTACCGAGCGTTGACGCGTTAAACCCGGCATTGTTCGCCATTGGCGGCAGCGCGGGCGCTTACGGGCTCACTGTTTATTATCCGAATCAGAGCATAGACAATGTTTTACCTTATCCCTGCACCTTCTATGTAAATGGCATTACCGCCGCTCATGTTGAGGATGCTATGCTTCAGTCAGTCGTGAACTGCACAGTTATCAATGCCTACAGAGGCATCGGCGTATGTGCGGAGCCGAATCAGGGACATGAGATGTTCACGGTTGAAAATTTCAAGGGCACCTGCCTCTATCTCGGCGCTATTGCAAAAAACCAGTCCGATGTCGGCACATGGAAGAACTTTATTCTCTCGCCGAAATACTGGGCAGAAGCGAATACTGCGTTCGGAATGACTAAGGCTGATATTGCAAAAGTCAAGGACTACAGCCGCAAAAACGGCACGGGATTGAATCTCGCCGACCTTGAGTGGACGCAGTTTGTGAACCTTCAGGTTTCCGACTTTAAAACCGGTGTTAATATTGTAGACGCTCTGAGAATCGAATTTGCGGGTATTTTTTATAACGCAAAAATCGAGAACTGCGACATAGGTATGCAGGTTGACGAGATCGACCCACGCTGGGGCGTAGGTATCGCCGAGAGCAGCATCAGCGGCAGCCAGTATGCGATTCTGAAGAATTATAAAGACGGCTACCTCAAGATGTCAAATGTGACCCTTGACGGAAAAACCAAGGGGCAGGGACTTGTAAATTATAAGGCTGATTTGTCCGATATCGAAATGGATTACGGTTTTATTGAGCATAAAACAGCGATGAGATTCTACGTTGTTGACGCGCTGAAAAACAGAAGCGCGGATGTCAGCGCGGCGATTCAGTCTAAGCTGAACGAGGCTGCGGCGGCAGGCGGCGGAACGGTTTATCTCCCCGCAGGGCGCTATCTTCTAAAGAATCCCATTGTGGTACCTGCAGGCGTTGAACTTCGCGGAACCGGAACAGTCGCGACAAGAGAGCAGAATAACTGCAGTAAAGGCACACTTATTTATGCGGATTACGGCTATGTTGCGGACGAGACGGTGGCTGATACCGCTACCGCGCTTATTACTCTCGACGGCGATAAGGCGGGAATCAGGGGCATCCGCTTCTTCTATCCCAATAATCCATATTATAAGCAGGCTTCAGTTAAACCCTGCAGCTATACAATCAGGGGTAAGGGCAGCGATGTATATGCTATAAATATCTGCATGGTCGGCACCTACAACGGTATTGACTTCAGAGACTGCGACAATCACCATATCAAAAAACAAATCGGCGTTTACTATAAAAACATGATGTCTCTGGGCGGCAAAAACGGTCTGGTTGAGGGCTGTCTGAACAACGGTAATATCGTCACGAGAAATGATTTCCAAACACCCGGCTGGCCTCTTAATGAGGGCGAGGTACTCTTCCCTGAGCTTATGAATCCGGTCACACGCAAAAACACAGAAATTATCCGTATATATGAGTCTGAGGGGCAGCTGGTTTACAACACCTTTGCCTATGGTGTAAAAAATCTAGTCATCAATAATGGCGGCGAAAATGTCGCGCTTGTGAACCTCGGCAGCGATAATATCGGCGACACGACAGCTCAGCTTATGACCGCCGGCGGCAGCCTGACAGGCGTTAACATGATGAGATACAACGGAATTTCGCTAATTAACGAAGGCACCGACCTCAAGCTTTATAACCGTATGTCGATTAATGTGAAGTATGAGCCGAGCTATGACGGAAGCTTTGTTTCGAAATTTCTTAACTGGCTAGCTCCGATTCTCAATACACTCGATAAATTCTTTACAAACCTTTTTGATTAATTTAAACTATAAAATAAATGTAGGAAGGTATTTATATGTTTCAACAAATAATCGCTTTCTTTATGTCAATCGGCATGTTTTTTTCGCTGCTCTTAAACCCGATTGTCGCACCTGAGAAGCTGATGGACTATGCCTACGGCGAGGAATCCGAGCTTCAGAAAATGGATGTTTTTATTCCCTTCAGTGCGAAAAGCGCGGGCAAGGACAGTGTCAACATTTTCCTCTATGTCCACGGCGGCGGATGGGTTGCCGGCGATAAAAACGGCACCGGCGGTATGCTTTGGGAATACGCCGAAAAGGGGCTTGTAGCGGCTACAATCAACTACCGTATGTTTACAGAGGGCTTATCCTGGGATCAGCAGACAATTTCTGTTGAGGATATGCTTGATGATATTGATTCGGCTATTACCGCTCTCGATTCGATTCTGCGCGAGCGCGGAATGACGCCAAATAAGCTGTTTATCATGGGTCACTCGGCAGGCGGACACCTCTCAAACCTCTTTGCCTATACCCGCAACCAGACCTCTAAAATCCCGATTGCCTTCTGCGTCAATGAAGCCGGTCCGACAGATTTCACCGACCCCTCCTACTTCGATTTCTTCGGCGAGGGTGTCTGGGGACTGCTTTCTCAGATGGCAGGTGAGTATACTCCCTTCGAAACTGCCAAAGACAGCGATGCCCTGAAGGCTGTTTCACCGATATTCCACATCGATGAAAACACCCCGCCGACCATTATTCGTCACGGAGTCCATGACGATATTATCCCCTTCTCGAACGCTGAGCTTCTGAACGCGGCGCTTGACGAGACTGATATAAAGCATGATTTCTTTATCTATCCGAACTCCGGGCACAGCTTCAATGACCCGCTTGATTCACAGCTTTACAAGGAATTCAACAAGCTTATTGACAGCTATATAGTTGAGTTCATGGGTCAAAAGCTCATTTTTAGCAACAAATTACTCAGTCTTATCGACCTTTGATTTATGTACTTGAAATATCACATGACTTAATGTATAATTAAAAATGATAGTAAGTTGGGCAGTCGCGCGGAGCAATCCGTGAGGAAAGTCCGGGCTTCGCAGAGCGGAATAACGGCTAACGGCCGCCGAGGGTGACCTTAGGGAAAGTGCAACAGAGATATACCGCCGCGATTTCTTTCGCGGTAAGGGTGGAAAGGCGAGGTAAGAGCTCACCGGCTTTGCAGGTAACTGTGAAGCTCTGTAAACCCTATTCGAAGCAACACCGACTAAAGTGGCTTGCTCGGCCTATACTTTGAAAGGTGGCATGCATTTTATAATGCTGAGCGTCTTGGCAACAAGCCGCAAAGATAGATGATTGCCTTAAATGACAGAACCCGGCTTACAGATTTACTATCACCATTAAATAATCATCTCATATAATAGCTATGAGGTGATTATTGTGTTTGACAGTTTTTTCTACGCTTTAACGGTTTTTTTGATGCTAACGGGCATAATCGCGCTGATTTATTTCATTATTATGAAGCTGCTTACTCCGCGAAAACGCTCCTCCTTTTTACAGATAATACCACTTTTTGAGAACGAGAATCCTACCGGGCACATTGCCGCAGCGATTGAAAAGCGTAATCTTTGCGGCGAAGCGCGTTATTGCGACATTATAGCGGTGGATATGGGTTTGTCTGAGGATACGAGGGCTTACCTCGAAAATATGTATTTTAAAAGTGATAAATTTCTCATTTGCGATTATGATTCATTATCGCAGGTAATAGCCTCCCGGTTAAGCGGGACAATGGCTAAAATCCCTAACAAATAAAAGGTTGTGGAAAGCATGGTTTATTTTGTTTTAGGAAAAACGGGCAGCGGCAAAACAAGCTGGATACGCAAGCTTTGCGCTGATTATATCCGGGGCGGTCAGTATGAGGTCACCCTGCTGATTCCTGAGCAGTTTTCTTTCGAAACAGAGATGTCTCTTTTGGAAATGCTAGGTCCGCGAGATTTTTCACTGCTTGAGGTGACGAACTTTTCACGCCTTGCTTCAAAGCTGCCCGCGCGGGCAAAGCCTGTTATTTCAGATGCGTCAAAGGCTCTGATGATGAATATCGCGCTAGAAACATTAAAAGATGAGCTGCGTTTCTATAAAAAACACTCAAAAAACCCCATGCTGCTCGGCAAGCTGGTTTCTGCCGATGCGGAATTAAAACAGAATTCTATTAAACCGCATGACCTTGAGGTTGTGTCATGGGATATTGAGGAGCCGGCGCTCAAGGAAAAAACCGCTGAATTTTCAAAGGTTCTGACACTTTATAACGCCATAGTCGAAAACCGTTTTACTGACAACAGCAGCCTTTTGGGGCTGTTGTGCGAATATTTGAGGGACAACCCTGTTTTTAAAAACAAAATTGTGGCGCTCGACGCTTTTCGCGGCTTCACAGAGCTTGAGTATTTACTGCTTGAGGAAATTATAAAGCAGGCTGCGGCAGTGTATTTTACCTTTTGCGCCGAGTTTCCATATGACACTGACGACGGTGTGGGCGTTTTTTCACACACGGTTTATGCAATTAAAAGAATAAAGGAAATAGCTGACAAAAACGCGGTTATTACCGCCAAACCGCTTCGGCTTTCCGGTCACAACGCATATAATAACTTCCCTTTTAAGTTTACCTTTTACCGCTCAAAAGAGCTTGCCGCGCTTGAAAAAATGATTTACCGAAAAAAAGTCAGAAAATATAATGAGAGCGCGCCGAACCTGACAGTTTACAAAGCACTCAATAAATATGACGAGTGCGATTTTGTCGCGATGCAGGCGAAAAAGCTTATCAGGGAACAGGGCTACAGGTGCAAGGATATTGTCATTATCGAAAGACAGAGCGGAAAATACACAAAAGAGTTGACCTCTTCCCTGAAAAAATATAAGCTCCCTGTTTTTCTTGACAAAAGGCATAATATCGCCTGCGAACCGCTTATAGTTTTTATTTCTGCGGCTCTGGAGCTCGCCTCCTCCTCATTTTCAACTGAAAACGTTCTGCGCTATCTGAAAACCGGTTTATCTGATTTAAGCATCGAGGAAATTTCCTGTTTGGAAAATTATGTTTTTGTCTGGCAAATAGATAACAGCGAGTGGAAAAACGAGTGGAAGCATCACCCATCAGGCTTTGGTTATGAATTTACCGCTGAGGACTATTTAAAGCTCGAAACTTTGAACAAGCTGCGCAAAAAAATCGTCGGAAGTATATCACAGCTAAAGGACAACCTCAGTGATACCGACGGAGTAGGCGCCTGCAGGGCTGTTTTCGAATTTCTTCTTCTGATGAAAATTCCTGAAAAGCAGAAAGCAACTGCTGAAAACTTTATGCTGCTCTCGGAACAGGACTGTGCATTTGACTGCTCGCTTGTCTGGGATTCAATGTGCGCAATGCTTGACGAGCTCGCGAATGTCGTCGGCAGCGACAGCCTTGACCCTTCTAGATTTTTTGACCTTTTCACTATTATTGCCGCTCATACCCAAATCGGCGATATCCCTCATGTGCATGACAGCATAACTATCGGCAGTGCGGACAGAATCCGAATTAACTCTCCAAAAGCTGTTTTTCTTGTCGGCATGAATCAGGACGAGTTCCCACTGAGACCATTACCCGCATCGATTTTCACGAGTCATGAGCGCAATAAGCTGATGGAATACGGTTTGACAATAAGCGCCTCAAACGAGGAAAAAGCCATTGAGGAGCGTCATATAAGCTACACAATGCTTTCGCTTGCGAGGGACAAGCTTTTTATTTCTTATCCTGACGCTTCACCGAGCGGTGAAAAGCTTTCATGTTCTGAAATTCCCAGATTTATTAAGGATTATTTTCCTAACGCGAACTTTATGGACACGAACAATATTAGTCCGCTTGAGCGAATCGAAAGCCTTGAATCCGGTTTTGAGGTTATGGCAGGTCTATTCTCTGAGGTTTCGCCGCTTAGTGACGCGCTAAAGGAGTATTATTCTTCCAATGAGGAATACTCCTCAAAGCTCAGAGCAATAGAAAAAATTAATTCGGGTGAAGAGGTTAAAATTTCCGACAGGGAAATTTCAGTTAAGCTTTTCGGATTTGATATGACGCTCTCAGCTTCAAAAATTGAGGACTACAATTCATGCCCCTTCTCATATTTTTGTAAAAACGGTATTCAAGCGAGACCCTTGCAGGCTGCGGAGATAGGAAGCTTGGAAAAAGGCAGCATAATACATAAAATTTTCGAAACACTTTTGGACAAGTTTACAGTCGAGCAGCTTTCAGCTCTTGAGACAGGCGAAAAATCAAGTATAATCGACGAATGTATAAAAACATACGCCCAGCAAAAACTCGGAGGTTACGACAGTCTTTCACCGCGTAATCAATTCCTTCTCGATGTCTTTTCAAAAACCGCTCTGATGATACTCGAAAGGCTGATATTTGAATTTTCCAACTCGAAGTTTAAAATAGAAAATGTCGAGCTGAAAATCGGTGATGATAAACAAATTCCCGCTTATGAGCTGAAGCTTGACGACGGTTCAACAATTTCCCTTATCGGCTCGATTGACCGCATTGATGTCATGCGGGGTGACAAGGGCAGTTTTTTCAGGATTATTGATTATAAATCCAAACAAAAAGAGCTGTCGCTAGAGGAGGTTTACGAGGGGCTGAACCTGCAGATGCTGATTTACCTCATGAGTGTCTGGCAAAACGGCAAGGCGCTTTTCGGCGAGCTGCTCCCCGCGGGAATGCTTTATCTTCCGGCGGTTTACGGCAACGCGAGCCTTGATAGGCACAGCACGGAAGATGATATAAAAAAGAGGAAAATTTCTCAGGGAAAAATGCAGGGCTTACTGCTAAATAACGAGGATGTTATCAAGGGCATGGAGGAAAAAGCTGAGGGGACAATTATTCCAGCTTCTATAAACCAGGATAATGTTGTCAAAGGCTCGGTTATTTCTATCGACGCGTTTAAATACCTGAATAAGGTTGTTGATGAAAAAATTGCCGAAACCGCAAAAAACCTTCATGAGGGACGCATTCCGGTTTATCCCTACATTAATCCTACCGGCAGACGCAACTGGGTAAAATGTGATTTTTGTCCATATCGCGCGGTCTGCGGTTATGAGAGCGGCGACGATTGCCTGAGCATCAGCAAAACCACGACCAATAAAGCCTGCGAAGAGCTTGAAAAAAAAGCGTTTGAGGAGGAAAATGCTGATGGCTGAAAGAGTTTGGACAGATAACCAGAGACTGGCTTTTGAAAAAAGAGACGGAACTCTGCTGGTGTCGGCGGCGGCAGGCAGCGGAAAAACAGCCGTGCTCACTCAAAGGGTAGTTGAACGCCTGACAGACAAGCAAAAACCCTCAAAGCCGGAAAACTTACTTGTCGTGACCTTCACCGAAGCCGCGGCTTCAGAAATGAAGCATAGGGTTGTTTCCCTAATTGATAAATTAAACGAGGAAAACCAAGGCTCTTCTGCTCTCGTTAAACTATCAATAGCCATTCATGACGCGAATATAATGACCATGGATTCCTTTTGCATACGCCTTGTACGCGAAAATTTTACCGAGCTTTCGGTAAACCCCGATTTTCGGATTTGCGCAGGCAGCGAGAGAGATTTATTAAAAAACGCAGCAATAGAAAAGACGATGGAGGAGCTGCACAGCCTTTACAGCGAAAGTCTAGAGGAGCTTCTAAGGATGTTTTTCAAGGGCAGAGACGATTCCCTGCTATCAGAGATCATATTGAAGCTGTATGAGGATTCCTGCGCTTACCCCTTCCCTTTTGATTGGCTTGATTCTTTAAAAGAAAGTTTCTGCAATGAAAAAGCAGCCTTTGACAGCATTTGGGGCGAAATTATTTACATAAAAATCGGGGACATGATTCATTCTGTCAAGTCTTTCCTAGAGGAAGCCATTGATGAAACAAACAAATACATGAGCGAGGAAAAAGAGTATTGTCTCAGCGCATCCGCCTTGCTTGAGCTTGATTATGCTCAGCTTCTTCAGATTGAGGAAGCTCATAAAAGCCGTGAATATGACAGACTTCGGGAGCTTTCCGGTGCTTTGACATTTGAGAAATTTAATACAAAAAAATGCTATGAGCATGAGAATCTGAAAAAATTTGTAATCTCTAGGCGAACTTCGGCAAAAGAAACAATTAAGGAAATACACCCACTCTTATCGATGAGCGAAGCAGAATTTTATGAGGACATCGAAAAGCTGAAGCCTGTTGTCAATGAGCTTATCGGAGCGGTTAAAATCTTCATCAAGAATTTTGATGAGATGAAACAGTCCGAGAACTCCCTTGATTTCTCAGACACCCAGCATCTCGCGTTGAAGCTGTTATATGAAAACACAGACGGTAAACCTGTTCTGACCGATTTCGCTCGGAAAACCGCTATGGAATACGATGAAATTCTCATAGACGAATATCAGGATACAAACGACGCGCAAAATATGCTGTTTTTAGGCATTTCCAAGAACGGCGGCAATCTCTTTATGGTGGGCGACGTCAAGCAGAGTATCTACAGTTTCCGAAACGCGAACCCCGCTATATTCATAGAAAAAAGCGAGAAGCTGCCTGTTTTTGAAAATGACAATTATCCCGCAAAAATCATTCTCTCAGAGAACTTCAGAAGCTCCGAAAGTGTTATTGAAACAGTAAATTTCCTTTTTAGCTCTCTCATGAGCAAAACACTCGGCGAAATTGAATATAGCGGCGCACAGCAGCTGAATTACGCCAGAAAAAAGCCAGAGGGTGAAAAATATTATCCCGAAACAGAAATAAAATATCTCACTGACTTCGGTAAAAAAGACGGTCATCTTGCCGAAGCCGAGTATATAGCTCAGACGATAAAAGAATCCGTTTCAAGAGGGGATATTATCCTCGATATTAACGGTAATCGAAAAAAAGTAGATTACAGTGATTTCTGCATTCTTTATAGATCCGGGAAAAATAGAATCGCTCCTTGCGCTGAAATTCTCAAGTCTCACGGCATACCGGTCAGCCTGAACACGGGCAAGCCTTTTTTCGAGAGCAGAGAAGTTGAGATAATGCTCTCCTATCTAAGGGCGATAGACAACCCTCTCTCAGACATTGACCTGCTGGCGGTTATGCTTTCGCCGCTATACGGCTTCACTCCGGATGATATAGCTCTTTTAAGAATCAATTATAAAGCTTCCTCAATTTACGAAAGACTACTGCTCTCAGCGAGGGAAGACGATAAAAAATCGAAGGAGCTTCTTTTTAATCTGAAGAGGTACAGATTGCTTTCCTCAACCGAAGGCGCGGAGGATTTCCTGCGAACGCTGAACGATGAGACGAAATATTATGCCATTGTCCGCTCAATGCCACAAGGTGAAAAACGCGCCGCAAACCTTACCATGCTAATCGAATACGCCCGCTCCTATGACGGTGTTT
The DNA here is from genome assembly GCA_031551635.1 of Oscillospiraceae bacterium. Classification (GTDB taxonomy): domain Bacteria; phylum Bacillota; class Clostridia; order Oscillospirales; family Acutalibacteraceae; genus JAVBNH01. Next base: position 303,216 of record JAVBNH010000002.1, on the reverse strand, counting down.
CAAACAAGGGGCTATCGGGTTTTCTCAGGTATATTTCAGCTCTGATAAAAACTGACTCTAGCTCAACAAAACCGATTTTGGGACCTGCCGCCTTCAACAAGGACGACAACTGTGTGAAGCTTATGACCGTTCACGGCTCTAAAGGGCTGGAATTTCCGATTGTTTTCATCGCCGACTGCGTTCACGGCTTCAGCACTCAAGATTATCAGGGCGATTTACTCGTTTCGCAAAAAATAGGGCTCGGCATGAAAATCCTTGAGCTTGATGAGATGAAGCAATATGAGACGCTGAGCTATACGGCGCTGAAGGAACAGATTATCGCTGACCTTTTTTCCGATGAAATGCGAATTTTTTATGTCGCGGCGACCCGCGCGAGAGAAAAGCTGATTTTTATGATAAGCGCTGATAATCTTTCAACTTTTGTGAACGGAATTTACAATAATCTGCTAATTGAGAATAATAAAATCACACCGTTTTCGCTCAGGCAAATGAATTCCTATGGCAAGTGGATAACCGCTGCTCTTTTGAGAGAAAAAACAAGCGGAATAGCTCTGCGTGGTCTCATTCCAGCAAACGAATACCTCAGCCAAAGCTTTTTCACAGAAGATAAAGCAAAAATTAATGTGAGTGTCAAAGCCTTCACGGATATAAAATCTGAGGATTTTGCCGAGGAAAGTCCGGACACTGAATTCTCTTTGGAAAACGAAAACAAAGACGAGGAATACATAGCACAAAAAGAAGAATATCTTGCACTGATTAAGGAAAAAATTGAATTCAATAACCCATATGAGGCGCTTTACACTGTTAAGACAAAGTATACCGCCTCAGGTCTTGCCGATGTTAAAATGAGCACCGAATACACTGCAAAAACTGTTCCAGCGTTTTTATCCGGCTCGAAATTAAGCGGAGCCGAAACCGGCACGGCGACTCACCTTTTTATGCAGCTCTGCGATTTTGAAAACGCCGCAAAGGATATAGACAGCGAGCTTCGGCGTTTATGCGCGGGCGGGATTCTCACCGAGCAGGCGGCAGAGGCAATAAACAGGGAAAACATTTTAAAATTTGTTAAGTCGGACTTCATCAAGAGGGTTATGCGCTCAGCGGAGGTTTACCGCGAAAAGAAATTTGCCGTTATTCTCACTGCGAGGGAAATTGAGCCGGGCTTGCCGGAAATTTTTTCCGAAGAAAAAGTATTTGTCCAGGGTGAATGCGACCTTGTTTTCAGGGAGGGTGACGCCCTGGTAATAGTCGACTATAAAACAGACCGTGTTAATTCTCTCGGCGACCTGTCGAAAATGTATAAAAATCAGCTAATAACCTATAAAAAAGCAATTGAGAATCTTTTTGTTATGCCTGTGAGTGAAACACTGATTTACTCCTTTCACCTGGGCGAAATGCTTGAAATTTCTTGATTTATTTAGCGGAATTTTGCATATTTGCAATATTTTATCACAATCTTTCATAAAAGCGAAAAAAATAAAAAAATAGCTTGCATTTTCTTTTACTCTGTGATAGAATATCCGATGTTGTGTATAGCCGTTTTTTATACAGGCGGCTGATACTTAGTTTTTGACTGAAGAGGTGACAATATGAAAGAGGGTATCCATCCCAAGTACACCAAGGCTGAAATCAGATGCGCCTGCGGCGAGGTTATCGTAACCTCCTCCACAAAGGGTGACCAACGCGTTGATATTTGCTCGAAGTGCCATCCCTATTTTACGGGTAAGCAGAAGCTTGTTGATACAGGCGGGCGCGTAGACAGATTCAAGAAGCGTTTTAATATCACTGAGAACGCCTGATTGCGCTGTATCGCCTTAATCTTAATTGTGAATAAAAAACGGTACTGCTCAGTGCCGCTTTTTTGCGTTGTACTTGATGCTGGATGCTGGATGCTGGATGCTGGATGCTGGATACTGGATGCTGGATGCTGGATGCTGGCGTAAGGTGTACAATATACAAATATAAAGTTTACCTAACATTAAAATTAGGCGGTGAGGGCTTGAGTGAGGAATATATAACTTTAAAAGCGAGAGCAAACGATGAATACATAGTAAAGCATTCGCGTTTTATCGGTTATGCCTCCCCTGTTTCCTGCAGTGAAGAGGCTCTTGAATTCATCGCCGAAATCCGCCGCAGGCATTATGACGCGACACATAATGTGTATGCTTATGTGCTGCGAAACGATAATATCCGCCGCTACAGCGACGACGGAGAGCCGCAGGGTACCGCGGGGCTGCCGGTTCTTGATGTGCTGCTTAAGGAAAATATTTTTGACGCCGCGTTAGTCGTCACGCGATACTTCGGCGGTATAATGCTCGGCGCGGGCGGGCTTGTCCGTGCTTATTCACACAGCGCGAAAATCGCGGTTGATGCCGCTGTTCGGGTAAAAATGGGGCTTTGCTCAATACTTGAAATAATCTGCGACTATAATTTCTACTCAAAACTGACAATTATTATAAACGAATTTAACGCCGAAACGCTTGAAAGCGTTTTCGCTGAGGATGTGAAGCTCACTATCTCGCTGAGTATTAAGGACGCAGAAAACTTCCAACTAAAGCTCATTGATTCAAGCGGCGGCAAAGTAAATATCTTAAAAATCGGTGAAAAATTCGCTCCTTTAAAAATAATTTGAAAAAAAGAAGGAGTTCTTGTCGCAATCAACGTATATACTTATGAGGAATGTACACTAATGTGTGCTTGGCTTGTCAAGTACACAACCCAAGTCTTGTTTAATATTGAGCTTTTAGCCCAATAAGGTACTAAAAAAAGGTCTGGTATTTTATGAGTGTCAGGGAATATCTTTTGGATTTCGAAGTAAAAAACCTTTCGCAGAACGCGGCGCTCTGTATTAATTCAAAGGGGCGCAGCATTCATGAGGAGCCTTGTGAAGTACGCACGGATTACCAGCGTGACCGTGACCGCATCACACATTGCTCGTCCTTCAGACGCCTGAAGGATAAAACTCAGGTATTCCTCTCCCCCGAAAATGACCACTATAGAACCCGCCTAACCCATACTCTTGAGGTGTCACAGATAGCGCGGACAATAGTCAGGGGGTTGCGGCTAAATGAGGATTTGGCTGAAGCTATTGCCCTGGGTCATGACCTCGGTCACACGCCCTTCGGACACGCCGGTGAACGCGCGCTGAATATATGCTTCGGGAAATTTGCTCATTATGAGCAAAGCCTGAGAGTCGTGGAAATTCTCGAAAATGACGGCAGAGGTCTGAATCTGACTTATGAAGTAAAGAACGGTATTCTTTGCCATACCACAGGTACGCCCGCCGCGACGCTTGAGGGCAGAGCCGTAAAGATCGCGGACAGAATCGCCTATGTCAATCACGACATCGACGATGCGATTCGTGCCGGAATTATGAGCGATGAGGACATTCCGGAGAACATCCGAAAGGTGCTGGGTACTTCAAAATCACGGCGTATTGACACACTTGTGCAGTCTGCAATTGAAAATTCCGGCGATGATATAACGCTAGGGAAGGACATATTGATAGCGCTCGACAGCCTGCATTCGTTTATGTTCGAAAAAGTTTATACAAACCCCATTTGCAAGGGTGAGGAAAGCAAGGCGGTTACGCTTTTGATAACACTTTATGACCATTTTATCACTCACCCGGACGCCCTACCGCCGCTCTACTTGAAAATCGCAAATACAGAAGGTGTGCAGAGAGCCTCATGTGACTATATTTCGGGGATGTCCGACAGATACGCGAAATCTGTTTACACCGATTTATTTATTCCGAAATTTTGGGAAGAATAATTTTGCATTTATCGTGGGCATGGCTTGCCAAGCCTACAACCCAAGTAGTGTTTTTTATTGAGCGTTCAGTCTACTAAGGACTAAGAGAGAAGGTGATTTCATGCGGTTTTCTGACGATTTCCTTGAGGAACTGAGGAATCGCAACGATATTGAATCCGTTATATCACCCTATGTCGCGCTGAAATCGAAGGGCAATACCATGGTCGGACTGTGTCCCTTTCACAATGAAAAAACTCCATCATTTACCGTCTATCTTGACACTCAGTCATATTACTGCTTCGGCTGCTCAAACGGTGGGGACTGCGTTACCTTTATAAAAAACATCGAAAATCTCGATTACGGCGAAGCGGTCAGGTACCTCGCTGATAAGAGCAATATGCAGCTCCCTCTTGACAGCGGCGATGATACCGCTTCAAAAGTACGAAGGCAGATATATGAGGCAAACCGTGCTGCGGCGCATTTTTATTACAACTCATTAATAAGCGAAAACGGAAAAATAGCCCAGGAATACATAAAAAAAAGAGCTCTCTCGGATGAAATCTGCCGCTCTTTCGGCATTGGCTACGCGCCTGATTCATGGGATTCGCTTGTGAAACATCTGAAAAGCAAAGGCTACAGCGAAGATTTGCTTATCACCGCCTGCCTTGCGAGAAGATCGAAAAACGGCGGCTGTATTGACCTTTTCAGAAACCGTCTGATGTTTCCGGTCATAGATTTGCGCGGAAATGTTATTGCTTTTACCGGCCGCGTATTTGATAATTCGACACCGAAATACATGAATACTCCAGAGACAGCGGTCTATAAAAAAAGCAATGTCCTTTACGCATTAAACACCGCGAAGAACAGCGGCGGACGCAAGCTTATTTTGTGCGAGGGAAATATGGACGTTATCGCGCTGCATCAGGCGGGCTTCACAAATGCTGTCGCGGCAATGGGCACGGCGTTCACTCAGAATCACGCGAAGCTGCTTTCGACTTATGCCGACGAGGTTCTCATCTGCTATGATAACGATGAAGCCGGTCACAAGGCAGCGGACAAGGTTATTTCGATTCTCTCAAATACTACCTTGAAGGTGCGAGTTATAAATCTCAGCGGCGGTAAAGACCCCGACGAGATTATCAAAAATTTCGGTGCGGAAAAAATGAAGTCTATTCTTGACGGTGCGCTGAGTGATACGGCTTTCAGGATTTCGCAGGCGGCAAGCGGCATTGATTTGCAAGCAAGTGACGGCAAGGTCTCGTTCATCAAGGCGGTCATACCGGTGCTCGCTTCGATTCATAATTCCGTTGAACGTGATATTTACATTTCTGAAATTTCATCAAAAAATAATATTGCGAAAGAGGCAATATTTGTTGAAATTGAGAAGCATTTAAAAAAGCAGAAAAAGAGGGAAAGCCGTGAAATATTTACTGTTGTTCAAAAACAGCTTATCGGGCACCCTAATATCACGAGTGATGAAAAAGCCTTCAACAAAAAGACGAAAACCTCCGAGGAAAAGTTGATTACCGCGATACTCAACAATCCTGATTTTGTTAAGCGGCTGAAGGATTTTTTAAACGCTGAAATCTTTTTTTCCGATACCCACAAACGAATATTTTCACTTTTATGCGAAAAAATCAATAATGACAGGAGCTTTGAGCTGCAGAGCTTCAGCGAGGAGCTTAGCGGCAGCGAGATGAGCGTTCTCACGCGGTTATATAATGAAAAAAACAATTTTTCCTTTACCCTGAGAGAGTGCATGGATTATATTGATACCCTGAAAGATGAAAAAAAGAAGCAGACAAGGCAGATGGCCGATGAAATTCCGGATGAGGATTTTAAGGACTTAGCAAAATTATTAAATAAAAAATAACCATCAATTACATATAGATTAGGGAGACGGATATGGATTCAACAGAAAAGAAAAATTACATGACCACACTCATTGAGCGCGGAAAGGCTCTGGGGAAGCTGACAACTCAGGAAATCGATGCAGCCATAGTTGATATGGACATCGATATAGACGAGCTGGACAAGCTTTACGAGACTATTGAAACTCTGAATATCGAAATAATTGACGACCTTTCGGAGGCAATGCTTGACACGCTTACCTTTGACACCGATTTAACGAAGCTCGCGGAAACAGCGGACGATTCAGGCAGTTTTGCCATGGACGACCCTGTTAAGGTTTACCTGAAGGAAATCGGAAAGGTTCCGCTGCTGACACCTGAGGAGGAAATCGACCTTGCTATCCGCATCTCGAAGGACGATGTAAAGGCGAAAAGAAGGCTTGAGGAAGCAAACCTGAGGCTTGTCGTTAGTATTGCCAAACGCTATGGCGGCAGGGGTATGCAATTTCTGGATTTGATTCAAGAGGGCAATCTCGGACTAATAAAAGCAGTTGAAAAATTTGATTATACCAAGGGTTTTAAATTTTCAACCTACGCGACATGGTGGATTCGTCAGGCGATAACCCGCGCCATTGCCGATCAGGCTAGAACCATCAGAATTCCGGTGCATATGGTTGAGACGATAAACAAGGTCAAAAAAACCAACAGCCAGCTCCTGCATAAAAACGGCAGAGACCCGACTGCTGATGAAATCGCAAATGAGCTGGACATGCCTGTTGACAAGGTTCGCGAAATAATGAGGGTTGCTCAAGAGCCTGTTTCGCTTGAAACACCCATCGGCGAGGAGGAGGACAGCCATCTCGGCGACTTTATCCCAGACGACGATGCTCTCGCGCCTGCCGACGCCGCCTCGCAGCTGCTTTTAAAGGAAGCTCTTTCCTCAGTGCTGAAAACACTGACCCCGAGAGAAGAGAAGGTACTCGCTTTGCGTTTCGGGCTTGAGGACGGTCACCCGCGCACTCTCGAGGAGGTTGGACGCGAATTTAAAGTCACGAGGGAGCGTATTCGCCAGATAGAAGCAAAGGCGCTGAGAAAGCTTCGCCACCCGCAAAGAAGCAAGCGGCTTAAGGACTTTCTTGATTAATAAATTATTATCGTATTAAAAACACTAACCGTTGATTAATTTCAACGGTTAGTGTATAATATAAGGCAGTTATTGCTACGCGGTATCAATTAATAATCAAAGCATTTTCGCCCAAATCATTATAAGCTTTGTCGGTATCTTCTTTATTATATGCCATATTTTTGCATTCCTGCGGGTCGTTAAAATAAAAATTATTTTCATCATATCCAACCATCACAAGGCAATGCATCGGCGAGATCCATTGAAAAACACTGTCAGAGAAAATTATATTGAGCAGCTTCCCCTCTTTTGCTGGCTGCATGCCCTGAGTTGCCCATATAGCAACAGGTATTCCCTTGTCGATATACTCCCTGCATAAGTTTTCAAGCGGCTCACCTTCAACTTTTTTATAAGAAAACTCGTGCTTCTCAGCAGTCTTTAAACGTTCCAGTGCGTCGGCGATAACATCGGGGTAGCAGCCCCAACCGCTTGATTTATATGGATTTCCCATGAAATATTTATTAGGGTCGCCTGAATAATAATCCTTATTATTAATTGAAAAGGGTTTGAAGCACTTTGAGAGATAATTATCAATAAAACTCTCAACCGATATATCTATACCGATATAATGCAACAACATAACCGCCGAAACACTTTCGCAGCCTGTGGGATATTTTTCTGTTTGAGAGATAAACGGAACATCAATTATTACAGATTCATATTTTTCTTCAAGGTGTTGCAAAAAGCCTATAATATAGTCAGATTCATTCTGTTCATATTCAGTAATTAATTCCCTCATTTTTGAGAAAATTATACCTAAATAATCTTCGTTTTTAAGCTGTTCATCATAGCCGGTTAAATCAGTAAACTTATAATAATCGTATTCTATACTGTTATATTCGGATAGTATATTTCCGCGGTTCTGAAGCGGCAAATCCCTAAAATTCATTATAATTTTAGTCAGATGTATTAATTTTTCATTATAGTCAATAATTTGTTTTTCGTTTGAAATGCTTTCACTCAGTATATCTATCATTTTAGTAAAAACACTTTCATTAAAAAAACTTGTCATTTTAATGACTGGTGTTACAGCTTCAAGATAATATTCAAAAATATTATTATTATTAATTTCGTCCCAAAAAAGCTTGTTGCTGTATAAATTAATGATATTCAATGTCACAGAACGGGATAATGCTTCTATCAATGAATAATTTTTAGCTTTTATTTCAATTGATAAATAGTATTGTAAATCGGTTTCTTTTGTAATGACTGTCAAGGGTTCATCAAAATTATCAGTCGTCCGTTCCTCATATAAATATGTTTCCTCCGGTAATACACCGGCAGTCATTTCTTGCTCATTTTGTATATAATAATTAGAATTAATTTCACTTTGAGCAGCTTTTGTCTGTGTCACAGCAGCCGCGCCTGAAGAAAAAGTAAAAAACGCTAAAAGCGCACTGATTGTTCTGAATATTAAATTTTTCAATTAGATTCCTCTTTTAACAGCTTGAGATAACGCTGTAATTATATCATTAGTTTATAGACTGAATGTAACAAAATTTGAAAAAATAAATTAAAAAGGTATAGGCAAAAAAATGAGTAAACACGTTTTTGAGGACGCGAAGCGTTGCCTTCAATGCAAAAATCCCATGTGCAGCACGGGTTGCCCTGTCGGCACACCTATAAAAGAAGCCATTTCCCTGTTGCTGCGTTCTAATATCACAGACGCAGGGCAAATGCTTTTTGAGAATAATCCTCTTTCGCTCGTCTGCTGTCATGTCTGCCCGCAGGAGAATCAATGCGAGGGGCATTGCGTACTAGGAAAAACCGGTTCGCCTGTTCAGATAAGCGCTATTGAGTATTATATTTCGGACTACTATCTTAACATATACAAGCCAAAAAAATCCGAAAAGACAAACGGTAAAATCGCAATTATCGGCTCGGGTCCAGCAGGAATTACCATTGCTTTTATACTCTCATCACGAAATTATGACGTCACGATTTTTGAGGGTCATGATAAAATCGGCGGTGTTTTGCGATATGGTATCCCTGAATTTCGGCTACCTAAGACAGTGCTTGACCGCCTGACGCAGACATTGAGGGATTCAGGCGTAAAGATAAGACCGAATATCACAATCGGAAAAAATCTCAGTATTGATGATATGCTCAGGGACGGCTACAAGGCGATTTTTATGGGTACAGGGGTTTGGAATCCTTACAAGCTCGGGATTAAGGGTGAGAGCTTCGGCAATGTCAATTATGCCATTGATTTTCTGCGCAATCCCAATGTTTATGACCTAGGGCGGCATCTATCGGTTATTGGCGCTGGCAATGTCGCCATGGATGTCGCCAGAACAGCTTTCAGAAACGGCTGCGAAAGAGTGACGGTATTTTGCAATTCGGACGAAAGCGGTGTCACAGCTCGCGAGGTTGAGACCGCTTATGCGGAAATTGACGGCGCGAGACTTGTCTATAACAAGGCAGCTGTCGAGTTCACTGATGAAGGCGTTATTCTTTGTGACACAGTGACACATAACGATGAAAACGGCAATAAAAGCATCGAAAACCTGAGCGGCACAGAGGAGCTTTTCCCCTGCGACTCGATTATTATCGCCATCGGTCAGGGACCGAGAGCCGTAATCGTGTCGGCAACTCAGGGCATCAATGTCAACGAACGCGGGCTTGTCGCGGTAGATGAATGCGGAAGAACAAGCCGCGAGGGGATTTTTGCCTCAGGCGATGTCGTGACCGGCGCAAAAACCGTTGTCGAAGCAGTTAAGGTTTCGAAAAAAGTGGCAGATGCAATAGATAATTACTGCAAAAGTCTTTATTAGAATTAAAAAAAACGCGGCAAAAACATAGAATAATGTTTTGCCGCGTATTTTTTTATTAATATTCAAAGCTGTCGTAATCGATGTAGCTATACAGCTGCTGTGAAAAATCAATGTCGCCGATAATCGCTACCTTGGAAGACATATCAATTTCACATACTTCCTTCATTTTAACCGAAATGAGGTTGAGATTAGTCGGATTAAACTCGATTTCGGCAGTACAGTCATGGTACAGTAAGTCGTAATTTACACCAATCATCACATAAGCTACTAATGACTCTTTCAAGGTTTCATCAGCTATTTTTTTCGAAATAGGATTAAAAACAGAACCGGTTAAGCTCAAAGGAGTGCTGCTGTTTGCAGGTGTCGGTTCAGGATTCTGCTCATCCTTCAAGGTAAAGATGATTTTAGCGTTTCCATTTTTTAAGAGCTCGTATTTCCATGATTTTACAGCTGTCGCATCATCTAGAAGACTGCCGTTTTCGTTGCCGTAAATCGGAAGTGCCGCTTTAGATTTACCGCTTTTATAAACCGTTGGCTTCTCCATTGCTTTTTCCTTCGAAGTAACAATGTTCAATTTATCAACAATGTCAAGTAATGTCGGTAAAAAGGCTTTGCCTTTTGTGATTTTTCTATCACTCTCATTATTCGGGATTTCTTGGTATTCATACATCTTCATTCCCGGTTGGTCGGCTTTTGCTTTGTTCATGACCTCTGCATAAAGCGAGAGCATTTCCTCAGGTGAAGTCGGCTCCTCATAGGCAAGGGAAACCGGTTCTTCGGTAGTCGGCTCTTCTGTTGTGATTTCAACGGTTGTCAGTTCCTCTGTCGTCGTGATTTCCTCAGTTGTGGGCGCTTCTGTCGCTCGAGGTTTGGTTGTGAGGAATTTTGTCTGTGAGGCTTCCGGCGGCGCTGTAAGGCTCTCGAGATTTGCCGAAACTCTCAATAGAATTCTCGCGTCAAGCGCGGTAACGCTCCCGTCGAGATTGATATCGCCGAAAATAAGAGTGTTGTACATTGGTTCATCGGGTGCGGAAATATACTCAAGAGTTGCGCTGACACGCAGCAGTATCCTTGCGTCCACCGCACTAATCTCACCGTCGCCGTTAATATCTCCGAAAACGGAAGCCTCTGAGCTGAAAGCGTTTGTTAATGATACCGCGCATAATACAATAACAAATACCGCTGTGATTTTCCTGAATTTTTTCATTTGAATCCTCCTAACGTGGGTTTGGCTTGCCAAGCCCACAATTCATGTTTTGTTTTTTATTGAGCATTCAGCTCATTAAGGAACTAACGTGGGTTTGGCTTGCCAAGCCCACAACCCAAGTCTTGTTTTTTGTTGAGCATTCAGCACATTATGGTGCTAAAAAAACCTTTTAATTACCATTTAAACGTGTATGTTTCCGTAAATTTACCGGTTTGGTTAATGTTACAATTTTATTATAAAACTAAATGGAAAAAAATGCAATATAAAATGACCATTTTGTTAATAATTATTGACAGAAATGTATAGACATGCTATTCTTTATTTATTAACTAAAGGGAGTAATAATATGACAATGACGCAGTTTTATATCAAAATCGGCGTAGTTCTTTACACCTGCATCTATGTTATCATCGGCTGGGCGTTCGGTATACCGGTTCCGGCTTACGGTGAAAAAGTCGACATGAGCAAATTTACCGATGAGCCTGTGTGGAGCGATGAATTTGACGGTGATGAGCTGGACGCGGCAAACTGGACTGATCATCACGGCGTTAACGGCACTTCGATTCGCCGCGGAGGCTATTGGAACAATAAAATGTGTGAGGTTTCAGACGGCTCGCTGAAAATAAAAACTGAATACCTTGAAGAAGGTCTCGACGGCGGTCCGGCGGGTTATTATACCGCGGGAATCAACACCTACGGGCTTTTCGAGCACACCTTCGGCTATTATGAGGTGCGCTGCAAGCTCCCGAAGGGCGCGGGGCATTGGGCAGCTTTCTGGATGCTGAATGACACAATGGAAAATGTTGACGGCAGCGGACGCGACGGCGCTGAAATTGACGTTTTTGAAGCTCCTTATTATTGGAAGGGCGGACTTTACCGCAACGCCGTTACCTCGAATATCCATATTGACGGCTACGGAGAGGACAGCGCCGTTGACAGCCTGGGCAGATGCCGCGTCAAGGGCGACCCCTATTCTGAATACCATACCTACGCACTCGAGTGGAATGAGGATGAATATATTATTTATGTTGACGGGGTTCAGTTCGCCGGCTCGAAATTCAAGGGTCCCTCGATTACTCCGGAATATCTTATTCTCTCAGTTGAGGTCGGCGGTGAAAACGGAGAAATCAGTGACAACTGGTCAGGGCTTATTACCGACAACAATTTCCTCCCGACGGCTTTTGAAATCGATTACGTCAGAGTATATGATTATAAAAATTAAGAATTAAGACAACCGGATAGTTAAGCAGTAAAAAGTTTCAACTTTTTGCTGCTTGTTTGGATAGGGATACAGAGAAGGGATATTTTTTATGCGGAGAATCATCAGAATATTAAAATGCGGCTATTTTGTTTTCTTTTTATCCATTTTTTTTCACGGGCGTTCTTCGGCTTATATTGACCCTGCGACATCGTCATATATAATTCAGATAATTGCTGCTTTTTTTATTACTCTCGGAGTGGTTTTCAGCGGATTTTCAGCGAGAGCTAAGATTTTTTTTACAAAAATTCAAATGAAGCTGCTCGAGGAAAAAATTAAAAAAGAAGCAACTTCCAACGATGGAGAGGACAATGAACCAAAGCACGGCACTGTAGAATATCTCTTATTTGATAAACGAACCCTTGGCTCTCGGATAGTCCTCGCGGCAGTCAGCACTTTTGCTTTGACCTTCACGTTTTTTATTTTCGGGATATGCGACCTCTTTATCGCCAATGCTTCAACAATCCCCTATCCATTTTTAAGCATTGCTCTACCCATATCATTATTCGCCTTTATAGTTTTCGCTGTACTTTTTTTATTTGCTTCTCTTTTAAAAGGCAGAGTTTTCAACTTTTTTATTTCGCTTTTCTTCGGTCTAACTCTCGCTTTATATGTTCAAGGCAATATTGTCAATATTGATTTAGGTCAGCTGACAGGTGACGCGATAGCGTGGCATAATTACAAGCAGCAGATGCTTATAAATCTTTTGATGTGGCTGGAAATCATTGCCCTGCCCTTTGTTATCGCTTACTTCAGCAGAGTAATCTGGAAATATGCTACAATCGCGTTGAGCGTACTGCTTGTACTCGTTCAAGTAGTCACCATGCTTTATTCGGGTTTTTCAAGCGGTGTTTTTGTTCAAAAGGATTCAAAGGTCTATCTTTCTGAAATGGGTATAAACGAGGTCTCTTCAAAAGAAAATATTATAGTCTTGCTTCTTGACAGGCTTGACGGCGAATATGTTGAGGATTATTTTAAAAAGAACCCTAATGCCTTCGATAATTACGAGGGCTTTGTGCAGTATAAAAATAATACATCCTATTACTGCAGAACCTATCCCGCGGTTGTAAATCTCCTCACAGGATTTACCACTCTTTATGATAAAAAAGCTGATGAATTTGTCAGCGAGGCTTATAAAAACTCGAGCTTTATCAGCGATATCCGCTCTATGAATTACTCAACCAAATTTTTTATGGAAAAGAGTTATACATATACAAATATTGAGCAGCTCCGGGATCTCGCGGATAATGTTATACCGGGCACAACAGTCATAGATAAGACTCAGGCAATCAAAAAGTTCTCCACCTTAACAGCTTTTAAGTATTTTCCGCTCGCCTTAAAACCCAGCTTCTATATTTCTACTGATGAATTAACAAGGCTCATTTCGACTAAATATGAGTATCCTTCTTATGTTACAGACGATGTCAGATATTATAATAATCTGGCTTCTCAGGGTCTGACGGTTACTGATACGAAAAATAACTTCATGTATCTTCACCTGAACGGTTTGCACGCACCCTATGACATGACGGAAAATTGTGAGAGTGCCCCTTCGGGTGGGTCATCACTTGAAGCTCAGATGGCGGGCTGCATGAAGATTGTGAGCTATTATCTCGATGAGCTGAAACGCGTCGGTTTGTATGACAGTTCTAATATTATTATCACCGGAGACCACGGAAAATCTTATGATTTTACGCCTCTCGATCGTGCGGTCACAACCGGCTTATTCGTTAAGCTTAAGGGTGAGAAAGGAGCTCTGCGTGTTAACACGGCTCCAATAAACTCTGATAATTTCAGAGCTTCAGTCATTAAAATGACAGGGATAAAAACCGACTCCTATGGTCCCGCATTTTGGGAGGTTGACGAAAATGCTGATATTACACGCAAATACTATTACAGAGTAACGCCGCAGAACGGAAAAGAAGAATATCTTGAAGAATTTAATATCAAGGGCGACGCGCGGAACTTTAAAAACTGGGAAAAGGTCGGGGAAACAATATCACTTTACCCCCACGGCTGATATTCTCAACATTAACCTATTTCGAAATCAACATTATATATGAGCAGAAACTAATGTAATACTATTTTTAGGTTAAAACATAGATAACGGAGAGCCGCCGAATGTAAAATGGCATTCGGATTTAAGGCACGATAGTTTTCTATGATTTTAACGTTAAATAGTATAAAAATTCTTGAAAGGCATTTTCGTATATGGAATTAATTAACACTGTTTTCGGTATTCCGCTGGGTCTTGTGATGTATTACGCATACAGGCTTGTCGGTAGCTATGCCCTCGCGATAATGCTTTTTACACTTATAACAAAGCTTATTATGTTCCCCCTCTCGCTTATGTCCCAGAAAAACTCTATAAAAATGGTTAAAATGTCGCCACTGCTTGAGGATATAAAGCAGCGGAATTCGGGCAATGTCAGCGCTATATTCAAGGAACAGAAGCTGCTTTATAAAAAAGAGAAGTATAATTCTTTTATCGGACTCCTACCTCTGCTGCTGCAAATTCCGCTGGTGCTTGGGCTTGTCAATGTAATATATAATCCTTTGCAGCATCTTTTGCATATTGATTCATCGACAATCGCTGCGCTGAGCAATAAGGCTTATGAGGTTCTCGGTGTGAGTGACCTCGGTTACGCGGCTCAGCTGAAGGTCATGGAAACAGTTCAGCAGAATGCTTCCGCTTTCCTCAGCATTGTTAATTCAGAAATAATTACAAAAATTCAATCTATTGATTTTAACTTTTTAGGAATTAACCTCTCGGAAATTCCCACTTTTTCGGGTATTATTATAATAGTTCCGATTCTTTCCGCGCTAAGCTCCTTTCTTTTAAGTGCCTACCAAAATTCCCGCAATGTCCTCCAGATGGAACAGGGTTTCCTCGGGAAATGGGGAATGGCATTATTTCTTGTCGCTTTTTCTGGGTATTTCACCTTTGTCGTCCCTTGCGGAATCGGACTTTACTGGACTGTCGGAAATATTTTGTCTATTATAGTAACCTATGCCTGCAATTTAATTTATAAGCCCTCCAAATATATCGACTATGAAAACCGTCCGGTTAAAACAGTTCTCTCGAGACAAGAAAAAGCGGAACAAAACAGACAAAAAAAAACAGAACAAGAGCGTGCTAAAGCTGACGCGGTGCGGTTTTTCGCTTGCAAAAAGCAGCTTGTTTTCTACTCGGAGAGCAACGGATTCTATAAATATTTCAGCCGTACAATAGACTATATTCTAAATAACAGCGATATTGAGGTTCATTATGTCACCAGTGATATAAACGACAGTATTTTTAAGCAGGATAATGCGAAGCTGAAGGCATATTTTGTCGGGGGCAGGCAGCTCATTTCATTTATGATGCGTATGGACGCGGACATGGTTGTGATGACCATGCCGGATCTAGAGGAATATCATATTAAGCGTTCGATTGTGAAAAAGGACGTTGAATATGTCTATACAGACCACGGCATGACGAGCTTCCACCTGATGCTGCGCGAGCACGCCCTTGACCATTTTGACACAATTTTTTGCTGCGGACCGAACCATATTGATGAGGTCAGACAGACAGAGCAGGCATACGGGCTTAAAGAAAAAAAGCTTGTGAGCGTTGGATATGGGCTGCTCGATACCTTGCTTGAAAATGTTCGGGATTTGCCTATGGAAAAAAGAGAGAAGAAGCAGATTTTGATTGCCCCCTCTTGGCAAAAGGATAATATAATGGAGTTCTGCCTTGACGAGCTGCTTACTCAGCTGCTTCATAAGGGCAACATGGTTATTTTGCGCCCGCACCCTGAGTTTGTGAAGCGTTTTCCTGGCAAAATGTCGGCCATTACTAACAGATATAAGCATGAGAGCGAAGATGAGTTTATAATTGAAACCGATTTTTCGTCAAATAAAACAGTTTACACCTCAGATGTAGTAATCACCGACTGGTCGTCTATCGCACAGGAGTTCTCATATGCGACTAAAAGACCGTCTCTGTTTATTAATACGCCAATGAAGATAATGAATCCGGAGTATAAAAAAATCGAAGCCGTACCACTTGACATTTCTCTCAGAGATGAAATCGGAATATCTGTTGATATATCTGACTTTGAGAGGATTCCGGGGATAATCGCGGATATGACCGCCAATAGTGAGAGCTACCGCAAAAGGATTACAGAGGTTCTAGAAAAGAATATCTATAATATCGGGAGCAGCGGTAAAGCCGGCGGTGAATATATAATAAACACATTAAAAGCAAAGCAGCCGGTAAAACCGACTGCTGCAAGCAATGAAAATTTAATTAGTTTAAGCCGCGATTATACTTATATTCTGAACGGTGAACGCAAGCGAAAGGCTGAAGCTGCCGCAATGGTGAACGGTGAAAGCCTTGACAGCTTTATTAACAGAGCTATTGATTTTGCCTCAGATGAAATATCCGATTAAATCTCATATCCGTTTAATTTTAACAACTCTCTTGCGGTGTCGAGCGAATCGACGCCGCTTCTGTTTTTTATCGGCGCAAAATCTGTATCTCTGACGACCTCAAAGGGCAAACAGGTACCCATTATATCAACAATATCAGTCAGCAAATATTCGAATTTATACGCGTTCGGCTCGCTAGGCTCAATTAATTTCCCGTTTCTGTCGATATGCTTAATGATTTTTTTCGCGATATGTATAGGCAAAGGTTCAGTGCTTATTTTCCTGAGCATTTCAGTGCTGAGAAGGTAATTGAGAATAACCCCAAAGCCGTAAAGCAAATCGCCCGAGGCGTCAGAAGCGTTCTCAAGCTCCTTCGGCAGCTCAAAATACTCGATAACCGAGGGGCGGTTGTTTCTCAGGCAGAGCATGCCGACACGCTCCGAGGGATTCGCTTTTTTAACAACCTTAGCGCCGCAATTGCACTTTGAGGCTATAGTAGCGCCGATAAAAGCCGGGTCAGCAATCTTCTGCAAGACATTGTCAACGGAAAAAATATTAATCCATTCCACACCCAGATTTTCAAGAATATCCGCGAATCCGTTCGCCTTGAAAGGCGCGTAAAAATTGCCGTTGCCGTCAGGCGCGAGGGTCAGGGAATGCTTACTGCTCATTAATATTTTTCCGTCAATATCCAGGGAAGCGATGGTATTCTGCTTGAAAAAGAGAATAAAATCCTTATTGTATCCGAAATAATTATTTTCCTCAAAAAAGCTCTTGACCTCGTCGCCGTTCTGAGGACTGACCATAATAAACATATAAATCCAGTTTCCGGCTTCATCCGCAATCTTTTTCAGATTATTTATAAAAATTTCAAAAATAAAAAGCTGTTTATCGATTCCGACATTAAGCATACCCTTTGCCTTGTCAAAACCGAGGCGGCTGCCCTGCCCGCCTGCCAGCAGAATCAAGGCGACCTTGTTGTTTTTCAAGGCGTCAATACCAATTTTTTTGTAATAATCGAAATTCGCTTCAATTTCTTCCTTTTTGAGAACCTCAATCGGTGAAATTTTATCCTCCGCGGTTTTTTCTTCTTGCGAAAGCTTTTCGATTATCGAAAAATCAGCCTCAGCTATTTGCGAAAACAAAACCTGACGTTCCTCATCAGTCAACTCGCCGTCAAAATCAAGCAAATGCGTTTGATTATATTTTTCCAGTTTGGCGAGAATCTCTTTTTTTTCCATAAAATCACATACCTTTTATTAATATAATCCAGTGTTGATTTTCTATTGCTATGAATAAATTATATGCCGATTCTCAGTAAAATTCAATGTTATTTTGTTATAATTTTTGTTAATATAGTATTTCACCCTTGAGATACAGCGCCGCATAACCTGATATTTTCACCCGTTCACCGGAATTGACACAAAAAAGCTTTCCTCCGCGCTTTGAAAGCTGCAAAGCCGTCATCTCGTCCTTACAGAGCCTTTCTGCCCAAAAGGGTATCAATGTCGAGTGCGATGAACCGGTGACCGGATCCTCCGGAATTCCCGCATTAGGCGCAAAGAATCTTGAGACGAAATCCACCGTTTTACCTCTAGCGCTGACTATTACAGCGAAGCAATCCGGAATTTTTTTCAGCATCTCCATATTCGGCTGCATAGCTTGTACCTGCTCCTCTGATTCCACAATAAGCAGCAAGTCCCTTGCTTTATGCGCTTCCAGAACTTTCAAGTTTATTGCTTCCTCCATAATTGGGAGTACATCTGTGGGAACAGGTTTTCTCGAAGGGAAATCCATTTCAAATAAATTTTCTTTTTTAACAACTGTCAATTTCCCGCTTTTAGTGTAAAAATCTATTTTGCATTGTTCCCTATTAATAATATTCATAAGCACAAACGCGCTTGCAAGTGTCGCATGACCGCATAAATCAATCTCCAGCTCCGGTGTAAACCAACGCAGTTCATATCCGTTTTCACATTCAACAAGAAAAGCAGTCTCTGCAAGATTATTCTCCATTGCAATATTTTGCATAACTGCGTCATCAAGCCAATGCTCAAGCAGGCAAACACCCGCTTGATTTCCTTTAAAAACTTCGTCTGTAAAGGCATCGACAATATAATAATTCATGAAAGAGCCCCATTTCCGCTTATTGTAATAAAAGTATAACAAAATCCAAAGGTAAAATCAATGATTTTAAAATACTTAACCTTCCATTCTTCTTATACTTGACAAAAGATGTAATAACATATATTATTAAAGAAAAAGCTATGGAGGTAAATTATGTTTCCTTTTGAAGTTTCTGTTAAGGCTGTTTTTACTGAGCTTTTTGCTTTTTTCACCTCGGCATTAATGATTTTCACAGGCATCGGACTTTCGCCGTCCGACAATTTTTCGCCAAGGGACGAAGCAAACATTAAAACCGAATTCGCTGTTTTTGCGGATACCCACCTTGAAATTAATCCGGCTGATGAAGGCGTAATCCGTTTTGAGGTTCTGCGTAAGGGTCTGATTGACTTGAAAACGAGCAAAAACCTTGTTTCAACACTTGTTTTGCTTGGCGACAACACCGAAAACGGTCAATTATTTGAGTATATGGCGCTCAACGGTTACCTCAGAGCATTCAACCGCACACCGAATTTTATGATGGCAATGGGCAACCACGAGACCTTCGGGTGGAATCATGACGCAGTTTACAGCGGTGTCATTAAGAATTTTACAACCTATTACAACAACTATACCGGCGAGAAGCTGGAGAAGGCATATTATTCAAAAGTTATTGACGGCTGCACTTTTATTGTTCTCGGCACTGAGGAGATTGTGGCTCATCACGAATACCTCTCGCCTGAACAGCTTTCATGGCTTGAAGGTGTGCTTGACGACGCTAAGGCAAACGACCACCCCATCTTCATTTTCAATCATCAGCCGCTAGAGGGTACGCATGACTCCTATCACATTGATGACTGTGTTGGAGAACAGAGCGCTGAACTGTACTCAATTATCAGCCGCTATGAAAATCTTTTCTATCTCTCCGGTCACAGACATTTTGACTGGCAGGAAGGACTTACCTATCAGGAGACAGCCGAAGGCATCCACCTCTTCTCCCTCCCCTCCTTCGGTAAGAGCGCCGCGCCCGGGAACGGTATGGTCGTTGAGGTCTACCCCGATTCGGTTGTGCTGAGGGCACGAGATTTCGCGAACGGCGAATGGGTCGAAGGCTTTGAGTACGATATAGCTATAGATTAAAAATCACTAAATCAGAAGCTCCCCCCTCTGAATAAGAGGGGGGAGCTGTGTAATGTGCGAAAAGGAATCATTTAGCCGTTTGCTTTACTGTGATATTGAACTTATAATTTTGAAATTTCCCAATATCCTGTTTTATTGGATCCAATTCGAGTAATAACACCGTCATCTTTCAGTTTTTTAATTTCTCTTGTAATTGTGCGGCGGCTTTTTGAAAACATTTTCATCAGCTCTTCGATAGTTATTTCCGAATCATTCTCTATTGCCATTAAAACGTTTTGACTTGTCGCCTTAGATTTTATAGTGTCACTTTCATCATTTATAGTGTCACCTTCATCATTTATAGTGTCACTTTCGTAATTTATGGTGCCATCGTCGTCATCAATTGCGTCATCTGGCAAAGCAAAACCTTCAGTAAAAGGAAAAGTAACAATTAAGAAATCATCCTCAAAATTAAAAACTGATCTGTCATAAATCTGCAAGATACGGCCCATTCCGGAGCCGAGATGCTCCACAAGTCCGACATCTTTAAAAACACGCATCAATTCCCTGTTTCGCGGCATAGAGCGACAGCGAAAAAAATTTTCACGGCTTAGTCCCTGAGGCAGACCACCATATGAGGTAATCGTGAGACGATCCGAAAATATCTCAACAACCGGTGGGGTTTCGCGGCTATAATCATTGTGAACAACAGCGTTGATAAATGCTTCTCTGAGTGCAGTTTCATCAATCATTTGTCTCTCAAGCCTAGTTTTCGTTGTTATTTTAGCAAATGTTTTGTTCTCAACACGTAATTTATCAAGCACTCGGTTTGTTGCAGTAATCAAACAGCGATACCCGTATTCTTCGTTTTCAATCAAATCAACCTTCGTTGTTCCGGCATATTTTGCCACCTTAACAGAAACACCGTTTTCATCTGCCAAAAGATATGCCGCATAATTATAACATCCGTTTTCATCAATCAAATCAAGGGATGAAAGAAACTCGTCGTTCAATTTCATCTTTTTTTCCGCATAATATATTTCAAGCTGTTGAAAAGTCAACCTTTGTCTTGGTGAAGGCATATTGCCAAGTTTTACAGGAATTCGTTTCGCATACAACAAGTCAATCTGAGCTGTCGTCATTGGTTGAACGGAACTGCCTACACGAATAAAGCAACCTGCCGGGGACATACCTTTATTCTTTAAATAATAAGGTTTTTCCATCCCGCTTGGAACAATAACTCTGATAACCTGAACACCGTTTATTTTTTCAACAACGACATCAAAAAGACCCATTGTGGATGGGAGTATATTGTTTTTTATTTTATCAGCAATTTGTCGCTGGATTAGGTCAATATTTTCAACGCCCACGATATTTTTACGGTCATCTATACCGATATAAATTTCTCCACCCTCTGCATAATTAAGAAAGGCAACGACCTCTCGTTCTATATTATCAGTCAAAATTTCTTTGTATTCAATTCGATTTCTTTCATCTGACAAATACACCATTAAGCTATCCCCTTTCAAATATCATATTGTTATTATAATCAATTCAACAACAGTAATCAAGACTATTTCTTCCGAATAACTCTCATGGCGTTTAAGATTGCCAGCAATGCTACGCCCACATCGGCAAAAACGGCTTCCCACATATTTGCGATTCCGAAGGCCCCGAGAATCAGGAAAAAGCATTTTATTCCTAGCGCAAAAATTATATTTTGCCAGACGACACGTTTTGTGAAAGCTGCGACCTCCAGAGCTTTAATCAGCTTTGAGGGCTCGTCTGTCATGAGCACTATGTCCGCTGCTTCAATAGCCGCGTCTGAGCCCAGCGCACCCATTGCAATGCCGATATCCGAGCGTGCAAGAACAGGTGCGTCGTTTATACCGTCACCGATGAAGGCAAGCTTGCCCTTCGATGATTTTTGAGAATAGAGCATTTCCAGCATTTCGACTTTACCGTCAGGCAAGAGCTCACTATACACCTCGTCAACCCCGACCTCTGCCGCGATTGCCTCGGCGATTTCCCTGTTGTCACCAGTCAGCATGACTGTCTTTTTTATGTCCTTTGCCTTCAGAGCGGCTATTGCTTCCCGGCTATCCGGCTTAAGCATGTCTGATATAATTATGCAGCCAGCATATACGCCGTCTATTGCCGCATATACCCTCGTCCCGACTTCACCGGATTGAGTAAATTGAATATTTCTGGCTTTCATCAGTAAAGCGTTGCCAACAATCAGTCTTTTTCCGTCATAGGCGGCTTCGGTTCCCTGTCCGGATATTTCTTTAAAATCCGTTATTTTATCCCTCTCCGGCTCATTTTTGTATGCTTTCAGAATCGAAAGCGCAATCGGGTGGTTCGAAAATGCTTCTGCTTGCGCCGCGAGCTTCAGAAGTTCTTCTTCGCTGTAACCATTCGCTGGAATTATTTTGTTCACCTCAAAAACGCCCTTCGTCAAGGTTCCTGTCTTATCGAAAACCACTACTTCCAGATGGTTCAATGCCTCAAGATAGTTTCCGCCTTTAATGAGCACGCCTTTTCTCGACGCGCCGCCGATACCGCCGAAAAAGCCGAGCGGAATCGAAACAACCAGTGCGCAGGGGCAGGAAATTACCAGAAAAATGAGACCTCTGTTTATCCACTGAGACCATCCGCCGCCGAATAGCAAAGGCGGAATTATCGCAAGCATTGATGCAAGAGCGACGACAACAGGAGTATAAATTTTCGAGAATTTCGTGATAAAGCTCTCAGTCGCGGCTTTTTTGCTGCTCGCGTTCTCAACCATGTCAATGATTTTCGCGACAGTTGACTCGCCAAAGGTTTTGCTCACCTTAATGCGCAGTAATCCGTTTTGATTAATACAGCCCGAGAGAACACTGTCGCCCGGTATGGCTTCACGCGGTACGGATTCGCCGGTCAGTGCCTTAGTATCTAGCATTGTTTCGCCTTCAATAATAAGTCCGTCAAGAGGTATTTTTTCTCCGGGTCTGACGAGGATAATATCACCGACTTTTACGGTTTCGGGACTTACCTTTTTAATTTCACCCTCATGCTCAAGATTCGCGAAATCCGGGCGGATATCCATCAAATCGGCAATGGATTTTTTGGAACGGCGTACCGCGAGCTCCTGAAAAAACTCGCCAATCTGATAAAAGAGCATGACAGCACAGGCTTCCGAGTAATTTCCGGTCGCAAATGCACCCAAAGTCGCGATGCACATCAAAAAATTCTCGTCAAATATATCGCCGTGAAGAATATTACGAGCCGCCCGAATAAGCACCTGAGCACCGAGAATAAGATAAGTGATAATAAACGCGGCAAGCTTGAGATACTCATTAAGCCCTTGAAAGCGATTGAGCGCAAGGGCGCAAGCAAGAGCGGCGGCTCCAATTATAAGCATGCATATTTCACGCTTGCCGTTTACATTTTTCTTTTTGTGTCTATTGTTACTATTTTCATTAGTTATGGATTCAACCTTTTCAATAACCGACACATGCGGCTCAAGCTTATGGACGATTTCATCAAGCCGCGCAAATAAATGCGGCTCGTGAGCTTCTTCAAACTCAAGCTTCAGCGTGGATTTCACAAAATTATATGAAGCTGACGATACAAAATCAATCGCACCTACTGCTTTTTCAATTTTCGCCGCACAGTTCGGACAATCAAGACCCTCTAAAATAAATTCCCTATTCAAATTAAAACCTCCCACAATACAATAGTTGCTCACATATTCAACTGTTAAAGTAAAAAAGACGAAACGCATATACCAATATATCAATTTATGCCTGCCACAGCCGAACGATACAATTACTCATTGATATGCTCGAAGCCTTTTTCAAAAATATCCTTGATATGGTCGTCAGCCAGCGAATAATAAACCACCTTACCGATTTTATTATACTTCACCAACTTCGCGAGCCGCAGTGACTTCAGCTGATGAGAAATCGCGGACTTAGTCATATTCAAGAGCACCGCAAGGTCGCAGACGCACATCTCGCTGCAATTAAGCGCCCAGAGCACCCTGACCCTTGTCGAATCCGAAAACATTTTAAAAAAATTCGCGAGAAAATAAAAATCCTCATTCGCAGGCGTCATTTCGCGAACCTTTTCAACAACCTCGCTATGAATAACGTCACAGTCGCAGACAAGCTGTCTGTCCTCAGGCATTTTTTTCACCTCTATTCAATTGAATGGTTGTTCAATCGTTGTTATCATTGTATACGATTAGTTTTGTTTTGTCAAGAGTTTTTTTATCCGCCGAACGGAATTGGCTTGTCATTTGACGCAATCCCAAGCAGCAGGTCAAACAATGAAAAGGTCTTAGGTTCAGGTATGTCAAAAGTATTTATCTGTGCAGCAGGAATACCTCTGAACATCATATACTCATCAATGTCCGGCATAGCGCTCACAATCGGGTACTGCCTGCCGTGCATAATCAGCGCCTCACCCTTTTCTTTATTGAATCTTTGCAGCTGCGAGACAGATATCAGCCTTTTCTCTATATTATTCGCAGTGCGCAAGGTGCCGCAAAGCTCGCTTATTTCATTTAGCAGCGAGAGCTCCCTCGAGGTCAGGAAAACCCAGTTATCACAATTTCCTTTAATAGTGTCTGATTCCTCGCCGTATTTAGCTCGAAGCTGATGCAGGCTTTGAACAACAAGAAAATAACGCATATTCCGGCTTCTCGCGGCTGAAATCATCGAGGGCATATCGGGAATCTGAGGGATATTGCAAAATTCGTCCAGCACAAAATTCACCCTCACAGGCAGCTTGAAATTCTCCTCCTTCTGAGCCTCACTGATAAGTATTTCGTAAACCTGCTTGATAAAAGTCGTGACGAGAAAATGATAGGTTGATTTCTCATCGGGAACAATTATATAAACGGCTGTTTTTTCCCTCCCGAAGCGGCGTATGTCGAAGGTATTACCCGAGAGCATAGCCGTGAGGTTTTTTTGTGTATTAAAAAGCCTGACCATTGCATAAAGTGAGACAAAAATACTGCGTTTTGTGTTTTCAGCTGAGACGAAAACGCCGCTATAGTTCAACCCCGCGATAGAATTTTTGTCAATTAGTTTAGTCAGCTGCTCAAGCTTTGTCATGCTTTCGCCGGAGCAAAGCGAGGAAAAGCTGCTTATGTGGCATTCATTTTCCGCCGCCGCATCCATAAGCAGATAAAGGTTCGCGAGCGCAAGGGAGCTTGCCATTTCAGGCCAGAAGGTGTCATTGCTCTTCTCGAAAGAAGGCGCCGCAATAGCCGTGACAAAATCGTTTAAAAGAGATATAGCCGCCTCCTGATTACCCGATTGATAAAGCGAATACGGCAGCGCGAGGGGATTCCACATGTCTCCCCTGCCGATGTCGCGAAAATTCAGAACCACTATTTTATAGCCGTTTTTTTCAGCAAGCCCCGAAGTTCTTGCGTACAGTTCACCCTTTGGGTCACTGACAACAAAGCTCTCTCCTGCACCGGCGAAAAAATTCAGCATCGGCATGCAAAAAAGTCTCGTCTTTTTCGAGCCTGTCGCGCCGAAAATAATCGTATGACTGTCGCTGTTGTCAACGACCGCGGTTTTTGCGTCGCAATAGAGCGGCAGACCCGCGCCGGGGTATTTTTCCGCGTTCAAATCAATGCTCAGCCCTGCCCGCTTGATTTCGTCCGCTGTCGCCCATTTCGTCTCCTGCGAGAGGCAGGAATAACGGCTGTATTTATATGCTTCAGACATAATAATAACCAGACCTTATGTAATTTATTTAAAACCCAGAGTGTTTTTTGACTGTATTTTATGCAGCGTACGTTTTATGTAGCTGCTTTCAGCTGAGAACTGGGCTGCTAAATCGGCATTTATAGTATCGGACATTTCATTACCTGAGGCATTGCCGGAAGTAAAAAGCCGGTAAATCATGTCCTGGCAGAATATTTTAACGGTTTTATAGCCGTCGAAAAACTCATTTTCTCTTAAAATATCAATCGATTCCCGCAGAATTTTTTCAGATTCTTTCGAAACTTTTATGCCGTATGCGCCTAGTAAATTCAAGAAAAAGTTATATAGCTCACCGGTTGCCGGAAGCTCCAGCGTGACCTTTTCCATCCGGAAAAACATCGACAGGAGCCGTTCCAGCTCGATAATTTCATTTTCCTTTGCGGCGGGAACGGTAAAAATAATCAGCCATGAATCGCTGCCGGCGGATAAGAATTCGAGCAGAGTCAGGAAATTTTTTTCATAAATATGACCGACCCACTCAGAAATATCCACTGATATGATTCCCTTGTAAGCATTCCTGAAGCCAGCAGCGCTGTTAATCTCATCAATGAGCCTGCAAAGCTCGGTGAAATCTTCCCCGTGAGGAGTATAATCCACAAGGAATTCGAAAAATTTAACATCACCCTCAAATTCCATCAGATTTTCCTGTATAAAGAGATATTCGGAAATCAATTCCAGCAGATGTGTCTTACCCGCGCCGGAGCGTACCGACCAGAGCATGTCAGGTAGAATAACAGGAAGCCCGGTGCGACCTTTTTTTAAATTGTTAGATAAAATATTCCAACGCTCCGCAACCGCGTTGATGTCCTTTGAATTATGTGTTATCAGCTTTTTATAATAAGGATTATCCATCATATTACTCCATAAAGCAGCGTTTTGTTATTGTCATTATTTATTTTACATTAATGGCATTTTAAAGTCAAGAGTATTGCCGTTTTATTTGTTAAATTGTAAATATTTGTCGAATTAAAAATCAAATGTCAATTCCACTCTTTACAAATATCAATATTAAATATATAATGAATCTACAACAAATAAAAATCATCAAAACAAATCAAATCAAGAATAATTTTCGGAGGAGCTTATGAAAAAATTTGCATTTATCGGCGGCGGCAGCTTTGGATTCACACGCGGTCTCGTAAAGGATCTGCTAACCTTCCCCGCTTTCAGGGACGCGGAAATCTGCCTTATGGACATAAACGCGGAAAGACTTGACTATGTCCGCCAGGCATGCGAGAAAATTGTTAAATATGGCGGTTATCCCGCAAAGGTTGTCACCACTATGGACAGGGCTGAGGCTCTCAAAGGCGCTGACGGCGTTTTGTGCACCATTCTCAACGGCGATGTTGAAGTGTGGCGGCACGACATTGAAATACCAAAAAAATACGGTATCGACATAAATGTCGGCGACACGCGCGGACCCTCAGGTATTTTCAGAACCCTGCGCACCCTGCCTGTCATGCTCGACATCTGCGCCGACATACAAAAATACTGCCCGAAGGCTGTTTTCCTCAACTACACAAACCCAATGGCTATGCTCTGCCGCGGCATGCAGGAAGTCTATCCCGATTTGATTATATCAGGTCTTTGCCACAGCGTTCAGGGTACAGCAGGTATGCTTGCAAAATGGCTCGGCGCTGACATGAAGGATGTTACATATACCTGCGCGGGAATTAATCATCAGGCGTTTTATCTTGACTACAAGGTCAAGGGTGAGGACGCATACCCGGCACTGCGAGAGGCTATGAAAAACCCTGAAATTTATAACGAGGAAATCGTGAGAAACAATATGTTCCTGCATCTTGACTACTATGTCACAGAGTCCTCTGGGCATAATTCAGAGTATAACGCCTGGTACAGAAAACGCCCAGATTTGATTGAGAAATACTGCACCCACGGCACAGGCTGGAACCCGGGACTGTACGCGGATATTCTCCACCACTACGAGAAACGCAAGGACAACTGGCGTGACGATATAAAGGAATATCTCGCGAAGGAAGAAATTAACATCGAGCGCGGACAGGAATATGCGACTTATATTTTCAACGCTATATTCGGCGATAATACCATGTTCACCTTCAACGGAAACGTGCGGAATTTCAATTTGATTGACAATTTGCCCTATGGCTGCTGCGTTGAGGTGCCTGTGCTCGCGAGCAAGGGAAGGCTGCAGCCAATGCATGTCGGCGCTCTGCCTTCTTCTGTCACCCCGCTTGTTTATAATTCCGCTCTTTGCGAGGAGCTTGCGGTCGAGGGACTTCTCACGAGGGACAAGAGAAAGGTCTTTGACGCCATTGTCTATGACCCCCTGACCAGCGCTGTGCTGACACTCGACGAAATCAAGGCGATGGTTGACGAGATGTTCTTGAAGAATAAGGATTATTTGCCGATATTTAATTAGGGACTAGGGACTAGGAGTTAGAAAACACTGATTTAGTGTACAGTGTACAGATGTGGTCGCGAAGTTTAGAAAAAGGAAATTTTTCATCTAAATGCCCGACTGATTAAAAAAATCATTGCCTGCTCATATTGACCCTCAATTATAAAAATATTGGGTGAAACCTTATCCGATAACCCTAACGCCTAATCCCCAGCCACTAGTTCCCTAACCCCTAGTTTCCTAGTTCCCTAGTTCCCTACCCCCTAATCCCTAATCCCCTAGTCCCTGGCTCCTAGTCCCTAGCTCCTAGCTCCTAGTCCCTAGCCCCTAGCTCCTAGTCCCTAGTCCCTAGTCCCTAGCCCCTAGTCCCTAACCCCTAGTCCCTAGTCCCTATTCCCTAGCAAAATAAATATTGGAGCGTTATTATGTTTAAATTCGGAATTATTGGAGCGGGGAAAATCGCACATAAATTCTGCGACGCGGTGCGTCTGATTGAGGGTGCGTGCGTCGCCGCCGTTTCGAGCAAAAGCCTTGACAGAGCTAGGGAATTCGCACAGGCGGAGGAAATATCATATTATTCGGACAGCTATGAAAAAATGCTCACTGATAACAAGCTTGATGCGGTTTATATCGCGACTACCCACAATTTCCACTATGAAAACGCGCTTTTATGCCTGAGCCACAACTGCCCTGTGCTTATAGAAAAAGCTATGGTGACAAATTCGGCTCACGCAAAGGAAATTTTCCGTTTAGCAAAAGAAAAAAAGCTTTTTGTCATGGAAGCTATGTGGTCACGCTTTCTGCCGCATATAAATAAAGCGAGGGAATGGATACTAAACGGAGAGATTGGAAAACTCAACAGTGCGACATTTGCTATTGGTTTCAAGGCGAATCCCGACCCAGGCGAGAGGTATTTCAGCCGTGAATTCGGCGGCGGTGCGGTTTATGATATAGGCGTTTATGTTTTCGAGCTGCTTACCTATCTCGTGAACCAGCAAGTTGAAGAAATCAGTGTGCTGACCGTTCCCGCGGTAACGGGTGTTGACCTGAGCGACAATATCAGTGTGCGTTTTGAGAGCTGTATTGCGAATCTTCAGATAAGCTTTGCCGCCGGAATCCCCGCAAACAACGTCATTTGCGGTACCACAGGGTATATTTCCATACCGAATATTGTCGGCGGCAGCGAATGCTTCCTTTATAAAAACGGTGAGGTCAAGGAGCATTTCAAGGAGGAATTTAAAAACGGTTTTGTCTTTGAGATTCAGGAAACAATACGCTGTGTAAATGCAGGACTTTATGAAAGCCCGACAGTCCCGCACAAGGATACGATTCAGTGCTGTAAGATGTTTGATATTGTAAATGCAAATCTTAATAAAAAAAGTATAAGGAGCGATGAATATTAACTGGTTTGTTAGATTGCTAAACAGATTTCTGCCATCTCAAACGGCATCAAATGTCGAACAGGGCGTGCGTCACCCAATGATTTGGCTCAAGGGCGAGGGGTTGCCCATCAACACAATTACACCGTGGGAGCTGCTGCTGTTTGCGATTTCTTCCTCCTTAGGCGGCATGTCCGGCGGCTTCACCGGCAGGCGAGATTTCCTCTTTAAAGAGGTTTACAAAGTTCCGCCGAACTACTTATCGGTTGCAGGGGTTGTTTCTTCATTATGGGATGCCGTAAACGACCCGCTGCTCGGCGCGTGGATGGATAAAAAGCAGTTCGGTGTACAGACCCTGAAGCTTTTTATGCGGATTTCCGCTTTTACCGGTCACTCGTTGAATATTCTCAAGATGATTGACGGCGGACTTTCAGCCTGGCAGCATGTGGCGCTGCTGATGTTCTGTAATATGTCGCAGGACATAATCGGAACACTCGACGGTATCGCGGGGCAGAAAATCCGCTCGGGTATCAGCCCCGAAACACAGCAGCGCACAAGGGTCAGGGTCTGGAGCAATATGGGCGGTCAGATGACCTGGCTTGTCGCGAATCTGCCGACAATTTTCATGGGCTTCCGTGAATATTTCGGCTGGACTGATTATCAGATTATTTTCATCGGAGCACTTGTTTTCTGGCCTCTAGCCATTACCTCATCAATATTACCGACCTTTATCAAGCAGCGTGTCGACTACTCCCGCCCCTCTCCGCTTATTATGGCTCCGGGCGAGGGTCACCCTAGCGAGGAAAAGCAGATGACAATCTTCCAAGCCTTTAAGCTGCTTAAGCATAACCGCTATTTTCTGGCGAATTTTGTTGCCAGATTCATCACCGTTTTCTCTCCGAATGTCGGAGACGAGCTGCTTGTTTACCGCTATCTCATACCGAAGTTCAAGGTTCTCGGCAAGGAAATGGGCGGTGAAGGTGTTTTATACATAAAGCAGTTGATTTCCGGTCTGCCCTCATCTCTTATGCAGCCCTTTAACAGGCAGCTGATAAATAAAATGGGCGGTCCGCTGAAGGCTCAGCAGGTTAAGAGCATGATTGACGCGGGCGGCAAGCTCATACAGTTCCTTGTGGGGTATAATACCATACCGAAGCTCGCGGTGATTATAGCCGCTGAAACGGCGATTAACGCCTCTGTCAACTGGGACGGTGTCGCGGAGGAAATGCTCAACTTTGAGTTTTATGATTTTGTGGAACTCAAAACCGGGCACAGGAGCGAGGGTGTGACAGCGGCGATAAACGGGCTTTTTTCGAAGATAGTCACTGACAACATCGGTCTCGTGACAGGCAACGCCTTTCTTCAGTGGACGGGCTACAAGGGTGGCTACACCGAGGCCGGCACCCTTCCGCCGGAGCGTTATATGAAGTGGATGTGGCCGATGTATACATTGATTCCAGTGCTTGATAACCTTCTTTACATACTGTGCAGAAGCTTTGTTAAATGGAAGCCCTCCGACCGCGAAAAGACTGAAATGGAGCTCATGAAACGCCGCGAAGCACAGATTAAACAAAAAGAAGAAGCTGCTGTTCAGGAGTAATACATATTGTATTAATAAAAATTTATTAAGGATATTACAAAACAACTTACCTATAAAAACGGTAAGCTGTTATTTGTGCATCTTATACAATATTACAATTTTTTTTATGTAAAACATATACAAACTTTTGTGGCTTTTTATTGATATGTTGACATGTAAAAGAAAATACGATATACTATATACGGAATAAATATTATTTATATTTATTTTATTTGATAAGAATCTTTTTTGCGGAGGAATGCTTATGATTGTTTTTATATTTTTGATTATATAAGATATTTTTTAGAAAGGTGGATTTATAATGAAAAAAAATATTTGTATTTTAATAATAATGTTATTTGTTTTTATCATTAGTGTTATAGGAGCCGAAGCTAAAGAAGTCCCTGATTTTGAAATTGTTGCAATTAATAATAATACAGACCTTACAAAACATACTATAACAGACGGTAGCGACAACATTCTATTTGGCTCAGTTCTATACGCTTCAGTACCTGAAGGCTGTGAATGGATGTCATCAGATTCAAACGTGCTAAAGCTTATAGGAACCTTTAGAGAAAAAAATACCAATAAAATCTGGGCGCAATTCCTGACAGCAAGTACAGGCTCAGTAAGCTTAATCTTAACAGACAATGACAACATTTTAAACAGCATAGAGTATAAAATTAACAGTAATAATAAAACCATTAAACTTCAATTTGGTAAATCATATGTCTATTACGACTTTTCGTGGGGCGTTGTCTCTGACAATAGCATGATTAAGAACGAAGGAGCAAGTGGAGGATTATTAGGTTACTCGAAAATTACATGTATAAAATCAGGAGTTTTTTGCATGACAATTCCATGTTATGACGGTGATGAAATGCATGGCGCGGACACCTTTGAAGTTCCGGAAGCAACCATTTTTCAAAAGTTAATTTTTATGATTCGCGAGGTATTTGAAAATCTGATAAAAAAGCTAGGACTAGAAATGTTCATACATTTGTAAATTAGCATTTTATCAAAATAATGAAAGTTTTTTTAAATGATGCCGTTTATCTATTTCAACGGTACACCAATATCAATGTATTTTTTAATGTAGCTTTCTGATCTATTATTTGCCGAATTAATCGCTTTTATAAAACGCCACGCATTGAGTTTACGCTCACTTGATATCTTATATATTACTGCGTTTGCTTCAGTTGGTGCTTTAGTCGGTGCCCGGTTATTCGGAGCATTAGGACAAATTTTCATACATAGCACAGAGTCCGGTTTTTGGACAGTTGATAATTGGAAACTAATTCTTCGTGGCAGCGGTGTATTTTACGGCGGTCTGTTTGGCAGTATATGTATGTCCGCCTTGGGAACAAAGCTTTGTCATATCGAAATGAAAAGCATGTTTAATGCATTCGCATACGCAGTACCAGCTTTCCAATGCATTGCTCGTTTAGGATGCTATTTTGTAGGATGTTGTTACGGTATAGAACTTTCAAACAGTATGCGCTTACCTATCCAATTGTTTGAAGCACTTTATTGTGCGGTTTTATTATCTTTTTTTCTCATTCTCAGACCTGAATGTCATAAACCTGATATACCACTTTTACCTGTTATAATTGTTTCTTACTCCATCGGACGCTTTGTACTGGAATTTTTTAGAGGAGATACAAACCGAGGTGTCTGGATTCTTTCAACCTCACAATGGATAGCTTTGTTTTTAATTATAATACTACTTCCAAAATTAAAGGGATGTTTTAAAGTTAGCTCTTTAAAAAGAATAAAATAATAACTCACAATAGCTACTAACTATCTAAAATAATTAAAACAATTTAGAGCTTCTTGTTGGATAAAGCATAAGAAAGAAGCTTCAGGCAAAAAAAATAACTAAATAAAACCGGGCGGCTCTTATACTAAAAGTTAAAATAGTATGAGAGCCGCCTATGTTTGGTTTAACTTTGTTTATTCGCAGCGGTTCAGGTTCAGAGTATCCAGCGTTCGCTTCCACAGCGAATCCGCAAACTCAGGCGGGATGTTTTTTATCAGCTCAGCTGCAGTTTTTACTAAAACAGCATCTGTATCCTCCTGCCGCGGTTTTAAATCGCGGTACATCTCCTGCAGCATTTCAAGCATTTTCTGATTTGTCGTCTCGCGCGAGAGTACCGCGTGCTTAATAGCTTCGCCCCTCGCCTTGTCGCCGTCAACATTGCTTGAACCCTCGTTGACATCCATTTCCTTAATAGCATAAATAGCTTCATGGATATGAGAGGTATCGTTCATTATGAGCTTGAAGCTGTCAAGAATGAACTCTAGTGAAGGCATAGGCTGGGTTATAGGTTCGGGAGCAGTATCATTTTGCTGTATATTCGGGTTTAATGCATTATCTGACATGTTTTTGTCCTCCAATTTTCTCGGTGGACACGCCAACAGACAAATTGTGTTTTCGTCAATATAGCGTGCCCGTCCGTTTTTAACGAGACCTTTCGCACGCTTGGGATATGTCGGTTCCAAAAGCTTCCCCGATTCATCCCTGACGGAAATGTTTTTTGTAATGGGTGCCATCCCCTTCCATTATAATACTAATCCTCATTTAAAAAGAGAAATTCGAATGAGCCTGTTATGCGATATAGCATAACAGATTAGCGAATGAAAAATTTCGACTATTTAAATGACGATTTGTATAAAACCGGCTTCGTTTTTTGTTATGGGTGTCTCCCCATGCCACTATAACTATAACATAATTGTCTTTAATCTGTCAAATTTATTTGATATTACATTCCGAAAAACATTCTGATTGCGTCTATTATTAACTGGAAAAACGCGACAATTCTTTCCCAGAAGTTAAGCGGCTGCGGCTCGTTGTACTCTGTGACATTCACGATACAACTGGAGGTGAAACCGCCGTCCTCGGTGGTTACAGTGACCTTCGTCGTACCCACCGCGAGAGGTCTAATAATTACAGAATTATTTTCGCCCGGTGTGAGCGAAATGACGGATTCATCTTCACAGCTCCATGTGACATTCTGATTAGTAGCATATGAAGGATTAAATACCGGCTCCAATAACCTCTCACTGTATGATGCATCAGATGAACCGATTTTAAGATTCACTAGTATCCAGCTGATGTTAACTTCAGTAACCGGGAAATTCGGATTGGTCACTGTTACGCTGCACTGTGCGGTGTTTTTTCCGTCAAGAGTGGATGCTGTAATTTCCGCTGTACCCTCCCAGACTGCCGTGACAACACCGCTCTGGCTTACTGTCGCGGCGGCGGGATTGCTCGAGCGCCAAACAACGTTTTTATAAGTAGCGTCCGCAGGCGAAACATTCGCAGTAAGTGGACTTTTTTCAAATGTCATTATATTTAAACTAGTTTTATCAAGAGAGATTCCGCTGGTATTTACAGTCGGCAGCGGGTTTTCGACAACGGCGCGAATACAAATATTGCCGTTACCGCCGCCCATGCTCTTTGTGTCCTTCCATTGCCCTGAAAGGTAGAGCCAGCTCTCCCCTGCCTTCGCGACAGCCTTGCAAAGGTTATCAACAGTCGCCTCATGGTAGTAGTAGGCAGTTTTAAGTCCGGGTGCCGCACCGATTTTTAAAATAACCGAATAGCTTCCGTTCGAGGGGACGGTATAAGGAGTATCAAGGCTTACGGTTCTGTAGCCTGAGTAGTCAAAGGTTCCTGTCGCAGCAGGGGTTCCGGCTGTTTCCGGATTAAAAGCGGGTATTCCGCCAGCGCCTGAAGGAACAATATAAACCTCATAGCTCACGCCTGTTTTTCCGTAATAAAACATACACTCGGTGATAACCTGATTCTTCTCGAAGTTGAAGGTATTTGCGGCGTATATATAGGAGTGCTCGTCGGCGACACCAATACCGCTGAACCTCGGCACAACAGAATCATAGGAATAGATTTTGTTGTAGGGAGAAGCCTCGCGCACACCGGTCACAACATTAACATCGACATAGGCGGACATGTCCTCATACGAAAGCCAGAAATAACCCTTCTCTCCGAACTCCTCGCCCCAGCTGTTTTTACAAAGCCAAGCACCGTTGTTTTTCGGGCGATGAGCCTTGTTAAAATTCGAAACAGAAAAATTGTCATCCCAGCCGCAGACAAGCACTGAGTGGTTGACATAATTCGCTGTATCCATATAGTAGGCAAATGTATTTTTGTTATAATATTCGCTCTCATCCGGCAGTGTGTAGCCGTCACCGAATCTCATGCTGACCTCAACCGAACCGTACCGCTCCACGCCCTCTTTTATTTCCTCAACACTGCGCCCAAGCGTCTTTGTGCCGGTGACATTGACAGCTGCAGGTGTTTCCATCTGGTCGGAAGGCCATGTACGATAAGGGTCATTGCTGTAAGGCATTTCGGAAGAATAGACGGGACCGTTCCGACCGGTAAAGCTTGCTGAAGCTATTTCAAAATTTCCACCCTCATAAGCCCAGCGGTAAAAATAACCGTTGCTCTTTACCGGGATTTCGTCACTGGCATAAAAACGAAGATATTCCTCGGAATAATCATTCTTCACACCGGTTGTCTTGCTTACGTAATTTTCAATCAAACCGTTCGCCGAAAAAGCCCAGCAGGTTCCAAGGCGTCCCTGATCCTCAACAGGTGTGCTGTAATTCCCGCGCGAGTCAAAGCTCGAGGCATATGAACCCTTCAGACTGCGTGAAGTCGCGGGCGGCTGAGTGTCAAAGGCTCTCGGGATATAGCCGTTATACTTATCGGTGTCACCGTTTTCGCGGTCAGTCAGATATTGCTTGAATTCATCGGAATACTCCTGCTCTTCAAACACAGTATCCTCAGCATACACTGGTAAAATTCCGGCTGAGAAAGCCGAAAGCAGCAGTATGCAAGTGAGAAAAATACTCAAAAAACGTTTCAACAAAACAACACACTTCCTTTAACTGAACTTCATAAAACAACAATGTGTTCTATCAGAAATAAGTATATCACAACACTACAAAAAAATAAAGCTTTTTTTAAAATTTATGTCAAAAAAGTTTTGAAATTGATTACAGCTTAGCACATCAATAGGCTGAAAGCTCAAAAAAAGACTTGAGTTGTAGGTATGGCAAACCAAGCCCATGTAAGAAAAAGCATCCATAAAAACCTTTTGCCCGGTTTTTACAGATGCTTTTAAGGAGTGCAAGATTATTTGATTTTATTCAGCCATTTTTCAGCGCTGTCCAGCTGCGCTGAAACCCTTAGAATACGGCGGGCATCGATTGCGGTTATTGACTCATCAAAATCAACATCTGCGGCAATTTTTTCAATGTCCTCGAGGGTATTCAGACCAGCGGAATATCGCAAAGCCATTCTGGCATCACTTGCGGTAACTTTTCCGTCGCAATTAATATCGCCAAGCATTATAAGTGTATATTCTACTGAAGAATTGCCATTTTTTAAATACATCAGCACAGAACCGGTACTGACCAAAGTATTGCTGTAAAGCTGGTTTCCATCTTTATCATACAACATAGCCAACAAGATATTTATTTCTAAAAATAAGGTCGAAGCGGTCATTTCATCAGCGAAAAAGATAAAATCATCTTTGTAAACAAGTGTTTTTCCGCTGAATTTCGCGATTAAGGAGGTGTCCTCTGAAATAAAAAACTCATATTTAGTGTTTTCTGACAATTTTGTTTCACCATTAAACCAGCCGTAAAATTGTTCCCCGGCTTCAGGTTTGGCTGTTAATACTACCCGTTCACCAATGAACTTCTTACCCGTGCCGGAAACACTACCCCTGCCTTTAACCGAAACCTTAACTGTATAGCTTTCCAGTGCATTTGCTGTTAATGTTCCCATGGAAGATACAATTGTGCCGAAAATAAAACATAAAACTGTAAAAACAGACATTAGGCGTTTACAAGTCAATTACAGCAACCTCCTGTTTATTGAATAAAGCCACAGTTCGGACACTTTGACATGTTTGCGTTTAGCTGTGTTCCGCAGTTAATGCAGAACCGGACAGCAGGAGGATTCTGCGTTTCACCGGCAAATTGTTGATTCATGACCGGATTCTGCTGATTCATAGCAGGATTCTGCTGACTCATGACAGGGTGTTGTTGAGTCATAACATATTCCGGTTGATTAGTATTTTGATTCGGTTGTGTCATAACTGTATTTTGCTGATATTGCACATTATCCTGAGTGTTTGAAACATTTTTTTCCTTAAAGCTACTGATTGTCGGCTGTTCAATAGTGCCGCCGCCCAATTTTATGTTAATCTCAGAAGTGTTTTTGCATATAACAAGGAAAATCATGAAAAACTCATAAATCAGTCTGACCAGAGCATTACCTAAGATTAGTATGCCAAGGAATGCCAGCAGCTTGCCGCCGATGCTGCCACCTGAGGTAAAGAACAGGAAGCCGAAAGAGTATAACGAGACAAAACAGGCTATTATTATGTAAATTAATCTTAAAATACTCTCAGCCAGAAGAGTTCTGAAGTTCAAAAACTTGTAAAGCCATCCGAGGAAACCTTTAAACTTGTTCTCATTTTTTCTAGGGAGAAACCAAAAAAACAGGAATAGTCCGCCAAACACTGCCAAAATCAAACAAATAACGCCAACAATAGCCATCGCTTTGCCGTTTGAATAAAATAGACCTTCAACAAAATTTTCAATTGAGTATCCGAAACTAGAACCAAACATATAATTCTCCTTTTCTATTTATTGTTCTTTTTTCCGTTTATTTGAAACAAGGATAAACCAAACTGCCGCAGTAACAAGAATTACACCGCCGATCGAGCCAAAAAACAGTGCTTTGTTATTGTAGTAGCGTATAAACCAATTCGTTGTGACGAAGAAGTCTTCAATTTCTTTGACCACTTCATTACCGGCAACATCTGTTACTGTAATTTTAACCGCATGTGACCTTGTGGAATCGCCGGGGATAAAGAAAGAAAATTCGCTGCTCTGATTTATCATTTCATTCAGCTCGTCACCTTCCCAATTCTCAATATCTACACCGTCAAGCTCAACCTTGACGGAAGCAAGCTTAAGATTATCACTGGGTATTAGCTTGACAGTTTTATCAGTAAGGGGATAGGTTTTTCCGTCTGCAAGGTCAACAACCGTCACAATCGGAGAAGTTTTGTCGATAGCGAATTTCAGTTCGAGAACCTTATTATCCTGTGTGTTTGCTGATTCGTTACCTGCCGCGTCAAGTGAATATACATCAATCTTATAAGAGCCGTCATCGACAAAATTCTTTGCTAAAACAGTGTAAGTATACTGATGCCACTGACCTCCGCCGCCGGAAGAACTAACAGAGAAATCAGTTTCGTTCTTCAAGCTTAGCGAATTATTATTCTTGAACATGGTTATTTCGCTTTCATTCAGCGTGTCAACATTCGTCTCGATTATGACAACATTTCGTTCGTTTTTTACATACTTGCCATTCAAGTTTCTCGTTGATTCATCAAAGGCATAGGTTGAACCAAAACGGTTGACTGAGAATGTGACAGATTTTGCGGTCTGATTACCGGCTTTATCTGTAAGCTCAGCACTCAGTGTATAGATGTCGTCTGCTTCTTTTATCTCTTCAAAATTGTAGAATGAAAATACTCTGCCGTTATGGATGTCGGCATATGCGCCATTCGGTTCAACTGTGCCTCTATTCGCACCGGTCAGTGTTATTTTAACGTTATTCACATCGAAGTTGGTATCAGATATAGTAATAACTGGGGCAACCTGACCCTTATTAGCTGATTTATCAACTATTTCGGTGATTTCCAAAGTCGGGACAGTCTTGTCAACAAAGAAATTCTCTTCTTGGAATGTTTCAGCAGTATTACCTGCCAAATCCGTATATGCGAGAGAGAAAGTATAATAAGCGTCTGAGAAATAGCTTATCTGCGCGGTATGAACATCGCCATTATGATTCCAGTCAGAGTAAGATGAGGGCAGTGAGGGAGCTGTCACCGGATTACCGTCATCAGTCGCGTTCAGCGTGAAAAGAACCTCCTCCGGTTTAAAGTTATGCTCGGTGACGCTGACAGTCGCGGTGCGTTCAGCTTTAAAATAGTTAACATTCAAGAGTTCATTATTGTCATACTGAACATTAATTACCGGAATAGTTTTATCAACTGTAAAATAGTCTTTCGTAAACGGCGCAGCGACATTACCGGACTTATCGGTATACTCAACCATCAGAGTATAGTCGGCATTCTCAGTAAAGTCTAGCGAAGCAGAATACACATCGCCATTTTTAATAAAAGCAGGTCTGAGTCTTGAAGACGAATAAGACGCATCACTGTCAAGACGTTTTTCGACGGTAATAACCACATCATCCTCATAGAAGTTTGCTTCGTTTATAGTTATTCTAGCCTTTTGGTCCGCCTTGTAATACCTGCCGTTTTCAGTGATGTTCAAAGCATCGTTGTTTTCATACGAAACATTGATAACAGGTGCGATATTATCCACCACAAGAACATCTTCGCGGTTTTTGTCTGTTGAGTTTCCGGATAAGTCTACAGCAAGAGCTTTTACTTTTCCTCTGTATTGCGGCTCAACATCAAAAGAAATTTTGTAATTTTTCATATCGCTTAAATCGGTTGTATTAAACTTAGAGGCATCCTTACCTGTATACAATATACCTTCGCCGCCGACATTAACCGGGCTTACTCCCGAATCAAGCTCATACCAATAGCTCATGCTGTCAATGCCCGCGGTTGTCTCATTAACGCTGACAGTAACAGTAACCTTTGGACGGAAGAAATTAAATGTTATAATATTTAAAAACTCAATAACAGGGCTGCGGTCATATGAAATATTGATGTCTGAAGGAGCCGCATGGTCAACTGTAAACTCATTCGGAGCAACCGAGGTGCCGTAATCTACCATGGGAGTTGAAATTGCGTTGGATCTGCCGGAAAGATCGACATAGCTGATATCGAAGGTATAGTTTGCGTCAGCGCTGTAAGTTATAACCGCGGTGTGCTTGTCGCCGGCTGTATGCCAGTTGGCATCATAGACAGGTGACCAGTTGGAACGTGTCTTCAGATATGCGGAATAGTCCGGAATTTGTACATCCGCGCCCAGAATATCTTTAGCGGTAATGTTAACCTTTACTTCCTCCGCGCGGAAATTCCGTTCGGTAATAGTAATAGTTGCCGTTCTGTCCGCCTTAAAATATTTTTCGTTTTCAGCGGAATTGTTGCTATAAGAAACTGCGATTGCCGGTGATTTCATGTCAACTGTCAAACGCTCTGATTTATAAGCAGCCATTATATTACCGGATTTATCGGTATAGGTGATTTCAATAGTATAGTCGCCGTCGCCCGCAATAGTAAGATGCCCGACATGTGTATCATTAGGAGCGTCAGGAGTAGAGGGTGACCAGTCTGTTATACTGTAGGACGGGTAAGAAATATTGTTGTTTGCATCGAGCTTTGTAACTTTGATTTTGACATCCTCGGGATAGAAGTTTGCTTCGTTAATTGTAACAGTTGCAACAATTTCCTTATTGAAGTACAAAATTGAATTGTCCTTCAATACAGTTGTAATGTCCTCTAATGTGGTTTTATTTACCATTCGCGCCGGCTCATACTTAACCTGGCCATCAATACCAAAGCCTCTATTAGGTTCAATGTTATCAACAATAACACCGTCATTATAGATATTTGTACCTACATTATCCGCGCGATCCTTGAATGCTGCGGTGACTAAGCCTTTAAACTGGGCGGGGATACTGAATTTTGCTGAGTGAGTGTAGCCGTTCACAGCTATTTCATCAACCGTAAAGGAACCGCTTCCGCCTAGATTATGCTCGCTTGCTGCATTCACCTTATCGTCCGTTTTAACATCATAGGAATATGCAATCTCATACACACCGGAGGTCGCATCATCGGCGTAAACAGTGACCTCCACTGTATCCTTGAAGAATATACCGAACGTTATAGCATTTGCGAGTGTTTTAATAAGATTTGTATCATATTGAATCGCAAAGTTCCCCGGCACAGTTTTATCGACACAGAATGCAGACGGAACCGCTGAATCACCATAGTTAATGTCTATTTCATTATCGGTATTTCGACGACCGGCAAGATCTGTATACTCAATATCGAAGGAGTAATTCGCGTCTACATTATATGTTATAACGGCAACATATTCGTCATCTTTAGCATGACCGTTTTCCAGTGAAACAGATTTCCAGTTCAAAGGATTAGTCAAATATGCAGAATAATCTGTTATCTCTACACCGTTTCTGAGAAAATCTTCTGCACTAATATTTACATTAACTTCATCCGCGCGGAAATTGCGCTCGTAAATTGTGATGGTTGCTGTACGGTTAGCGTCGAAATATTTGCCGTTCTTCGGAGAATTGCTATCATACGATACACTGATGACAGGTGCTTTTGTATCTATTGTCAGCCGTTCGGATTTGTATGCAGCCATTTCATTGCCGGATTTATCGGTATATGTTATTTCTATTATGTAGTCGCCGTCACCGGAAAGCGTAATATGTCCGATATGTGTATCCTTTGGTGCATCAGGTGTTGCCGGATCCCAGTCGGTAATTTCATAGTCCACATTGCTAACAAGATTATTTTCGTCAGTTTTAGTAATTTTTACAATGACATCCTCCGGATAGAAGTTTGCCTCATTTATCGTTACCTCAGCGACTATATCACTGTCAAAATAGAGTATAGAATTATCCTTCAGTACAGACTCAATATCTTCTGATGTGGTCTTATTTATCATTTTTTTATACTCATACTTTACCTGACCGTCAATATCAAAGCCTTCATTCGGCTTAATACTATCAACAATAACACCGTCATTATAGATATTTGTACCTACAATATCCGCGCGATCCTTGAATGCCGCGGTGACTAATCCCTTAAACTCGGGGGGAATATCAAACTTTGCTGAGTGAGTGTAGCCGTCCACAGCGATGTCTTCTGCTGTAAGAATACCGCTTCCGCCTTGATTACGCTCACTGGCGGGATTCACTAAATCATCTGTTTTTACATCATATGAATATGCAATCTCATACACACCGGAGGTTTTGTCGTCGGCGAAAAGAGTAACCTCTACGGTTTCTTTGAAGAATAAACCGAATGTTATCGCATTTGCGAGTGTTTTAATAAGCTTTGTATCATATTGAATCGCAAAGCTCTCCGGCGCAGTTTTATCAACACAGAATGCAGAAGGAACCGCTGAATCACCATAATCCACAGGGGGTTCGTTTTCTTCATTCGATTTTCTTGCGAGGTCGGTATATTCAATATCAAAGGTATAATTTGCGTCTTCACTGAATGTAATAACAGCAACATGCTTTTCACCTTCGGTATGACCATTTATATCCAGAGCCGGAGTCCAGCTCGCAGGATTAGTCAGATACTCGGAATAATCTGTAACCGCTACACCGTTAGAGAGTAAATCCTCTGCAGTAATATTTACTTTAACTTCATCTGCACGGAAATTGCGCTCGGTAATTGTGATGGTTGCCGTACGGTTCCTATCGAAATATTTGCCATTCTTCGGTGAATTGTTATCATATTCAACTTCAATAATGGGTGCTTTTGTATCAATCGTCAAACGCTCGGATTTGTATGCAGCCATCACGTTGCCGGATTTATCGGTATATGTTATTTCTATTATATAGTCACCGTCTCCGGACAGTGTAATATGTCCGATATGAATATCCTCAGGTGCGTCAGGTGTTGCGGGAACCCAGTCAGTTATT
Organism: Oscillospiraceae bacterium; assembly: GCA_031551635.1. Classification (GTDB taxonomy): domain Bacteria; phylum Bacillota; class Clostridia; order Oscillospirales; family Acutalibacteraceae; genus JAVBNH01. The sequence continues at coordinate 260,746 of JAVBNH010000002.1, read as the reverse complement.
GTATAACCCGAATTAGTAACTACATTATCTTCATCGGTTTTAGTAATTGTTACTATGACATCCTCGGGGTAGAAGTTCGCCTCATCTATTTTAACTTCAGCGACTATATCATCGTCAAAATAGAGTATAGAATTATCCTTTATTACATCCGATAACTCCTCAAATGTAGTTTTATCAACTGTTCTTACCTGCTCATATTTTACCTGACCGTCGATATCATAACCTTCATTAGGCTTAATGTTATCAACAATAACTCCGTTATTATATTCGTTTTCACCGCTTGTATTTCCTGCATAATCTATAAATTCAGCAGTAACAAGTCCCTTGAAATTTGGACTTATGTTAAAACTAGCATAATGAGTGTAGCCATCTCTTGTGATTTTATCAGCAGTTATTTCTCCGCTTCCACCATTGTTCTTTTTGCTTGCTTCATTAATAGGATCATCTGTCTTCACGTTATATGAATATTTAATTCGATTTACTCCGGATGTAGCATCGTCCGCATAAACAGTTACTTTTACACTTTCCTTGAAGAAGCGATTAAATGTAATTTTATTTACAAACTCTTCAATTGGATTTGTTTCATACTGAATACGGAAGTTTTCCGGCTCCTTATGGTCAATAGTAAATAGAGTTGGAGCAACTGATTCGCCATAATCTACATTCGGTGAAATATCCTCGTTTGAATTTTTCGCAAGGTCTGTATATTTGATTGAGAAAGTATACCTTGCGTCAGCACTGTATGTAATTTCGGCTACATGCTTTTCACCAACTGTATGCCAGTTAATATCATATTCAGGAAGCCAGCTTGAATGTTTTTCTAGATATTCGTTGTACTTAGGTATTTCTATAGGCTTATCATTGATATCAAAAGCTTCAATTACAACAGCAACATCACTGGAGCGGAAGTTGCGTTCGGTTATTGTTATCGTAGCTTTTCTATCTTCCTTAAAATGAATATCATTTTTAGCAGAATTGTTATCATATTCAACTTCAATAATGGGTGCTTTTGTATCAATCGTCAAACGCTCGGATTTGTATGTAGCCATCACGTTACCGGATTTATCGGTATATGTTATTTCTATTATATAGTCGCCGTCTCCGGACAGTGTAATATGTCCGACATGAATATCCTCAGGTGCGTCAGGTGTTGCGGGAACCCAGTCGGTTATTGTATAACCCGAATTAGTAACTACATTATCTTCATCGGTTTTAGTAATTGTTACTATGACATCCTCTGGGTAGAAGTTCGCCTCATCTATTTTAACTTCAGCGATTATATCACCATTAAAATAGAGAATGGAATTATTTTTTAATACATCCGGAATATCCTCTAGTGTTGTTTTGTTAACTGTTCTTACCTGCTCATATTTTACCTGACCGTCGATATCATAACCTTCATTAGGCTTAATGTTATCAACAATAACTCCGTTATTATATTCGTTTTCACCGCTTGTATTTCCTGCATAGTCTATAAATTCAGCAGTAACAAGTCCCTTGAAATTTGGACTTATGTTAAAACTAGCATAATGAGTGTAGCCATCTCTTGTGATTTTATCAGCAGTTATTTCTCCGCTTCCACCATTGTTCTTTTTGCTTGCTTCATTAATGGGATCATCTGTCTTCACGTTATATGAATATTTAATTCGATTTACTCCGGATGTAGCATCGTCCGCATAAACAGTTACTTTTACACTTTCTTTGAAGAAGCGATCGAAAGTAATCTTATTTACAAATTCTTCAATTGCGTTTGTATCATATTGGATGTGAGGGTTATTTGGAGGCGTTTTATCAATACAGAATTCCGTAGGGGCAACTGAAGACTTATAGTCAACATCTATTTCATTTTCAGTATTAGAGCGTCCAGCAAAATCTATACAGCTTATATCAAAGGTATAATTAGCTTCAGCGGTATATACTAATTCCGCAGTATGAACATCACCGTCGTGCTGCCACCCGTTAAAAACAGGAAGCGGTTGGTCAACATTATTAATATCTTTCGAAGTATATTTAACAACAAGTGCATCTTCACTCATGTCAAAGTTTTGTTCAATTATTGTAATTTTTGATGTTCGACCGGTTAAAAAATATTTTTCTCCAACACAAATATTGTGCAGATATTCTACAGTAATTTGTGGTGCGGTTTTATCAATAATATGTTTATCACTAATATCCTCCACCATTTCATTCCCCGAGAGATCGACACAATTTATGCTGAAAATATATTCTCCCTCTTCAGTAAGCAGAATTGTTTTTATCCATTCATCAGTTTTTTCTTGCAAATCATTTTCCTGTTGAGTCCAGTCGGAGGTAACGGTATATGATGTGTATTCTATACCGTCTTTAAAAACAGTAATAAAAGGGTATCTGCCATTAATGAGCATTTCATTAAAATTAGTTTCATTTATTTTGAAGTAAGCACTAAAATCACCGTTATAATAATTTACATGATCAACTGTCTTCACGCGGTTTGTCCTATCAAAATCAATTGTACTTTCCGGATCCACATTATCAACTATTAAGCCTTGATCCCAGTCGTTTTTATCATTTCCTGAACGGTCAACAAAGGTCACGTTAAGATGATCTTTATATTGTGCAGGAACAGTAAAAGTTGCAGAAAATTTATTTTCTTCTCTAATAATATTGTCTACAGGGATAACGTTTGGCACAGCAAGTGGATTCAATTTATTATTATAATATATTTCCTCTATACCTGACATGTCATCTTCAGCATAAACTGTAACGTCAACGGTTTTAAAGAAAAGACCGAAAGTTAATGTGTTTATAAAAGCTCTTAAATCACCGCTGTTATACTTGATTAATAAATTATCAGGCGGTAAGGTGTCAACACAAAACTCGAAAGGAGCAATTTGATCCAAGGTATTTATTCCGCTGTTCACCCTCCCGACAATATCTTGGAATGAAATAAAGAAGGTATAGTATGCATTTTCAGAAAACGTAAATTTTGCGGTATGCAAATCACCTTTATGTGTCCAGTTATCCGGATTCATTAAATAATCAGCATACTCAGGAATATTAACAATTTCGCTATTTATATCAAGCGCTGTCACTGTAACATCAAGGCTAGCCGGGTCAAAGCAGTGCTCATTAATAACAATTTCAACAGGACGAATGTTTTTAAAATAATAATTCTCATTCGCAACATTGTTATCATATGTTAAGGTAATAGCCGGTGCGGTTAGATCAATAATAAAAGTATCCGAGCTATACATGTCACGCATTTCATTACCTGAACGATCAATACATTTAATACCGAAAACATAGTCACCTTGCTCAGAAAGCAAGATTGTTTTTAACCATTCATCAGTTTTTTCAAACAATTCATTTTCCTGCTGTGTCCAATCGGAGGTTACGGTATATGATGCATAATCCTCGCCGTCTTTTGTGACAGTTATTACCGGACTGCTGCCCTCAGCAAGTATTGCGTCGAAGTTAGCCTCTGTAATACTGAAAGTCGCAGAAAAAGAATCGTCATAGTAGTGATTATTATCGAAGGTTTTTTTATGGTTTTCGGTGCTGTATTTTACAAACATATCTAGTTCGACATCAGCGTTAGGTACAATTTTATCAACAATTATGCGTTCATCGCTCAGGTCGGCGATGTCTTCCGTTTTAAGATGATTGCCGGCGATATCGACAGCATCAGTTACGCTGACCTGTCCTCTGAAATCCTTTTCGATATTAAAGGTAATTGCATATCTGTTCTCGGCATAATTCTCATCATCAATAGGTAAAGCGACAGCTGTTATTGTTCCGTTGCCGCCTTCATTAACGCTGCTTACACCTTGCTCAAGCTCATATTTATAGCTAATTTCCTTAACACCCGACAAATTGTCATCGGCATAAATTGTAACCTTTATATTGTCCTTAAAGAACAATCTAAATGTCAATAAGTTGGCGAATGTCTTCAGTGCATTATTTTCATATTGAATTTGGAAATTACTTACCGGTTCATTGTCATAATTATAGACAAACTCTTTTTTCGCGACTGCATTATCCGAATCTCTTTTAATAAAATAATCAAACTTGATATTTTTATCGTTTGAAACAGCTTCGGGTGCAATAAGCGATAGCTCCCAGTCTTCAGATTCTGAGAGAGCAATTTTGAAGCCGGACGGAGCTTGAAGAGTAATAGGATTTATTATTGCCCAGCTATCCTCAGCGCTTACATCGTTACTGCTTGCCGCCGCGGTTGTCTGGAACGGTTCTACTGTGAAATCAACAGTGTTATCTATTAAAAGATTATAGTTTTTTGAGAAGAAGTTTTCATTGGCATTATCGACGAGCGTTAAATTGCCGCTCAGAATTTTAAATGTTTTCGCAACAGCAATATAGTCATTACTTGTCACTCTCGAGAGCTTTCCGTTGAAAAGCGGAATTTCGCCGCTCACCTGACCGGAAAATGTGTATGTCAATACAGGCTCAGATGTATTGTAAATCTTTTTTTGCTCACTGTCGGGCAAAACAGTAATGGTTTTCTTGTTAATAACTAATTTCGCAGCATTGGCAGCGGTAAGTGAAACAGGGCTATAATTTGCATCCCCAGGATAAGACGCGATAACATAATATGTACCAGCAAATCGGGGAGCAGAACCCAATGCGGATGAACCGCTGTCTGTCTCGTTTGTCAGAGATGTACACTCACTGTCAGTATAGTATGTATATTGAACAGTCCCTACAGGCTGAATTTCACCTGCTTTGCCGCTTACAATCGCCTGAGGCGCAAAAATTTCAGAACCATTATAGGTTTCGGAATTATCAGCCAGTGTAATGCTGGCAAATGCACTGTTAACATTAAATTCCTCAATAAAATATGAGCTACCGACATATGTTTCATTTTCTTCAAATTTAACTGTTATCGGAGCAGTTATATAATCTCCGTTAATGTCTGCTTTAAACACAAAGGCAGACTGACCGTATTCATCTGTTAAAACATCACTTGGAGCAACTCCGGGAACCGAAAAGTTAATGTTCACTCCGACTATAGGATTGTCATCAATATCAAGCAATGTTGCAATTAATTCTATATCCTCAAAATTAATTATCGGCGTTGTAACACTGAGGGAAAGCTTGACAGCTTTTTTAACAGAAACCGTAACAATTTCACTGTCAATAACAACCGTTTCATCAATTCCGGTGATTTTACAAAAATAGTCACCGGTATGGCTCGTTTGCGCATCATTTACGGAATAGTCCGTTGAATTTGCACCGGGGATTAGGGTATTGTTCTTATACCACTGATATATAGCAGCATTTTCAGCTACAACGCTGAGAGAAAAATTTTCACCCTCTGTAATATTAACGCCAACAGTTTGGTTTCTAATAATTAACGGTTCAGTCGCATTCAATACAATCGGGAATGACAAATTATCCGCGTCGATTAAAATTATATCATTATGTGTAGCATATCCCACAAGCTTTACCTTTATAGCGTAAGATGCTTCTGAATCAAACAAAACATCACTGAGAATACAAATACCCAGAGCGTCAGTAACCCCGTTGAATTTGGTCGCGGAGTCACTTTCGAGCACAATGTCAACCGACGCATTTGCAAGTGGATTATTTTCGGCGTCTGTTACAATAAATTCGGTTGATAATGCTGTTTCACCAGGAACGGCTGAAACATTAATCATTGTCTCCAACGGAAACATCATGGCTGTCATTAAGAAAGCCAAAAATAAAGCTATAAATCTTTTGGGGAATCTTCTTATTGTTTTCTTCATTTCGATTTTCCTCCCGATTGTTTGGAATTATTTAGAATATATTTAAAATTTTTACCGTTGAACATTCCGTGCATTTCTAAGGAAAAAACAAAGGTAAATATTATAATAACTGAAATCCATTGATTCATATCCGGCTTAAAGAGTACCGTTATTATCCCAATAAGGCTAATAATCAAAGCAATATCAAAAATTAATGCGATTTTATTACTAAAAAATGTTAAAAACGGAAGTCCGCTGCTTTTATGCTCTTTTTTTCGTTTTTGGTTAACTAGGGCTAAGAAAACACATCCTGAAATTAAACCCAACCAAAAAACCGAACTGAGAAAATAAGTAAATGCTTTTTGCTTTATGCTGCCTTCAAAGGAAGATAATGGAATAAATAGTATAATCAATGAAGAAAGCAGAAACGAAACAAGCGAAAACAGCCATAGTTTTCCTTTTAATGATTTAATATTCATAGCATATCCCCTATTCTATAATTTCATTTGTCTGAATGAATGTGATGTCTTTTATCAGCTTGAAACCGTTTATTGCAGGAGCGGCATGGCTGGTATGTTTAACATGCTGAGGCTTTTTCATAACAGACTCAACGGAAGTATGCAATGGTGCAACCGGCGCATTCTCAGGTAAGGCTCCTGTATGTCCTGCCAGTGAACCTGATATATTCATGATACTTTCGAGCTGAGTGTCATTATCCTGTTTTTGAGCAACATGCATCCGTCCGGAAGTTTCACTTTGTTTCTGTATATTTTCAATTGCTTTTTTAGCGGTTTTTCCGGTAAGCTCGCCTATAACTCTCGGAATTTTGTCAATCCAAAATAAGAGAATGGAAAAAATAAGTGTCAATGAACCGAAAATAAAACCAATCATAGAAATATCATTCCACATTTTAACCGTCACAAAATCCACCCATTCCTTCCATTATTCCATGCTAAAAATTATTAATTGCCGAAAGCAATATCTATTGCTTTTTTGGTGTCACCCAGAAACTCAATTATATGATTCTTTTTGTCTTCTGTTTTTTGGGTTGTAGCGTTAAGTCCTCTGCTCCCGGAATCAATACGGTTATATACACTTAATAAATCATCTTTTGTAACTCCGTCTGACTTAAGCTTTGAGGCATATTGCTGAATAACGTTTCTGGCGAGTTCATATAATTCCAGTTTAACAATTTCTTCATCACTATTTTCCATCATGGTTATTAACTGCTTGATATTTTCCCAAAAGGTAATGTATAACCCCTTATCCTTACCTTCAATAACCATCTGGTCGATATTCTGATAGAACTTTCCTATATCACGGTAAACCTGAGCCATATTTTTATTCAAAAATTCTTCCCCGCCATTGGTCAAAACGTCATCAAACCATGTCACAGCCGATTTCATCTTTGTAGTCTCAGAATTTCCATAGCTGTAGTAATACCAGTTTAAAGTACCAACCTCGAAACAAAGCCCGGCATAATCAATCTTATTTTTCATTAGTTCGGATTTATATTGAGATAAATTCTTATCGAGAATTTCCTGTTCCGCAGTTGTATAGATATTATCCTCTTTAAGTGTTTTAATCAATTCAAGATAAGCTCTGGTGTTTCCGGGAAGTATTTCAATAGCTTCCTCATACGCGGCAATTCTTTTATCTAAATTAACAATTTTATCAGCCTCGGCAATTTTCGCATCATATGTATTACTGGCTGTTCGCTCAGCCATCACCTGACCGATAACGCCCATAAGCATAAACAATATAGTTAATGAGGCTGCGACAACAAAACGAATAAATTTATTCTTTTGCTTTTTTTCGGTCTCATAATCTATTCTGGTATAATTATTGAGGTCATACATCAATTCCGCAGTTGACTGATAACGGTCATCCGGATTCCGCTGAGTACATTTAAGTATAATTTTTTCTAAACCGCCCGATAACGCGGGGTTAATTTCCCTGATAGGCTTAATTTCATAAGGCGGGAAGCAGGGATCCCAGCCGGTCACTAGGTGATAAATTGTTGCGCCAAGGCAATAAATATCTGTTCGGGCATCGGTTTGACCTCTGCCGCCAAATTGTTCTGGAGCGGCATAGCCCTGAGTGCCCAGACAGGTTGTATCGGCAAGATTCTTTTCCTTGAATTCTCTTGCTGTTCCGAAATCAATGAGAGTTATAGCGCCTTCGGGCTTAAGCATTATATTTGCCGGCTTCATATCTCTGTATATTATTGCTGGCTTACGAGAATGCAGATAACCGAGCACATCGCAAAGCTGTTTTGCCCACTCAACAACATGCTCCTGCGGCTGCGCTCCAAACTCTTCCAGCGCCTTATTTAACGGGTTTCCCTGTATATAATCCATAACAATTAAAAAGGAATCATCATCGTCGATAACATCGACAATACTTGGCAAATTCGGGTGTCTGAGCTTTTTTAATAGCTCAATTTCACCCACTAATCCCTGCTTAACTGCTTCAAAATTTTGGATTCCGTCCTTGCGGACTTCCTTAATAGCCCACTGCTTGTTTGCTTTTTCATTCATTGCCAAATAGACGACACTCATGCCGCCCTGACCGATTTTATTGAGAACCTTATATTTACCATCAACATATGAGCCAATTTCCAGCATTATAATCCTCCCAATAATAAAGCAAATTAAAATCACAGCGATTATACATCAAAATCTTTTGTTAAAACCAATATTAAAAAGTCCGAATTAAGGCGGCGGATATATTGTCAGTTTCAAACCGCTGTTTATTCAGATTAATCAGATATTCTGTGTTTCCCTCCATTGATTTTTCATCAATCAAAACTGAAGGATGCAGGTAACCAAGGATTTCATTCGGAGCAAGCTCATGAATAAAACCGTCTGAGCAAAGCATATAAGCCGCGTTATTTTTAATTACTCCGGTAAAAAAATCAGGCACAATTTTTTCGGAAGCGCCGACACACTGCAGCAAAACATTTCGCTGAGGGTGGACCTTAGCCTCTTCAGGTGACATTTTTCCCATCATAACTTCCCTCGCGACGAAAGAATGGTCCTGCGTTATCTGTATAAGCTCGTCAGAAATTTCATATATGCGCGAATCGCCTATATTCATTATATAGTATTGTCCTGCGTAAATCAGAATCACAGCCACAGTTGTCCCAAGGTTAACACCCTGTTTTTTTCCGTAGGTCATTATTTTATCATTCATTATAAGTAAGAGACTTTCCCATTGACTCTTGATAACATCAGCCTTTATACCATTTTTTAAAATCACGGGTAAATCTTCGGATATCCATTTTGAAAAAGCGTTTACTACAGACGCACTGGCAACTTCTCCTTTTGCCAAGCCGCCCATTCCATCGCATAAAACCGCAAAAGCAATACGCTCTGAAGGTGTTTCAAGTATTTTAACAGACAAGCTGTCCTGATTGGTGCTTTTCTTTATTCCAATGTCAGTATTTGCTGAAACAATAAAATTCATGTACGGCTCTCCTTAAGTTTGCTTACAACTTTCCTCAAAAAATATTAAAACTCCTGTTTGCCATTGTAAAACAAAAACCCGATACCAAAGCTGATTATTAAGCCAAGCCGCATTAAATAAATATATAATACGAAAATAAATGCGGCTTGGCAACAAATCATAAAGATAGAGGGATTATTTCATTTTAAACTCAAACTCTTCATTAGCAAGCTTAATTCTGTCGCCGTCGGAAAGCTTGTTTTCATTATTACCGGGTATAATTTCATTGTTCAGGTATGTATGATTCGTTGTTTTATGGTCAACAAGGAAATATTCGCCCTGTTTCGTCAAAATGGATGCGTGCATACGGCTGACTGCGGAGTTATCAGAAACAAAATAGTCGACCGAGGATTTTTCTTTACCAATCTTGAATACTGCCTTGTTGAGATATATTTTTTCACCTGTTTTAACACGCAGCAGATGTACAGTGGTTGCGCCGGCATTTGAAGCGTTAAGTACGGTTGTTTCGCCCGCCTGGCCTGCCGAAAGAACTGTTGTGTCCGGATTATATGTGAGTGGTGCGGAATACTGCGCTGAGCTTGCGGTAGATACAGTTTGCCGCGCAGGTTCAGTTGAGGGTTGAACATTAACAATAGTCGCTTGTTTTGCAGATGCAGAAGATTTTTTCTTCATAAGAATAACTATCACGACAACCGCGGCAATTAAAACAATTCCGCCGGCAATCAAACCGATTAAAAGTATGCTGTTGCTGTCCTTCTCTTCAGCAGCGGCAGTTGTCTGGACTTCAGTAGCGACAGGTGCGGAAGTCGGTGCAACAGTAGCTACAGTTTCAGCGGGGGATGTCGCAGCGGTTGTTGCATCAATGGGTGTAGTTATCGCATTATTAATTAGCTGATATTTTATACCAAGTGAATCAAGCGCGGAACGCAGCTCGTTAATGCAGGAAGAAAACATATATTTTCCGCCGGTCTCCCCGTCTGTCCATGTATTAATACCTATTACAGCTCCATCCTCAGAGCAAAGAGGTCCGCCTGAATTTCCGCCGGTAAAAACAGCCGTATGCTGAAAAACAGGAACCAGGTTGTTTAATATTTCCCTTTTAGAAATTGCGCCTTTAGTTACCGTTAAAGTTTCCATTGAGAGATTGCTTGACTTTAACTCAAGTCTTGCGGAAGCTCCGGGATATCCAAGAGCGTAAACTGTATCAGTAACCTTCATGGTATCACTGTCGCGAAGCTTAAGACTGGTTTTAGTATAAATAGGCTGTTCCAGCTCCAATATCGCATAGTCTCTGTCTTCACTAACGATTTTTACTTTGGAGTTAATTTTAACGTCGTTGACAACGGATATACGGGCAATCATTTCCCAGCCAACCCAGCCATTTTGTCTGACAAACTGATCATATGCCTGGGCAAGTGTCATACCTGTATGCACTGTTTTTCCGGTATCATCAACATAAGAATATTCGCCTTCTGTGCTAATAACATGATTATTAGTAACGGCTGTTGTTGAAATACCGCCTTCACCTATCAAAAAGCCGCTTCCGACGCTGGAACAAAATTCATATACCGGCTTTCTGGTAGCTTCAGAGGACGGCTTATCATAGAAATAAATCCAGTGCCATACCTTAACGACACCCTCCTGAGCTTCAATTATTGCCTGATTGCTTTCTTCAGCCGCAGCACCGACAGGCAAGAGACATAAAACTGTTAAAAACATAGCGCACGCAATGAGTACACTGACAATTTGCTTCATCATTTTTCCACCTTTAATAATCTTAAAATTTATTTAAGCCTTGCGGCATAAATCCAAACCACAAATTTAATATAATTGCAACTAAATAAAATTAAGTATGAAAAACAAACTCCTCGTCAGCCAAACGGATTCTGTCTCCGTTTTTAATAACTGTTTTATTTCCATTTATAAGCATTTCATCATTTATAAATGTATGATTTGTTGAATTAAGGTCAACTGCGTAGTAATTTCCGTTTGCAAAAATAATCTGCATATGTATCCTGCTTATCGCGGTATTGTTTGAAATGGCGTAATCACATTTGTTTTTATCTTTGCCTACTGTAAATTCCATTGTATCAATTTCTATGCATTCATTATTTTTATTCCTGATAATATATGGAAATGATATAGACTCCATATCTCTTGACAAGACAGTTGTCGCTCCGTATTCCTGCAGACCGAGTAGAGTTGTTTCTCCATAATGAGACTCACTGTCATCAATGTTATCTTCTTCAATCGGCGTTCCGCAAACTGCACAGAATTTGGCGCCATGTCTGATTTTCGCGTTACATTTAATACATTTTTTTATACTTGCTTCCATAGCTTCAATATCGGCAATAACATTATCAATTTGTTCTTTTAAGCCTTCAACGCTTTTGTCTTCGCCGCCGATATATTTGATAATAGTTGAAATACAGCTGCAATCTTCATTTGCGTCGAATTTTGCACCGAATATAATCTTTTTGACAAAATCAAAAACAGACTCCCGCTTAGCAAGCTCATTATTAAGCGGTAAGCCAATCATAAATAATTCATTTAAGTTTTCTTTAATATAAATGTATTGAGGATGATAAATAAGCGAGGATTCAATAATATCATTGTTTTTTATTAAAGCTATCGAGTTTAACAACGAATTTAAATTCAATAAAAAAGACTTAATGCCCAAAACACCTGTAAACAAATCAGCTACAGGCGATAAACCGGTTGTTTCAAATGAAAGGTACCTAGGTTCAATTGTTCCAAAATAATCAAACCTCAGCAGTGCCGGAATTTTAGCGTCGGCAATAGTGAAAAAAGTCTTTTCATCTAATTTGTCCTGCTCCTCAAACTCATAAGTCAGGAAACTGCGGTTATCATGAACAGATAGCTCTTTGAAACCCATATTGAATCTCTCCTAAAAATATATTCGCATGAAAATACAAAATAATCCTCTTACTATTAATATGGTAAAGTGATTTTTAATATTCAAAAATAATCAATTAGAGCTCAGATATGACTTTTTATCGGATTTTAAGTAATTTTAATTTGTAATTTATTTATAAAATGACATAATCTATTAAAATTTTGTTAATTATACTATAATATATCAGTAAATGCAAGCAATTATTAAATTTTTATCAATAATTTTTCATATAATTCTATTATTTTATTTTAATATGTGCTTTTTACTAAAAAACTTTATTTCCTTAATTTGTTATATTTTCTTATATTGAGTTATAATCTAACGTGGGCTTGGCTTGCCAAGCCCACAATACAAGTCTTGTTTTTTATTGCGCTTTCAGCCCACTAAGGTACTAATCTACTCCATTTTTCTTAGTGAAAGCGTATGCAATAGTCCTTTTATTAGAATTTTAACATTACAGTTAACGAATTATATTACTTGTTCTTTTTTCGATTACATATGGCATATACCTATTATATATGTATAAAAGAAGGGATAAAAAATTTATGAGTGTATTTATTCTCACCAAGAAGAAATTGCTGCTGATTTTTGCTTTATTCGTTTTATTGATTGCGGCGCTGTGCCTGACATTGAACACTGTTTCCGCCGCAGTGTCTGCGAACGCAAAAAAAACTCCTGTTTACAGTGTAGAGACGACAAAAAAAGAAATTGCACTGACATTTAACGCAGCCTGGGGAAATGAAGAAATCCCCAGGCTGCTTACAATTTTAGCGAAAAACAAAATCAGAGCCACCTTCTTTTTTACGGGTGACTTTGCAAAAAAGTTTCCTCAAAGCGTTAAAGCGGTATATGAATCCGGACACTGCATCGGGAATCATTCGGACAAACACCCGGATATGACCGCACTGCCGTCTGGAAAAATCCTTGCAGACATAAAAGCCTGCAGCGAAAAAATCGCAAAAATCACATCGGAAGCTCCGGAATATTTCCGCGCTCCCAGCGGCGCGTATGACAATAAAACCATAGCCGCGGCGGAAAGCCTTGGCATGCAGAGCGTTCAGTGGGATGTAGACAGTCTCGACTGGAAGGATATTTCTCCTACTGAGATGAGCGCTCGGGTGTGCGGGAAAGTCAGGAACGGCTCGATTATTCTTTTTCATGTCGGAAAAAAAAATACACTTGAAGCTTTACCGGAAATAATCGAGCGTTTTCAAAAAGACGGTTACAGTTTTAGCGGAATTGACAATTTAATTTTGAGAGAGAAGTATTATATTAATCACGAGGGCAGACAGTTTACAAAAGTATGAGAGTTAATAAACTGTAAACTTTTAAGGTATTCTTACTGTTTTTAAACGTACTTAAAAATGAGTGTCGCTTATTAAACGTTCACACAAAAATTGTCTATGGATTAACACCTTAAATAATGCTAAACTTTTGGCGTCATAGTGTTGAAATTTAATCAAGTCAGGGTTGTATGGCAAATAAAAATTTTCCCTGATTTTTGTAATAAGGTGTAAATTTATGGGTACAAAAAAAACTGTGTTTCTGACAGGTGCTTCGGGATTGATGGGCTTTATGGGGTTCAAGGAAATCTATGCGCTTGAGGAAAAACACGATATAGTTCTTCTATTGCTTGATGAGGCTAAAAGTCGTGAGCTGTTTCTGCCTTATTTATCAGAGGGCAGGCTCAGGATAGTCTGGGGCGACTTAAGAAATTATGAGGATGTGCTGAGCTGTGTCAGCGGCGCGGATGTGGTACTTCATGTCGGCGGGTTGGTCTCCCCCATGGCGGATTATTATCCGAAGGCGACCTTTAACATCAACGTCACGGCGGCACAGAACATTGTCAGGGCTGTCAAGGCACAGCCGAATGCGGACGACATTAGACTCATGTATGTCGGCACAGTCGCGGAAACAGGCGACCGCAACCCTCCGATTCACTGGGGAAGGTGCGGCGACCCGATAAAAATCAGCGTTTACGACCATTATGCTATTAGCAAAACCATCGCAGAGGGGCTTTTTGCCGAATCGGGGCTGAAGCACTGGGTTTCGCTGCGGCAGTCGGGGATTCTTCACAACAATATCGCGAACGGTTTCGACCCTATTATGTTCCATGTGCCCTTCAGGGGTGTTCTTGAGTGGGCGACGGTTGAGGATTCCGGCACAATTCTCGCGCGGCTCTGTTCGGACGAAATACCGGAGGATTTCTGGCGGCGGTTTTATAATATCGGCAGCGGGAAGCAGTACCGCATGACAAATTATGAATTCGAAAAGCTGCTGCTCGAAACGCTCGGAATCGGAGAGGTTGAGGAAATTTTCGACCCTGACTGGTTCGTTTTGCGGAATTTCCACGGTCAGTGGTATGCGGATTCGGATGTACTAGAGAATTATCTTCATTTCAGGCACAATATGCCAATCCGCGAATACTTCAGAAACATAAAAAAAGCCCTGCCCGCCTACTACAGTCTCGCAAAATATGCTCCGAAGAACATAATTAAAAAGACGATGATGGCGCGTCAGAGTAAAACTCCGATTTTCGGAACAATGGATTGGATTAAAACACGGGACAAGGAGCGCATAAGTGCTTACTACGGCTCGTATGAAGCTTGGCGGGCAATAGGCAAGGACTGGTCGAAAATTGACCTGCGCCGAGCGACCTCAGAGGTAAGCTATCTCGACCACGGATACGACGAAACGAAGCCGGACAGCGAACTAGATATTACTGATATGCAGTCTGCGGCTGCCTTCAGAGGCGGCGAATGCCTTTCAACCTCAATGGTTAAGGGCGATTTATATACACCACTCTGGTGGAAATGCGCTCACTCTCATGAATTCAAAATGACACCGAATTCAGTGCTGAAGGGCGGACACTGGTGCATGGAGGAGCTTCCCTACCCTTGGGATTACGACCGCGAGGCAAAAGTAAACCCGTTTTTCGCTCAGGTCTGGTACCCGCTGCATGATAAGAATGAAAATAATTACTACGACGAAAGCATTTATGCGAAGTTCCCGGAATACGAGACAACCGAAAGCTGATACTCATACAAATGAAAAGACCTGATTATGATTATAAAAATCACAGTCAGGTCTTTAGTTATATTACAAATCAGTCCGCTTTGGATTTGTTGCACGCGTCAACAAGGTGGATAAAGGATTTCACGAGGATACCGGCTGTTTTTATGCCTGTCGATACGGATTCCTCATAATGTTGTGGAGCCGTGAAGCCGCCGAAATCATTATCGGGAACGATATACCCGATTGAGTCGTTGCAAAGCCCGACACCCAATAGATAACCCTCAACGCAGTCCTTCATCGCCGGATACTCATATTCTGTATGATTATACGCCTGCTCAGCATCAAACGCGCCGCCCAGTAGAATTTCAGGCATAAGCTCACCGGGGACAAGAGCCATTTTCAAATCCTTGCCGAATTCGCAGTAGCCGACCTCTGAAACAAAGCGGATATCGTCAACCTTGTCGCCGACCTTTAAGCAGACATTATTAGCTATCTGAAGCTTCGCGAGGGCAAGCATGACATAGTTTGAAACTGGCAGGAACATCTCGGCAATGCGAACATTGAGAATCGGTTCAAGCTTTTCATAGCCCGCGAGGTCTAAGCTCTTGCAAAAACGCGCAATACCCCTGCCGAATTCCTGAATACCCTCAGTCTGAGAGAGACCCTCTGGAATATTTCCGCCGCGGCTTGCCGTAACCGCCGCCTGCGGTCCCTGGAAGTAAATACCGTTTTCACCCTGCATTTCACAGCCTTCGCAGATATAATACGGGAAGTCGCCGCTGACGATTTTATTATCCTGACCGAAGGCAACAGGATGAGCAGCAAGATAAACCGCTCTTGTCGGCTTCGCGTCCTTGTCGTCCGGTACGAAATAAAGCGTTGTGACCTCATTAACCTTAACATTCGGGGGACGCTTGTCATGCGAATAGCGCGCACCCTCAAAGGTGTTGCGGTACAGTGTGCCCGGCTTCATGTCATTGAAGGCGTCCTTGATTGCCTGAGCACCTTTGACATGGAGAGCTTCCATGAAGGACTTATTTCTTCCTGAATAGAATTTATCGTAGTCACCATTGATGACTGCCTTCGGGTTGTTTTTCAGCATTTTCATCAAATCGCCCCAAAGACCCTGTGTGTCAATGGAGGAATGGTTGTGAGTGGCGGATATATTAATACTTACAATATTGTTTTCTTTGCAAAAATCCTTCAAAAGAAGCCTTATCGCACGGATGTCGGTGCTCGATATACCGACGCAGTCGATGACAGCGAAAACGGTGATTCCCCTGCCGCTGCCGTCGTCAATGCAGAAGCAGCGGAACATCATATCGTCAAGCAGTCCCTCGACATGGTTCGCCGGGAGGTTCAGATAACCGCCCATATAATACTCGCCGATGCCGATGTCGTCGGGTATCAGCGAAACCTTGCCGTAGCCGAGGCTCCACTTAGCGCCCTTAGCGGGCTTTGTTATAAACTTCTTATGCCCTTCCATAAATCCTGCTGCTTCACTGTCATAGGAAACAGCGTCGGGTCTCGGGATATCCGGAAGTATAGCGGCTATACCCTTGAAGGCACCCATTATCGCTGAATTTGTATAATCATATTTTTTGCGGATATTCTCTTCCTTTTTCATTGCTTCCTGAAATCGTGTCACCGCATACGCGCCCGCAGCAGCAGATGCGAGACCGAATAAAAGCGTACTCTTTTTCATATTACAAAACCCCTTCATTTTATTATACAAAATATATTCTATACCTATACCGCAATAAAATCAAGTCTAAATAGTAAAATTTTACAAACAGTTTGAACATTATGACCGTCTACACTGATTAAGATAAAAACAAAGAAAGCCGGAAAAGTTAATCCAGCATTCTATATGTTAAATCTAACTTATTATATTTTATCTATTAATCCGCCTTTTTTAGGCTGTGTTTACTTTTTATAAACAGAATTCCAATGCTTGCCGCCGCGAATAAAATGACGGCTGCCGCAGCTACATATAAATATTTATTTTGCTTTGAAACTGAAGTATCAGCAAGACCTGCATACAGCGTCTCGCCGTTATTATTGTTTTCCGCTGTGTCAAAGCTATCCTTTAAAACAGAAATAACTTCAGACGGCGTATAAATCTTTGCGTTCTCCAGCCCTGTGATATCCGGTCTGCTTCCGAAGGGTACAAGATACTCCTTGCCGCCTTCGGTAAAATAGGCGAAGGTTGTATGATGGGGATATGAAACAAAAAATTTCAATTCATCAATGTTCTTTGTTTTTAAGTTAATTATATCGGTCAGTTTCTCTTTATCAACAATTGCTGCTTTTATTATAATCATTAATCAAATCGCCGCTTAATTCATAAAGCTTATAAGCCGCGTCATAATTATATTGCTTATCAGAGGTTATGTTGTCGCTCATTTCTAAATCCTGCTCTATTTTTTCAAATTCCGCTCGGTTTGAAGAAATTTCATCATTAATCAAGTTATCAATACTTGAAGCACCGGAGAAGCATGTGAATATAAACAGCAGAATTGACACTAGAAATGTAACAATAAACTTTTTTTCACTATTTTCATTTCTTTCTATTTTATTATGTAAAAAAACAAACAAGCCAGAATAAAAACTCCGGCTTGTTGTATGCTTTTTAAATAAGTGTTTTTATGCTTTTATAATCCAGAATTCACTCATGAACACGCCCATATACGGCTCGCCGATTTCCAGCTCCACGCAGCCGTTAACGAAAACAGACGCGGGCAGGTCATAGGTAACGGTAACGAATTTTGGCGCAACCAGTTCCTCGTCAAACTTCTCGTCTCTTTCTCCGCCGAACTGCTTTCCGTCATAAATCGTGACGCCGTTAGCTATGACATGGTGATGGATAAAAACAGGATAAGTTTCATCTCTGAAGGTTATTCTCAGCTTATAGTCCCTGCCCGGTGTAAAGCCGCCAAGCTTCGCCTTTAGAGTGAGGTTGTCAAACACCTTGAGCATGCATGTAGGTATAGAACCGTCATTGCTGCCGCGCCTGTCGCCCTGGAAATTATAATAGATAAAGCCTTCCTGCGGTACCCCGAGAACATCGGTTCCGTGCTCGGCGAAGGAGAAATAATATTCGTCTTTGTCAACCTTATTGCGCTCTATGACCCTGTTCATAAATTCGATTTTGCCTTTTTCGTCAAATTTTTCGGCGTAGTCGAACCTGTTCAGCAGCCATCTGCGGTCTGTTACCGGCAGGTCAATTGTATCAAGTGTTCCGCCGCGTTCCCAGCCGTCTGTATGGTATCTCTCAACGTCAAGCTGAATGCCTATCTGATTGAAAAGACGAAGAGCGAGAACCTCGAGATCCTGCCTGAGCGAAATATATTCGTCGCTGAAATCCGTCATCAAAGCGGCTTTCGCATTCGCAAGGTCGCCGTTTTTGATGAAATATTTTGCTTTTTCGATTAATTCAAGCTCAAATATCCTGCGCCTGCGCACAAGAGCATCACACCTCGCGCGGAACAGGCACATGCAGTAGCGCCAGTTATCAATCAGGAAGGGGCACTGCCCGAGAACGGTATTGAACATATTAAGTGTGTTTTCAATATGACCGTTTTCAACCGGGTCGCCGTACCAGTTCTGCTCGAGTCCGAAAATCGCATCAGTAATAATATCGGCCGGTGCGCCGTAGAAAAACACGCGGCAATAATCAAGGATTGATTCGCGCAGTGAGTTCTCCCCGAAATAGTCCATGTCACTCCAAATCATCTTGTTCAGGTCATCATGAACGCCCTCGGAATAGCTGCAGCTGCCAACAATGTATTGCCTTGTCAGGCGGTGAATAAAACGGTATTCAACGGGACGCGGGTTTATGCTCTCGCGGCTCAGCCCGCTGGTCATGGCGAAATGCCAATCGTCGCGCGGGAAGTGTACGGGATATTCGCAGCGGACATTATGGGTGATGTCGGGATAAAGGCGGATGGGATATTTCATCGGAAGCTGGCGGCGGAGGTCGTCAAGGGTAAAAGCCCAGTTGGGTCCGGTGATAACACCCTTAATCAAATCAGGCTGCTCCGACTGCATTTTTTCCATGAAAAGCTCTCCCCAGTTCTGGCATTCATGGGGCTTTTGCGCCGAAGGCCACATCTCGGCGTTCGGCTGGTCCTCTTTCATCAGCTTTGATATTTCTATAATCCTGTCATAAAAATCATCGCCGTCAAGCTTGCCCGGGTCACCTCCGGGAGGGAAACAGACATTCAGACGCGGCAGGCTCTTAAATACCTCATGATGGTCCTCGAGTGCTTCCTCAAGAGTATCATCATCATTGTTAGGATACCATATAGAGTAATCCATGTCGAGCTCGTCCGCGCGCTCGCTTATGTAGATAAGCATATCGTTCGGCTCGTATTTCATCAGCACATTGCGTTTTTTCGAGGCTGAGTCCGGCATATTTTCCATCATATTGCACCCGAAGAACATCATATCGCGCATATATCTTGAATATTGATCGGGATCCCATGCGTCATAGGTGTTCGGTGTTGTGCGGTATCCGAGCTGGTGACCGCGGATGCTCATTTGAGGAGAATAACTTCCGCTAATGTCCTTAATAAGAGTAATTTTTACGCCGCTTACAGTTATTTTTCTCAAAAAATACGAATAACCGTAAATTAAACCCCTTATTCCGTTTGCTTTTATTGTAAGAATTCCGTCCTTAAGCTCCAGATTATATGCGTCTTTATTTTCTATAGAGCTGTCGCAGACAAAAGAGACGCTGGGTGCCGACTTGTTGACGGATATAGGTGCGTCAAGCCCTGTTCTCGCTTTTATCTCTTGCGCAAAATAGCCTGCGGCTTTTGCGCTCAAAGCGTTTTTATCGATACAAATTGATATCCCCGTAAAATCAAAAATCATAAAAAAGTTTTCCTTTCACCTTATTTGCATAGATTATAGCAAAAAATAACAACAATAACAACAAAATTTTAAAAAAATTTATAATTATAGTTGACTATTTTTATGTTATTGGTTATAATTAGTTTAATCAGGTGGTTTTATGTGTTGCCCTGAGTTAATTCCGCATTTGATTACATAGTGAAACTATCAAAATTAATGGAGGTTTTTTGATGAAAAAGTTTACAAAAATACTCGCGCTTATTCTTGCACTTGTTATGTCGGTATCCTTTTTAGCAGTCAGCGCCGCCGCAGATGACACAACAGATGACACCAACGGTGAAGGTGAAGAACAGGAAGTTATCAAGGTTGATAATTGGTTCAAGTTTATCGTCGCTTTCTTCGCAAGACTTATTGACCTGCTATTCGGGCTTTTTGATTAATTTCAGCTTTCACATTTTTAAACAGCCTTTCGAATTGCCGGATAATTAAAGGTTTTTTTAATTATTCGGCAATTATTGTTTATGGCTGTTTCTTTTTTTTTGTGATATTTTTGTTATCACTCTTCTTTATAATACAGATAATCTTCACATAAATTAACGCGTAAGCACAATCATTCATCACATTAAGACTTTATAATGAGCTCAGCAAACAAACAGGATTGGAGAAAAAAATGGCTATTGAAGTATTCAACAGGTATGAAAACAAGTATATCCTTGACACGCAAACCTTTGACCTATTTGAGCAAAGGCTCGGCGAGCATATGAGACTTGACCAGTATAACAAAATCAATCATACCTATCAAATCTGCAATATCTACTATGACACCTTTGACTCGAGACTTATCAGAAATTCTCTGAAAAAGCCGAATTATAAGGAAAAGCTTCGTCTGCGCACATACGGTATTCCGGACGAGGATTCCCCGGTCTATGTTGAAATCAAGAAAAAAGTCTGCGGTCTTGTTAATAAAAGAAGATCAGAAATGCGTGTTGATGAAGCTTACAAATTCCTCGAGGAGGGTCACATATCCGACGATGAGCTTAAATACTATATGAACCGTCAGGTGCTTCGTGAAATTGAATTCATGCTCTCGAGAAATACACTTATGCCCATGCTGTACCTCGCCTATGAGAGAAGAGCATACTTTGGTATAAGTGACTATGACCTTCGTATATCCTTTGACACCGAAATAGTTTCGAGAAGGCATGATATAAAGCTCGAGAGCGGTAAATACGGCGAGCTCCTGCTGCCAGGTGACAAATGGCTCATGGAAATCAAGGTTGCCAACAGTATCCCGGTATGGCTCACTAGGCTTTTGTCGGAATTTGAAATCCGCCCGACAAGCTTTTCGAAGTACGGTCATGAATATGTTTCAAGCGGTCTGGCGGCAAATATTGCAGCAAAGACTTCCGAAAACCCTGGGTTTGTCGCGAGTGTTCAGACAAGTCCTAAGAAGATTATCATACCGGCATAAATAAAAATTTTTATCAACATATTTTTGAATATTCTTTAAGGACTGCATTCATATGAAAGGACGACCCCTGATATGAAGCATGGTTTAATAAAGAGAACACTGTCTGTTTTTCTCATAATCGGACTAATTGTTTGCGTCTTTTCGGGCTGCGCTGCACCGGAAAACGAAACAGAAACAACAAAAAACTCTTCAACCTCAGCAAGCAGCGAAAACACAAGCACCTCTGCCGCCGTTAGTACGACATCATCAGCGGAAAACACCACAGCCGAGGCTAAAACAGGCATAGGTGATACTACCACCGCTATAAAAATAACTCTTTCCGATTCCGCTCATACCTCATCTTCATCTGTTGTGAAAATCAGCGGCAAAACAATTACGATTTCGCATGAAGGAACCTATACTGTTTCCGGAACGGCTCAGGACGCGGAAATCATAATAAATGCAGCAAAAGAGGATAAAGTCAACCTCATACTGAACGGCGCAAGCTTCACAACACCACAGGTGCGGCGATTTATGCCCCGCAGTGCGACAAGCTGACACTGACTGTTGCCGACGGCTCTGTGAATTATGTCGGCGACGGTGGCGATGCGTTCACCTATGCTATAGCTGAGGAGGAAGAACCGGACGCTGCTATTTTCGCACAGGATGACTTGATTATCAACGGCTCGGGAAGCTTGACAGTCAACGCACTGTTTAATAACGGCATCGGCTCGAAGGATGATTTGACCGTCTCTCAGGTGAATCTCACGGTTAACTCGAAAAATCACGGTTTACGCGGGCGGGATTCGCTCACAGTGACCTCCGGCACACTTAATGTTACGGCGGGGAATGACGCTTTGCAGTCAAACAATGACGAGGACAGCACAAAAGGCAATATTGTAATTGAGGGCGGTACACTAACGCTGAACGCCGCTCACGATTCCATTCAGGCAGAAACAAAGCTGAATATTTCCGGGGGAACACTGAATCTGATTTCAGGCTCGGGAGCCGCCAACGCAAAAAATTTAACAACTTCCGCAAGCGGTGATTCTGAAAGCTATAAAGGCATCAAGGCAAATGGCGAGATAACGATAACAGGTGCGGCAATCAACATTGACAGCGCTGATGACGCTGTTCACTCAAACGGCAATATTGTTATTTCAGGCGGAACTCTGACGCTTTCTTCGGGCGACGACGGAATTCACGCAGACGGTGACTTGAGCATCAGCGGCGGCAACATAAAGGTCACAAATTCCTACGAGGGAATTGAAGGAATGAATATCAATATTTCGAACGCGAATATTGAAACAATTTCCTCGGATGACGGAATAAATGCCGCAGGCGGGAATGACTCAAGCGCGAATGGCGGTATGTTCGGGTTTGATAATTTTAGACAAAACACGGGAAATTATTCTGTCAATATCAGCTCCGGAACGGTTACAGTCAATGCGAAGGGTGACGGAATCGACTCAAACGGCGCAATAAATATCAGCGGAGGTACTGTTATTTCTCTGATTAATTCTTCTCCCGACAACGGCGCTCTTGATGCGGACGGGACGGTGACCTTCACCGGCGGAACAATAATTTACGGCGGCACCGGTACAGGAAGTTATCCGGGAACAGACTCATCACAGAGCTATGTTTATTTTCAGAACGCAAATATTGTTTCCGGTAGCGAAATAACTCTAAAGCAGGACAAAAACGCTCTCGCGACCTTCACAAGCTTTATCAGCTGCAAGTATTTAGCCGTATCAACCCCTGAAGTTAAAAGCGGGACGGAATATACCCTTTACAGCGGCTCAGCGCAGATTGGCTCAGTAACAGCCGGAACCGGCGGCGCTGCCAACAGACCGGGACCGGGATACAGGTAACAGTTAGTCAATTGTAATATTTAGTACCTTAGTGGGCTGAAAGCTCAATAAAAAACACTACTTGGGTTGTGGGCTTGGCAAGCCAAGCCCACGTTAGTAAAACTGACATAAAAAGGCATCGCTTTGGCGGTGCTTTTCGTGTTTTAAGCATAAAAAAAACCTTGCAGTATACTTTGAAATATGTTATTATTAATAGGTAATAAATTATGATAGCGAGGAGGAAATAATTTGAGCTTAAAACAGGATTCAAAGCTTGTCGAGCTTGATAAATTTTATTCCGACTGGTTCACGGACGGAAAAACAGAAAAACTCGGCAAAATGACCGGCGAGCTTTACCCCTACAACTCCATTTTTTCGCCTATCGAGATTAATTCTCTGACAATCAAAAACCGCCTTGTGATGGCTCCGATGGGCAATATTTCGATGTGTGATGAAACCGGACGCCCAAGCGAAAAAATGCTCGCCTATTTCATAGAGCGCGCGAAAGGCGGCGTAGGATTGATTACAACCGGGCTTGTTCCGGCTACTCACGGGATTGATAATTCCCTGACAGAAATCGGAGACCTGAGCTATTTCCCACGCCTTGACAGAAGCCGCACCGTGTTCGCAGGCTGGCGTGATTTGAGCGCGGGCGTACACTCCTTCGGCGCGAGAATTTTTATTCAGATTACCGCCGGTCTCGGGCGTGTTGGAAATCCGCAATGCCTTGTGAATCAAATGAAATTCCCCGGTTCGGCATCATTTAATCCGAACTGGTACATTCCTCAGATACCCTGCCTGCGCTTCTCGGATCACTCCTGCGACAAGATGATAAAACGAGTCGGTCAGATGGCGGCTGACGCAAAAGCTATGAATATCGACGGTGTTTATCTGCACGGTCATGAGGGTTATCTTATAGAGCAGATGACAAATACGGCGTTCAACCGCAGAAAAGTCGGAAAATATTCCGACTGGCAACGCTTCGGCATCAATATGGTCAAGCATATCAGAGAGCGCACAAACAAGCACTTCCCCATTATGTACCGCCTTGATTTGAGCCTTGCGCTCAACGAGACCTACGGCGATAAAATGGAAAATGTCAGCGCTCTGAAAAAGTTCAGCAATGGCAGAACAATTAAGGAAACACTTGATTATATGAAAAACCTTGTTGCAGCGGGAGTCGATATTTTTGACGTTGACCTCGGTTGTTACGACAACTGGTGGCTGCCGCATCCACCCGGCTCAATGCCGCCCGGATGCTTCCTCGACATTGCTAAAATCGCGAAGGATTATTTCGAAAAGCACAAAATTTTGTCAAATGCAGGACTTCCCGTGCCGATAGTCGGCGTGGGCAAGCTCGGCTATCCTGACCTTGCTGAATCCGCACTGCGCGAGGGCAAGTGCGACATGGTCATGCTCGGGCGCCCTCTGCTCGCAGACCCGCAATGGCCAAACAAGGTTCGCACCGGTCATGTTGATGATATTCAACCCTGTATCGGCTGCCAGGAGGCTTGCCTTAACGAATTTGTTGAGGGCGGTCACCCTCAGTGCGCGGTCAATCCGCGAACGGCGTTTGAAGAGATTTATCCTGAAATTCCCGCTCAGGCTGAGAACAAAAAGAAAATCGCCGTAATCGGCGCGGGACCGGCTGGAATTATCTGCGCCGTCACCGCCGCTCAGAGAGGTCACAGTGTTACGCTTTTCGAGAAGAGCGACAGAATCGGAGGCAGGCTGAAGGCGGGAACAATCCCGAAAATTAAATTTGATATTGCGAATTATCTCAAATATCTCGAAAAATATCTCACGGACGCAACGAAAAAATATGACCTCAAGCTCCTTTTGAACTCGGCTGCTGACCCCGAAACACTTAAAAAAGAAGGCTTTGAGAAGGTTGTGACGGCGGTCGGAACAAAGGATGCTATATTGAAGCTGCCGGGTTATGAAAACGCAAATATTCACAGCGCTATTGAGCTTTTCGAAAGAGCAGAAATTGCAAAGGACGCCAACCATATACTTGTTATCGGCGGCGGAGTAGTCGGCTGCGAGGCTGCGATTTTCGCGAACAAAGAGCTTGGCAAAAAGGTGACTGTTATTGAGATGGCGGACGTTATAATGAATCATGTCTGCACCGCCAACCGCTATCATCTGATAAAAATAATGGAGGATTCCGGCGTTACACTTCTCAACTGCACTAAGCTGAAATCCTTTGAAAAGAACGGTGCAATTGTCGCGAGAAATGTCTCGAAATCCGTGCCCGACCCCTATAAAACATGGAATCCCCAGCTGCCCGAAAATGTATTAAATCCCCTCGCGCCGAAGCTGCGGGAAGAAATCAGAGAGCATATTATCAAGGCAGATTTATTTATCATGGCTGCTGGCGCGTCACCGGACGACTCGGTTTTCCTCGAGCTGCAAAAGGCTCTGCCGGGTGTTGAGATGTTTAACATCGGCGACAGCTTCAGAGGCGGCAAAGTCTTTGAGGCGACTAAATCCGGTTATACACTGGCGCTGAGCTTATAATAATATCAGGACACAAAATCTTCCTGTTTAATGAAAGGAATGATCATACAGTGAACTATAAAATGAAACTGACCGATGAGGAACTCGCCATATTAAACGGCGAAAAAGGCGATACTCTCGCAAAGGTAATTAAAACTCTTGTGCTTTACGGCGACGCTTTCGGCGCAGACTGCTTTGTACCTGTCACTGGTGACGGGCATTTGGTAACGAGCTTCGGGCTTTCTGTACTGAAGCCGGTTTTCAGAATCATGGATGAGCTCATTGAATCGGGGCTCAAGGCGCAGCGTCCGTTTACTGTTGACCCGCGTCCTATTGACTTCGACAATGTCCCGTCAAATTTTTTGCAAAAATTGATTTTCAACAAGATGATGTACGGCGCACAAACACCTTATGAGGAGCAGCTCAGCAAGGTCGGACTGCGAAACAAAAATTCCTTCACCTGCACCTGTTATCTCAGCGAGGTCGCAAACAGACCGAAAAAGGGCGACATACTCTCCTGGGCTGAATCCTCGGCTGTCGTTTTCGCGAATTCCGTTCTCGGGGCGAGATGCAACAGAAACTCGGGTATAATCGAGCTTTTCGGGCAGGTGCTCGGAAAGGTTCCGCGCTTTGACCTGCTTACTGACGAGGGCAGAAAAGCGAAGTGGATAATCGAGGTTAAGACAACAAAAAAGCCGGAGGCTCAAATTCTCGGCAGTGCGATAGGTCTGAAGGTCATGGAGGACGTTCCCTATGTCAAAGGTCTTGATAAATTTATCGGAAATGAACTGAACGAGGTTTCAGAGAGCTATCTTAAGGATTTCGGCGCGGCGACTGCTTCAAACGGCGCAGTCGGGCTTTACCATATCGAAAACCTTACGCCGGAGGCAAAGGAACTTGGTGAGAAGCTAATAGACGAAAACGCCCGAACCTATGTGATTGACGACGCAGAGCTTGCGAGGGTTTATAAAAACTATCCCGTTATCTGGAAGGATAAAAACGCAAAACCGGACCGCTGTTTTATCGGCTGCCCGCATCTCTCGATGAGTCAGCTGCTTGAGTGGTGCTCACGTTTCGAGTCGGAAATCAAAAAGCAGGGCAAGAAAAAGGTCGCGCTTTTAACTATTCTTTCTGTCGCGCCCGATGTCCTTGAAGCCTTTGAGCTTACACACTCTAAGGAGTATTATACCCTCAAGTCCTACGGCATTAATTTTACAAATATCTGCCCGCTAATGTATATGAACAATCCACTTTGCTCACATAAACCTGTCATAACCAATTCCAACAAGCTCCGAACCTATACCTCGGCGCGTTATTATACCGACGACGAGATTTGCGCAATCGCAGTGAAAGGAAGTGTTTGAGGTGGCAACAAGAGTTTTTAAAGGCAGAAGTATTATAGCGGGAGCAGTCACAGCTAAGGCTGTTGTATCCCGTCAGGGTGTCAATACCCTCGCGACCTTCCAGAAAAGCGCGATGAAAAGAAACGCCACGGAGGTTATTTGCGGCGATCAGAACAATTCGGATATTTATAATAAGAGAATTGACGGAATGGCGCTTTGCCTTCCGAAAACAATCGGCTCGACAACAGGCGGAATGGTCTTGTATACTATTGCTTCCATCGGCTTCGCACCCGCGGCAATGCTTTTCAGCGAGCGCATCGACTCCCTCGCAGCCGCCGGAGTTATTCTCTCCGACGTCTGGTCGGACAATTCGATTATCGCTGTTGACAATCTCGGCGAGGAATTCCTCGAATATGTCAAGGACGGCATGCAGATTTCTGTCAGCGAGGACGGAACTGTTTCGGTTGACAGTTGAATGGATTCAGTTTTCATATTTTTATGAATTTTATTTTGAAAGAGGTATTGTGTGAGGAAGTTAAAAATACCGGTAATTATTTTATCATTATTACTTTTGATTCCTTCTGTTTTTATCAGCGCAGGGGCTGAGAGTCTAAGCATTGAACAATTAAGGCAAAAATTCCCTCATGGGAAATACTGGAACCATATCGGCAGCACAAATAATGTCGATATGGTAACAAGTACACCCTGCGATCATGAAGTTCTCTGTTTTTCGCTCGGGCTTGTTTGCTATTGCAACATTTTCAACATCAACGGCTGCAGGGGTGTTCAGTGTCAGGGCTTCGCAATGAAGCTGGCATATGACTTCTATGAGAAAGAGGATTATTGCTCGAGACCCAGGGTCACTAATCTCGACAATCTGAAATCAGGTGATATTATTCGTTTTTGGAATAACGGTCACGCGATTTTTGTTCTTGAAGTCAATGGCAACGATGTCAGATATGTCGAATGCAACGGTGAGGAGGGGCATTGCAAGATTGTCTGGGATAAACATCTCACCAAGCAGCAGATTGCGAAAACCCTTACATATGTTGCTG
Organism: Oscillospiraceae bacterium; assembly: GCA_031551635.1. Lineage (GTDB taxonomy): Bacteria > Bacillota > Clostridia > Oscillospirales > Acutalibacteraceae > JAVBNH01. The sequence continues at coordinate 232,569 of JAVBNH010000002.1, read as the reverse complement.
TCGCGCCCTTCGCGCTTGATGATTTGCCGAAATACAAAATAGAATTCAGCGCTAACGGCGGCTCATACGCACCCAAAGCGCAAACTAAAATCTTCGGAAAAAATCTGACACTTACCGATTCAGAACCCACAAGAGTCGGCTATGACTTTGCAGGCTGGTCAAGAGACCCTGCCGCTGTCGAGCCGGAATACGGCATCGCTTCAAGCTTCGAGCTTAACAGCGACACGGTATTATATGCCGTATGGAAAAGCGAAAGCGATAACGGCAACAAAGAAATAAAATTTTTCACAACCTCTACGCTGACTGAAGAATCAGACCTGAACATTATTTTTTCAATGAATGAGAAGCTGACTGTTGCTGACCTCAGCGAGTTTTTCAGCGGAATAACGGTTAAAGCTTCCCAGAAATCGACAGGCAACTCACTTACACCAGCCGCGATTCTGACGACAGGTATAAAACTTAATTTTAATGATTCCTCAAGAAATTATACCTATGTTTTACTGGGGGATCTGGACAGTAACGGTCAGTTGACCGCGGTTGACGCGAGAATTGCGCTCAGAGCGTCCGCCTTGCTCGAGAATCTTGACACCTATAACTATTTCGCGCTAGACGTCGACAGGGATTCAAACTATACAGCAAAGGACGCGAGAGCAATTCTATGCGCTTCCGGCGGCATAATAAAAACCTCCTCATGGCTGCCTGATTTTTCTGATTATACCGCTAAGACTCTTCTTGTTAGCAGCCTAGGCTGAAAAAGGAGGTAGGAGTTAGGGCGTAGGAGTTATCCTTGTAATCCATTTTAATTTTGTTATATCTTAGATTATTTTAGTTTTTATTTTAATACTAATACAAATCACTGATAAAAAAGCTCGGATGAACCGAGCTTTTTTTATTGGCTTCAATATGATATATAGAATTTTTTAAAGTTAAATTTCCATTGTCGCATACGCGTTCAGGTCTATTCCGGCGGTATTGCCGCTGAGAAATTCATAATAACCCTGCGCTCCGACCATAGCCGCGTTATCACCGCAAAGCTTAAGCGGCGGTAAAAATAGCTCGTAACCTCTTTTTTTACATAAATCCTCAACCTTAGCTCTTAAAACCGTATTTGCCGAAACTCCTCCGGCAAGCACGATTTTTTTTATGCCGTATTCATCCGCCGCCTTCATCAGGTTATCACACAAGCATTTTACCACAGCGGAAATAAAAGAAGCTCCGAGGTCTTTTATTTCAACAGTCTCACCCTTTTGCCCCGCCTTATTTAAGGTGTTCAGCACAGCGGTTTTCATGCCTGAAAAGCTGAAATCAAGAGGTCTGTTTTCAACCTTTGGCTGAGGGAAGGTGAAGGCTTTTGCGTCGCCGCCGATTGACAGCTTATCAAGGTTCGCGCCGCCGGGATATTCAAGCCCCATCGCCCTCGCAGCCTTGTCGAGAGCTTCGCCAGCCGCGTCGTCAGCGGTTCTGCCCAAAACTGAAAACTCTGTGTAAGACTTAACATGAACAATGTGCGAATGACCTCCGGACACAACGAGAGCTAAAAAGGGCGGCTCAAGTGACGGGTATTCAAGATAATTCGCCGCGATATGCGCACGCAAATGGTGAACCGGAATCAAAGGTAAACCGCTGGCATAGCTGAAAGCTTTCGCGTAGTTAACCCCGACTAATAAAGCTCCGATAAGTCCGGGCGCATAGGTAACCGCGACAGCGTCCAAATCAGATACATTCAAAAAAGCCTTACGCAGCGCAATTTCCGCGACTGATGAAATCGACTCCGCATGCATGCGCGAAGCGATTTCAGGCACGACCCCGCCGAACCGTTTATGCTCTTCAATCTGGGAAGCTATAACGCTCGAGAGCACTCGCCTGCCGTCCTCAACAACAGCCGCTGCGGTCTCGTCGCAGGAGGTCTCAATTGATAATATCTTCATATTTATTCCCCATATCATTTTGTAAAATGCAGAATCATTACATATGCATCCTCAACCGGTTGCTCATAAAAATCCTTTCGCTCGCCTTCAATAGTGAAGCCGAGCTTTTTATAAAGGCTGATAGCGTTCATGTTGGACTTCCTGACCTCCAGCGAAATCATATCAGCCGATTGCGAGCGAAGCCTGTCGATTAGTGCCGTGCCTATACCCAAACGCCTGAATTCATTTTTAACAGAAACACGGTACAGATTAATGTCGCCGCAGATGTTTTCCGCAAGAATATATCCCGCAAATTCGTCATTAACCCTCGCTGTATAAGAGCAGCTTGAGTCTTTATCAAAAAGCTCTTGAACGCTTGTTTCATTCCAAGGGAGAGAAAAACATTCCTTTTCTAGCGCACTGATTAGAGATATATCCGAAGCGGTGATTTTTTTTATCGAAACACCTTTGATTTTCAAAAGAAAAGCATCAAAAAGAGCATAAATTTGCGCGGCGCAATCCCGGTAAACGCTCAAATCAAACCCATAGGGGTCTTCAATTTCCACAGGGTTATATATTTTTTCACGGGGAACAAACCGTTCCAAGTATGCAGCATGCCTGGCGGTCATACAAAAAAAATAATCAGTCTGCGAAAAGTCATAATCGTTGAGCACCCGCGATCTGTGTGATGAAATATCAACACCGTATTCCTTCGCCGCTGCTACAGCATTTTCATTGACCGCGTCACCCGCGAAACATCCGATTCCCGCGCTTTCGACCTCGATGCCGTCTATTCCCCTGTCAGCAAGATATTTCTTAAAAAGCCCCTGCGCCATAGGACTTCGGCAAGTGTTTCCTGTACAAATAAACATTATTTTCATATAGCACCTGATACTGCATTAAAAATAGACTAAGAAAATTAAACTAAAAGCAAAGACATTCTACTCTAAAAAGCATAGTTTTTCAATAGGATTCGAAAAAAATCAATATTATAATAGCATTTTTTCAACCGCAGCATATATTTTATTAACAGTAAATATATAGGAGTGAAATTATGGAAACTTTAAGAGAAGGCAGCAGAGGAGCAGATGTACAACTTTTACAGTCGGCACTGACTCGCGCCGGATATTCGCCCGGCGCGGCTGACGGTATTTTCGGTGCTAGAACAAAAGCGGCATTAATTAATTATCAGAATTCGAACGGATTGCCACCCACAGGCATTGCGGACGAAAGAACATGGGACAGCTTAATCAAATATATTCAGGGTTACACAACGGTTAAGGTTAAGCCGGGCGACACTTTTTATTCCATTGCGGCAAATAATAAATCAAGTGTACGGCAGATAACAACTGCTAACCCTGAGGCTGAGGCGAACTCTTTAAAAATTGGACAGACCTTAATAGTCCCCTATGCCTTCCCTGTTGTTATCACAAACATTCAATACACCTCATACCTCAACGACTTCATGATAAACGGTCTCAAGGCGCGTTATCCTTTTTTGAAATCCTCGGTTATCGGCAAAAGCGCCATGGGGAAAAATATACAGTCCTTGAGCATCGGAAACGGTGCGACTCAGGTCGGCTACAATGCCGCTCACCACGCAAACGAATGGATTACAACACCTGTGCTGCTTAAGTATCTTGAGGATTATTCCTATATGTATTCAACAGGCGGCAGAGTATATAACACAAAGGCTTCGGAGCTTTTCAGCATGGCGACGCTGCATGTCGTGCCGATGTTGAATCCTGACGGGGTTGACCTTGTCGCAGGTGTACTTAAAAGCGGAACAAACTATCAAAAAGCACTCGCAATCTCAAAAAAATACCCCTCTATTCCCTTCCCGAGCGGCTGGAAGGCTAATATCAACGGTGTTGATTTAAATCTTCAGTATCCTGCAGGTTGGGAAAAGGCTAAGGAAATCAAATACGCTCAGGGCTTCACCTCGCCCGCTCCCCGCGATTTTGTCGGTTCCGCTCCTCTGAGTGAAAGTGAAAGCAGGGCAATGCATAACTTCACGCTTAATCATGATTTCGCCTTGATTCTTGCTTATCACACACAAGGCGAGATTATATACTGGAAATATGCTAATTATGAGCCGCCGAACTCCAGAAGAATCGCGAATATGATGGGTGACGCAAGCGGCTACACTGTCGAGCAGACGCCATACGCCTCGGGCAATGCCGGTTACAAGGACTGGTTTATTGAGCATTACAACCGCCCCGGTTATACAATCGAGGTCGGTAGGGGTTCAAACCCGCTGCCGATTTCACAATTTGACAGTATATACGCTAAAAATTTGGGAATTTTAACTATTGGAATCACTGAGGCATAGGGACAGCAATTGTTACAAATGCACAATAATAAATAAAAAATTTTAACACTTATAAAAGAATGTCCTTGACAGAAACGCATTTGAAGGTTAAAATGTAAACAGGTACTTTAAATTTAATGAAAGGAACGATTATTCAATGGATGACGGCGTTTCAGGACGAAGTAGCGAATCTCGGCACCGATGCCCGGGTCTTAAAAGCACGGCATTATTAAAAGCGTCGGATATCCTTCTATCGTTCTTTATAAATATCTGACGCTCTGAAATATATTCTTTTCGGACAAATGTTTTTGACGCATTTTTGTATTTAAAGACAACCTGCCTTTGAATACTCTGTAGTTACGCGTTAAAATCTGCCGCCCGAACAGTCCTTGTGTCTTTAAAACAGGGTATTTGTGCCGTATTTCCAAAAAGATTGGAGGAAAAACGGTATGAAGGAAAAAATTCTGGAGCTTCTTGCAGAAAAAAAATACAACGCACTTTTTGAACTGCTTTTAGAAACAAACACGGTTGATATAGCTCTTGTAATGAGCGAGCTCGAAAATCACTATATGATTCGGGTTTTCAGGCTATTGTCAAAGGACGAAGCGGCTGAGGTGTTTTCTTATTTGGAGCCGGACGACCAGGTGCGGCTTGTTTCTTTATTTTCCGATAGAGAACTAAGTAAGGTCATTGAGGAGATGTATCTCGACGACACTGTCGACCTTATTTCTGAAATGCCCGCAACCATAGTCAGGCGGATTCTCAGCACCTCAACACCCGAGCAGCGCAAGCTTATCAACGAATTTTTAAAATATCCCGAGGACAGTGCCGGCGCCTTGATGACAAATGAATTTGTCGATTTTAAATCATTTTCGACGGTTAAGGAATGCATCGAAAAGGTCAGAAATGTGGGCGTTGACAAGGAAACCATATACACGAGCTATGTTCTTGACGAAAAGCGCAAGCTAATCGGTATTCTCGACCTCAAGGACCTGCTTCTCGCCGATTATGACATTTCTGTCAGTGAAATAATGGAGACCTCTTTTATTTTTGCCGGAACGAATGAGGACAAGGAGGATGTGGCGAAAAAGTTCAGCAAATATGACCTTATTGCTCTTCCGGTTGTCGATTCCGAAAGCAGGCTTGTCGGTATTATCACTGTTGACGACGCTATTGACGTTATCATAGAGGAGACCGCCGAGGATTTCGAAAAGATGAACGCCATTACACCCGACGATGTTCCATATTTCAAAATCAGCGTTTTTAAGCACGCAAAAAACAGGATAATCTGGCTACTGGTGCTGATGTTTTCCTCTGTTTTCACGGCGCTGATTATTAATCATTACGAGAGCGCATTCACCGCCTTGCCCATTCTAGTTTCATTCATTCCCCTGCTTATGAGCTGCGGCGGCAACAGCGGCGCGCAAACCTCGACAATGATAATCCGCGGTATGGCGACTGATGAGATTCACCTTTCGGACTTTTTCCGTGCAGTTTTCAAGGAATTCCGTATAGGGCTTATTTGTTCTACAGCTCTTGCAGCGGTAAATTTTATCAGAGTGATGGTTCAATATAATGATGTTAGAATCGCACTGGTGACAAGCCTTTCAATGATAGGCACTATGGTCACAGCGGTTGTTATGGCTTGCATACTGCCAATGCTTGCGAAAAAGCTAAAAACTGACCCGGCGCTTATGGCGTCCCCTCTAATCACAACGATTGTGGACATCACAACCGTTTTCATCTATTTCAATGTCGCGATTGCCATTTTTGGCAAGACGCTGATTCACTGAGGGGGGTGCGGGATATGCTTGAAAATGTGATTGATTTGCTGCAAAGTAAAAAATATAATGCCTTATACGAATATCTGGAGACCTTGAACGAGGTTGATATTGCTTTACTGCTTGAAGAGCTTTCAGATGAGGACGCGCTTCGCACCTTCCGTCTGCTTTCAAAGGATGAAGCTGCTGAGGTTTTCGCTTATATGAATCCCGAAGACCAGGAGAGGCTTATTAAGGTCATGAGTGACCTCGAGCTTGAACGCGTCACTACTAAAATGTTCCTTGACGACACTGTAGACCTTATCAGTGAAATGCCCGCTTCAATCGTAAAAAGAATTTTGAAGGCATCGAAAAACGAGGACAGAAAACTCATAAATGAGCTGCTTCAATACCCCGACGACAGCGCGGGAAGCCTTATGACGACTGAGTTTGTCGATTTAAAAAGCGGAATGAGCGTCTTGCAGGCGATTGAGGAAATCAGACGCGAGGGTGTTTCAAAGGAAACGATATACACCTGTTATGTCCTCAACGAAAAAAGAATGCTGCAGGGAATTGTTTCGGTCAAAGACCTGTTGCTCTCGCAGAATAATGTTCTCATTGAGAACATTATGGAAACAAATATAATCAAGACCCATACCCGTGAGGACAAGGAAGAGGTCGCGAAAATATTCAGTAAATACGGACTTTTAGCCCTGCCTGTCGTCGATAAAGAGGACAGGTTAGTCGGTATAATCACCTTTGACGATGCTGTTGATGTTTATCATGAGGAAACAGCTGAGGACTTCGAAATCATGGCGGCTATTTCGCCCTCCGGCGATACTTATTTTAAGACAAGCGTTTTCCGCCATGCTTACAGGCGCATTTCATGGCTTATGTTGCTGATGGTGTCCTCGCTATTCACCGGTGCGATTATTTCACGCTATGACAACGCTTTTGCCGCGCTGCCGCTGCTTGTGTCCTTCATTCCAATGCTCATGGACACCGGCGGAAACTGTGGTGCGCAGACCTCAACTCTGATTATCCGCGGTATGGCGACTGACGAAATCCGCATGAAGGATTTTTTCAAGGCGCTTTTCAAAGAGTTCCGTGTTTCGCTTATTTGTGCGATTATTCTTGCGTTTGCTAATTTTCTTTCGATATATGTTCAGTATAAGAATTTCACTGTTGCGCTCACGGTCGGTCTTACGCTTATATGCACAGTCATTTTCGCGAAAATTATCGGCACTGTTTTGCCTATGGGAGCGCGGTTTATACACCTCGACCCCGCAATAATGGCGGCGCCGCTTCTGACAACTATAGTCGACTCGGCTTCGATGCTTATATACTTCAACATTGTCGTGAATATTCTGAAAATTTAAGATTTGTTATTTTTTATGATATCGCCTTTTAATGGGAGATTGATAATAGGAGAGTTATTTTGAACATTAATTTTGTCGTCCCCTGCTTGCTCGGTCTTGAGCGTCCTATAGCTGACGAGCTTATTGCCATGAAAGCGCAGAATGTCCTCTGCGAAAACGGGCGAGTGCTTTTTTCGGGAGATGAGAACATTCTCGCGAGAGCCAATATCTGTTCGAGGTTTTCAGAGCGTATTCAGGTCATGGTCGGAAGCTTTGAAGCGCATAGCTTTGAGGAGCTTTTTCAAGGCACTAAGGCGCTACCGTGGGAGGAATGGGTCGGTAAAAACGATGCCTTCCCTGTAAAGGGTTATTCATTGAATTCTGACCTTTTCAGCGTCAGCGACTGTCAGGCTATCATAAAAAAAGCGGTTGTCGAGCGCCTGAAGCTTAAATATAAGGTTCCGTGGTTTGAAGAAACGGGCTCGCTTTATCAGATTCAATTTTCTATAATGAAAAATCAGGTGACACTGGTTATCGACACCTCCGGCGCGGGGCTACATAAGCGCGGCTACAGACCCGCCGCGAACGCCGCGCCGATAAAGGAAACCTTGGCGGCTGCAATCTGTTATTTCGCTCGGCTGCAGCACTTTCACACCCTTTATGACAATATGTGCGGTTCGGGAACAATACTCATTGAGGGTGCGATGCTCGTCAATAATATCGCTCCGGGACTCCACCGGAATTTTACTGCTGAGACGTGGACACAAATGCCGAAAAGCATTTGGGAAGGTGAAAAAGAGAGGGCGAGGGCTCTTGAAAAGACTGACAGTTATTTTTCAGCCTACGGCTCAGATATTGACCCCTCGGCAATAAAAATCGCCGGAGAAAATGTAAAAAGAGCAGGACTTGAGAGCATTATTCATCTCTCTCAGTGCGATGTTGCAGACTTTAGCCCGGTGAGCGAAAAGGGCACGGTAATCGTCAATCCCCCATATGGAGAGAGGCTACTCGACATAAAAGAAGCACAGGATATCTATAAAAAAATGGGCAGCCGCATGAGCGCGAAGCAGGGCTGGAGCTACTATATTATCACTGCTGACGAGGATTTTGAAACGCATTTTGGGCGCAAAGCGGACAAAAAAAGAAAGCTCTACAACGGCATGATAAAATGTCAGCTTTATATGTATTTTAAATAGAAAGCGATAGAAACAGGATACAAATAAGTGAACTGAAGGGGGTACTTTAATGAAGCATTACTTTGTTATAAATCCGGCGGCAGGGAAAGGTAAAGCCGCCACAATGGTTGAACCGCAGATACGCGAATTTATGAAAGCCCACCCGGATTTTGACTGCGTAATTCATGTTACAAAGAGCAAGGGCGAGGCTATAGAGTATGTCAGGGAGCATGCCTCCCTCGGCGAGCCATGCCGGTTTTATGCCTGCGGCGGCGACGGTACTCTTTTTGAGGTTGTAAACGGCGCTGTCGGTTTCGGCAATGCCGAGGTCGCGGCAGTTCCCCTCGGGAGCGGTAACGATTTTATCAAGCTTTTCGGAAACACCGCTCAGTTTACAAATATAAATTCTCAGGTTCAGGGGACACCGGTAAAGCTTGACCTTATTAAGTGCGGCGATGTTTACGCTATCAATCAATGCTCTATGGGGCTTGACGCGGAGGTCTGCGCGAAAAAGGATATTTTCATGAAAATGCCACTTTTTAACGGCGAAACTTCATATGTCGCGGCGGTGTTTTATTGCTTTTTTAAAAAATGCGGCACGAGATTCAATGTAAAAATTGACGGCGACGAAGAATTTTCAAAAAAAGTTCTTTTTGCAGTCGCTGGAAATTCACGTTGGTACGGCGGCGGATTTATGCCCTGCCCTCTCGCCATGCCGGACGACGGCGAGCTTGATTTTGTGGTTGTGGAAAAAAGAAGCAACCGTTTTGCTCTGCTGACACTTCTCGGGAAATACAAAAAGGGTCTACATCTCGACTGGCCCATTACATATTATAAACGCGGAAAAAAAATGACCGTAAAATCTGAGGAATTATCGGCAATCAATGTTGACGGCGAGGTGTATTACGACAGAGAACGCACATTTGAAATAGTTGAGAAGGCTGTAAGCTTCGTAATTCCCTCGAACGCGTCATATTTTGAGGATATAGCCAGCGGAAGGATTTCCGGTGAAAAAATGCTGGCACAAAAATAAAATAAAAAAAATACAGTAGAATGTTTACATTTATAACTACTGTATTTTTTATTTGTTTTAAATCAAAAATGTTTATGGAGATAAATTTATGATTTGTTGTTATTGTGATAAAGAAATGAAGTCAGGCTATATTAAAACATACAGAGACATTTTATACCGAACATCGATAAAACAGTAGATAAAAATATTTTCATGGAAGCCTTATATATGAACGTTAGCAAGCTCTAAGTTTAGATTAAAAAACTAATATTTGTCAACTTTTTTAATCTAAACTTAGTATTAACATGGACACCGACCGGAAAAAGAAAATCATTGACAATTTGGCCTAAAAAATATGAAATTGAGTTAAGCGAATATTCATATATAGTTGGCACAAAAGTTGACGCATATTACTGTCCTGATTGCAAAAAGATAATTATTGATGTGTAGTTTGATTGAATTAAAATTCTTTTATTTACAAAAAAACCACCTCTTTGTTTCAACTTAGAGGTGATTTTTTGTTGCATATTTATAAACTAAAAAGTAAATTATGCTGCTTTGTCTCTCCACATTTTTAATGCGTTGTAACCCTTAATATCGAGCCCTTTGATATGACTCATTAAGCGTCCGAGCTCAGCGCGCTTTTTCTTTTTCTTTAAGCCTTTATAACCCTTGCGTTTATTTATTCCTCCGAGAACCCCCCAGACCTTCCAGCAGGTGTCATGGATTTCCATAAAACAATTCGCGGCTTCATTAATAAGAGGGTCATCTCCGGCGAATTCTCTGAGATAGGCGGAAAGGTAGCAGCGGGCTTCAGCGTGGTTTCCGACTAAACTATGATGATAAGCATGCTTCGCCTTTAGTTCATCTTTTTTCATTTTTTTAAATGCCGGATTTTCAAGATATTTTATCCATTCGTCATATACAGCAAAGCCCGCGGTATATCCGTCATTTTTAACCTGTTCCATGATTTCAAGTCCGCGTTTAACGACAGCTTTTATATCGTTTACGGCTACCTTCTTTTCTTTGCAAAGCACAATTTTCCACAATTCGCCGAACCATTCACTTGTCTGAAACATTCCGTTTTCCGCACAGTCCTCTTTTTTATCTGACTGAAAATAATTCCAGCCAATCAGCGTGTTTTTGTCTGTGTCATAGCCGCAGATAATGCAACATTCCGGCGGACCGATGATACCGAAAGCCAGAACAGGACAGTTGGAATTTATACTTTCAACTATTTTTTCAAAAAGCAGTGTCTTATTATCTTCTGTTTTTTTGATGATTTCACAGGCGTAACCCATATAGTCAAATGCGTCAGTAATTGTTTTATCATGCCCTATGTTGACTTGTGTTAAATCCATGCAGGAGGTGCAGCCGTCACTGCTCCACAAAAGTCCGAAAGCCATACCTGAAACGGAAAGCAGTTCCTGATTTAAAAAACGGGTTGTCCATTCCCTGCCGTGAGCTTCTGTAGTTCTCAGTTTGGCATCCTTGCCAGTATATTCCATTAACGAACATAGGCAAGCCGGAAAAGGAAAATCCTCGGGAGAGCGCGAGGTGTCCCCGCACTTACCGTGATAGCCTACCCTTCTGACATCCAATATTTTACGCATATAAATCAACGCCTTCTATTCGATAGTAGAATCGATAATCTGTAGATGGCTCAGGTAAAATTCTCTCAGCTCTTTGCTGTTGCCGGAGGTTATGCCGCCCATAAAGAAGGTATGGTCCTGAGCGAGCACCGGCATCAGATTCCATATGCCGCTCGGGATATTGTTTTCATCAAAATCTACGCCTGTCTCGGCAAAGGGACGAACCGCCGAAATTGTATTTACAATACCGTCATTCGGCAGCCATGAATCATCGATTGTCAGACCGAAGCTTGTGGTAAAGGGCTCCTTCTTTTTGCCCATATTCGCCGATATATCAAGGAAAAAGTCCTGCATCGTGTCAAGAGGGATTTGATTACCTTTACCGTCGTCCTCAGTCAGGCAACAGGCATAAGAGTAGTAATAAATTCCTTCCTGAGTTTTTATTTTCTCATTAAGCATATGCGCGCCAAAAACCGAAAGGTCATAGCCCGCGTTATCCTTGCTCTCAGAGAAGCTTTTAATCTCAGATATTTTCGCTGTATTCAGCTTCTTCGCGCCGGGCACGGCAGTTATACCGAACTGCTCAAGCTGAAAATCGTAAATACCGTTTACCCTCGGTATATTACCGATTATGCCCGCCATCAAGGCATATTGTAGATAACCTGTCCCGCTGCTGTCGCCCTCGTCAACTATTGCGGAAGCTGTTGAACCGTTATGCGGAGCCGCAAGTGTTGTCACGGAATAAATACAGTCTCGAAGACCCCCCTTAAAAAAGGCAGAGGTTTCCTCACCTGTCGCATCGATTTCCGCCTGGACACCCTCGCAGGCTATCTGTGTAAAAAGGCGTACAGTAGCACCGCCGAAGCTGTGACCGAAGAGGTTTATCTTTCTCTCACTGCTCCAGTTTTCAAGCAGAGGAGCGTAACTGCGCCCAAAACGTTCATGACCGCACTCAAGCGAATGCGCTGCGCCATAATCGACGACAGTACCTGTCAGCTGAGCATACAGCTCACAAGCCCTGTCCCATGCGCTGGAAATGGGACCCACAGAGGCGGCGTAGCATTCGTAGCCCTGCCCCCGGATATCCTTAAGCAGGTTGCCGGTAGTCATGCCCCAATAGGGCATGGCGAAATTAACGGTGTCATACTCGCCCCAGCCGCCCAGACCGTGAACAAGCACATTTGGGTAAGCTGTGTAAGGCTGCTCGGGCTTCGGCATTGAGCCGAAACCGAAAAGAGCGAATAGAATTTGAAAGAATGAAAAAAACGAAGCTAGAAATTTAAGCATATTATCCTCCATTCCGCCGTAAAAACGGCTTATATTCGTTTAAAGCTTTTTATCCTTATTAAATGAAGCGTTAAAGGCATTTTTAACTGTATTTTCAAAGCCGTTATCACTGAGATACGTAACGCCCTCAATGGTTGTCCCGCCGGGTGAGCAGACTTTTTTTATAAGCTCCTCCGGGGTAATTTTACTCTCCCTGAGCATCAGCGCGCTGCCGTAAGCCATCTGACTTGCGACCATGAGTGAGGTTTCCTCGTCAAAACCGTTCGCTACTGCGGCTTTTGCCAAAGCGTCTATATACATGAAGGTGTAGGCGGGAGCACAGCCGGACAAAACGCCGAAAACGGAAAATTTGTCCTCCTCCAGCGCTATTGCCTCGCCGTACGAAAAACAAATATCTTTCAAATTATTCTTCTCGCGTTCCGACGCGTTTTTATTGCAGCAAAAAGCGGAAACAGCTTCGCACACCTCAGCATTGAGGTTCGGGAAAATCCGCCCAACAGGCATATCGCCGCCGATAAAGCTCTCGATATATTCTATTGTTTTACCCGCCGCAATCGAAACAACAAAGGGCTTATACTGCCTGAGCTCATCCTTGATTTCACTGAGCAGCTCGGGGAAAACCTGGGGCTTAACGGCAAGCACCACAGTCTCGCACTCTGAGATGATTTGAGAATAATTTTCGACAGCAACCGCGTCGTTTTCCTCGCAGAAATCATTCAGCATTTCGCGGTTAATGTCGTAAACAAAGACCGAAACCTCAGCCTCGTCATAGCTTTCGAGACCGCAGTTGATTATTCCCTTGATAATCGGCTTTGCCATATTTCCGCAGCCGATAAATCCGATTTTTATTTTGTTTTCCACAAAAAGCCATCTCCGAAAATAAATTTACAACACGTATATGTAATCACTTTTTATTAAGATATTTGAATTCCGAATAAACCGGGGATAAAATAAGTCAGAATCGACATAATAATTCCCGCAATAAGAACACCAATCGATATGACCGCAAAGGATTTTTTTATGTCCATGTCAAGCAGAGCGGCAATCAGCGCCCCTGTCCAGCCGCCTGTTCCGGGCAGCGGGATAGCGACGAATATCAACAATCCCCAAACGCCGTATTTTTCAATTTTATCCCTGCCCTTTTCCCTCTTTTTCTCAAGCCAGTCAACGATTTTTCCAAGACCGTTCGGGCTGATTTTCCGCATAATAGCAAAGATTTTCTTAATGAATATTAATATGAACGGAATGGGTATAATATTTGCGAAAAAGCAAATCGCAAAAGCTTTGACGAAATCAACTTTTAGAAGCCAAGCGACTATCAAACCTCCTCGAAGCTCAATGAGCGGCAGCATGGAGGTGATGAAAATCGTCAACTCCGCGGGTATTTTATCCTTGAACAAATCAACAAAAAAATTAATAAGACTATCCATTATCAGCAATCTCGTCCTTCATCATAAAATTTTGCGCCTTAATCAGTATTCGCTTGTCATTCTGAAAATTCAATGTCGCAAGGGCATTGTCAAAGGTCAGCCAAATATAATCGTCAATCTCCTCGCGCTGAATTTTCGTCTGGGTATCCCTCGTCGTGGCGAGGAAAAACCTTACCTCCTTCTGCACCTTCCTGCCGATAATATACTCTGACTTTGAGGAAAAGCCCTCAATAATATCTATGTGAATACCTGTCTCCTCGAGAACCTCTCTTTTTGCGGTATCATAGGCGGTCTCGCCTTTTTCCATATGCCCCTTCGGAAAACCCCAGTGAGAGCTGCGATTATTCTTGATTAAGAGAAACCGCGGCTCGTTATTGATAATCCTGTAAACAACCGCACCGCATGAATTTTCATACAGGCACTCAAGGCTGTATTCAGCTTTATTTTCCGCGAAGGCTATAGCCTCGTCAATTTCATAATTTACCACTCTGGAATTTTGCGGCGCGGCGATAAGCATTATCCCCTTGCCGTCAAGGCGGTGAACCACCGCGACAACCTTGCCGACAAAATAATGAATCGGGTAATTAATACCCATCACATAAGTTTTAATATTTTTCCTGTTTGGAACACCGATTATCTCTCCCAGCCCGCAATTCACCATTTTTACTCCCGCGCGCACCTCTTTGACATCAATCGGTTTTGTTACCTTTACCTTAACAAACCTGTTCAGCATCCTATTTCTCCCGATTTTTCACCGCAAACGAAGTGTTAAAGTAACGCGGCTCAACTCAATATAAAGTTTATTATATAGGTTTTCCCCGACTATTTCAAGCTTTATTTTGACAAATTTGGTAATAAGTATTGTTATATCTGTAAAAATCAAATATAATATGTTGTAAAAGTATTGTGAATCGGAGAAAAGCTATGAAATATGCCTCAATAAAAATCGCAAAGGACTTCAGAATCGGTGAAATTGACAAGAGAATTTACGGCTCGTTTATCGAGCACCTCGGTCGTGCTGTCTACGGCGGAATATATGAGCCCTCTCACCCTACAGCCGATGAAAACGGCTTTCGAAAGGATGTTATCGAGCTTGTACGTGAGCTTGGTGTCACTGCTGTACGTTACCCGGGCGGTAATTTCGTCTCTGGGTATAACTGGGAGGACGGTGTCGGAAAAAAAGAGGATCGCCCTGTTAAGCTCGAGCTTGCGTGGGAAAGCCTTGAGTCAAATCAATTCGGCACGAATGAGTTCGCACAGTGGTGCAAGGCTGCCGGCGTTGAGCCTATTATGGCTGTAAACCTCGGCACAAGAGGGGCTGAGGAGGCGCGAAATCTCGTGGAATACTGCAATTTTCCGCGCGGAACTTACTGGAGCGACCTGAGACGCTCGCACGGCTTTAAAGAGCCGCACAAGATAAAAATGTGGTGTCTCGGTAACGAGATGGACGGCTCATGGCAGATGGGCGCGAAAACACCCCTTGAATACGGAAGAGCCGCCAATGAAGCCGCGAAGCTTATGAAGCTGACGGATAAAGACATTGAGCTGGTTCTTTGCGGAAGCTCCGGCGCGGGCATGAAAACCTTCGGCGAATGGGAAGCTGTCGCGCTCGAGCTGAGTTATTATAATGTTGATTATATTTCTCTGCACACATATTTCGGAAACAAGGACTGCGACATGGAAAATTTCCTCGCAAAGCCTGTTTATATGGAGGAATTTATTAAGTCTGTCATCGCGACCTGTGACCATATCAAGGGCAAGCTTCATTCCAAAAAGACAATTAACCTCTCCTTTGACGAGTGGAATGTCTGGTATCATTCCGCGGGGAATGAGATGGGCAAGTGGCAGTTTGCGCCGTCAACGCTTGAGGATATTTATGATTTTGCCGATGTTTTGGTTGTGGGCATGATGCTCATGGCTATGCTGCGGCACTGTGACAGGGTGAAAATCGCTTGCCTTGCCCAGCTAGTCAACGTTATCGCGCCGATTATGACCGAAACCGGCGGAGAAGCATGGCGGCAGACAATTTTTTACCCCTTCCTCCATGCTTCAAAATATGGGCGCGGCGCGGTTCTCCATGCGCTCACGGACGGCTCGAAGCATAAGACAAAGGAGTTTGAGGATGTCAGCGATATTGACAGCGTCTGCGTTTTGAATGACGAAAAAGACGAGCTGACAATTTTCGCCGTCAACAGAGACCTCGCCGACACAATCCCGCTCGAGGTTTCACTGCTGGATTTTGAAGACTATGTTCCCGTGGAGCACATTGAAATAGCGGGTTACGAGTCCTATACAGTCAACACAAAGGACTGTCAGGCAGTTAAGCCGAAAAACGCGCCACTGCCGGAAAAATCCGGAAAGACAATGACAATCGACCTTAAGCCTTTTTCTTGGAATGTAATTCGGCTTAAAAAAGGGCAATAAGAACAAAAAATCAGGAGAGATTTTATAAAAATCTTCTCCCGAAAGCTAATTACTATTTAAAATATCTTTCAATATTAGCTGTATTGAATGTGCACCAGCTGACATCTGTTTTTTCGCGTTGAGAAGCAAAAAACGCGTCAACTTCCTGTTCGCTGACCTCACCGCCACTAATCTTATATGGTATTTCAGCGTATATATCTTTATATGCAAGCGTTTCTTCAATAATATTATTATTTGCGAAGGTGAGCTTGTAAATGTAGTTGATTTCCATGCCGCCTGTTCCTGTGTATGTTCCGTCTGTTTTCAGGCTTTGCATTCCTCTGCCGGTAAAATCAAAACCGTAAACCTTACCGCCTGAATAAAAAAGAACCTCCTTCAAAAGATTGCCTGAATCTTCAAGCACAACCTCCGGTATGCCGTCAGTATTCAGGTCTGTAATAGTGAACCTGACAAAAACCGGTAGTGTTTCATCTTCAGAACTAAAACGTTCGCTGATGACTTCACTTAAAAGAAGGTTTTTTACCTTTTCTTCGGCGCTGCTGTTGTTACTGAAGGATTTTTGCGTGAGCTGTGTGTTGTCAAGCATGACATCATTGAATCCTGACAAAGCTTCACGCACCGCCTGAGTATCGGCTATTGCAAAGCTCACATTCTCAGTCACCGGAGCGGTTGTCAACGCATTTGTACTTTCAACAAATGTAGTCGTTTCGCCGCCTTCGCTGCCGCAGCTTGTTAGAAATAACGCTATGAGCATAATTACAAGTAAGATAAACTTTTTCATAAACATCACCTTAAAATTAAAATTTTATAAAAGGAAATATATGACACAGACGCTTTTACACCCTGAATTTTTAACAATTTGTGACCCCGGAGGCTTAAATTATTCCGGTGGCTCTCAGCTCTGGTACGGCGATGAAGGACGCAGAATGTCCGGCTGTGCGCCGACTGCCGCTGCCAATATTATCTGGTATTTGCAAAAGCTGCACACTTCGCTGCGGCTGCATAATTTTGCCGATAAAAATGACAGACAGGCTTTTGTCTCTCTGCAGGAGGAGATGTTTACCTTCATCACTCCCGGCTTTGGCGGCGTTCACAGCTCCGAAATGTTTTCACGCGGCATCACTCAGTACGCAAATGCGCACGGTTTTTCGCTCAACATTTCTACCCTTGAAATTACGAAAAACACCAGCTTGGGCTGTAATCCTGTGCAGGTTCGCGACTTTTTGCTCTGTGCTCTGAGGGCTGATGTGCCAGTCGCCTTCCTGAACCTCTCGAACGGCTCGGTTAAAGCTCTCTACTCATGGCACTGGGTGACGCTGGTTGAGCTTGAAACAGAAACAATGACCGCCGCAATAAGCGACCAGGGACGGATTTTCCGAATAAATCTGGGTGAATGGCTTCAAACAAGCCTGTTGGGGGGAGCGTTTTTAGATACTAGACTTTAGACTTTATATAAGGGATGATTTATCGGATTTTTTAAGTGTACAATGTACAATGTACAGTGTACAAATAGAGGTCGGGTAGTTAGAATTGTTTAAATTTTATCTTTTCGCCCGACTTGATTTGAACAATTGTATGATTTATCTGCACTAAATCAACAAAATGAAACTTTTAAAATCATTCGCGAGCAGTTTATAAAAAGATTGCTGCAATTTATCTCGCGACCAACATCCACCATCTACAATCTAATGTCTAAAGTCTAAACAAGGTATTTTATCACCGCGAGAACGAGTAAATGCGCGGGATAAAAAGCGTAGAACAGCCATTTTGAGTATATGGAGTTGCTGCCCTTTTTGCCGTTGTAGAAATACAACAAGGGTAGCGCAAGTAGCGAAGCCAGTGAATTCAGATTCGGCGACTCCGGTGTATAACTCAGCCAAGCAACCATCAGTGTCACAACAGTGAAAAAGATTGCCTGCTTTGTGAAATTTCCTCTGCACAACGAAAAAACGAGAATATAGAACACACCGAAAAACAACCAGTCAGAATAAAGCGAAAGTACACAGCAGCAAAGAACCCCGAAAAATTTAAAAATTTTATGCATTTTTGAGTAACAGATACAAAGTGATAATAGCCCGAGAAACAGCGTAAACATTACGTTCAGGCTAGACAGCTCGTGGTAATAGTCCGCAAAACTCGGGAATAATTTACCGCTTTTTAAAAAGGCAAAAGGAATCTGCGAAATCACGGTAAAAAGCAGTAGCCTCAGCATATATTTTTTTACATTTTTTGTATAATAGAATCCTTCAGCGATAAAAAAGCACATAATCGGCATGCAGAGCCGTCCGATTCCACGCAGAATCATACCGGTCACTGATGTTTCTTCGATAAAAGCATATGAAAAATGGTCGATGAGCATCGCTGTTATAGCAATGATTTTCAATGTATTTGCGTTTAAGCCGGATTTACCGAGTTTTGAGAGTATCAAAAAAAAACCTCCAGTCGTTGCATGCTTTTAAATTATTATAAATAATTATTATTTATTTGAAATTATGAATAATGTATCTGTCACTTTTCGAGGTGTTTTGGTTGGATTTATTAATTGATTTTTTCATTCACGGCTTTACCGAGGTTTTCGGTGAATGGTTTTGCTATACTCTGTTCGGCGGAATTTTCAGAAAACTTGATGAAAAACACCCTGAAAAAAAAGCGCTCAGAGCAATTATTCTATTTTTACTCTTAATTGTTTCATTAATTGCCGCGATAGCAGTATCATTGGGAATAGTGTTTTTAGGCGTATATATTTTTACAAAATAATGTCACGGGAGGGCCATATGGGAGTAAGTGTTAATACCGAGCGGCGGTATGTCAGCCGCAGGGAAACAATAGCTTACGGGCTCGCGAACGGCGGGCAGTTTCTGAGCAATTTTCTCTCGCCGTATATTAATTATTTTTTCATAAATGTCTTTCACATAAACAGCAACGCCGTCGCGGCAATGCTGCTTTTTGAGGGCTTCTGGGACACTGTCAACGACCCGCTGATGGGTACCCTCGTTGACCGCACCCGCACCCGCTGGGGCAAGCTGCGCCCTTATCTGCTCGCCGTGCCGCTGCCGCTCGCGCTCACAACAATCCTCATGAGCGCGGGGCCTATGCTGCTTCACAACCCCAGCGAGAATGCCGCGAGTAAAATTGTCTATATGTTCGTGACCTATGTGCTTTGGGAATTCTTTTTCACCGTTTGCGACATTCCCTTTTGGAGCATGTCCGTCGCCATTTCGCCGAATCCTCAGGACAGAACCCGCGTGATTACCTCTGCGCGGTTTTTATCAAGCTTCTTCAGCGGTCTGCCGATTGCGGTTATTCCGATGCTGCTCGACCTTGCGAAAAACTCCGCGACGCTTGAGCTGCGTGAGGTTTTTTTCGGGCTCGGATTGTTTTCAGGTATCACCTGCTTCGTGCTTTTTTCCCTTGCAGGACTTTTCACGAGAGAAAGGATTGTTCAGTCCTCAAAGGGTCCAAGTCTTAGAGAGTGTTTTCAATGTATACTTCACAATCCGCCGCTGCGTATTCTAATTCTACGCTCGGCGATTCTGTCCTTCGCTGGAATCGGGAATTCCTTCGCGACATATTATTTTGTCGATGTGCTGGGTTCCGCTTCATATTCGATTCTCGCGGGGCTTCCCGGAGCTGTCACAAACCTGATTGCCTACGCTCTTATTCCGATTTTCAAAAAGCGGCTTGACAACAAGCAGATTATATTCGTCTCCCAGCTCAGTCTCTCGCTTCTCAATGCCTTCGCATATTTCGCGGGACTCGGGAATTTTGCGAAGCCCTCCGTTATAATGCCGCTGATTATGCTTCAGCAGGGCATAATGGCGTTGTTTAACGGTGTGGAGCAGGTTGTCCCGACTGAGATGATAGGCGAAACCGTCGACTACACCGAATGGACGACAGGCTTGCGCTCAGAGGGTGTCAGCTTCGCTATGCAGACCTTCCTCGGGAAGCTTACAAGCACAGTAGCGCGTTCTCTCGGAGCCTTCCTTCTTAAGCCTATAGGCTACAAAACCTCAGCCATTAACGCGATTATTCCACAGTCAATGAGCACAAAAAAAGGTATTTGGTTCATGTTTATGGCGTCCCCGACGCTTTTCCGCGTTCTCAGTCTGATTCCCATGTTTTTCTATGACCTTGTTGGCGAAAAACGCGAGAGAATGCTCAGGGAGCTTTCACTCTCGAGAGCCATGCTGACGCAAGATATACTAGATTCTAGATGCTAGATTCTAGACGCTGGATGCTAGATATTGCTCGCAAATGATTTTAAAAGTATCAGTTAGCTGATTTAATGTAGGTAAATTATGCAGTTACTCAAATCAAGTCGGGTGAAAAGATAAAAAACTAAGATTTAATGTCTAAATTACAGATTTTCCTTGAGTTTTTTAATCATTTCGGCGTATTCCTCACCTGTGAGGTAGGTTTTTTGCGGGTTCATCTCAAAAACGCCGCCGAAGCCTTCCTTACCCTCATATTTCGGCACTAAATGCATATGAAAATGCTGCATTTTGTCGGCATAGGCGCCGTAATTGATTTTGTCGGGTGAAAAGACCTTAGCCATAGCATTAGCCGCTTGAGCGACATCCTTGAAAAAGGCGTTTCGCAGCTCCTCATCAAGTGTATGCAGGTCGCCTAAATGCTCTTTTAGAACAACATTACAGCGTCCGTAATAGGTTTGCTCGCGGAAGAGAAAGAGTTTCGAGACGCTAAGCTCACAGATTTCAATCATTAAATCGTAAAGCGGAGCCTCCTTGGTGCAGTAAAAACAAGAATCTGACATAGTAAAATTTCCTTTCAGGTTATATTATTATTTCAGCGCGTTTCGCTGATTGAGTATCCATTTGTCCCTGTCGAGAGGATTCACGCCTATCCTCTTAGCCGTCGCTCCCAGCTCGAGGGGGCAGGGTTTATATTGTGAAAATCTGCTTGAATACACTCCCCTGCCTGAGGTCATCGAGGCGAATTTTACAGGATAATCGAGCGAGCTTGACACCGGTATAGTTGCCTCGACAGTAGTTATACCGTTTGAAATTACAGGGGAATCAAACTCCCCTCTCATGGCGATGATGTCCCCGATGATTTTGCCCGTGAATTCCTCCGCCGCGCTGAGCCTGACAGTCTGCAAAGGCTCGAGCAGTGTTGTTCCTGCATTCCTGAGACCGTCCATAACCGCCAGCGGTGTCGCGAGGAAAAAATCCAGCGGATGTGTATGTATCGTGTGATGTTCGCCGCCGATAAGAGTCACACGCAGGTCGGTGACCTCCCAATTGTAAAGCCCCTGCTTTAGCGCTCGCGGCACAGCTGTTTCAATGTGATTCTGGTAGCGGTAAA
Source organism: Oscillospiraceae bacterium (assembly GCA_031551635.1). Classification (GTDB taxonomy): domain Bacteria; phylum Bacillota; class Clostridia; order Oscillospirales; family Acutalibacteraceae; genus JAVBNH01. The sequence continues at coordinate 210,988 of JAVBNH010000002.1, read as the reverse complement.
AAATCTTATCGTTCTTGACAACCGAGCTGTAGCTAAGTCCGGTACCACGCTCTCCGGGCTCTATATCCAGCTCTATAACCGCCCAGCAGGGCTTAGGCATCGTATAAGCGTCAAAGCCTCGCGCGCGCGTCGTAGGTGTTTCCTTATAAATCACTGTAGGTGCGGAAAAACTTACAGACAAGCCATATCTCTCGCGGATTATCGCACTCAGTATTTCGAGCTGAATCATGCCGGTTATGCAGATATTCAGCTCGTGTTCATGCTCGTTATATTCAGTGCCCAGCAACGGGTCCTCCGCTGAAAGCTCATCGAAGGCGCGCATTACAGCGAAAAGCTGTTCCGCTTTTTCGGGAATTGCCGAAACCTTAAGCAGCGGAACGGTCATTTTTACGCCCAGCAGCTCGTGAGCCTCGCCGATGATGTCGGAAACCTTAGCGAGCGAAAGCCCGCAGACCGCGACAATGTCGCCGCGGCTCGCAACGCCGACATCGGTATACTGCAGCCCGGAATACTTTCTGATTTGTGTGATTTTTTCGCTGTTTTCACCGAGCTTTACAAGGTCGCGGTTTTTCAGTGTGCCGCCGAACATTCTCAAGTGGGCGATTCTGCCCATTTCCTTGTCATGAGTGATTTTATAAACAACGCCTGAAAGGCGGTCGTCCGCGTTATTTTTAACAGGTTCCGCATACCTCGCGATGAAATCAAGCAGCTCGCCGATTCCCCTACCGTATTTGCTGCTACCGAAAAATACAGGTATTAAGTTTCCGCTGTTAAACTGCTGACTGACTGCTCTCTCAAGTGCCGTTTTTTCAATTTGGTTGTCCGACAAATACGCTTCCATTATGTTTTCGTCAAGCTCAGCCAACAGCTCCGTGGCTTCCTCATAAAAAATCACGCGTGAAACAACCTCAGCTTCATTTTCCTGCTCGCCGACAATTTCATTGAAGGCAAGTATGTTTTTTGAAAATTCACCTCTAAGCTGAGACAGAACCGCTTTGGAATTGCTTCCGATGCGGTCAATTTTATTTATAAAAACAATAATATTTGTATGAGTTTTTCTCAGCGCTTCAAAAAGAATTTCTGTCTGCGCCTGAATCCCCTCGACAGCGGAAACAACAAGCACAGCAGTGTCGAGGACGCTCAAAGCGCGCTCGACCTCGCCGATAAAATCCACATGTCCGGGCGTGTCGATAATATTTATCTGTTTGCCGTTGTGTGTCAAGGACGCGGAAGATGCCTTCACCGAAATGCCGCGTGAGCGTTCAACCTCAAGAAAATCAGTGCGGGCGGTGCCCTCGTCGACACTGCCGATTTTCCTTGTCGCGCCCGCGCGGAACAATAGCTGCTCGGTTAAGGTGGTCTTGCCCGCGTCAACATGGGCGACAATCCCGATATTAACAGTCTCCACAGATATTCCCCTCAAAAAAAAGTATACTATATCAGTGGTATTATACCATTTTTTCATAGAAAATCAATGTTTTACAATTAATAAGCTACAAATAAAAAATTTTCAGCTGAACCATTATGATCAGCTGAAAATTTAATATTTTCCGTTTTCAGGATTAATACTATCCTATTGTCGCACAATATTTGTACTGTTTTCTCCGCCTGAAGGCATTGGCGAGGTAGTCATTGCGGTTTCCTGTTCGTTTGATGTCGTGCTGTTATTAGAGCCCTTGGGTGCATTTTGCGAGGAGCCGCTGCCGTTACTGACAACAATGTTTATGGTCTCGCTCATCGAAAGATATTCGCTGTATTTCGAGGTGGATATAATTGTTCCCTTTGCGATGTCCGAATCGGCATAGGTTATACTGTACGAAATATCCGCGCCTTTTTGGGTAAAGTTGCTGAAATAAGCCGCAACCTCACTCTCTGAGCTTCCCGCGAGGTTACCGATATACGGAAGCCCGACAGAATATGTCACTGTAATTTTATTTTCAGATTCAAGAACATAAGTACCTGCTGAAGGGGTTTGGGAAATAAGCTTTCCATATGCGACACTCGAGGAATAGCGCTGCTTTACCGTTACTTGAAAACCAGCGTTCGCGTTCTGAGCTTCCGCCATCGCCACTCCCGAATAGCTCGGAACCTTAACGCCTGTGCCGCCTGAAATGGTGATATTTACCGTAGCGCCGGATTTTACTGTTTTACCGGTTTCGGTTTCCTGCGAGATGACCTTATCGGCGGCGACTGTTGAAGAGGTTTTTGTTGTTATAATAAGGTTCACCCCATAGCTAGACGCCCAGCTCTCAGCCTCGGACTTGGTTTTGCCGACAAGATTGGTCATTGTAGTGTCGCCGCTTGCGGTCGAGGGACCTTTTGAGACAGAAATCGTCAGGTAATCCTTGCGCTTGAAATTGTCCTTGTCGGCAGTAATATCACGGTAAACTGCCTTTATGAAGCCGCCTGAGGTCACGGTATCACTGTTTTCCTCAGATATTTTAGTGTTGGTCAGCTTATTAGTATCAATCCATGACTGAATCTGCGAGGCAGACATATTTTCAAACTGGGGAACTGAAATTTTTTCCTCGGGATTCGGTCCGCTGCTGACGATAAACTGCACTGTGTCACCTTTTTTAACACTTTCGCCCGATTTCACCGACTGAGAAATTACACTGTCGACGCTGCTGCTTAGGTTATACTCATATTGCGCGTCAACTTCAACTGAGTTTTTTGTCGCCCAAGCCCGGACTTCGGCTATGGTTTTACCCTCAAAATTCTGAACGCTTACCTTGTTTAGCTGATTAACTATAAGCAGTCCTGTCAACACTATCGCGATAATCAAAACGGCGGATACAGCAAGCTTTATGAATTTATTACGGTTATAATTCTTGTCGATTACCACATTATGCTCGGTCACCTTCACACCGGCTGCAGGCATTTTCTGTTTTTCGACGCCCTCATCTTTTTTTGCTTTTCCGGTGGTTTCGCTTTCGTATTTATCTCCTTCAAAGCCTTCCAAAAAATTAGCCATTTGTAACAAATTCACCCTTTCTCAGGCGTATGACGCCGTCCGCTTCCTTCGCGATTTTAGCCGAATGAGTAACGATTATTACGCATTTGTTGTGCGAGTGAGCAAGCTTTTTAAAAACCTCTATGATTTCAGCTTCCCTCTCCTCGTCAAGATTTCCTGTCGGCTCATCCGCCATAATTAAATCAACATTTGTCGAGAGGGCGCGGGCAATAGCTACACGTTGCTGCTCGCCTCCGGAGAGCTTGTTTACCGTGCGTCCCGCTTTCGAGCGGTCGATTCCGACAAAATCCAAAAGGTTTGAAGCAACCTCGCGCTTGTTTTTTGGAATGTCGTTATCGGTTATACTCATCGCGACCTCAACATTTTCGACTGCGCTCATAAATGGAATGAGGTTGTAGCTTTGAAAAACAATGCTCACCATATTCCGGCGGTAATTTTCATAACCTATGCCTCTGATATCCTTGCCTTCATAGAGAACCGTGCCCGCCTTGGGCTCATCAAGAGCGGAAATGAGCGAGAGAAATGTTGTTTTACCCGAGCCTGATTCACCTAGAATTGTATAAAATTTACCCTTTTCAAAGGAGTAAGAAACATTGTTTAAAATATATCTCTGGGAGTCACCGTCCTGATAAAAGTAGCTGAGTCCCTGCGCTTCAAGAATAGCCATATTGTTAACCTCACTTTCAGTGTTTTACTTACATCAAAATCTTTTTCGGCTTCAGCCGCAGGGTGTATACAATCGGAATGAGCGTTGAAACGATAACGGTTCCAATTCCTACCGCGTAAATCAAGAGGATAACGCTCGCGTTAAGGGTGACAGTGTAGCTCTCCTTCATTTCCTGAGTCGCAGCCAATACATCACTTGAATTGCCCTGATTACCCATTCTACCTATAATATTCATGGCAGGTCCTTGATTCCGGTTATTCTGAGCCTCGCTCGCCGCTTCCTCCTGCTCCTTGATTATTTGATTTTCAAGCATTCCGTTTGATACAGACTTCGCGAGAATATTTCCGGAAAAAACCGAAAGAGTCACGGCAATAACCGCCAGACACAATACTTCACTGAGTATCTGCAGGGCAATTTTGAATTTACGTTCGCCCAGCGAGAGATAGATGCCCATCTCATGGCGGCGGTCACGCAGGAAGAGGGTTATAAGCAGGCTGAGTATAAGTATCGTCGCGGCTATTGCAACATATAGTATGATGCTTGCTATCCATTCAAGGTTAGCCATGGGGGCTGTCGCGTTATTATAGGTCTCAGAATTATCCGAAAAAACATAATTCGCGGGCAGCTTGCTCTTTTGCGTTGAGGTAAACAGCTCTAAATCCTCAGGGTTGTTAAGAACAAAAGAAGGAGTGTACTGGTTAAATACGGTACGGATATTTTGTCCGTTCAGAGCGGTTTCCTCAGCCGAGACCTGCTCATTGATTTTATTGATGAGGTTGTTTGAGGTGTACATAGTGTTGACAAGGGAGCTTTCCACCTCTGTGAGTGTACCGTCCTCGCTGGTTGACAGCTCCGCTTTCGGCTCAAAAATACCGATGACAGTGAAGTCAAAGCTGAGGGTTTTGTCGGGTGTTGAATTGCGGTCGATTCGGAACATTCCGCCCTCGCCGTTCGCGGAGGTCATCTTGTAAAGCGAACGAGTCAGGGTTATAGCTGAACCGACAGATAAATTATTTACCTCGGCAAGCTCCTTAGAAATAATTACGACATTTTCGCCGCTTTCCATCTGAGCCTGGGTGAAGGTGTTGCCGTTATAAAGCGTCACCTCGCCTGTTTCAATAGCAGTCACGCCGGGATTTTCGCCGCCGCTGAGCTGGAAGCCTCCGCCTCCGAAGGTGAATACACCACCACCGGGGGTGTTGCCGCTGATGACCATTCCACCTCCGCCGCCCCCGCCATTTGGACGACCTATAACACTGTTTCCGCCCTGTGCTCCGCCACTGTTATTTTCCGATTCAACAGCTTCAAGCGTGTCGCTGGTTAGGGAGAGATTTGTGTAATAATCGTAGCTCTTTACATATTCACTGCTGCCGATGTCGTTGATTATCTCCGGGGTCAGGGAGGCAATGTTTGCGAGGTCGCCTGCGCCGCCCCTGTTATTTTGGATGATATTGTTGACGTCAAGGCCGATACTTACCTCCATGCCGAGCTTATCCTGCATGACTTCCTGAGTTTTGTTGATGGCATTCTCCACTGAAATAGCGCCCGCGATGACATTGCACAAAACAAAAATCAGCACAAGCAGAATCGCGGATTTACCGGATTTTCTCGTTACACTGGTAAAGGCTCTTTTAAAAAGATTCATTTTACTGCTCCTCCGATTGAATGGATTTGATTTACTAAGCTGATTCTAGCAAGCCAAAAAGATAAACTAAGGTTAGTTTGTTGAGCTTTTTGTGAAAATTAGATGAACAATACTAGATGCTAGATGCTAGATGCTAGATGCTAGATGCTAGATGCTAGATGCTAGATACTAGATACTAGATGCTAGAGGATATAGAACCAAGAACACCGTCTGATTTATTTCAGGCGGTGTTCTTGATTATCTATTGTTTAGAATCTTCGGTAATTTTATTATTAAAGGCTTAAAGCTGACTTCATATTAGTAAGAAAAAATAATTTGCCAAACCTAACTCCTAACTCCTTATTCCTACCTCCTAATCCGGTTTGTAGGCATAAAAATTATCGTTAGTCAGCATTTCCGCATCGAGGGTATAGCTTTTTGAATCCGAGCCTACCGCAAAGTTGAAATGCAGCTGTGCGTCTTGTGTGGCGGCGATTTCAGCCTCAATCGAGTTAGAGTCGGCATTTATACGCATCATATTATCCTGGGCGCGGGTGTTGGCGGCAATCGAGGTGCGTAGTATCAGCGCGAGAGACAGAAGCACTATTGAAATCAACGCGAAGGAAACAACGGTTTCGACCAGTGTCTCACCGTTTTTATTCATAATTCGCTTAATTTTCCCCATAACTACCATTCCTGTCCTTCTGTTACCAGATACCTACTACTTATTACTTATTATCTGTAGTGTCTTTCTATTTAGAATTATATCCAAGCAATATATACGAGTAGTGAATCCCATCGGAGCCCTTGTTTTCCGCCTGACATTTATAATCGCCGACTATTGTCCCGGTTTTATTTCCAGCCTTCGAGCTGAAGGTAACCTTGAAATCATAACCGACTGCCGCGGTAAACTTAATTGTCACAGTCGCGTTCAGCTCCGGAACTGTCGCGTTTATAGTCGCAAAACCGGGTGTTTTTTCCCTAAAAACCAAAATATCCTTCAAAAGCTCACCGAAGGTCGAATCATTTGCTGTGAACTCTTTTAATCCGCCGGCAGTCTTTTCGACTGCTAAAGCTTTTGTAAATTCTTCGGTGAACATTACAGCAGCGGACTTCGCATTGAGGTATGCCTGCTGACGTTCGCGGGCGTCGGTGTTATCTGAAAGCGCGGAAGAAGCGGCAAACATAACGCTCGCTCCGACTATAAATACAACCGCTATGATTACCATTGTCAGTAAAAGCGTAACACCGCTCTTGTCAGACAGGATTTGTTTTGATTTTTTAATCATGGCTGACCTCTTCCGGCATATTGATAAGCCCCATAGACACACTTGTGTGTGCGGAACCGTTATCAATATCTAATGTCAGAACATTTCCGTTTAGGCTGAACTTGAAGGCGACAATGTTCTTGTTTACATGCTCGCGGAACATGAGCGGAACCACTCCGGTTGAGGTAAATATCACCGGGACTCCGTTTGTCTGCTCGCTCCAGTCAGGCATGCCCTCGCGCATGATGCCCAAAGAGCAGCCCATACCATAGGTCTGGCTGGTATATTCAATGCTTTTCGCATCCTCTGAAATTTTTATGTCAGTTGCAAAGGGCAGCTCCTGCTTTACAGCGGTCAGAATTGTCTTATTTGCAATAATTGAATCTGAAAGCTTGATAGAACTCGCGTAGGTGTTCATGACTGTCGCAAAGAGAATGGTAATCATAGTGAAAAAAATCGCGGTAATAGCCAAAGTAGCGATAAGCTCTACCATAGTAAAGCCCTTTCGCGACCGCAAAATTTTCTTCACTTTTTTCATCTCCTTCAAAAGTTTAATTAACGCAGTTCCGCCAGCCAATTTAAATTTACGCAACGCGGTTCCGACAGCCTAACTCCTAACTCCTAACCCCTAACTCCTTCTCCAGGGTAGCTGGTTAATCTTCCAGAACTGCGGATAACGAGTAATCTGAACTCCCTGAATGTCATAACGTACATAGGCTATCTGGTTGGCGTGCAGCCCCGGGTCATAATCGTTCGACATGCCGAGAACCATGGGCAGCACGGTAAATTCATTCAAATCACTGCCGTAGAGCTGGGAGGCGTAATAGTAGAAGGAATCTGTTTGGTAGTTGTCATACCACTCGTTTTTATCCTCATTATTATTAGCGTCAATATTATATGGCGTACTCAGCTTAAAGATGCCTGTGTCAATCTGCTCGTAGCGATTTGTTTTTATGTTGACAATAAAGAAATCAAGCTTAACTCGCAAATAGAAAGGTCTTATAGAAGCGTATTCTGCGTCAAAACGCATTTTTCCGATATAGTTTGCGGCCTCGCTGTCGTAGAGATTGACCTTGACATAGCCCTCAAAATTGGGGTCAAATTCCGCCGCCACATCGTCAAAATGAATTCTACCCTTGATTTTAAAGCTGTAGTCAACTGTCCAGTACATCTTATGCGGAACATTAATCAGGCTGATGAAGGGATAGCCCTCCGGTGTGGATTTCGACGGGTCAAGCTCCCAAATTTTATCGTCAAAGCCTGTGAAACCGCTGACAGGACCCTTCATCTCCTCATATGTCTTATGAATGCCCTGAGTAACAAACTGATTATAACCTCCGTAGGAGACGATATATGAATCAATGAGTGTGCCCGCACCCTCATTTTTTCCGACAAGCCCCTGTGTTTTAACCTCCGGCTCAATACCGCCGACAAGGAAAAGACTCGAATAAACACGGTTTATCTCGCCCTTGTTTATTGCGGCAATCGCGCCGAACTCCATATCTGCGTCTCTTCTTGTTATAAGCGGCACCGCCTGCATATTTAAATCCTCATGCAGGGCGTTTGAATATACATTTTCAATTTTTCCGTTATTAATCGCGGCGATGCTGCCCGCGTAATATCCTCCAATCATGCACGAGGAGGTATAACACTGCTCGATTAGTCCGTTATTCACTCCTGTAAAAATCGCGGCGTTCTGAGCAGTCGTTAAAGTAGCCTCAGACATAGAGTTGATTACTCCGAGCCTTGTGAGATGACCGGCTTCGGCAAGGGTATCAAAAATCGCGGTATTATCAGCTTCGCTTTTTATCGCAAGATTTTCAAGCACAAAGCCACCGCCGTCATAAACACCTGCGAATTCGTTTTTGTCGCCGCTGTCCTCGACAAAAAGACCGAGATCTCTTGTTTTAAAGGCTTTAATCGGCGCGAACCAGGTTCCGGCAAGCATATCAACATTATTTATCTGTAGATATGAATAGTTGTCGTCGCCGTATCTTATATTGTTCATATGGCGGGCGTTCGCGATATGATAAATCAAGCTGTCGCCTTCTGTTGCCTCATCGGCAAAATAGGTGTGGGAAATGTTTGAGACACTGCGCTGCACAGCCGCGACATTCACAAATGCCGGCTTGCACTCGACTTCAACAAGAAATTTTCCGACAGGAATCTGCGTGTTATCGAAAATCGAGACACTGTTCTCATCCATCGGCAGCTCGTCAAGCACAAGGCAGCCGAGCTTTTTTACAGGGTCAAGGTCAGACTCTCTAAGCAGCATTTCCTCAGAAGGATAGTCAAACTCAACCTGACCGGGATTGCCGGGGCTTATTCCCTCAAAGCTATGATATTTTACCTTCTTTTTTTCATCGTAAATAGTAATATTATAGACAAAATTGGTATAGTCAAGGTTTTCGGTGCTGCTGGCAACCCAGTAAATAGACAGCTTTTCATCGTTTACTATAAAGGTCGGGAAGCTTTCAACACTCTGCGAGCCGGCACCCGTGTCCGCGCTGCCGTAAAATCCAACGCGTAAATCCTTGAGTCTGCTAGCAGAGCGGTTATAGACACTGACTGTGCCCTTTGATGATTTTGAATCATTAAGCGAATAGTCAAAGGAGCTTGCCTGTTCACTGTATAAAACCGAGCTAACCAGCCCCGACGCCTTGTTAAACTCAATAATAACTGTTGCATTAACCTCGCTCTCAAGAGAGGAAGCGGAAATAATAGTTCTTATAGGGTGCTTCATGTCCTCCTCGCTAAGCTCGTCAACCTTCTCCATGAGGAAATAAACGATATTGCCCCTGACAGCCTCGTCACTCCAGTCATGCGGAGCGTAAGGCCAGCTTTCATCAATTGACGGGACACTCAGAAGAGGAACGGCTAAAATCGAGTATTCGTTCATCTTATTATCGGCCTTGACGTCCAGCAGAACGTCCTGAGCTTCCATAAAAATTGTTTTCGCTTTATTATTGAGAGCGTTCATTTTTGCATTTACTGTATAAGCATATATAGATACTCCGGCAATTGAAGCTACAATAGCAATAATTACCAGAACAGCGATTACTTCAACAAGTGTGAAGCCGCCTTTTTGATTTTTGATTTTATAGAAAAAGTTCATAAGTACTCCTAAGTAATGTCATGAAAGACTTGATTCGTATGATATAACGGGATTTATGACCTTTTTATTTTTTATTCCTTCTATCTCGCGGTTAAACATATCAAGAGACCTCGCTCTGACAGTTTTTGCCGAAGTGTATACAACAATATTATCTTCATCAAGTATATTTATCGTCACATTTATGTTAAAAGTATCCGCGTTGACACTCAGAGAAACTTTCCGCTTACTCAGTGTCAATTTTTCATAGACATCCCTGTCATTTATACAAAGCTTGCCTTTTATTACTTCCAAATTGTCGGTGTAAAGCGGTTTGACCTTTTCGCCCGCTATCTGCACGCGGCTCGCGTCTCCCAGCTCTTCAAAGATAATAGAAAACATTTCGTTCGCCATATTACGGTCGTTATTTGCCTTGCTTATACGCGAATATGTTGAGGAAAAAGATACACCGAGAGTTGTGAGCACTAGAATGGAAATTAATCCGATTATCCCGATGCTTATTTTTTCCCTAAAAGTAAAGGGCTCTTTTTTCTTGTAAATTTTTATCGGTTCATTGAGAGAACTCATGAGAATTTACTCCATTACAACAGTATCGTTAGTAAGAATAAAAAACGTTATTTTTGTTTTGCCGCCGTCAGTGAAGGGCACAGACATGGTTTTTACGCGTTTGTCTGAACTGCCGTTGATTTCGTCAAGGAAATTCATGAGGTTTGAGTATAAGCTTTCCTGAGCACCGGTCACCTCCACGGTGACTTCATACTGATAAATAAAAGCTGTGTTCACCGGCTCGGCTGCTGTTGTTTCCTTATCTTTCGCTGAAGCCGCTGTAGTACCCTCTGAGGAATTCCCGTCCTTTTCTGTGGTTGTGTTCTGGGTTGCGGCTTTTGTTGTTGAGGCAGCTTTTTCGCTCTTGGTAGTTTTTACGGCAGATTCCGCGACAAGGACAGAATCCGGTCCCGCCGCCATAAGTATAGGCTTGCCAATTTTCAGAGAAACCGGTGTGAGATTATTCTTGAGCAATAGGTTTGTCATCTGTTCGTCAAGGTTCATAAGCTTTGAGTTATCGCCGTATTTTACGTCCTCTTCGCTTATGCGTGACATCAGCGAATCAATATCCTGCTTTAGCTGAGGCATGCGCTGTACCTCGAGCCGCACTGATTCCTGCTCCATAACAAGCTGGGCATTTTTATCCTGCGCCTCGCCGAGCCTTTCATATGAAGGTATTATCAAAAATTTCGCGAAGACATATACCACAAGCATAACGCCAGAAATCATTATTAATATTTTTTCTCTTTTTGAAAGACCTTTTTGCACTGAAATCACGCCTCTCTTGTTTACTTATATGCACATTGACGGGTGTACGCTTTTATTTAATGTACAGTGTACAATGTACAGTGTACAGATGTGGCTGCGAAGATAGAAAAGAGAAAATTTTCATCTTAATGCCCGACTGGATTTATAATTTCATTAAAGACTATTTTTTATATAGCTGACTGTTTATTTTATAACATTCGCGGACAAATTTATTAAGACACAAGCAATTGATTCGCGACCAAAACTGTTCACTATTCTCCAGTTCCTAGTCCCTAGTCCCTAGTCCCTAGTCCCTATCTGCAACTCAACATTAAAATAAAATGCGTCCTCTTTTTCGGAATAGCCGGTATACGAAACATTTTGGAAGCTTTCTGTGTCCTGCAGCCTTTCCATAAATGCCGAAACATCGAGCTGCGTTTTTGCTCTGCCTGTTAATAGAAGAGTATTCATTACCGAGCTGTAGGAGCTTGTGACGATTGTGACCGCGCCCTGTGTTTGGTCAAAAACCAGGTCAAATATTTCCTTGTCAATGCGCGGGAAAAGCTCAACCGTCATTGCCGCCGCTGAAAAGTTACTGTTATAAAACGAGATTTTCTTAAGCTTACTTTCAAGCGCATCAATTTCTGCTTTGGTTTTTGCCGTTTCATCGCCCGCGAGATATTTAATTATTTCGCCGTTTTCCTTTTCAATTGATTTCGCGCTGAAAAGAAAGAAGAGCCAGGCGCCGGTGAAAAGCAGAAAAGCGAGACCTGCCGCGACTATCGGCAGTGTTTTATTATTCTTCTTTTTTTCGGTCGATTTTACAGGTCTGTTGTGTGTATCGATAAGATTTATATATTCCTTATCACAAAGAGTCCCGAGGTAGGCGAAATGCGCGCTAGGGCCGAGCGGTCTGTCGCTGCTCATGTCTTTATAAATATCAAGCGGAAGTATTTTAACATTTGTTTGATTAAAGGACTCAATCCTCGAGAGCAAATCCGCGTCTGCGCCTATATAGAGGCTGTGGGTAATCTGTTTATTGAACTGAATAAGCCCTGACAGGCTCTGCGTGATAGCCATCGCCGACTGGTCAAGAGATTCGCCGACAATCCGCGTCCTGGTCGAAAAAACAAAACTACCGTTTTCAAAAATAATTGAAAACATACTGATGCCGTCTATTATATTAACTGCATAGGTAATGTCGTTATGCGCAAACATTTTCGGAACGCTTCTGAGCAGCAGCTCAACACCGATTCTGATGCTCTGCAGCTTGATTCCGGCTTCCTTAAAGCAATTGATATAAGATTCCAGCGCCGCGCGGCTGAGTGCCGCTCCGAGAACCGTGGTTCCCGTTTTATCCTTTTTCATATATGAATAATCGCAAAGAAGCTCACCGTAGGTATTCGATTTATCGCTCATATCCTCCTCGATAAGCTTCAGAGTCTGAGCCTTGTTTAGCCCCGGAATAGGTATGAGTTTTGTTATAATCGCACTCGAGTCGATAGTCAGCGAAACATTTTTAAACATGTCGGGATTACGCGCCTGCATATCTTTAAGAACAGAAGTTATAGCGGCGGCGTCAGTTATGATTCCACCGATTATGCAGCCATCCTTGAGCGGCGCTTCATCATACTTGCTTATATTAATTTTTGATGACTTCGTATAGTTAATTACGCAAATACCGCTGTTTGAAATATAAACCGAATTTGGCATATAAACTGTCCTTTCATAAGGATTTAGATTTATTTAATATTATTGTACATCGAGAATATCGGCAGCATAACCGCGCACATAATCGAGCCAATTACTAGAGCCATTACAACTATCATCAGCGGCTCGAGGATACCGACAAGCCTTGTTGTCGCACCTTCAGCCTCGTACTCAAAGCTTTCCGCAATGCTTTCGAGCATATTTACAAGCTGCCCTGATTCCTCGCCCATATATATTGTGTCCACCAGTTTCCTGTCAAAACCCTTGATTTCTTTCATGGCTTTTGAGAGGGGTTCACCGCTTTTGACCATATTCAGCACCGCGGGAAACTGAGACTCAATATATTTGTTGCCGACTGTACCGGATGCAATCCCGAGAGCGGTCATTACCGGCAAACCGCTTGAATAGAGCGAGCTGAGTGTTCTCGCGAAACGCGCGGTATAAATAACAGGCAGCAATTTTTTAACAATCGGGATTTTAAACTTCACCTTGTCAAGGAACATCCGAACCTTGTCAAACACAATGAGATACTGCCACACAGCGACAATCGACAGTCCGCCGATGCCGACATAATACCAGCGCTTTGTGAGAAAATTGCTCGCAGCCATTACGATTCGGGTAATCAGCGGCAGCTCCATGCCTTTAAAAACATCCATAAAAACGGGTATGACAAAGGTAAATATAATAAGCACGACACCGAGGGTCAGAATCATCAGAATTTTCGGGTACATCATCGCTGACTTTACCTTGCCGTTGAGCCTGTGCTCCTTATCATAATGCACAGCCATTTTGCGCGTGGTTTCCTCAAGCTTGCCGCTCTCCTCGCCGGAGGCTATCATATTCACAAAGAGCTCCGGCAGCGCGCCTCCGCACTGCTTCATTGCCTCGGAAAGTGTGTTTCCGCCCGAAACATAGCGGTAAAGAATATCATATATATTTTTAACGCCGCCCTTGATGTCACGTTCCCTCATTATTCCGATGGACTTCACAATGGGGATTCCCGCGCTTATCATATCGGCAAGCTCACGGGCAAATTCGGAAACCTGCTTAGACTTCATTTTATAGGTGACCTTAACGGATTCCTGAACATTCGCTTTTAAAAGAACCTGATTCTGTGAGCGGATTATCGAATAAAGGTCGTTTTCGTCCTTAGCCTCAACTGTTCCGGAAACAGTTTTTCCGGCTAAATCCTTTGCTTTGTAGTTATATTTCGGCAAAATTGTTCCCACCTTACTAGATACTAGATACTAGATACTGGACACTGGAATGCAAACAGTAAAATTAGTATAAAGATAAATATGCTCCGATTAATTTTTCTCCGTAGAACATTGATATATACATTCCGATGCATATATAGGGTCCGAAGGGTATATGCTCTTTTTTCTTTATCTTTTTTGCATATTTTAAGCAAAGTCCCGCAACCGAGCCGATTATTAGAGCGATAAACATTCCGCACAGCAACAGCTTCCACCCGAGGAAGAAGCCGATGGCTGCAAGCAGCTTTATATCTCCACCGCCAAATGCGCCGGGAATAATCAGGCATAAAAGGAATATAGGCACTGACAGTGCGAAAAAGCCAATAACACGGCTGAGAATTTTTACATCAGGGTCGGTAAAAATTGAAGCAACGGCGGGGATAATCAAGGCGATTATGTAACCGTTCGGTATTTCCATCGTGTCGAAATCCGTCATCGTCACGCAGACAAGAAGGCTGATAAAGAGTAGAACCGCGAGCGTGTGAAGCTTAAAATCAAATACAAGCACTGTATGAACAAACAATAAACCGCAGGCAAGCTCCATAAGAGGATAACGCGGAGAAATTCTCTCTTTACAGTAGCGGCACTTACCCCTTAAGAAAATATAACTGAAAAAAGGGATTAAGTCAAGAGCTGAAAGCTCATGATTACAGCCCGGGCAGTGCGAACGCCCCTTCGCGAACGAAATTCCCTTTGCAGTACGCCAGCAAACAACATTCAAAAAGCTGCCGATGCAGGCTCCGATAAAAAAAATAATGAAATATAAAAGTCCGTATACTAAAACTAAAGGCATAATATTTCTCCAACAGATTTCCGCGATTTTTGGTATTAAGAATGCCGGAGTGGCGATCTCCGGCATTATATTGTTTTATTAAAACTTGAAAGTATATCCTACATGAATTAAAACAAATTATTAAGCGTCAGCAAATGTTACCTGTCCGCCTGCGTTAAGTGTGCAGACCTTACCGTCTCTTGTGAGAGCTACGCTTGTGATAATATTATCTTCAGCAACAATAACAACAGAGCCAAAATCAGCAGAATCAACATCAATATTTGTCAGCTGACCGATTCTATCAAGAACTGTAATGTCATCAGTAGTAACATCTGGGTCGCCTACATTAATAACAACATCCTGATATGCGTCGCTGTCAGCATCGTCGGCTAAATAGTTTTCAGCAACAATTGTCTGGGCTGCGAGATAGATTGAACGTGCTTCTGAAGCGAGAGCCTTACCTTTTGCGTCGTCAATGAAGCCGAGCATGGCGGGGATAGCGGCTGCTGCGAGGATGGCGATGATAACAAGGACAACGATAATTTCAACAAGGGTAAAGCCTTTTTTGCTCTTCATAAGTTTTCTCATAATGGTTATTCTCCTAAATAATAATTTTTTTTATTTTATGTAATGCCTACTCGCCAAGCAAGCACTTACATCGAAATTAGTTTGGATTTTGTGAGGATTTTAATGGAAATATTTGCATTATCTCACCACATAATCCCGGCTTCGACAGTATAGAGAGATTAATTTTAAAAATCAATAAAATTTTAATAGAATTTTTTTGAATTTTTTATTAACTGTCTTTCTGTCTTAGCCCTTTGCATTTCTGAGCTTGAATTAATAATACTAAAGAAGTGTCACAATTGAGTCTCAGTGATTTTTTGCTAGATTTTACATTTTTTGCTTTATTTGTTACTCTTTGGGGTTTAACTTATAATACTTGGAATGTATCACAAACTTGTCTCAAATACTTTGGTTAAATTTTCTTAAGAAAACCGATTAGCTGTGTGCTTGAGTGTGGCTTTACTATACCAGCTCTCAGTCACAAATGAGTCTCAGAGAATCACCGCTGAATCTTTCTGTATGAACCCTTCCGCCGTGTTTCTTACTGTGGCTTTATCATATCGTAAGTGAATCACAAGACTGTCTCACCAGTCACGCTTGGTAAATTTTTCTTAAGATAACTCTATTTCTGAATTCTAAACCTTGATTACATATATTATGCCACGTATTGCCCATTAAATACACAGTGCTTGAAAAGTCTTAATATTCTTTGCTTTCGCAAAAGCATCCTGCATTGAAACAACACCTGTTTTGACTAGCCTCGCAAGGTCGTTGTCAAGTGTGGTCATGCCGAGCTTCGCGCCGGTCTGAATGACCCCCTCGAGCTGGTGGCATTTGTCCTCGCGAATCATATTGAGAACAGCGTCTGTCCCAAGCATAATCTCAAAGGCTGCGCAGCGTCCCTGTCCGCTTGCTTTCGGCAAGAGCTGCTGGGTGATAACTCCCTTGAGTATGCTTGAGAGTTGGGTTCTGATTTGCTGTTGCTGATGAGGAGGAAAAACATCGATAATTCGGTTTATCGTTTCTGCCGCGCCGATGGTGTGAAGGGTCGAGAGAACAAGATGCCCGGTTTCAGCAGCGGTAACGGCGGCGGATATTGTTTCATAGTCGCGCATTTCTCCAACAAGGATAACATCCGGGTCCTCACGCAGTGAGGAACGCAGGGCGGCGGAAAAGCTTTCCACATCCATACCGACTTCCCTTTGATGAATGAGTGACTTTTTATGGGTGTAGACATATTCAATCGGGTCCTCAACTGTCAGTATATGCTCGGCACGCGTGGAATTAATGTAATCTATCATCGCGGCGAGAGTTGTCGACTTACCGCTTCCCGTGGGACCGGTGACGAGTATAAGCCCGCGTGGCTCCATGGCTAGAGTTCTGAAAATGTCCGGCAGGTTCAGCTGCTCGAAGGTGGGTATAGTATTGTTTATAACGCGGATTGTCGCGGAAATATGCTTCTGTTGGCGGAATATGTTAACCCTGAAGCGGTCAATGCCGACAGCATAGGAAAAATCCAGGTCGCTTCCGCTGTACAGCTTCTCACGCTGTGTCTCATTTATCATCTGCAGAATCATTTCCTGCTTTTCCTCGGGTGTAAAAGTAAATTCGCTCTCGCGCAGCTCGCCGTCAATTCTGAAAACAGGATTTTTTTCAGCGGTGATATGAACATCCGAAACCTTCCTCTGCCGCGCCGTCTGTAACAATTCTGAAATATGCATATAAAAAAGCTCCTTTTATTAGTACCTTAGTGGTCTGAAAGCTCAACATAAAACAAGACTTGGGTTGTGGGCATGGCAAGCCAAGCCCACTTTAGGTATAAATGATTTATAAGGCGAAGCCTTATCCGACAGAATCCAGCATCCAGAATCCAGCATCCAGCATCCAGAATCCAGCATCCAGCATCCAGAATCCAGAATCTAGTGTCTAGTCACTCATGTACATCAGCTTGTTCATCTCATCAATCGTTGTAACGCCTTCGGCAACAAGCCGTATAATGCTGTCCTTGAGTGATTTGTGCTTGCCGGAATCCCTGAGATAGCTGTAAACATTTTCAAGCGGTTCTTTTCTTGAGACAATACCTCTTATATTAGAGTCAATTGTCAGAACCTCATGAATTGCGATTCGCCCCTTATAACCTGTATGGTTGCAAACATTGCAGCCGCTTCCTTTATATAGCTTGTCGACCTTCATGCCGAGCAACGCCTGTTCGTGTTCGCCAGGGGTATATTCCGTTTTGCAGTTCAGACATATTTTTTTCGCGAGCCTCTGCGCGACGACGCCTATGAGAGAGTTTGAAATCATATACTCCTCAATGCCCATGTCGACAAGTCTAAGTATCGCCGAAACCGCGTCATTTGTATGCAGTGTTGAGAGAACCAGGTGACCGGTCAACGCAGCGCTAACCGCGATATTCGCCGTTTCATTGTCGCGTGTTTCGCCAACCATAATGATGTCGGGGTCCTGACGCAGCAAAGAGCGAAGTCCTGAGGCAAAGGTTAGTCCTGCCTGAGCATTAGTCTGGGTCTGGTTAACTTTCGCGAGATGTCTCTCAACAGGGTCCTCGATTGTCGAAATATTAACCGCCTTTTTCGCGAGCATTTCTATAATCATATATAATGTCGTTGTTTTTCCGCTGCCTGTGGGTCCTGTTATATACAGTATTCCGTGCGGGCTCTGCAGAATCTTTGAAACCCGCTCGAAATCATCCTGAGCCATACCGAAGGTACCCGAATGGTCAAGTTGGGCATTTTGGGAAAAGAAACGTAAAACAGCCTTTTCACCGAAAACCGTCGGAAGTACAGAGACACGGACATTTATCTCAATATTTTGAAGCTTTGCTCTGAAGTGACCGTCCTGCGGTACACGCCGCTCTGCAATATCCATGCCGCCGAGTATCTTTATTCTCGCGACTATAGAATTGTGAAGAGCCTGGGAAAGCTGAAGATATTCAAGTATTTGACCGTCAACACGGATTCGCACAACCGTTTTATCCTCAAACGGCTCAATATGGATGTCTGAGGCACCCGCATTGTGAGCCTTATATAATATGGTATTGACAAGTGTGACAACCGGTGTGTCGTCTGCTGTTTCATTTAAATCCTCAATTGCGATTCCTGCGCCGGGGTCCGCGGTGGCATTAGCTGTCTTTGCTGCTTTTCTGGTATCAATTTCAGAGTACCAGTAGCTTATATATTTTTGTATTTCTTCCTTGTTGGCACAGGCAATCTCTATGGGTTGATTGACTATTAGCTTGATGTCCTCAATTGCATACAGGTCAAGCGGGTCGTTAACTGCAATAATAAGAATGCCCTCAGCCTTCGATATAGCCAAGGCGTTATATTTCTGCGCAACCTGCTTTGGAATTTTATCTACAGCATCTATATCAATTGGGAAGCCCAGCAGAGAAATATAGCTGATGCCCAGTCTTTTAGACAGAGCGCTCAGCATCTGTGTTTCATTTATTATGCCTGACTCAATAATAATCTGACCCAGCCTTTTTTTCGCCGGATCATTTTTTTGCAATTCAAGCATTGTCTGAAGCTGAGACTCTGATATATAACCGTCCTGAACTAATACTTCGCCCAATCTAAGATTTTTCATATAGCTGTATTAACGCTCCTAATTCCAAGAATTTGCGCCGCCGGGTATTATACCGGTTAAAAAATAAAATATCAATAATTTATGGAAAATATTGTCTCTAACGTGGGTTTGGCTTGCCAAGCCCACAAACCAAGTCGTTTTTTTTATTGAGCATTCAACCCAATAAGGTACTAAAATACATAAAATGACAAATTTTCTAAATTTCTACGTTTTTGTGTTATCCTCAGTATAAATATTATTATCACAAAAGCGTCACATTATATAACTGAGCAGCATTTATTAATAAATTTATAAAATATGTTCAAAATATAGCCAAAGCAGAATATTTTTGATATAATACGATTCATGTAAAATAAAAACTAATAATTAACTGCTAAACTGATAAGAAGGTCATAAATGAACAAGCTTCTAACAAAATCCATCACCTCACTGCCGGAGCCGTTTATCGCCAGGCTTGTCGGCGCTTACATCACCCACCAGATAAAAACGCACGCACGCCTGCATGTAAACGGTATGGAAAACCTGACATGCGAATATAAAAGACCATATATTTTTATATGCAATCACCTGAGCAATTCCGACGCGCTTTTGCTCAATTATGTGCTTGAAAAAGAAAACCTGAGTTTTGTCGCCGGGAAAAAGCTCGAGGGAAACCCCATGACAAATCTCGGCTTCACTATTGTAAAAACAATTCCGATAACACCGAATTCCCCTGACAGAGAAGGAATAAAGAGAATAAACGCGACACTAGAGAGCGGCAAGAGCGTTTTTATTTTTCCCGAGGGTACCCGCAGCCGTGAAGCAAAAATGCTCGAAGGCAAAAAAGGAGTGATGCATTTCGCAAAGCAGTCGGGCGCACCTATAGCGCCGGTGGGAATAAGCGGAAGCGAAAAATTCCTCGCCATAAACAAGGATATGGGCAAGGAAAAATTCTCGGACGCAGACATAAACATCAATATAGGTAAGGTTTTCACTCTGCCCGAAAGGCTGGAGAGTGAGACAAAAAGCGAATGGGAAGCAAGAAGCATGAACTGCATAATGAAAAATATAGCTACATTAATACCGATAGAATACAGAGGTTATTACACATAACAATTTAAGGATTTGATAAATATGAAGTTAAAAGCGACGGATAAACGTGAAAAAGCCGCGACAGTTTTCTTGTACGCGGTTTTCTTCGTTTACATAATTTTTCTTTTGAAGTTGTTATTCTTCTCAAGAATAACCTTCGGAGAGCTGTTCAGCTCCGGACGAGCTGTAATTAGGGACTACAATTTTATACCCTTCAAGACGGTAAGCGGCTTCCTGTTCACGGATTCTCAGGCAGTTAGCAGGTTTTCGTTCAGCAATGTTGCGGGAAATATAATGATTTTCATTCCCTTAGGCGGGTTCCTGCCCCTTCTAATGAGACACAAAAAAATTCATATCCATCTGCTTGTTGTTTTTGCATCGTCCCTTGCCGCTGAGCTTATACAGCTCATTTTCGGTATTGGTACTTGTGATATCGATGACTTGATTCTGAATACCATTGGGGGAATAATCGGCGTTTTTGGATACAAGCTGCTCACGGTAATATTCCGCAACGAGAAAAACGCGAAAAAGATAATCGTAATCCTCTCAGCGTTAAGTCTGCCTGTTTTATTTTACCTATTATTCTTTATTAGACTAAATCTATAGTCACTTAATTATTGTTACGCAGCCGTCTTTACGCGGCTTTGCTTGCAGTTCCTCTGCGCTGTAGCCGAGCATCACGGAGGTATATACCTTATATCCCACAGGAATTTTAAGCTCAGCAGTAAGCTTGACACCCTCGCTGCCGAGGAAGGCCTGCGTCGCGAAATAGCCCCAGCAAGAACCTACACCGAGACTCTGCGCGGCAAGCATAATATTTTCAGTCGCCGCGGCGGTATCGGAAACAGCGCAGATATTGCCACTGTCACCCGACACAAAAACTACTGTCGGAGCATGATACATGCAGTGAAAATTCGCGTCCTCACCGAGACTGACAAGCCATGAGATTTGAGAAGATACCGCGAAACTCTTAGCCTGGTCATTGATTTTTTCCAGCAGCTCCCGATTCTGCACAACCGTAAAATGCCACTGCTCTTCCCCTCCGCCATTCGGAGCATATTGCCCTGCCTCGACAACCGCGTCAATTACTTCATCGCTTATTTGCTCCTCCTTATAAACCCTGACACTCCTGCGGCTTTTGATTACATCCAAAACTTCATTTTTCACACTATTATCTCTTTTCAAAAAAATATAAAAATACACTAATTAATATATTGGATAAAAAAACATTACTTGTCAAGAGATATTTTTTAATCTTACATTATTTTCCCAATTCTTATGTCTATTTCAGAATTATTTCCAAAAGCACATGTGCCAGGAAAGCCCATGGGCACTGACTTTGGGGGTAATTCTTGCTGTGTTGAAACAAAAGATTAATTGACAGTTAAGATTCCTTAAACTTATTAAATCAAATATAACAAAATTTTTTAATAAATATTAATAAAGATTTAATAAAAATTATGAAAAAGACTTGATTTTGTTGTAATTGTTGTGTTAAAATGAATTTCAATAGCTGAATCTATTTTTGTCTTTGAGGAGGACGGAAAATAGTATGAGTAATACCGCTCAAATTGTCGATGAAATGAAAAGTTTTTTTAACACAGGGAAAACAATTGACCTGAAGTTCCGCTTAGCGACACTGCAAAAGCTGAAAAATGCCTTTATCGCTAACAAACAAAACATTTATAATGCACTTAAAGAGGATCTGAATAAAACCGTTTATGAAGCATATGAAACTGAATACGGACTGCTTATGCGTGAGCTGACGCATACTATGTCGCACCTTGAGGCTTGGGCTAAGCCGCGTCTCGCGAAAACCTCAATGACAGTCTTTCCAGGGCTTAACTACACCTATAAAGAGCCCTACGGTATAGTGCTTATTATGTCGCCGTGGAATTATCCTTGTCTTTTGACATTTTCACCTTTAATCAGCGCCGTTGCCGCCGGTAATTGTGCCGTGGTCAAACCGTCAAACTATTCGCTCGAAAGCTCTCTGGTCATTGATAAAATAATCACAGAGTCTTTCGATAGCAATCATGTTTGTTCCGTTCTTGGGGGGAGAGAACATAATCAGGATTTGCTTGAGCAAAAATTTGACTACATCTTTTTTACCGGCGGCAAAACGGTGGGTACCCAAGTAGCCGTAACCGCTGCGAAAACCTTGACGCCCGTAACCTTGGAGCTTGGGGGCAAAAGCCCTGTCATAGTTGACAGCACGGCATCGCTCAAGGTTTCGGCTCAGAGACTTGTCTGGGGGAAGCTGCTCAATGCCGGGCAGACCTGCATAGCCCCTGATTATATCTTTGTCCACCGCGACGTCAAGGATGAATTCATAAAATATGTGAAGCATTATATCGTAAAATTTTATACTGACAAGCCGCAAAATAACCCGAAATATTGCAAAATCATAAACGAAAAGCATTTCAACCGTCTTAATGATCTCATCGCAAGCGGAGGACAGGTTATTTTCGGCGGTCAGTCAAATCCTGATACTATGCAGATTGCCCCGACGCTAATTGACGGCGTAAACTGGGACATGCCTGTAATGCGGGAGGAAATCTTCGGACCCATAATGCCGATTATGACTTTTACAAGCATTAACGAGGTTATTAAGGAGATAAAATCCCAGCCGAAACCACTTGCGCTCTATCTTTTCACCCATAATGAGGCGGTGAAGAAAAAATTCCTTGAAACTGTTTCTTTTGGCGGCGGCTGCATCAATGAAACCGTCTCGCATATTATAACGCCTTATCTGCCTTTTGGAGGTATCGGCGAAAGCGGAATGGGCTCCTGCCACGGCAAATACGGCTTCGAGACCTTTACGCACACTAAGGGCATTATCAAGAAGTCAACAGTCTGGGAACCTTTTGTTAGAAATCCGCCGATGAATCCTGCGACCCACCAAATTATGAAGTTCTTCATGCGGTACTTTTAGACCGCTCCGGCTTACGCAAGGAGCTGGTATTGCATAACAATTAGCGTTGAATATGAATACAATACTAAAAAAAGCTGCTGAATAATATAATTTTTCAGCAGACTTTTTTATGTTTTACACTTATTCAATCGTCATAGTGACCTTTACAAGAAAGAATTTCAATATTTTCATTTCTTAGCCTATATACCAAACGGTTTGTTTCGTCTATTCTTCTGCTCCAAAAACCGTTAAGCTCACCTTTCAAGGGTTCCGGTTTTCCCAAGCCTTGATTGTTATTGCGCGAAATATCTTGTAACAAAGCATTTATGCGTTTAATTGTTTTCTTATCTTGTGTTTGCCAATAAATATAGTCTTCCCAAGCCTCGTCAAACCATATTTTCCTCATTCCGATACTTCAATGATATCGTGTTCAACACCTTTGCAACTGTTCAAAGCGGCAATACCGCGCCTAAGGTGCGAGAGATTACTTTCACTGTAAAACTGATCAGATTCAATAGCTACATCAAAAGGCAGGCGTTTTTCTCTCAAAACAGCCCGCGCGAACATATTAAACGCAGTACTGGTGCTCATTCCTACTTTTTCACAAAAATCATCAAATTGCTTTTTAATCTCAGAATCCATACGGACACTAAATGTTGTATGAGACATAAAGTGCTCACTCCTTACATTCAGGTTTGTTTTCTCTATTATTATAACCTGATAGGTGCGTTTTGTCAATATTTATGTTTGAAAATCCTCAATTGACATAGTGACCTTTATTATTGCGAATTCAACTCTTTTTCTTTTTTTTCTCGCCGTCACTGCCGCCCAGTCCTTCATAAATATCGCTCCAGGAGAGAATAAGAATAATAACGGCGGTAATTATTGCGAAGGTGTAAAAGCTAATTGAAGAAAACAACACGAGAAATTTCCTGTCGTCATGGTTAACGCTTAAGGCGTAAACGCTGAGGTAAGCGAGGGTGTTAAGTATCAAGAAAAAGCCGTAGCTGTAAAGAATTTCACCGCTCTTAGCCCAGTTTATCGCGAAGAGTACAAGCGCGGCTGCGAGTGCCGCAGCACCGAGGGAGAGCAAAATAACTTTATACTGCCTGAAAAGCAATAAGAGCACAGAAAAACAAAGCATAGCGAAAATCAGCATAATCATCGGATAAAATGCGTCGTCAAGGGCGAAATACATATCCTTGTAGTGATAGTATGACGAAATCGCAACCCCCGCGCCGAGATAGTTAAGCGCCGCGCTGATAAGATATAAGCCGCTGAAAATATATGGCAGCTTTATCTTTTTGCCAAATATAAAATGCACAGCTAGAGCCAGCAGCATAAGCAATACACCCGCGCCGACACCGAACCAATGGCTGTTAAAGCCTTGAAAAAGCATATGCCCTGCGAAGGTACCTACAGCCATTAAGGCGAAGGTGAAGGGCAGCAATATAAAAATACAGAGCGGTTTAAATCTATAAAAGAACTTCACTTTTTTAAAATTCTCCAAATCATTTATTTCATTGAAAAGAGCTCTTCTTTTCTGTCGAGATAGTAAATATAATCCTCCTCGGGAACATTCGGAGGGCAGCGATGGTCGCAGAACGGAATATATCCGCCTCGTTTAACAAGTGGAACAAGTGTGTCAAGGTACTTGTCAATAGCGTCCCTGCCAGCACCTAGCTGCATTTTATCAACCCCGCCCATAATGCGCAGGTCAAGCCCGAAGGTGTCGAAAAGCTCAGCGGGATGAGCACAGCCGTTGACCTCAAAGGGGAAAAGGCAGTTGATTCCGCTCTCGAGGAAGCCGGGAAGCAAAGGACGCACATCGCCGTCGCAGTCAGTGTACCAGATATCAATACCGTATTCTTTTAAGAGCTTATTAATTCTCTTGTAACGCGGGACAATGACCCTTGTATAAAAATCAATGTCAATTATCGGACCGTTTTTAAAGCAGATGTCCTCCCAGCCGCTGGCGTAATCAAACTCAAAATGCGGCAATATTTGCTCAAGGGAATTCTCGACCAAAACACAGGCAGTTTCAACCATATCCTCGACCATTTCCGGATAGTCAAAACAAGCGTACGCGAGACCTTCAAAGGTCAGCATATCGCGTATACGCCCAATCATCGAGCCGCAAGCGATTCCGAGAGGATAATCCCTGTTTTTGCCCGGCTCATGCATAGCTTTAAGCATGTCAATGTTGACAAGCCTATGCGGCGCGTTCACATCGAAACGTTCTTTTTTTGCCTTTGCCCAGTCGTCAGGTGTGACTATACTCGCGCGCAGATAATGGGGAATCGAGCTGCTGCCGGTCTTTTGAACCTCGCAAATCAAGCCGTTCCCGTCCTGAACAATTTTCGTGCGCTCATTTTCTTCAAGTGTAATGCTCTCAAACGGAGGCGAAATCCAGTTGTTGCCGCCGATACAGTGAATGCGGTCAAAGCTGAAGTAAATATTCGCCGCGTCCTCGCTCCTGATGCCGTTTTCAACGAACATTTTCCATAATTTATAGTTCTCGTCCCAATAGCCGAACTCCATATTGAAGCAGCGGTCAACCTCTTTGTAATGCATTTGATTATTAAAACGCTCGCGGTCGGTCATTTCGCTTTTCCATTTTTTTCTGCAAGGTACAATTTTCCCCATTTTTTTTCAAACCCTTCATTACTAGATGCTGGATGCTGGATGCTAGACGCTGGATACTAGATGCTAGCTATGATTTATTGCATCTATATTTTACCATATATAAGCAGGATGTCAATTATAATTTTTTATGAGTCAGTTTGAGTTTACATTTTCTATTATATACTGATTATTTTTATTTAAATCCAGTCGGGTAATATTGTAAAGATTCTATCGAATCTGTCTTCCCGACAAAAATTGTCAATTGTCAATTGTCAATTAAAAAACATCTTGCCTCCAGGAAAAATCTACTATATAATAAAACCTGAATATATTTGAAAGGTAAGATTTTTATGGATTTTCCGGAAAAATTTATATGCTCTACACTCGAAAAAGGCGGCTATGACAGGCATATAGCAGCACCCTATTTCAGAAAAAGCTTCAACATCGCGAAAACTTTGACTAAGGCGAAGCTGCTAATATCGGGACTGGGCTTTTACGAGCTTTATATCAATGGAAAAAAAATAACCAAGGGACACCTTGAACCTTATATCAGCAACAGTGACCATAATGTCTATTTTGACAAATACGACCTGACTGACGAGCTGAGTACAGGACCGAACACCATTGGTATTATCGCGGGCAATGGCATGCAGAACGCCTTCGGCGGCTATATCTGGGATTTTGATAAAGCGCCGTTCCGTTCCTCACCAAAAATCGCCTTCCGCTTCGAGGGAAGTGACGAAAACGGTGAAAAGCTGGAGTTCGAGAGCGACGAAACAACAAAATTCGCTTCCTCCCCCATCATCTTTAATGACCTGCGCAGCGGTGAGTTTTATGATGCTAATCTGGAAATTAAAAACTGGAATTTACCGGGCTTTGATGACAGCTCTTGGGAAAACTCGCTTGTCGCGGAAAATCCACGCGGAAAACGCCGTATCTGCGGCGCGGATCCTATTTTACCCTATAGGATACTAAGCCCTGTTTCAATTACAAAACAGGATGACGGCTATTTATATGATTTCGGAATAAACTCAGCGGGCAAAACCCAACTGGTTATTAAAGCAGAAAAGAATCAAAAGCTGATTCTGGAGCACGGCGACTGGCTGCGCGGCGGGAAGCTCGACCTTGGCAATATTGCTCATTTTTATCCGGAGGGTTACGTTCAAAGAATAGAATACACCTGCTCGGGCGAGGGCGAAGAAATATATTCACCACATTTTACCTATTTCGGTTTCCGTTATGTTTTCGTTCGCGGGCTTCGCGAGGAGCAGGCAACTGAGGACTTTTTGACATATGTCGTAATGAACAGCGCTCTCGAGCGAATTGGCGGCTTTGAATGCTCAAATGAAGTGATAAATAAAATTTACGAAATGTGTCTGCGCTCGACTCTCGCGAATTTTTACTATTTCCCGACTGACTGCCCTCACAGAGAAAAAAACGGCTGGACAGGTGACGCGTCGGTCTCGTGTGAGCATACTTTACTCAATTTCAAAGCAGAAAAGTCTTATTCGGAATGGCTCAATAATGTCAGGAGCGCCATGCATGAGGACGGAAAGCTCCCGGGAATTGTGCCGACAGGCGACTGGGGTTACCATTGGGGTAACGGTCCGTGCTGGGATCAAGTTCTGACGACTTTGCCTTACTATACCTATCTCTACAGAGGTGACAAGGCAATCCTCAGAGAAAACGCAACAGCAATTTTCCGCTATCTCGAGTATCTTGACGCGAATCTGAATGACCAGGGTCTCATTGATTTCGGGCTCGGGGACTGGGTTCAGGTGAACCGCGGAGCTGACAGCCATCAAGCTCCTGTCGAGCTGACAAACAGCATTATGTCAATGGAAATAGCGCGCATGGCGGCGTTTATTTTCGATGAGATTGGTATGGAGAATAAAAAAATCTTTGCAGAAAATCTACGCATGAAGCTCTTAGAGAATATCAGAAAATATAAAATCGATTTCGGCACAATGACCGCCGCCGGAAACTGCCAGACCTCGCAGTGCATGGCGATTTACTATGGCGTTTTTACGGAAGGTGAAAAATCAGCAGCCTTCGCGAGACTGCTTGAAATGATTCACTGCGCAGATGACCATTTCGATGTCGGCATGCTCGGCTTCAGGATTATTTTCCACCTGCTTTCAACCTTCGGACAAGGCGAGCTCGCCTACAAGATGATAATGCAGGACAGTCCGCCTTCCTATGCTCATCTAGTGAAGCTTGGCTTTACCGCTATGGTTGAGGAGTTCCGCGATGATTTCACTGATTTCGGAACAAGCTACAATCACCACTTCCTCGGCGATGTAAACGGCTGGTTTATTAAGTCTATCGCGGGTATCAGGGTGAATCCCTATTGCAGAAATTCCAATGAGATAAAAATCGCGCCTGATTTTATCGATGATTTGACTTTCGCGAAGGCTTATCATATATTACCCGCGGGTAAGGTCGAGGTTGAATGGAAGCGTGAGGGCAGCAATATTTTACTCAGCGTCAACGCTCCCGCTGCGGTTGAAGGTGAAATTGAACTGCCGAACTCATACATCTTCGAAAATGGCAAAAGTGCGATAAACCTTGATAACTATGAGGAATTGCTGGTTTTAAAACGCTGACGCAAAAACAAAAAAAAACAGAGCCCTGATTAATCCCGAAAGAATAATCAGGGCTCTTTTTTTGCTGTTTAATTTCTATTATGCTAACGTGGGCTTGGTTTGCCAAGCCCACAACCCAAGTCTTGTTTTTTATTGCACGTTCAGCCCACTAAGGTGCTAAAATCATACCAATGAAATTAATGAAAGCGGGAGAAATTCTCGCCTCGTCTATGTTGATTTCGACAACCTTAAACTGATTGTAATATGTAGCGAAAGGTCCGCTATCACCGCCAAATGCTTTTGTCAGCCTGTAGCCCAGCATGTGCAGGAAGGCTTCACCCGCAATCTGCGTTTTTGAAAGCAGCTTAGCTTCTTCGCTTGCAAAGTCCTTTTGCTTTTCAAAAGCGTATTTTGTGAAGGCTTTCAGCACATCAAGCTTCATCAAGTTCGAAAAGTCGCCAGCTTCAATATCGAAGGAGATGAAAACTGTCTCAACATCACCGTCAAGTGTTTTATTGATATAGGTCGCCTCTTCGGCTAGCATTTTTCCGAGCTCGTCTGCGTTCAGTGCTTCTTCAGCAAAGGCGTAAATCGGCGCCGTGAAACAGAAGCAAAGGCACAAAGACAAAAAAACCATGAAAATTTTCTTCAAATTAAACACTCCTATATTATTTAAACATATTTTGGAAGAAAGCAACAATCTTTTGAATAAACTCCAAGAATCGTTCCCAGACGGATTTTTTCGGCGGATTGACCGGTGTAGCCGTTACTGTTTGAATATCTGAGACTGCTGTCGAGCCGTTATAACTGACCTCAACCTTAATATATTTGCCTGCCATATCGTTTGTGAGCGTCAGTGAAGCGGCTATCGCACCGTCAATATTTATCCAGTTAATCCCGTCATCTGATATTTTCCATTGAAATACCGGCGCTGGGGTGTTCCCTACGCCTTCATAAACCACTGCCGCATTAACAGTTGTGCCGGTCTTTAGAGTGCCGCTGATGCTGACAGATTTAATTCTCACGCCATCAGCTACCGCCGCGCTTGACGCGGTAAACAGGCTGCACGGCTCAACAAACTGACCGTCAGAGCTGACATTACATCTTATAAAGTACCCAATATCCGCGACTTTCAGAATATATGCCGCCGAAATCTCGCCGCTTATATCCGTCCAGTTATTCCCGTCAAGGCTTCTCTGCCATTTGAGTGCAGGGTTCAGCGTACCTGGATACGGCTTATCAAGATTCCACGAGACACTCAGGGTATTCCCCGCCACTGCGCTGCCGCTGAGCGAAACAGAGGTGATATTGTATATGCCCTTAATCGCTGCTGTCGGCTGAGAATAAAGTGTTCCCGCTTCAATATTTGTCCCGTTCGAAACTACTTTGAGCCTGATATAGCAGGAAATATCATTCTCAGTAAGAATATATGAGACACTGTTTGCGCCGGCAATATCCGTATAGTCAATGCCGTTTGCGCTTCTCTGCCAGATATATGCTACAGAAGGTGTGCCCGGGAAGGGTTTATTCAGCTGAAGTGACGCGCTCAGAGTATTTCCGATTTTTTCAAGACCGGAAACGCTCACAGATGTCATAATAAATTTTTCAGCGATAATACCTGAGCTGACTGAGTAAACGGTACCCGCCTCAATATTAGTGCCGTTCGACACGGCGCGAAGCCTGATATACTTGCCCGCGTCAGCCGCCGTTAAGATATAGGAAGTGCTGTTTGCATTAGGAATATCCGAATAGTCAATGCCGTTCGCGCTTCTCTGCCATGTCAGGGTAATATCGGGAGTAAAGGTAAAAGTCTTGTTGTAGCTCACAAAAGCGCTCAGGACGCTGCCCTCTTTTTCCGTACCCGTGAAAGCCGCGGCAGTTATGGAAATACTGTCAGCGATTAAGGCGCTCGGCATGCTGACTGCTTCGCTCATTGCGACATTTGTGTCGTTTGAAACCACTTTGAGTCTGATATAATTCCCGACATCCTCTTGAGTAAGAATATATGTAACACTGTTCGCCAGAGGAATATCAACCCATGTATCCTTATTCACTGAGCGCTGCCAGATATATCTGATATCCGGTGTGGTGACAGCCGCGGAATAACTCGCGCTTCCTGTGAGGACATTGCCTATTTTCGCTGTACCACTGACTGACACGCCTGTCAGCACTATATCACTCTTGACTATGCCTGTCGCCGCGCTTGAAGCAGTACCCGCGAGCAGACGGTTGTCGTTCGAGGTTATAGCTGCTCTAATATATTTCCCGAGGTCTGCGCTGCTCAAAGTATATGCCGCAGAAACTGCGCCTGAAATATTTACCCAGCCGTCAATGCCGTTATTGCTGCGCTGCCACTGATACTTTATAACCGGATTCGATATTTCCGCCGAATATTCAGCGCTTGCGCTCAGTGTTGCGCCGACAACAGCATAACCGCTTACATTTGCTGAGCTAAGGGATATATTTGTCGCGGTCAAGGCGGTTTTATTGGTTATTTTTGACGCGGCGAGGACATTCGTGCCGTTTGAGGTGACAATTGCCCTGAGGTAATAGCCGACATCCGCATAATTCGGTGTATAGGTGGAGGCGTTCGCGCCTGCTATATCAGTCCAGTTGAGAGTTCCGTCAGTCGATTTCTGCCACTGATAGCTAATATCCGGGCTCGCGACTGCCGCTGAGAAGGTCGGAGTCACGCTTAAAGTGCTGCCGGTTACCGCCGTACCGCTGAGGGATACAGAATCAAGCGTTACAAAGCCGCTCCATGAGGGTAGGCTCATCGCATTTATCGATGGAACACTGCCGTAGAAGAAATATTTCGTTTCGCCTGTCGCGGCTGTGAAGTTAATAGAGGGGACATTATAATACCAAGTATTGGCAAAGTAATCGTAAACGTTTGTCGCACTGTTGAAGCTCAGTGTTTTGCTGCCGGCAACAGTCGCGCAGTAGCTTATCATATTCTCATTTGCGACAACTACATCGTTGTTTGCTGAGAATACCTGAGCGCCTGCAAGCTTGGCAAAAGCGCGGATATTCTCCTTATTTAAATATGTCGCGCCAAAGAAAATTGATTTGTAGTTTGTATTATTTTTGAGAGCGAAAGAAATTGTTCCGCTCGAGCCGCTTGAGCCGTATCTGCCTAAGACTGTTGATTGACCACTTGTAACCTTATAACGAGGGGTGAGATTTCTCGGGTTTGAAGGGGTGACTGAGCCCGGAAGTGTAGAAGTAGCGGCAGAGGAAAGCGTCATTGCAGAGCTGCCTGTTGTATCTGTAGATATAGTCATTCCGCCTGTCAGATTACTGATGTCCGTTGCGGAAAGATTTCCAAAGCCGTACATAAAAACTGAAAGCTTATTGTTATTCTGAATCCGTGACCTAAGAGTTGTCACCTGAGCGCTTGAAAGCCTGTAAGGGTTGAGGAAAATATACACCTTCGCGTCGTCAACCTTACCTGCGAGCACTTCGCCAAGCTCAACCAGACTGAAGGAAACACCCGCACGGTAGCACTCGAGCCTTGCATTCGAGAGCAAATCGTA
This sequence comes from Oscillospiraceae bacterium, assembly GCA_031551635.1. GTDB lineage: Bacteria > Bacillota > Clostridia > Oscillospirales > Acutalibacteraceae > JAVBNH01. The sequence continues at coordinate 179,411 of JAVBNH010000002.1, read as the reverse complement.
GCTGATGCCTGTGAAGGAGGGCTGACCGTTTATGGATTCCGCTTTTTCATCGACAACCAAGGCGACGTCAAATTTTGAGCGTGAGGTCTGAGACGCGGCATAATTCTGATAAATCATATTAAGCTGGGAAAGATTTTTCCAAACCGGGCTGCTGTAAAGCCAGCCCTTGCCGACCAAATCCATCGCCCACATGCCTGTCCCGTGGATAATATTGCTGCCCATTTCCCTCTTGTGGACATTAATCATGTCGTTAACGCTCTGCACAGGAGGCAGGAAAGTATCGGTATAGGTGACCTCCGGATTGATGTTCGCACGCTCGTCCGATTCCTGGAACCAGATTTTACCAGCTCGGACAACAGAATCGGCGAGTGACATATACGCGCTTGTCGCTCCGACAGGGCTGTTGTTCGGATTCAACCCGCCGGTATTGTAGGTTCTGTCATTATATGTAACGGGTGCCGCGAAGCCATCAAGATAAGGCGAATCAAGAAGGGTTCTCATATCAAAATGCCCCGACTGCGCGTCGGCAAGCTCAAAGGTGTAGCCTGCGAAGGAGATGCACATAAGCTTGTTGCTTGAGGCTTCCTTAACAGTTTTCGCGAGGGTGTTGATTCTGTCTGAGGTCAGCCAGTTTATATAGTCGTTATAATCAACAAAACGCTGCTCGGCTTTTGTCAGCAGAAGGGTGTTGGCATATGGCGCATCGCCTGAAAGATTATTCGGCAAATCGCGCGGCACTATAGCTTGTGAAATATCAGTATAAGAGGTTCCCCAGGCATTGTTTATCTCTGAGAGACTGCCGTATTTCGTCAATAGCCAGCTTCTGAATTTCGCGTCATTTGTAGCGGAAACATCACTGCCCTTTTCCCTGAAGCCGTGCTGGAACCATTCGTAATTTTCGAGGTGAATTCCGGCGATATGGTCTGCGTAATCAGGGTGATTGAGGAGATATGTAACAACAGTGGCAAGCTTCGCGTTAGCCTGAGCCGCCCATTCGTCAGAAGCCATTGAGACGACATAGTTGCCGTCAGGGTCGGTGAAGTCACCGTTTGTATATTTAATAAGCTGGTCTCTCCACGGAAGCGGAACCTGCTCATAGGAAGAATACTGCCATGCTCCGTAAGCCGCGACAACGCTCACGCGCAGGATGATTTTCGCGTTCGGGTCGCCGGTCTGAGTAGCATTGCCCTTTATGACCTGGTCCATGCAGGAGCGCAGCTTTCTATAGGTCCAGCTCTCGGTATTTGTATAGTCGTCGGAGAACATAAGGTTATAAATAACCGAATGCAGATTCACGCCGTTACTCCCCGCGAGCGAAACCTGCTCGGGCACATAGTTGGAGCCTTCTGCCATGTCGGTGTTCCCGAAAAACACGGTGGGGACATACTGCTTGCCATCCACAGAAAGCCTCGGAGTGCCGTTAACCATATTAACAAGAACATTGAGCGGCGCGCCAGAAAGCGCAAGGGTTTGCAATGAAAATAAAACCACAAGGATAATGCTGATAAGAATTTTTGTTTTGCGCATAAATTTGACTCCCCATTTTAATTTTTTGTCTAACACTACGATAGTAACATGAATCATAAAATGTGTCAATTATTTTTCAAAATTTTGCGCAATGTTCACATATCTTTTTGATAATTTCTTTTATGCAAATTGCGAATGATAGAGGGTATAGTAAAGCCCGTTGCGGCTCATAAGCTCCTCATGATTACCCTTTTCAACAACCTCGCCGTCCTGCACCACCAGAATAATATCGGAATTTTGAATTGTCGAAAGCCTGTGCGCTATCACAAAGCAGGTTTTATCCTTCATGAGCTTCTGCATCGCTTTTTGTATCTGGATTTCGGTTCTAGTATCAACATTAGAGGTCGCCTCATCAAGAATCAGCATTTTCGCCTCAAGCAGCATCGCCCTCGCAATGGTAATGAGCTGCTTTTGCCCCTGAGAAATATTCATTCCGTCCTCATTTATAACCGTGTTGTAACCCTCAGGGAGGGATTCGATGAAGGAATGGATTTTCGCCGCCTTTGCCGCTGCGACTACCTCCTCCATTGTCGCGCCTTCCTTACCGTAAGCGATATTTTCAAAAACAGTGCCGCAAAAGAGCCAGGTATCCTGCAAAACCATTGAATATGAAAGCCTCAGGCTGTTCCTCTTCACTTTTTTTATGTCGTTCCCGTCAACGGATATAACACCGCTCTGAGGGTCATAAAAACGCATGAGCAGATTTATCAGTGTGGTTTTTCCGGCTCCTGTGTGACCGACAATAGCCACACGGCTCCCCTTTTTCGCCACCAAATCAAGATTTTTTATAACAATTTTATCGTCAGTATAGCCAAAAACAATGTCCCTCATCTCAACATTGCCCTCAATATCCGTGAGCTCAGGAGCGTCCGGCTCGTCTGCCTTTTCGCCCTCCTCGTCAATGAGATTAAAAACCCTTTCAGCCGCCGAAAATGCCGACTGCAGCTCGCTTAAGATGTTCGCCATCTCATTGATTGGCCCTGAAAATCTTCTTGAATATAAAACAAAAGATGAAAGATTACCAAGTGTGATTTTTGAGCTGAGGAACAAAAACGCGCCTACAACGCTGATAAGTGTCAGGGATAGGTTGTTGACAAAATTGACCGTCGGACCCACCATGCCACCGTAGTATTCGGCGTTGTAATAAGCCGTGACCGCGTCATTATTCCTCTCGTTAAATCTTCCGATTATCGTCTGCTCCTGATTATACGATTTTATAGTTTTTTGCCCTGTAATAATTTCCTCAGCATAGCCGTTAAGCTCGCCGAGCTTCGCGGAACGCTTTCTGAAAAGCGGACGCACCTTGCCGGTCATATACTTTGTGAGAATAATTGAAATCGGTATGGTCACGGCAAAAATAAGAACCATTGCGGGCGATATGCGCAGCATCATGATTAGAGAGCCGAAAACGGTGATAACGCTGGTCGCTATCTGCAAAAAATCATTTGAGAGCGAGGCGTTGACGGTATCAATATCATAGGAAATTCGGCTGACTATATCACCCGCTTGATGCTTATCATAAAACCCTACCGGTAAATCCGCGAGCTTGTTAAAAACGTCACGCCGCATGGTATAGACAACCTTTTGCGATAGATTTATCATCAGTACGGAAAGCATATATGACAGCGCGGCAGAAATTAGATAGAAGCCGCCCATCAGAGCGCAATAGAGAAAAACTTTTGGGAAATCGACACCTCCGGCGACTGTTCCAATGGCATCAATGGCTTTTCCTGAGAGCATCGGACCGATAAGAGCAAAGACATTGCTCGAAACAGTCAGCAGAAAGGCGCCGAAAAGCATATATTTATGCCGGAAAAGATATTTCCAGAGACGCATCAATGTCTTTTTTGTATCCTTCGGCTTTGTCAGTGTCGAGTATCTCGGATCCTTAGGCAATTTTACCGCCTCCCATCTGCGACATAAAAATCTCACGGTACAGCTCGCAGCTCTCCATGAGCTCCTCATGCGTGCCGTAACCCAGCTCTCTGCCGTCGTCAATAACCAGAATGTGGTCACAATTGTAAATCGAGCTGATTCTCTGAGCAATAATTATCGTAGTTGTCCCCTTGAAATTCGAGTTGATAGCCTTACGCAGAAGGCTATCGGTTTTATAGTCAAGCGCGCTGGAGGAGTCATCAAGTATGAGTATTTCCGGCTTCCCTGCGAGCGCACGAGCAATAAGCAGCCGCTGCTTCTGTCCGCCGCTGAGATTGGAGCCGCGGATAGTCAGCATATGCTCGAAGCCGTCCGGCAATGCTGAGATGAACTCCATAGCCTGGGCGTTTTCAGCCGCTGTTTTAATCGTTTCATCATCAAGAGCTCGACCGAAGGAAATATTTTCCCTGATAGAATCCGCGAACAGCACATCATTTTGAAAAACGATGCCGAACTTTCTGTGCAATTCATCCTCGGGTATAGCTGTAATCGGTATGCCGTTTATGAGAATTTTGCCGCTGTCAGCCTCATAAAGCCTCATAAGAAGCTGAATAACGGTTGATTTTCCGCTGCCTGTCGCGCCGATTATTCCGAGAGTGCCGCCCTTCTCTACCGCAAAGCTTATTCCGCTGATATTTTCCTTTTGCTTATGATAAGAAAACGACACATCATTAAAAATCAGATGAGCCTCCTCATTTTCCCGCGAAAGCGGTTGAACCTCAAGCTCCTTTGGCATCAGGAGCACCTCAGTGATTCTGTTTGCCGACGCGCTCGCCTTCGAGAGATTAACAAATATTTTCGTAACCGACATCATCGCGTTAAGAATTATTGTGAAGTAAGAAAGAAAAGCGATAATTTTTCCCGGCTGTGTAAGGCCCGAGTTAACCCTGTATGCGCCGAGGATAATTACAGCTGTAAGCCCCATATTAAGCAGCAGATTCATCGTGGGATTTGTGACAGCCATAGTTTTCGCTGCTTTTTTTTCGCTGTTTATTAGCTGCATATTAGTGCTCTCAAAACGCTCTTTTTCATATTGCGTTTTTGAAAGGGCTTTGATAACCCTCGCGCCGCTGATATTTTCGCGGACTGTTCTGACGAGCGAATCAACCGATTTCTGAACAATGGTATAAAGCGGGACGCCTTTTTTTGTGACAAAATAAACAAGCATCGAAATCAAGGGCAGAATCGCGACAAGAATCATCGTCAGCACAGGCTCCATCGAAAAAGTGACAGCGATGCCCCCGACTAGCAGAATCGGTGCGCGCACGCCCATGCGCTGAATCATTCCGAAAGCGTGATGCAGATTATATGTATCGGTCGTGAGTCTAGACTCTAGAGATGGAATCGTCATTCTGTCAATCTGAGAACAGGACAGGTGCATTATTTTATCAAACAAATCATGGCGAATCGCACCTGTTGCTCTCATCGCAACACGCGCTGCCATTCGGTTTGCGATAATATTCGCGAATACTGCCGCGAACGCGCATGCTAGCATAGCGCCGCCCCAGAGCAGTATCATTTTTTTGTTTTGTGTCGGCACAATATCGTCAAGGATTTTTGCAAGGATTGAGGGAATGAGCAAATCGGTGATGGTGCCGAGAAATTTTATAAAAAAGCCCAGAGAAATACGCGCTGTCATAGGTTTCAGATAGCCCAAAATCCGTCTCATTCCTCATCCTCCTTTATTTTTTCATCAACATATTTTTCCGCTTTTTCCATAACGCGGGACAAAAGATGGAAAAGTTCATCTTTTTCCTCAGAGTTAAAATCCTCAAGCAGATAGCGGTTCCAGTCGTCCAGTATTTTTTTTATTTTTGGCAGTACCGCAACCGCTTTTTCTGTCGGATACAGGCGCATAATCCGCTTATCATCCGTATCTGAACGCCTTTCTATATAGCCCAAAGCTTCTAGCGATGAAATCTGCCGCGCGACATTGCTCTTGTTGATATAAATCATCCGCGCAAGCTCCTCTTGTGAAATCCCCGGCGACTGACAGACGCGCAGAATATAAACATGCTGATGCCCGGCAATGCCATCCTCACGCAGCAGCCTGCCGCGGTATAGTTCGGTAAGCCGCGAGGTCCGGCTGATATATTTCATCAGCTTCTCTCTTTTTTCTTCCATAAAACCAACCCCAATATAAAATAATTACATGCACATCTATGAAAATAAATTTTAGTACCTTATTGGATTGAATGCTCAATAAAAAACACTACTTGGGTTGTGGGCTTGGCAAGCCAAGCCCGTGTTAGTAATAGATTTCAGCCTTTTTACAAAAAATATTGTTGCGCTCGCAACGATATAATAAGTATAGCACGAATTGAATATCTTGTCAAATATTACATGAAATAGGTTCAATTTTATACGAAATTAAAAGCGTAACATGACATGCAGTCAAAACATATACTGATAAATGCACACAGAAATAAGCATAGATAAAATCAGTGTATGTAAGGAATTAGCTATACTAATATTGTTAAAATGAAAATAAGTATAGACTGGTATCAACTGTAGTCAGCAGTTCAAACTATGCTAATAATGCTCCAAAGGGTTGAGAAACATGGCATTTTCGATAATCGATTCATTGCTTGCGAATTTCATTTATATTGCTCTGCATATAGGAAACCACGGCTCATTTCCCCCGCCGCTGAAAGCGGAGGAGGAAAGAATCTGCCTTGAGCAGCTGAAACAGGGCGACGAAAAAGCGAAGAACAAGCTTATCGAGCATAATCTCAGGCTAGTTGCACACATACTGAAAAAATATTATTCGACGATGTCGGATCAGGACGACCTGCTTTCAATCGGAACTCTGGGACTCATAAAAGGCATAAACTCTTACGACATCGAAAAAGGCACCCGCCTCTCAACATACGCGGCGAAGTGTATTGAAAATGAAATCCTCATGTATTTCCGCAGCATGAAGAAGATTGCGAATGAGGTATCGCTTAATGAGCCGATTGATTCGGATAACGACGGGGAATCAATAACGATTATCGACACAATACAAGTTGACGACGATATTGTTGAAAATCTTAATAAGAAGAATAATTTAATTTGCGTGAGGAAATATGTAAACGAAATTAAAGACAGCCGCGAGCGGCAAATTATAAAAATGCGCTACGGCATGGACGGCACAACTGCAAAAACTCAGAGAGAAGTGGCACAAGAGCTTGGAATCTCCCGCTCATATGTCTCCAGAATCGAAACGCGAGTGCTGGCTATGCTGAAAAAACGTCTTGAGCAAGAAAAAAACTTTTAAAAATCACTTTTTAAAAGTTTTAATGCTCGTTGTCATTTTATGAAATTAGAACGAATACCGGATTAATCGGTTTTGTTATAGTAGTGCTTATTTTAGAATATCCCTGGCAAATTTTTTTACGTCGGCTATGTCCTGAGCATTCGGTCTGTTTTTGTGCGTAAACTTAAATTTCCCGCGGCAGTGAAATTCTCTGCTGTCAAGAGTTATGTTCTTTGCTTTGAGTAATTTTGAAATTTGCGGATAAGTCGACGAAAGCAGTGCCGCTGTGCTGAAATTTACTACACTACCAACCTTCGAAGAATCTAAGCTGTCAATAAAAGCCTTAACTTTTTCATCAACACCTGCTCCATAGACTGCACTGCCTAAAAATAAAATATCTACAGCGTTATCAAGCGGTATATCCACGGTTTCTGCTGAAACACCTGTTTCTTCAGCAATAGCTTTTGCCAGTTTTTCGGTATTTCCGGTTTTGCTGTAGTATCTGATAGCGATTTTCATGATAATTCTCCTGTTCTTAACATTTTATATAATAAAGTGTAAAGTGTTCCGGCTTCTTGGGTGTTTAGATTTAAGCATGCCGCCATGCGCTCCGGAATTGTTTTTGCCTGATTTTTAAGAGCCTCGCCTTTTTCGGTGATACTCACCACAAGATTCCTCTCGTCCTTCTCGGACCTGCTGCGCGTTACAAGCCCTATTGTTTCCAGCTTTTTCAGCAGAGGTGTTAATGTTCCGGAATCAAGGTAAAGACATTCGCCCAGAGATTTTACATTGACCGTTTTCTTTTCCCATAATACCATCATGGCAATATACTGCGTATAGGTAAGCCCTATCTCATCAAGATAAGGCTTATATTTTTTTACCACCTCGCGCGAACATGCATAAAGAGGAAAACACAGCTGATTCTCAAGCTTCAGGACATCAATCTCCATAAATTATTCTCCCTCTATTTTTTATTAGCCGAGTAATTTCACAATTTCCTTCTCGAGTGCGTCAGGAGTCTTTGTCGGAGCAAAACGGGAGACAACTTCGCCTTCATTATTAACTAAAAATTTTGTGAAGTTCCATTTTATATTCGAACCGCCCATACCTCCCTTTTGCTTTTTTAGCCATGCATATAAAGGGCTTTCATTCTCTCCGTTGACATCAAGCTTAGCAAACTGTTTGAATTTGATGCCGAACCGACCTGTGCAAAAGCTACCGATTTCCGCGTCAGTTCCCGGAGCTTGATTTGCAAATTGATTGCATGGAAAATCAAGAATCTCAAAACCCTTGTCCTTGTATTTTTCATACAAGTCTTGCAAACCGCTGTATTGCGGAGTAAATCCGCATTTTGTCGCGGTATTAACAATCATCAAAACCTTGCCCTTATAATCGGAAAGGCTGATGTCGTTTCCCTTTGCGTCTTTAAGCGTAAAATCATAGATGTTCATTGTGTTTGACCTCCATTATAAATTGAGTACAATTTAATTATACACAATACATATGCCTTGTCAAGAGTTTTTTAAAAAAAATTATAAATGGTCAAAGTTATCATTCTTCCCTTTCAAGACGACATAAAATATAACAAAAAAAAAGCGGAAATCCTTGATATACAAGACTTCCTTTTTAAATTGCAGGCAACAGGACTTGCACTATGCGACAAGCGCGTAGTAGCTTATCGAGCTTGCTTTGCTAAATAAAAAGACCGCAAAAGAGCGGTCTAATTGGTTGCGGAGAGAGGATTTGAACCTCTGACCTCCGGGTTATGAGCCCGACGAGCTTCCAGCTGCTCCACTCCGCGATATTTATTTTTGCTAATTGTTTGGGATTGCTAAGGTATTATAAACTATTATTTTAATAAAATCAAGTGTTTTTGAGAATTTTTTTTGATTTCGCGTAAAAAGCCCATATTTGCTCTAAATATATTTAGTACCTTAGTGAGCTGAAAGCTCAATAAAAAACAAGACTTGGGTTGTGGGCTTGGCAAGCCATGCCCACGTTAGATATGATATTTTTTGAGCTACAACATTTTTACATTAATGTTTGCTAAAGCCGGTGTTTTATATTATAATCATACCAAACAAAAAAAACGGAGTGATTTTTTGGATAGCAAGGAAAGCCTGCTGGCTCATATAGATGATCTTGTTTTCGAAGCAAAAAGAAAAAATTTTTCCCACAGCAAGTTTCTCACTGCGGCGGAAAAGACGGAAATTGAAAAATATTACTCGAAAAGAAAGGATATTTTTTTACGTTTTGAAGGTGGTTTCATTTCTGCAGAAAGAAACATTGCTGTTTTTTCGAATTCAGCGGACGATGTGCTTGAAAGCTCATCTTTTATTTCCGCTGTTGTTTTTTCTCACAGGGAGCAGGATATAATATCTCACCGTGATGTACTCGGTGCCGTACTCGCACTCGGCATAAAACGCGAAACGCTTGGAGATATTATGATAGAAAGCGGTCGCGCTATTCTGATTTGTTTGAGCGATATAAGCAAATTTATTATTGAAAATATCACTGCTATCGGTCGAATAGGAGTAAAAGCTACACTTCTGCCGATTGATGAGCTGCCGGTTCTCCAGGAAAATATAAAAGAAAAAAGCGACACTGTCGCTTCGCTGAGGCTGGATGCTGTTGCGGCATCCGCATTTAATCTTTCAAGAAATATCATCGGCGAATATATTACAGCCGGTAAAGTTCAGCTCTGCCATTCAGAGTGTCTTTCAGCATCAAAAACAGTCAAAGAGGGCGACATTATCTCAATTCGCGGCAAGGGTCGCGCCAAGCTTTTGGAAATTGGCGGCGAATCCAAAAAAGGTCGGATTTGGATTAAACTTGGTATATACGAATAAAATAATTTATATGCTCTAATGTGAAAAGAATGAGGTTATTGTGAAAAGAAACGCATTTTTTGCGAATATAAAACACTTTATAAACACTCTAAAACAACACTGCCTTACCCTCTAAACATCAAAAATTTCGTTTAATATTGCCTTATAGATTAAATTTTAGCCAACTCAATATTAATCAAATGAGGTCTGTTAAATGAAAAATTTTACTGTTTTTTTGATGATTATCTTAAATATTATTTTTTCCCTTTCAACAAATAAGGAGGTAGAACTAATGAACTATGATGATAATGATAATCAAAATGCCAATATTTCAACAGAGTTGACCGTAGTTACCCTTAACTCTTATATTGGAGGAAATTGCGGAAAAAATGTTGAGGATATAGCCTCGCTTTTGGCCGCGCAAAATCCGGATATAATATGCCTTCAGGAGGTTGATTTGAATACTGAGCGCTCAAATGTAGGCGATATGATGAAGCTTATTGCTGAAAAGCTTTCCATGAATTACATTTTTTTTCCTTCAATCGAATTGGGTAGCGGATATTACGGAAACGGAATATTAAGCAAACATCCTATTCTCAGCACTTCTATATCTTATCTTCCGTCAGAAAATTTTGAACAACGTTCCTGCGGAAAAGCTGTCATTTCAATAAACGGGATGCCTATTGATGTTTTTTGCACACATCTCAGTTATGAGAGCCTTAGCACTAGGACACAGCAGTTTTCCTCACTTAATGAGGAGCTTAAAAAGTCCGAGCGCTTTATTCTCTGCGGTGATTTCAATGTCGAATCGTTTAAGGAATTCGAGCTTATAAGTGCGCAAATGATCAATACCGAAAACAAACCCTATTCGACCTACACAACCGGCGACTATTACGAATATCTCGACAATATTATTTTTTCCGATTTATTTTTACATCTAGAGTCCGGAATGATTGAAACAGATCTTTCTGACCACAATATACTTATTGCAAAACTAAGTCTTTCTTAAAATTGACAGCCGCAGGAACGATTTTTATATTCATGTCACACAGAACATCCTTCAGATGGCAGGGAAAAACGAAGTTATCCGCAAGAAATTTTGCTGTCAGAACAGCTTGCGACTCATTTTTACAAATCAGTGCCGATTCTTCGAAAGTTTTACCGCAAAAACTCATCTCAACTCGTATTGCATACAAACTTTCCCCATTATAAGCGATGCCGGGAAATACAAAATAGTCAATGCTGTATTCCACGTTTTCAATGACTATAATCGACTGCGTGACTAGATTCATATTATTAACACGTCCTTTTTTATATGTTACAGGAATAGGAGAGCGAGACATATAACAGAAAGAAAATATTGCTTACCAGGTAAGCTATTGTAATGCTGTACCTAATAAACAATATAGATGATTTTTGTTATAAAAACAATAAAATTTAATCGACATTTTTTGATTTTCGCAATATCTTTTTTTCGATAAATTTCAGTTTTTGTTAATTACAATGGTTGAAATGAACTCATCCATGTAATATGATGTCGAATAAGAAACATTTTCGTACTTCAGCAGATAAGAATGTAATAATATGTAGATTTTATTATTTTCATTTGCTTTATTTTCGATTTCAAGAGGCACCTTGATTTCAATTCGTTTTTTGCCTTCATCAATTTCATCAATAAAAATTCTAATCATTTTAGTCTTAAATGATGATACACTTATTAAAAAATAATTCAACATTTCACTAAGCAGATTACATAATTCCGTTTCATCAATATACATTTCCTTAATGTCGCACATTATGTCCATTTCGAAACAAATATCCCGGCTCAATGCCAGATTACTTTTACTAATAAGCACAGTCGCCAGCGCTGTATTTTGAGCTAACCTGTGATTCAGACTGACCTGCATGCCTGTAATTTTTACTGTTTTCATCAGATGTTCATGATACGATTTCAATCGCTCGGTGTCATTAATTGCAAGATAACCGCTGTAGGACTGCAGTATATTATGAAAATCATGTTTTAGTCCGGAAAAATCCTCAACCACCTTCGTGAGATTGCTGATATAAATATTTCTGTTGTAAAGCTCGACTTTGATAGAGCGTTCGTGGTTGAGAATAGTCGACAAAACCAGACTCGCAGCGAGAATCACGATGATGCAGGAGAATGCAAAATTCATGGGCGTTATAAAATATTTTGTGATAATGACAAGTAAATATATCATTAACGCTTGAAAAAAACTGAAAAACAGTGCCTTAAACAACTTTTTTTCAGGAGTGCTGTCTTTTAGTCTAATCATCATCTTTTTGTAGCTGATAAAATAAAAAGCTATAAACAATGCAAAAATACTAATGACGGAGCTCGTGAGAAGAGCGAGAATGTCGAGCAGATAATTAAATGGTTTTCCTTTCTGCTGAGGAAAAAATTGTGTGCTTATCAGCTGTGAAACGCAAAAAATAAAAATCTGTAAAAGATAAATAATTCTCATTAATCGAACGGAATTATGCGAGGATAGAAGAAGGATTTTGATACCTAAAAAATAGTAAACCAAAGCAAACAGAGGGTTGGGTATAGTTATTAGCGAATAAGCTACAGCTGAAAAATCATCCCCGCCTCCTATTAGATACCAGCTGTAAACCCATGCGGTGCTTAAAACAAAGCCGGTTAAAAAAACAAAAAGGGTTTGTCTTTTTATACTGCATTTTTCACCGTAGAGCGCCATTGTTAATTTCATTGTCAGAACCGACAGTAATAATGAATTAGCAGTTGAAATGAAGAAAAGAATCATCTGCATATTTTCGGAGTATGCCAGCTCGCTGTACAACAATATCACATTCTTTCCATAGTTCAAAATATTGTTTAATATTATTCGCTTTTCCAAATCTCAATAAAAACGGTAAATTCTTTTTTAAAACAAGAAAAATGTATAGAGCTGTTATTGTATTGCCTGAGGATATTTCTCACTTGTGTTAAACCGACCCCCGAATGCCCGGCTTTGGTGGTGACGCCTTTAACCGAGACGCTGTCTATATCAACACTTTCTTTTATGCTGTTTGAAATAATAATAAGCTTGCATTCATCCACTTTTTCCTTCACCGAAAAAGATACCCTTCGTGCTTCAGATTCTGAGGCAGCTTCAATAGCATTATCAATGAGATTTCCAAGCACTCGACTCAGGTCAATATCGCTAATGTACAGCTCTTCAAAAGATACGAGGTCGGGAAAAATCAACTGTACATTGTTTACCTCAGCATAGTCCAGTTTTTTCAACAGCAGCGATATAAGCGCCGGATTCAATGACATTTTACTTGAAAGATTGATTTTATTAGTGCCGCTTCGCGTGTTACCTATTAGTTTTTCATGATACCCACGCAATTGCTGCCAATCCTCATCTTTTATCAAAACGTCATATTTATCAAGCGTTTCATTAACGAAACCGGCATACTCTGTGAAGCCTTCTATTGATTTAGCTAGGCTGTTTATGTATGAGCTTTTTACAGCTACCTCGTTGGTGTAGAGGCGGTCAAAGCTGAAATTAATATCCGCATCGAGAAGAATAACCAGAACCGTGATTACTATCAAATTTTTGGGGTAATTATAATTACCATAGGAGGTCATAACAAAAATAACAAAAATATAAATGCAAATAATATAAACGACGCTGTTAAAAATTGAGCTGCCGAAATTTTTTACCTGAATTGCCTCGCTGATTCTGCTAACAACCTTATATTTCCGAACTAGTCTTTTGTTTATATAATATCCCAGCAGAAATACTCCGTCGCACACAATGACACTTATAGCATCCAAAAGATAATTATAACCATGCTCATTAATTTGCCCTTGAGAAAACAACAGCTTATCAATAAGTAGATTAATGCTTGCAACTATAAACATATAAATATAACATTGCCGGGTTATATTCGCAGCGCGGGAAGGTGTAATTTTCAAAAACATTACACCTAAAAGATACATCACCGTTCCCATTATAGGATTTGGCAGAGTGAGTATATTCAACAGCCCGGGAGGAATACTTTTAAAACCGTATAATGCATAAGTGCCATAAATAAGACAATAGTAAAGAAAAGAAATAACAGCCACTGATGTGAATTGTTTTTTGAGAGGAATTTCATTTTCATCATATAGAATAAGCACCAGTTTCATCGTTAAAAAACCCAACAATAAAGTAGAAGCCAGAGAAATAACTGAAAGAATTATTTCCATCTGTCTTGAATAACCAAATAGAATATTAACCAGTTCTCTCACCTCATGTTTTTTTGAATCAGTTTCTTTTTATATAATCGATAACCACAGATAAAAACTCACCGTTAGTAACCCTCTGCCCTTCGGCATATGCGAAAATCTTCAGATAAAGAGAGGTGCTCTTTTTTTGCATTTTAGCAATTGCGTCTCGGATATTTTTCTCGACAGATGCCGGAGAAAGCTCGCGCTCTCTGGCAATTTTTGGGTATAAAACCTTCGTGAGAAGCCTTATACAGTCAGGGTTTTCATAATAATACTGCAAAGCGTCAAGAATACAAAAAGTCGACAGCTTATTTGGCGGCATTCCGAGCTTCAGCAGGACATCCTTGATAATTTCAAGTGGCTCTCTTAAAGGAGCTTCATTGAAAACAGGGTTACCGTCGTTTTGCCTGCTTATAATTTTATGTAGCGAATCCATTACTGTCTCAACAGTAATCGGTTTCATGCTGTAAAAATCTATATCCAGGTCATTAAGAATTTTAATTACGGTATCAGTACCAATACCTGAAAGAATATAGACAATAGGCATATAATTATCCATATGCTTTCGTATATAATTCACGATATAAGCGCCGTCAAACTCCGGCATAATAATATCCAGAATGACAATATCCGGCTTCAGATTTATGATTTTTTCGAGTGCCTCTCTGCCATCGTAGGCAATAGCTATGACCTCAAAATCAACGTTTCTGTCAATGGCTATTCTCAACGCCTCTACCCATGGTCTATTGTCGTCAGCCAGCAATACAGATAGCATATATTTAACACCAACCGTCTTTCATAAAAATATAAATTCATATTTTAGCTATATAATTACTAACGTGGGCATGGCTTGCCAAGCCCACAAACCAAGTCTTGTTTTTTATTGAGCTTTCAGCCCACTAAGGTACTAAGCGATTATATCACAATTGTTATACTTTTTCATAAAGAAAAATCGACTGTTATCGATAATAATCAAAAACAGTCGAGTTTTTTTATCAATCCTCGATTTTTGCTTTTCTGGTGTTTATCTTAAACAACGCGTCGTTGTCAAACTTTTTTTCGCGGTTATAGGTATAAATTCCGTTTTGCTCCTGTTCAATATCGGTGAGCTGAGTATAAACAAAACCGAATATCTCACTGTTATCAAGTATTGCGTCTGTGAGGTCTTTATATCGCTGCATAAACTCCTCGATGGTTTTCGGCGCCTCGCCGTAGCCCCAGCCGCCCGCAAGATTCGGTGCCCATTTGATGCCGCCGTACTCGCTAATCATAACCGGCTGACCTTCCCATTGCTGGCGGTCGGCGAAAAAGGTGAACATTTCGCCTTCATTCGGCAATGCGTCATAGCGCTCCTTGAATGCCGCCGGATTCTGGTCGTAGTCATGAACGCAGAAAATATCCGTTTCAACATGGTAATTACCGCTTGTATCAATACAGGGTCTAGTCTGGTCAATCGCTTTTGTGGCGCGGTAAACAATGCGCAAAAGCTCGTTATCCTGGCGGCTGTTATGTATGTCCCAGGTCTCATTGAAGGGGCACCAGCCGATGATACTCGGGTGATTGAAGTCTCTTTGCAGCTCCTCGGTCCATTCGGGCAATATGGAATAAACCGACGCGCCGTTTGTATGGTCAGCGCCCCAGTTAGGGTATTCACCCCAGACAATATAACCTTCACGGTCAGCATGATACAGAAAACGCGGCTCAAATATTTTTTCATGGAGTCTCGCGCCGTTAAAGCCGACTTCCTTTGAGAGTTTTATATCATTTAGCAGATCCTCGTCACTCGGTGCGGTATAAATTCCGTCCGGATAAAAGCCCTGGTCAAGCACAAGGCGCTGGAAAACAGATTTGCCGTTGATGAGAAATTTCATACCGCTCAGCGCGACATTGCGAAGCCCGAAATAGCTATTGACAGTATCTTCGTTAAATGTTAGCTTCAAGTCATAAAGCCTGCCGTTTCCGACTTCCCAAAGGTGCTTTTCACTCAAAGCAAGATTCAGCTGAGTGAAGCCGCCAACGCTTGACACGCAAGCCTCGCCGACATTTTTACCCTGATAAAAAGCCTCTGCTTTCAAGCTACCCGCTGCCGATAATTCCGCTTGAATATTTAGTGAAGCATTTTCGGTATCGGGAAAAAATTTAAAGCTCTTTATGTATGCTTTCGGTACAAACTCGAGATAAACAGTCTGCCAAATTCCGGTGGTTCTTGTATAGTCGCAGCCTTTTGAGAAATATTCCTCGCACTGCTTACCGTGCGGAACCATCGGGTCGCGAACCTCGTCAACGGCATAAACCGTAACAATATTTTTTCCCAGCTTGCAAAGCTTCGTGATGTCAATTTTGAATGAAACATAACCCCCTTTATGGGTTCCTGCCTCAAATCCGTTGATATAAACAGTCGCATTGTAATCAACTGCGCCGAAGTGAATAAAAATAAGATCCTTCAGCTCTTCGGCGGACAGCTCAAATTCACGTCTATACCACACCGCGCTCATAAAATCCTTATGTTCAATGCCGGAGAGCTTGCTTTCGGGGCAGAAGGGAACGATTATTTTACCGCTGAGATTTGTCTCTCGGTCATAAAGCCTTCTAGCCTGACCGCTCTTGCCGTGGTCTATTTCAAGCTGCCATTCTCCGTTGAGATTCCTCCAGTTTTCCCTGAAGAATTGGGGATTCGGGTGTTCGGGGCGCGGAATGTTCATAAATTTAACCTCACTTTTTCAAACTGATACTTAGGATTGAGTTGAATTGATTTTAATATAATATATCTTATAAAGTCAGTTTAGTCAAGGATAAAAAAATTTTATTAGTAAATATAGTCAAATTAGTATGATACTATCTTGGTTTATATGTTTTTATATTCATTTAAACTATTTGCTACTACATAATCATACCTTAATATTGCCATTTTGTCAAATAGATATTAATAAATCTGATTTTTTTCTCTATTAATATCTCTGTTTACAATTATTTGAGGATTACATCATCTGATTTTATATTTTTTTATATTTATTTATATTGTTTTATACGCATTTATCACACTTTAATTATTATACTTACGAATTAACTTTGAAAAAAAACACATTTCGACAAAAAATTGAAAAAATTCAAAATCAAGGCTTTTTTATTCTTGAATGTAATTATACAAATAAATCTAAATACCTTTTCGGAAATAACAGTTGTTATTTGTGCTAATTAAGCTATAAAGCAAAAAACTGAAAAAAAAGAGCAGCTTTTTTTAAAGTTTGTAACATATGACAATTTACTTTACATCTTCTTGTCAGATTTGTCTATTGAAAAAATAGGTTTAAGTAGTTTTTAACAAAGGGACAAACACTATTTAGTCAGTTGTTCCAGACGAAAACAGCAAAAAAGTCTCGTAACTGTTGACTTTTCCGATTTTAAGTTCTTTTTTGTTGCTATTCTTTGGAGCTTTTAACTATAAAACGCTTGACAAACCGTTATGAAATAGATAAAATAATTATGAGTTAATAGGTGTCCGTGTCTAATTATGTGCATTATCCCCCAAGTCATAATAATGTATATAATGAGCAAACACCGAATAACCAATAAGAAAAAGGAGTGTATTTATGAAACAACGACTCAGAAAAAGCTTGTCAATGATACTGTCAATTATGATGATAGTAACATCGATAAGCGTCGCATTTTCAATGAATGCTTCAGCCGCGACATTTGCCCAGGCAAAAACAGATTTAAAGACCGCTCTCAACAACATCCCCGCATCTGAGCTGACAAAGTATCAAATACTTCAAACCCACCATGACACATCAGAAGGCGGTGCGGCGCGTTTAATAATCCAGGACAACTCAACAAACGGATTATTATATGACGCAGCCGCCAAATACGGCGAGCTTTTTCAAACAACTGATACCACCGGCACAAACAGAATATTATTCGACACAAGCACTACTTCTACTCCAACTTACCATTGGTGGAGTTCATTGTCCAGACAGCTTGTTACAGATTTAGCGCTTTCAAATGCCGATGGCGGAAAAGCTAACAGAGATATCCTTGTTCACCTTTTCGCAGACAACCGCAATTATGCTAATACCAATTTCAGATCCACACCATTCGCAAGTGCGCAAGGTACCAATTCTGGTACTTATGTTGCTTCTAACGCTGGCACATGGAATAAAGACAACACACCGTTGGCAATTAATGTTGAGATTATTGTAAAGCGTTCCGAGTTCCAGGCAATTCGTCAATTTGCGAACATTGCTACTTTACTCGCCGCTCCCACTGTTAATACAACACTATCCTACGGCGGAAATGGAAGAATCCATCAAAGATCAGGCTCAGGCTGCACTGGTTATTACAATAACTTTAGCAATAAGAATTCCTTCTACACAAGACACGCGACATCAAGCAGCTATTTAAACTTAATTAAAGAATATTACAACTATTTCTACACACAAAATACCTCTCAGGGTGTTAACCGTGTCAATTCAAACCCTGCTCTTTATTCAATTGATGAAATCGCAAAGGAATTGGCAAACAATCAGGCTATGCTTGATATGCTCGCGGCGGTCAGCGGAACAACTGTGAATACCTTCACCGCTGCGGACAAGGCAAAATTCTTCCCACAGCATGCTCAGATTGACGCATATATTCAAAATTGTATAAATGCTTCTGTTACAATCAACTATAAGAATGATGTTGAATACTTCCAGAAACCCGGCGGATTTAATGAAACCGTGAATGCCGGAACAGCGTATGACAACAGTAATTTGACTGAAATGCTTGATCTGTGGAACTCACAGCAGCAGCATTACGGCAGATTAACAGGTCTTAACGCCACTCAGCAAGGTTTACTTGTTACGGCATACGGCTTTAACCTCGGGAATATTAACTCCTCCCGCGCTATTCTCAGAAACGACCTTGAGCTTTTATGGATTCATGCTTTAAAGACAAGGGTTGACCAGTTATATACTACCTTCTATAAATCGAACCCTGACGATTACCGTCCGATGGATGATACAACAATATTATCGATTTATAATGAGCTCGTTTCCCTGAGAAATACCATTAACGGATTTACACCTGCGCATATCGCACTGGCGTTTACCTCCGGCACACAGTACCTGACAGATTTTATAAACTCTTTAACCTATGAGTTTACCTATCGCGGAATTATAGCCAGCAGTACATCCGACAAGACATACTTTGACAAAATCAAGTATACAGATCTTTCCGAAATTGCAACAAAAGATATAATAACGATGCTCGATGAATACCCTGCAAAGCAAACCGCATTCCTTGCTAATATGACTGCGAATCAGGCAAAATTAAGCGCGGCTGATTTCGCTGTTTTGTACGGTACATATTATAATGATATAGTATTGGATTGCGACGATATTTTGCACCGTTTACTTCAAGCCCGCTTCAATGAAGAAGTTAACACCGCTCTGGCGGCAATCGGCAATAACCCGACCAACCCCACAATCAACTGGAGCAATTTCCACCTCTTCAGAGGCGCGATGAACAACATTGAAACATCTATTTACAATTATGAGACTAATTCGGACGGAACCTCTAAATACGGTTATATTTCTGCAGCGACAAGAACAGCTTATGCTCAGTTAAAAGATGTAGTTGGCAACCAGTTCGCTGCTTATATCAGCACCCTTGGCTATAACGACTATGTTCAGAAAACTTATAGTTATCCTACACGTATCGGTGACTCTCTGATAGATAACGAAGGAAATGTCGCTCTGGACATGGCTAGATCCAACACTGACACATTTGCAGTTAATAACAACTCGCTCAACGGTGTTGTCAGCGCGCTTGAGACCCTGCTCGGAAGTCCCGATTTCGCCAACACTCTGCAGTCTGTTATGGGTTGCGACGAACCTGTCGACATCGCCGGTTGCATGAAAAACTTACCCACAGCAATCGGTCTCGGATGTTCAGACGCCATGGTCAACTGCATCGTCGGCTTAACCTATGTTGAGGTTACCAAAGCTCTTGAAGAAACATGGTCTGACCTTCCCGGCGTAAACGGTAACAGACCCGGCGCAACAGCAGCCGATCATAGATATTTGTTCGACCCGAATAAATCTGACTATGCCGACATTTATCTGCGTCCTCTTCATGATGTTCTGACAGATACAGGCAATCCGCTTGGAACTACTAACAACCTAACCGGTCTTGCTATTTATCCCGACATGCTGGCTCCTCTGATTGAAGCAGCTTATCCTCAAGTCGCCGCGACACTCAGAACAGCGAAACCAAAGGGCGATTCATGGGATGTTTATAATGATGAAAACAGACCGGAAAGCGAAAACAAAAGAACAACCGATATCTGGCAGTCAATCATGGTAGACGGCAATCTGGCTCTTGACTGGGGTGTTGACTCAGCCGCCGACAAGAGTGCAGCCTTTAACGCAGCTATGTCCGCCGCTCTCAGAGGTATTTGGCCACTTGTAAAATCCTTGCTGTTAGGCCAATCTTATGAAGGAGCTATCTTAAGAGCCGCAACTATTACAGCCGTTAACTATTCAGGATTACAGCCAACTGCTGACAACCTGAAGCTTAGATTAATCGTCGAAAACGGAACCGAGGGCTATTCAAAGATTTTTGCCCCGATTTTCGAAGGACTTAACGGCTACAGCGCAGAGGCAATGGCACTTATACCGACAAATGCTCAGATACACTCTTATGCTACATCTGACTTCTCCGGTATTCCGAATGTTGTCAAGGCAATTACCGCTCCCATAAGCTATTTCACAAACGACCTTGCTTCAAGACCTGTCAATAAAGTGCTTGAAATGCTGCCTTACATGGCTTATGCTATCCAGTTTAATATGATTGGACAGCTGCTAAATGAGCTCAAGACACAAATCAAATACATTCCTGACGGAAACGCATCACTGCTAGGTATAACATGCTCAATAGCCGGCTTGGGTCTTGACCTGAGCGGATTCTATGACCTTGATGTCCCCGACCTTCTCTTTAGCGGCGACGATTCAGCTCTCGATTTGAGCATGCTCAACGACATGAACGGTCTCATTCAAAAGCTTCCTTCCTGCTTCATGGACGGCTGCAATATCAGCCTGCCGCAGTTTGACTCGAGATGCATAATGACTGCCGGTACTCTCAAAACAGGCAGCAGCCCAACTCCTCCCGCAGGTCAGATCCCCACAAAACGTATTTCCGGTAACGCTGCAATGGGCAACTATTGTAACGCGACAAGACATTATATCGATGCTGATAAGCCCACAGTTATGTACGGCTTACTCAACTACCTGATTAAGGGTATCGGTCAGGATCCGAACCTGATTGGCTCGATTATCAAGTCTGAGGAAGGCATTTCGCCGGAGCTCCAGGAAGTTCTTACACACATGTCCTCCGATGCAAACCGCCCGATGTCCATTGCTTCCGTAGTTGAACTGTTTAACCAGAAAGAATACCCGGTTGCTCAGTATCAATGGGTTGCACCTCCCGTAACTGCATCTCCTTACAGATATTTAGGTTATAACAATATGTGGACTGCCGCAAAAGCAGACGCGCTTGCCAATAACCTTGACGGTCTTGTTGCAGATATTCTTACCATGACCGGCGAAACACAAACTATTAAGGAAATTGTTGATGAAATGCTCGACGGCTTCTTAAATGCTGAGACATTGAAGAGCCTGACCGACACACTCGGAGAGCTTGAACTCGACGAAATGATTTCTACACTCCTCAAAAACTCATTCGGCGTAGATATTGCTGACTGGCTCATCTATAAAAACACCGATGACCTTAACGGCGACGGCTTAGTAGACGATGCTGACCAAGAGCTCTTCTTCTACTACAAACCTGAGGATATTCAAACAAGAGAAGATTTCCTTGCAGCTCTATATGAGATGCTTGAACCTCTTGTACCGATTCTCACTTTCGTCCTTAACGGCAGTGACATCAGAGTCTTTACAAACGGCGCTGACGAAGCCCTCTACTTCTACGGAAGCGACGGCTACGCCAAGGGAATCATTCCGCTGCTTCAGGCTTTAGGTGTTCCGACAGCAGATATTCTCACTCCGGCTGCTTACTCCGCTGCTATAGCTGCAAATCCGTCTAATGCAATAAAATACATTATTGACCCGATTTTCGGAATCATTGATGAAATTGCCGCAAATCCTCTTTCAACAATTCTTGAAAAGCTTCCGAACATCATTTACTATCTGTCATCTAACGGACTTGCAACGACCCTTAACATTCTTCTTCACCCGATTCTTGTTCTTCTTGACACAGTCAGACCGTTTTATAACTTAAATGTTCAAACAATAATCGGCATGCTGGCAGGCGAAGAGACAACAACACCTCCGGATCCTGATGAAGAACCAGGCTTTGATTTCTCGACGATTACCGCTACTCAGATTGACCAGTTTACATTTGAGTATATTCTTGGTATCGCTGAGCAGGCACTCGGATTTGATTTGAATGTACTCAAAAACATTATTCCTACACATATTTCGAATTACGCAACACCTTTCACATTCCTGAATGGCGATGAAGGCTTCTTGATTACAGAACTCGACAACGGTGATGTGTTTACAATTATAGTCTCATTGCTGCTTGAAATTCTCAAGAACCCGACCAACCAGGAAAAGATAGCGGAAATGGCAAAGCTTGACGGTGCTATTATCCCCGCAATCTTCGAAGTATTGAAGGAAAGAACAATCGGCATAGAAACAATTGACTGGTTCTATTACACCGAAACACCTGTTGACCAGGCTGGCTATGAATACTTCCTGCAGAATCCCGCCGATGCGCCGCAGCCGGCATCGAATCATTCGCTTGCTTATCTCACCTACCCCAATGACTGGACGGAAGGCACAGCAAATTACATCGAAAACAATTTCGATGATATTCTTTCAGACATTGTTGAATTAATAAAACCCGGCAGTTCAATTGCTGAAATTCTTGCCGACTCATTTACTCTTGACCAGCTTTACAATGATGACCTGTTTAATTCAGTGCTTGAAACAATTCAGGATCTCCTGAAGGATATCAGCATTGACATTCTTGACACTGCAGGCATTGCTCTTGATGTAGATCTTTCTTTCTGGAAAGAGCATGACGGCGCTTGGAATGTAACAGACAGAGCTTCCTTTATCGCTGCATTGTCTGATGCTATTTCAACAATTGAGCCACTTATCAATTGGTTGCTCTGCGGCAAAGATTTAAGGTACTTCCATCCATCCGAACCAATGATTGATCCTGACACAGGTGAGGATGTACTTAATGATCTTCTTGTCCTTCCCGGAACAAAGGGTTATGCATTTGCTCTCGTACCGATTCTTGAGGCTCTCGGAATTACAATGGACGACGGTCTCCTGAGTGCAGACGCGTTTGATGCAGCAAGCATTGACCTTAAAGTTACAAGCCTCTTTAATGCTATCTTTGACAGAGTTGAAGAAATCCTTGCTGATCCTGTAAATGAAGTTCTTGCGATGATTCCGAATCTTATTTACTTCATCAATGCGGATGGACTTACAGTTTCTGTAAATAACCTCCTTGCTCCTGTCTTTAACATTATCGATGCAGTTAACCCTGCTCTCTCCGAGCCGATAGACGTTGCAGCTCTTATTCCGTTCCCGATTGATGACATTTCATTTGCGAGTCTGCTTGATTTTGCAAGTACAGAAATAAATCTTGGAACCGAAGAAGATCCTCTCTATCTCAACTTAGACTTCCTCAAGGGCTTCCTTACAGACTTCTGGCTTGGCGGATTGTCTTCATTCCGGTCAGCAAGCGGTGACTATGCATTCAGAATGGATTATATCACCGATGAAGCAACACACGAGCATCGCGGTGACTTAATCACTATCGTTGTCAGCCTAGCTCTTCAGATGTTTAAGGGTCCAGAGAACGCTGCTGTATTTGCAAAGCTTCTGGGCGGTCAGGATAAATACGATGCGGTCATTTCATTGATGAACGGTGAAAGATATGTAACATCAATGCCTGACTGGTTCTATTTCGACAACATCTATAAAGATCCTGCAAAACGCGACGAAATTATCGCCGACGCTTCCCTTCTTACCAACATCACTAACCCAACTCAGTCCTTTGTATACTTAACCTATCCTAACAACTGGACTTCCGGTGTTTCTGAGTATCTCGTAAACAACTTCGATTCTATTGTAAATTCTCTGTTACCGTTGTTTATGGATAACGCCACAACACTCACAGCCCTGCTAAAAGATACGGTTGATCTGAACAGCATTCTTTATACTGCCGACAATATTACAGCCATTACCGGCGCGATTGCTGATTTGCTTAAGGATATCGACGCGAGCCTTGTTGATCATGTAGGAGCTATCCTAGGCATTGATATAAACGCAATTGCAAATTACGATCCCGGTGTTGTAAACGGCAGAGACGATTTCCTTGCGAAACTATCTGAAGCTCTGGCACCTGCTACCATCCTTATTGAATGGATTCTGTGCGGAAATGACCTTGATTACTTCGTTGAGCTTGAAAACGCTGGAAACAGCTTGATTTCAATCAAAGGTAATAAGGGTTATGAGAATGGGCTTGTTCCGATTTTAGAAATGCTTGGAATCAGAGACCTTGCTAAGCAATCAGAATTTGACGCTATGGCAAGTGCTGATAAAATCAACTATCTGCTTGATAAGATTCTTGGTTTCGTTGAATCAATCATAAATGATCCAGCAGAGCAGCCGATTGACAAGATTCTAGGTTTGGTACCGAACCTTATCTACTTCGTAAACAACAAAGGTCTTACCTATTCTATCAACAACCTTCTTGGCTGTGTATTGAATCTTCTTGATACAGTCAAACCCTTAGGTGTTGATGTTGACATCACAGAACTCCTTGGCGGTTTCCCGCTCGAAGATATCTCTTTTGATAACATCTTTGCATTCGTAAGAGACAAAATGGGCTTTGATTTCAGCATTATCGGAGGATACTTATCATCGTTCTTTATCGGCAATATTAAGGCTTTCGAATCTGCATACGGCGGAAACTATGCATTCGCAATGGATTACGCTAACCCGGACGGCACTTTGGATGACAATACACGTAGCGATCTCATCACAATTATTGTCAGCCTTGCTCTTCAGGTTATCGATTCTCCCAACAACAAAGCTGCTCTAGTAGACCTGTTCGGTGACGACGGCGAAACAATTTATGCCGTTCTCAAGAACATTCTCCACATGGATAACTTCCCGGTAACTTACAAACCGATTAACTGGATTTTGACCGACAAAGCAGGAACAGGCGAAGTTCTTTCTCCGCTTCTGTCAACTCAGATATTTGGTTCTCCTTACGGTAAGTTGTGGACACGCGAAAAAGCTCAGTATATCGCAGATCACCTTGAGCAGTTCATTGACAACCTTATCCATCTCTTAGGTCTTGAAATTGAAGGATTCAAAGTTGATAACATTACAGATTTACTCAACACCTTTATCGGCGTTTCACTGTACACCTCTGATAACATTTCAACTATTGTAACAGCGATTAAAGACCTTGTTGCTCAGCTTAACGATATTCCCGGTGCAACTCACATTAAAGCACTTATAAAAGAGTCGCTTGGTGTTGACCTTGACGCTTGGAACAACTTAACTACTGCAACATATGTTATCGCTGACGGCGACCGCGCAGCATTTGTCAACGCACTGTGCGAGATTCTTGCTCCGATTAATCCTGTTCTCGAATGGATTCTTTCCGGAAAAGATATCAGCTTCTTTGTTGATGCAAGTGAGCAAGATTATATTCTGCTCCAGGGTGCTCAGGGTTATGCTTACGGCATTATCCCGATTCTCGAGGCTCTCGGCTGCAGAGACGTTATGACGGCGACTGAGTTTAACGCGGACCCGGATAACATGCTCAAGAATGTTCTTAACACAGTTCTTGACCAGGTTGACATTATTCTTGCTGACCCTATTAATGAGTTGTTTAGTGTCCTTCCCGGAATATTCTACTTCATTAATTCCAACGGACTTTCAACATCTCTTATGAACCTTCTCCAGCCGATACTCGTACTCTTCGACGCTGTTCAGCCGCTCATCGGCAAGAACCTCAATGAAATAGTCGGTATCGACCTTGAAAACCTCCAGTTCGATTCAATAATTGATCTCCTTGTTGGAATGCTCAACGATTCAACCGGCGCAGCGTTTATCCCGCTTGTCATCAATGATATTGCGGAATTGACAATGGGGCGTGTTGAAAAGTTCACAACATCCAATGACCTCCTTGCAGACAGAGATGCTTATACAATGGTTTATGATGCCGAAGCTCAAAAAGCTGACATGATAACAGTGCTTCTTCGTATTGCAATGAGATTCCTCACCCTTGAGCAGAACAATGCAGAGGTTAAGAAGCTTGCGGCAAAATACCTTAAGGGCGATCCTTATAAGTATGTAGTCGTTCTTCTCGATGGATTCTTCCATTACGCTTCCACTCCGAACGGAATGGATACAATCCTTGGCTCTCTGTTCTTCGTTGCATTCGGAGTAATGATTGCTACGAATGAAGTCACTCAGGTTTATGACAACCTCACGGATAACTGGAAATTTGTCTTTGATACACTTGCCTCATTGAATTCAACAGCAATGCAAGAATTTAACAAATTGATCAATGACATTTTTGCAAAGCTCTTCCCTGAAGGCAGTGTACTTGATCCTGAAGGACCTGCTAAGAACGGCTTGATTAAGTTCTTTGAGAAGATTATTGAATTCTTCCAGAAGATTATCGACTTCTTCAAGAACCTCTTCAACTGATTTCAGCAGAGCAAACTTTAGCATAACCTAAGAATTTCCCCTGTGAGAGTAAAATCTCACAGGGGATTTTTTTGACATTAAAAAACATTCCCAATTATTAAAATACAATGGGAATGTTGAAAACTCTTACAAATATTTTATTATTTCATCTGCAATTTCATCTGTATGAGTATGAACAATATAGTGCTTTGCATTGTCAATCAGTTTGCATTTAACCTTTTTGCCGAGGTATTTACTCCAGGCTTTTGCGGCATCCTTCTTCCCTATCATCGGGTCCTGCGCGCCGTAAATCAGATTTATGTCAGCCATTAGCTTCGGGTGCTTATTAGCAGCCAGAAATTTAAGAAAATAACCCACATCATCCCTGAATTGCTCAATTTCATTAGCTCCAAGTTTAAAGTCCTTATCACTTAAACCTCTTAAATATGTATTAATTATACCCTGAGAGCTGAACTTCCACGGATTGAAAAAGCTTCCGTAGAGCGACACGCCTGAAGGAGGAATTGAGGAGAGCAGGAATACCGATTTTACGCTAATACCCCTCTCAAGCTCAAGAAACTGCGAAATATTGATTGTCAAGGCGCTGCCGACACAACAACCGAGCACTATATAAGACTTGAAATTATACTGTTTTAACGCGTCTGTAACCTGCTGCGCATCAACATGAGCATTCTGAACTGCTATAATCGGCAATTTTGTCTTTTTTCCGAGAGTATTAGCAATCGGTGCAAAAGAGCCAAAGCTACCGCCGCCGTACGGTATACATAGAAGTGCTGAATCGCATTCACAAGAGTTAAATATATGCAGTAAAGGACGTTTGCCGATTATACTGTTATTCGCGACTGCGCGGATATTGTCCCAGGTATAAAAATCATTTACCTTCAGCTCAACCCCAAAGGTCTCCAACTCTGCGATAATCGCAATAATATCAATAGAAGTCAGACCCGAGTCTAAAAGACTTTCACTGACGGATATTCTGTCTTTATTAAGCCTTTTTATTACAGAAGCATAAATAAGTCTTTCATGCTCTGTCGCCGGTTCTTCCATAACATTCTCAAAAGAACTCATGGCGGATATTTCGGTTTTATACTGCTCAAGCAGCTTTGATTTCGCAAGCTTTCCGTTTGAATTTAAAGGAAATAAATCAACCTGTATAAATTTTGATGGAATCATATAGCCCGGCAGCCTAGTGACTAAAAATGCAGCAATTTCACTGCGTGCAAATTCTTTAGCCGACTTAAAAAACGCAATCAAGGTGTCTCCGGTGAATATAACAGCAGCCTGAGAAATACCGTCAATTTGCATAATTGACGCCTCAATATCGCTCAACTCAACTCTTTGTCCGCGAATTTTTATTTGGTCGTCATTCCTGCCCAGATATAAAATCTGACCGTCAGCCCTGAGTACAGCCTTATCACCGGTGCGGTAAATTCTTCCGAGGTTTTCGGTCTCAATAAATCGGTTTTCATTAAGTGACTCATCAACATAGCCCCTGGCAAGCTGAATACCTCCGATTGCCAGCTCGCCCTCAACACCCTGCGGCAAAAGACGGTTTTTAGAATCGACGATATAAGCGCTCGTGTTCCAAACCGGTAAACCGATTGGAATCTCAGTATCTGAAGGTTTACAGTCATAATAAAGCACATCAACAGTGCACTCCGTAGGTCCGTAAAGATTATTGAGCTGGGTGTTTTCATACTCAAATAAAGAATAAAATTTCTTATTGAGAGCCGGGGTCAATGCTTCACCGCTGACAATACAGTTTCTCAGAGAAGAAAGCTTTTCGCCGGAGGCTTCCAGATAATCAAGAAAAACTGTCAACATGGATGGTACGAAGTGAATTTTATGTATATTTTCTTTATTTATATAATAAATCAACTGTTTGGGGTCTTTTTCAGCCCCCGGCGCGGGTACTAATAGAGTTCGCCCGGTCATTAACGCCCAGAAAAGCTCCCAGACTGACACGTCAAAGGCATAATTAGTCTTTTGGATAAGAATTTCATCGTTTGCCAGCGGATATTTTTCATTCATCCAAAGCAGTCTGTTTACAACACTGCGGTGCTCTATCTGAACGCCCTTAGGTCGACCTGTCGAACCTGAGGTATATAGAATATAAGCAAGACTTTCCGGATTATTTTCGCTGTCTGCAGGCTGTTCAATTATTTCAAAATTTTCAATTTCTGCAACATCCACCGAAAAAACACTTACATTAAAGCTGTGCGTGAATTTATCCTGACAGAAACAAATCGCGGCTTTCGAATTTTCGAGCATATAATCAATCCGGTCCGCCGGGTAAGCGGGCGACAAGGGCATATAGGCGCAGCCTGCCTTCATTGCGCCAATCATAACCGGAAGCATTTCGAGACATCTGTCCATTAACAGTGCAACCGTTGAATCCGGCTTTATTTTATGTTTTCTGATTATGCCGGCGACTTTCTCAGCCATTAAATCCAGTTCTTTATAAGTCAGGCGCCGTTCTTCGAAAATCAAAGCAGTTTTTTCAGGATATTTCCGCACATTTTCCTCAAAATATTTATGTATACACCTAACTTTATTTAGCTCATGCTCTGTATTATTTAAGTCGGTTAAAAGCTTGTCTTTTTCGCTTTGGGGAATAATTTCAAGCGCACAAACAGCTTTACTATCATTTTTTATACCGTCGTCAAGGATAGTCAAAATACGGTTATGCAGGTTTTCAATATCTGTTTTTGAAAATTTATCTATCTGATAATCATACTGGATTAAAAGCTGGTCTTCCTTTAGCAGGTCGCTTATCTGAACCTGAATTGATTCCAGCTGCATTCCCGCGTTATACCAAATAATTGATTCAACCACCGAATTGTCGACAATATCCTTTAGCGAAACATTTTGGTAATTAATCAAAACATCAAACAATTTACCAGTATACTTAAAACGCTCGCACACATCGCTTAAAATATCGTTATAATTAAATCTCTGGTGTTTAAAAATCGGTAAAAGGCTTTCTGAAATAAATCGCGTATTTTCCTCGAGATTTTCGTTCTCTTCAAGAGCAACACAAATAGGCACAGTATTAACAAACATTCCGGCTGTATTTTTTTCTTTTCTGCTCTCCCTGTTTAACACGGTTGTGCCAAGGTTAAATTTATTCACTCCTTTAATGCGGGAATAATATACTGAAAAAGCTGACAGTAAAAGTGCGAAAAATGTAATCTGTTTATCGTTCGCGAATTGTCTATAAAGCTTTACGCGTTCAGCGGACATAACAAAATTAAGCCTTTCTGTTTGAAGGCTTACATTGGTTTTATCACTAAAAAAAACAGGTTCTGAAAAATCATAGAACTGATTAGCCCAATATTTTTTATCCGAAACAAATCTTTCGCTGCTTATGTACTTATTTTCAGCTTCTATATAATCAGTGTAAGAAAAAAATGTCGTCTCGGGATTTTTCCCGCTTCGAATAGCATCAACGGTTTTGAAATATGATTGAAACAAAAACGCTGTCGACCATGCGTCATTAATTAAGTGATGAAATTTTACAAAAATACCATGCTTTAAACCATTTATATCTAAATAATAAAATTCAAACATTCTATCATAAATATCAAATTTTATTCTTGAATATTCTTCAGCCCAAATCCTGAATTCATCTTCATCAGCAAATTTTTTTACCTCAAGCTGAAAATAAGTATATTCAACAATTTCCTGAGTCAAATCCGGTCGAATTCGAGCTCTTAAAATATCGTTATATTCAACAATTTTATTAATTGCTTTTTCATGGATACTTAAATCATCTAGTTCATGCAAAAAAAAGCTTAAAGATATATTTGAAATTGAACCTCCGCCAAAGGATTCCATATCATAAATCTGTTTTTGAGGCTTTGTCAATGGATATGACTGCATAAAACCACCCCGATCCGGTTACCCATTATAATTGAACGTCAATATATCCGATAATATCGGCAACGGTTTTCATTTTCATTATTGCTCTGTCTGATATTTCTATTCCAAAACAATCCTCGACTTTCCCGATGAGAACCACAAGCTCATAGGAGTCAATTTCAAAGTCGGTTAACAAAACCATATCAGGTTTTAATACAAAATCAGAATTTCCCATATATTCGCGGACAATTTGCTGTAATTTTTCAATTGTAGTCATTAAAATACTCCATCCTTTTATAAATCAAAGAATTATTTTTATATTATAATTTGCCAAAAATGCGGTTTTATTTGCGTCGTTTAATTTTTTTTGTTGAAGTTTTCGGGAATTCCTCATCTCTTATTATGGTCTTATTAATATTTTTATACTGCGGCAGAGTTCTGTTA
The DNA here is from genome assembly GCA_031551635.1 of Oscillospiraceae bacterium. Classification (GTDB taxonomy): domain Bacteria; phylum Bacillota; class Clostridia; order Oscillospirales; family Acutalibacteraceae; genus JAVBNH01. Next base: position 148,592 of record JAVBNH010000002.1, on the reverse strand, counting down.
AGCTCGAGAATGTCTTTTTTAATCATATTTTCAGCATCCGGGTACTGAGCCTTATCCAAGAAAAGCTCAGCCACAATCTGATTATTCTCGCCATAAACAAGAACCTCCAGAACATAATTAAAAGATAGTATTTTTGTCTCAAGCTCTTCTGGAGATACATTTTTTCCGTTTGCGAGAATAATTAGATTTTTTATTCTGCCTGTGATAAACATAAAATCATCTTTATCCTTATATCCGAGGTCGCCCGACTTAAACCATTCACCCTCAAAGGCTTCTCTGGTCGCGTTTTCGTCATTATAATAACCTTTGGTAACATTTTCACCTTTAATATATATCTCGCCGATTCCGTTTTCATCAGGGTTATTTATCTTAACCTGATTACAGTCAAGCAGGTGTCCAGAGCTGTTCTTTTTGCGCACTCTTAAACCTGTCAGAGAAATCCCCGGTGAACACTCAGTTATACCGTAAGCCGGAAGAATTTCTATACCCATTTCATAAAAACCCTGAACAAATTCGTTATCAATAGGCGCTCCGCCGCTCATAATCATATGCATGTTTCCACCGAAAGCGGCATAGACACTCTTAAAAAGCTTACGGCGAATATCAATTCCTATCGCCATTAAAACATTGCTTATTTTTATAAGCATTTTTAAAGATTTTTCTTTCTTTTCCTGTCTGACTTTATCCCATAGCTTTTTATACATAGTTTCAATCATCAGCGGAATCATAACTGTTGATTGCGGCTTGTAGTCAACCATGTCCTTTAATATATTCTTTAAACTCAGACAAATAGCAACCGAACATCCTCTTACAAAATAACCTAGCTCGGTGATAATGGAAATCGTATGATGAAAAGGCAGCAGCGCAATAGTTGTCAAGCCTGTAGGGTCAATTATCCTGAAGCTGGTTATTGTGTCAATAACGAAATTATGATGTGTCAGCATAACGCCTTTTGACTTCCCTGTTGTTCCGGAGGTGTAAACTATTGCGGCGAGATCATGGTCGTTTATCGTCACTGAATCAAAAATATTGGGAGCGTTGTATTTATCGTCTAGAACAATATTTCTCAGCTCTTTTTGCATATTTACATAAAAATTAATTTTCGTGACCTTTTCCTTTGCGTCCTCCAAAACGTCGGAATATGAATCGGAGTAAACAAAACCTGTGGAATCACTTGAGAGAAGCATGCCTATAATGTCATCAGTCATAAGCTGACTGTCAATGGGAACCACGACATTACCCGAACAAACAACAGCAAAAAACGCAACCATCCAAAGATATGAGTTTTCACCGATTAAAGCGATATGTGTGTTCTTTTTATTATAGCTCAGCAAATATTTAACGAAATGATTGATATCGTCCCTGAATTGCTGATATGTTACATCAATTATAACGTCCTTCTCTTTATAGCGGAAAATGACATTAGATGCGAAATTTATTGTTGTATACTCAATCAAATTCTTTAAATTCGATATTTTAATATCAGGCATATCATCTAAAATAAATGACTCTTTAAGCATCCTATCAAAATCCTTTCATGCTATCATGGGCTTGGCTTGCCAAGCCAAAAGCAAAGCCTTGTTTTTATTGAGCTTTTCAGCCCATTAAGGTATTAATACAGCGGAAATTTTAAATTAAAAATTCCGCTTTTTTCTGTTTAATATGCGTGATTAACCTTATTTTTCTTCTTGATATTACTGTCTTTTTTATTATCATTTGAGGGTACTTCGTGTTTCTTTCTGTAAAAATAGAAAGCTATTCCGATTAAAAGAAGAATAATATAAGCAATTTGCTGAACATCAATATAAGTAAAATATAAATTTCCTCTATTATCTCCTGTAAAAACCTGATTTATAAAGCCTTCGATTCCGAAGATTATAGGAAATATGTGTAAGGTTTTTTTACCCTGTTTTATCATAATAATCATTACAATAAAGCATATAAGCATGATAATTGATTCCATTGGCTGGGTCGGAAACAATCTGGCATCAAGCCCGTATTTTGCGATACCGGGTGCGGTCGGAGGAAATTTAAGTCCATGCTCAAAGGGTACGCCGAAGCAGCAGCCGGAGGCAAGACAGCCTATACGCGTAAAAACCTGCATTATTGCCATACTCGGCATTGCTCTCTCAAGCTGAGAAAGCACATCACCGTTTTGGGGAAGGTTATAAGCCAAAAACATAAACAAGGGAATAAATACCAGCAGTCCGCCGACAAAAGCGATGCTTTTCATATCCATGCCGCGAAATTTTAAAGTTCCTACGTAATTTGCGCCGAAACTAGTTGAAAGGTATGAAATAGAGAAAATTATAATTGTCGAAAGACAATATTTTGTTCTTTGCGACTTATAATTTTTTGATTTTAGTTTAGGGTAACGTTCCTTTGCGAAATGAATAGTCAAAATCAACATAGTTATACTGCCGGCGACAATACCCAAAACGTTAAACACCATATACAAGGACAGGGGTATTATACCAAAAAGAGTAATAGTCGGAAACATAAAAAACACCCATTCTTAAAGTATAGTTTAAAATAGAATAAATTCAGATACATCAAAACGTGGCTTGGTTTGCCAAGCTCATAACCCAGGACTTGTTTTTATTGAGCCTTCAGCCCATTTATGTACTAAGCTATTATACATTAAAACAATGCTAAATGCAAGCAGATTTCACTTGTTATTATTGGGTATTTAAGCATAAAAAATAACCTATGAAATAGAGCCGGTATAATACCGGCTCTCATTGATGTTTTAAAGGTCATTTAATTGTAACCGTAGTCAATCGCAAGATTATAAAGCGCATATGGGTCAACCTGCTCAAGATGATAAACTATCAGATCTTCGTCCTCATAATAAACAGTCATTTCATTCGGGAAATATTTCTTATATTCCTGAGCCCAATACCATGCTTTTGACATTATTGCGCGCCTGTATTCTTTGTTTGTATACGCCGCTGAAAGCATATGCTTAACATCCTCTTTGATTTCCAAGGCATTCATAGAAGCGAATATTTCATTGACAGGCTCCTCAGGCGGGAATTCACGTACCTCGCTCGAATAGAGACGGTATGGGGTAATCGGGCGTTTCTCAATAAATATAAACAAATCGTCCGAAGGGATATATATAGGCTTGTTTGTTTCCATAAATTCCGCCAGGTCATAAACAAAGTCTGTCAGCTCATAATGCCAGCCGTGTCCGCGAACCATTGAAACCTCGTCAACCGAAGAAATAATCGTAAATTTATTCTGTTCAAAGTGTTCAACTATATCATAGTAGCAAGAAACCGCACCGTCATACTGATCCTGATAAAAATAACCTAAGGGCTGGAAGTTGTTTGTCAAATAAGTTGTGCCCAGTGTACCAGCTATTGCGGCAAGTCCTGTTGCGTAGTTTAATACCTTCAACTTCGGGAATAGCACAAGCGGGAAGAATAAAATTTCTACAACAGAGGCGAAAATGTATCCTATAGTCAGTGAATAAAACTCGCCGACACGCCCCTTGACAATTAGATTCGGCAAACCGAATTCAGGCAGAGAGACGAAAACAACAATTCCTATCGAGAAAACAGCCATCGTCAGCATAATTTTTGCGTAATTCCGCCATCGCTTGAAGATAAGCATAAAAATAGAAAAAATCGTAAGAATCGCTAGGAACATTAAGCTCGGTACAAGCAGGTCACCGTAAAAACCATACGAAACCTTTTCAATAAAATCCGCTAAAACAAAAGGCTCTTTTTCTATTTCTTCTTCCTTAGCGGCAGTATCTTCCTGCAGCTTAGTTGTTTCCTGCTCCGCGTCGGGATCCATCGGCATTCCGGTAATAACACTCAGCGCCCATCTCATAGAACCCTCCCACGGTTTGCCGGCAACCTTCCAGCCGACAATCGGAGTGAGAGAAATAACTATCGCGAGCAGCGCCGCTAATGCAAGGTTTGAAAAGACCTTTCTCGAGAGTAAATCCCTGAAATGAATGACAGCGACAACAAGCACAAGTATTACAGCCATTATTGCAATATAAAAATGGAAGGCGACAGTCTGAGAAATACACAGCGCCAGACATAAAAGATGCAGCCTGTCCTTCGTTCGCAGGTATTCCATAAAGAATATTGCGCAAGGCAAAAGAAAGACTAGACCTGCCTCCTGAGGAAGTGCTCCGCTCAGGCGGGAATGCGCTCCTGCCGGAACGAGACTGGTTATAGTATAAATCAAAAATCCGACAACTATCGCCGCCTGTGTCTTAAACATATATTTAAGAACAAGGAAAACACTCATAACGACCATTATACCCATTACGCAGCCGAAAAACCTGACGACAGTAACTGTATTGATTTTAAAAAGAACCGATAATGCGGCCATCATATTATGCATGCCGAAAGGATAAACGCCGTTATGGAATATATCCCCGGAAATCATCAGCTTAGTCCACTCAGCATGAACATAGACATCCGGGAAAGGAAAAGTCATGACGCTGAAATTGAAATAATATCTGATAATTGTTGTAAGCAATAAACCAACCGCAAGAACGATTATAGTAACCGGACGGGAAAAAACCTGCTTGATAAAGGAAAAAACACTTGTGCCGACATTATGACGCAGTCTGCTCATTACGATTTTTCTTTTTTCAAGACCCTTGATAGAGAGATAAATAAACTCGATTATGCTTGAAATCTGCCGTTTAGTCCTCTGCTTATAAACCGTTCCGAGAACCACTGCAATAAGAATAATATAGGCTATCAGCAGCGGCCAGAAACTCAAAATTTTGAATGAAGCAAGCAAATAAACAAGCAAAACAGTGCTGACAGAGCCAAACATAAACGCCACAAACATATTGTAAACAGCGTTGTCAACGGTATATTTTAACCCCATGACTATTGATGGAACCACGATATACAGCACAAAAAATGCTGCGAGAACCACAAGATATGATATTATATTGCCTAGATACAACAAACTTAAAACATTCCCTTCACAGTTATAATAATTATAGTCAGCGGGACTTTAAACTGCTATAGGAAGAAACATGCATGAAAAAAATAATTTCCCACGCTTATGACCTCCAGATATAGGTTAGTGTAACTTTTTAAGACTAAAATCTTCTATTAAATACAATATAATAAATATCGAAAAATGTCAATGGCTTAATGGAATATTTTGATAAGAATTTTAAAATTTTACTATATAGTGTATACTTTAATAGTTATTTTGCTGTTATAGATTATTATCAGCCTTATTTATTTTCCGCTTCAAGCCCTGAAAGCTCACTTGCGGATTTTCCTGTCTGGCTAACTTGCCAGACATAGCCGAAGCTGTCGCAAAAAATCGCACAGGTAACACCTGGAGCGACACTAAGCAGCGGTTGAATCAACAAGCAATTCTCCGCAACTGCTTTTTCAAATACAGACTTGGCGTCAGGAACGGTGATGTTGAACCAAGCGGACTTTGAAGAATTCTCACCCGGGGCGAACAAACTGTATTTTTCGTTTTCATCAAGCAGGTGAAAGCGCGTTCCGAAAACTGTAAATATTGCTTCATTCAAGCCCCTTTCAAGGCTCGTGACCTCAATAACACTGACTTCAAAAAGCTTTTTATAAAGCTCCAGCGCAGCTCTTGAGTCACTGACGACCATGCAGTTTTCAACACCGAACATAAAAAATTATCCTTTCATTTTATAAGTCGTAATACATCCCGAACTCAAACGGGTGCGGAAGCTTATTATATTCGCCGCATTCATGTCGTTTATTTTCAATCCATATTTCAATAAGCCTTTTCGGGAAAACTTCGCCTGCCGTGAGGAAATCATTATCCGCCTCAAGAGCGTCAAGAGCTTCGTCAAGGCTTCTCGGGAGAGATTTAATCTTTTTCTTTTCCTCGTCGCTGAGCTTGTAAAGATTGAAGTCATAGGGACCGTAGCCCTCTGCGCAGGGGTCGATTTTATTTTTTATACCGTCAATGCCCGCCATCAAAATCGCGGAATAAGCATAATAAGGATTGCAAGTACCGTCCGGATTGCGAAGCTCAAAGCGCTTGCTATCAGGGGCTTTCGCATATGCGGGAATCCTGATGACTGAGCTTCTGTTAGAGGTAGCGTAGCCAATGGTGACAGGTGCCTCAAAGCCGGGAGTGAGACGCTTGTAGGAGTTTGTGCTGGGGTTTGAAAAGGCGCAGATAGCCGCGATATGTTTGAGAATTCCGCCTATGAACCAGTGTGCGGTTTCGCTGAGCTGCGAATAACCGTTCGCGTCATAAAAAAGCGGTTTACCGTCTTTGAAAAGGTGCATATGCACATGCATTCCGTTGCCCGCTTCACCGAAAATCGGTTTCGGCATCAGCGTCGCGGTTTTGCCCTCCCTGAAAGCGGCATTTTTGATTATATATTTCGTCATCATGGTCTTGTCAGCCATTTCAAGCATTGTGCCAAACTCAACCTCGATTTCAAGCTGCCCTGAGCCGCCGACCTCGTGATGATGATATTTGACAGCGATTCCCTGCTCCTCCATCATCATGCAGATTCTGCTGCGCAAGCCGTAAAGCACGTCCTGCGGCGGCGCGGTGTGATACCCTGCCTTCTTGAGAACCTTGTAGCCCTGATTATGCTCCTTGTTATCTGCGTTCCATTCGGACTGAAAGGAATCAAGGCGGTAATTCATGTTATTCGGAGCCATAGAGTAGCTCATATGGTCGAAAATATGGAACTCAAATTCCGGACCTATGCGCATTTCGTCGGCAATACCGGTCGATTTCATGTATTCCTCGGCATGATACGCGACATTTCGTGGGTCCTGGTCAAAGCGTCGGTTGGTTGGCAAATCGATGACAAAAACATCGCCTATCATCGCAAGGGTCGCGACATCAGCGAAATTGTCGATATGGGCAGTCGACAAATCGGGAATAAAAACCATGTCGCTGCTCTCAACAGGTGCGAAGCCGTAGTTTGAGCCGTCAAAGCCTATTCCATAAACGAGCGTATCCTCGGTGAGCCTGTCCGACGGCATTGTGAGGTGCCGCCAACGCCCGCACAGGTCAATCATCATAAAATCAACCATTTTAATATTGTTTTCACAAATAAAATTTTTTACCTGCTCCAGAGTATTAAACATATACCATCCTCCATATTTACAATAAAAATTTGCCGACATAATCGTCGACAAACTCATATTCATATTGCCGAAAAATAAGTTTCATATATTATTCGGGAATCATTTAGCTTTTAATCGCAAATTTCTAAAATTTGCTTAATAAGCGAACTTTTAACTTTCACCGCGAGAATAAAGAATCAATAAACATAAAAGTTGAATGTGAGTATGTCTAATATCTACAATCTACAATCTACTATCTAATGTCTAAATTCGCATTCGCTTTCCTTTTCCGCAATAAAAGTTCAACTAACAATTCAAGTGGCATTTTAGCTTTTGAATCGCAAGTTTCTCTAATTTATTGCGAAAAACGCGCATTCGCTTTCCTTTTCCGCAATAAAAGTTCAACTAACAATTCAAGTGACATTTTAGCTTTTGAATAGTAAGTTTCTCTAATTTATTGCGAAAAACGCGCATTCGCTTTCCTTTTCCGCAATAAAAGTTCAACTAACAATTCAAAAGCTTATTGGTGCCGATGATCGGACTTGAACCGATACGCTGTTGCCAGCGAGGGATTTTAAGTCCCTTGCGTCTGCCTGTTCCGCCACATCGGCATTAAATTTTAAGCTCTTTGCTGTTTTAAACAAATCGACTTTAAATGAAATGTTTAATATTTTTCTCGCGGGATTATTATATATCAAACATATAGAAATGTCAATATTTTTTTTCGGCTGTTTTTTGTTTTCTAATTAGAATAATCAGATAAATTTAACTACTGCTACATGTCTGAAATGATAATTAAGAATTCTGAATTTAAAATATTTTACCTATATCGGGCTTCAAGCATCATATCCTTAACCTTCATCAGCCTAGCCGTTGCGCTTCTTTCGTTTTCGTCGAGCCGCATGCGTATATATTTTATCGTTTCCTCGTACTGAGGAATCATAACATGCTCAAGTGCATTTACCCTGCGGCGGGTTTTTTCTATTTCTGCGGCGAGAAGCTGACAAGATTTCTCCTTTTCTGCAAGAAGCAGCATATCCGGTAAAATTTCAGCCAAAAAAGCAACCGCATTGTCAAGCTCAGCCGTGGTTGAGGCGAAGGAATAGGAAAAAATATCCCCCGCGTTCGCCATTTTAAATTTTGTGCGGAACACCGGAAGCATTACGCTCATGACGTTTTTTTCCTCAATCTCAAGGCTCGCCTCCTGCGCACTGAGCATCAGAGCGACATCGAGAAGCTCATCGCTCATAAGTGAACGCGCGACTGCGACATATTTATTGGCTTCATGTATGGCGTTTTCGACTTTCAACCTCAGCTTTTTATTCTCCCTGACCATTTCAAGAAACTGCCGCATAAGCTCGTCACGCTTATCCTTGAGCAGCTTATGCCCCTTGCGGGCTGTCGCGAGCTTGCTTCTGAGATTGCTGAGCTCCATACGTGTCGGGTTAACGCTGAGAATCGCCATAAGATATCCTCCTTAATAATATTCATCCAGCAGCTCATCACTGATTCTCTTCAGCTCGCTGCGCGGGAGTATTCTCAAAAGCTCCCAGCCTAAATCAAGCGTCTGTTCAATACTCCTGTCGCTCTCATAGCCCTGCGAAACATATCTTCTCTCGAATTCGTCCGAAAACTTCGCGTATAGCTTATCAATATCGGTCAGAGCCGCCTCACCGAGGATAACCATCAGCTCCTTTGCCTCCTTACCTCTCGCGTAAGCTGAAAAAAGCTGATTCATTGTGTTTGAATGGTCTTTTCTCGTTTTCCCCTCGCCTATGCCTTTGTCTTTGAGCCTTGAGAGCGATGGCAAAACATCAATTGGAGGTGATACGCTGCGCCTGTGCAGCTCACGGCTCAGAATAATCTGACCTTCGGTGATGTATCCCGTCAAATCTGGTATCGGGTGGGTTTTGTCGTCCTCGGGCATCGATAGAATCGGAATCATGGTGATGCTTCCCTTCTTGTCCTTCTGACGCCCGGCTCGCTCGTATATAGTCGCGAGGTCGGTGTACATATATCCGGGGTAACCGCGCCTGCCGGGAACCTCCTTCCTCGCGGCGGAAACCTCCCTGAGCGCGTCGGCGTAGTTCGTTATATCGGTCATGATAACCAGCACATGCATATCAAGGTCAAAAGCGAGATATTCCGCGGCGGTCAGTGCCATTTTCGGTGTAGCGAGCCGCTCAACTGCCGGGTCGTTCGCGAGATTCGTAAACATGACAGTCCTGTCAATGGCTCCGGTTTTTCTGAAGCTTTCCGAAAAGAAATTAGCTTCCTCAAAGGTTATACCCATAGCCGCGAAAACCACGGCGAACTCCTCTTTTGTACCTCTGACCTTCGCCTGCTTCGCAATCTGAGCCGCGAGAAATGCGTGCGGCAGACCGGAAGCTGAAAAAATCGGAAGCTTCTGCCCCCTGACAAGGGTATTCAAGCCGTCAATCGCACTGATTCCGGTCTCGATAAATTCCTGTGGATAGTTCCTCGCTGAAGGATTCATCGGTGTGCCGTTCACATCAAGCCTTTTTTCGGGAATCAGCTCGCTTTTGCCGTCAATCGGCCGCCCAAGCCCGTCAAAAACGCGCGAGAGCATATCTCTTGACACAGCAAGCTCCATCTGCTTGCCTGAAAAACGCACACGGCTTGAAGAAAGATTAATCCCCGCTGAGCTCTCAAAAAGCTGGACGAGCGCGTTTGTGCCGTTTATCTCAAGCACCCTGCAGCGTTTTTTTTCACCGCTGGCGAGCTCAATTTCACCCAGCTCGCCGAATTTCGCATCAGTCACCTCACGCACAAGCATAAGAGGACCTGCGACCTCCTCAACAGTTCTGTATTCCTTTGGCATATTGCAATCCCTCCCTTACACTTAAGAAACTATCTTTATGATTTCAAGCTTAATCAAGGCTTCGAGCTTGTTAAACTGCTCAATTATTTCGTTTTCGGGAATATATTTGAACCTCCCAATATGCTCCCGAACATCAAGACTCGCAATTTTTTCAATATCCGCGCCGTCTTTAACAGCCTGCATAGCACTGTCGTAAAAGAGAAGTATCAGCGTCATCATAAAATGCTGCTTTTTTAAAGAGCTGTAAGTGTCAACCTCATGGAAGGCAAGCTGATGCAAAAAGTCCTCACGGATTGAGCGCGCTGTCTCCATTATCAGCCGGTCACCGGATGAAAGCGCATCCATACCGACAAGCTTTACAATCTCCTCCAGCTTCGCCTCATCTGAGAGTATGCTCATCATCCTGCTTCTCAGCGCTGTCCAGTCCTTTTCGACCTCAGCGTTAAACCACTCGCCCAGAGTGTCGGCATATAGTGAATAAGAGGTGAGCCAATTTATCGCGGGGAAATGGCGTTTATAGGCGAGGTTAGCATCCAGTCCCCAGAAAACCTTGACGATTCTCAGCGTCGCCTGCGAAACAGGCTCTGAAATATCGCCGCCCTGAGGGGAAACCGCACCGATTACCGAAAGTGTCGCCTCTCTTTTGTCGCTTCCAAGGGCGATTACTCTGCCCGCGCGCTCATAAAACTGAGCCAGTCGGCTGCCGAGATAGGCTGGAAAACCTTCCTCACCGGGCATCTCCTCAAGCCGCCCGGACATCTCGCGCAGAGCCTCCGCCCATCTCGAGGTTGAATCCGCCATCAGCGCGACATGGTAACCCATATCGCGGAAATACTCGGCAATGGTAATTCCTGTGTAAATCGAAGCCTCACGCGCCGCGACAGGCATATCGGAGGTGTTCGCGATGAGCACCGTACGCTCCATTATTGATTTACCGGTATTCGGATCGATAAGCTCCGGAAATTCGTTTAGAACATCAGTCATCTCATTTCCGCGCTCGCCGCAGCCGATATAAACAACAATATCAACCGCTGCCCATTTCGCCAGCTGATGCTGAGTCACGGTTTTTCCGCTTCCGAAAGGACCCGGAATCGCCGCGACACCGCCCTTTGCTATCGGGAAAAGCGTATCAACAACTCTTTGACCGGTGATAAGGGGTTCTGAAGGTGCGAGCTTGCTTGTAACAGGGCGCGAACGGCGTACAGGCCACTTCTGCATCAATGTTACGTTCAGCAAATCACCGTTCGCCGTTCTGAGAGTCGCCGCGACCTCGTCAACGCGCAAATCGGCTTCTTTTATATTCTCAATGCAACCGACAATTCCCGGAGGTACCATGATTTTATGCTTAACAACATCGGTTTCCTGAACAAAGCCGATTATATCCCCGCCGCTGACATGCTCGCCGGCGACAAGCAGAGGTATGAAATGCCAGAGCTTTTCCCTGTCAAGGGACGGCACCTCAACACCGCGCGAGAGATTATTACCGGCTAATTCACGGATTTTTTCAAGCGGGCGCTGAATACCGTCGAAAATGCTTTCAATAAGACCGGGACCCAGCTCAACGCTAAGCGGCATCCCGCTGGACTCAACGATTTCGCCTGCACCCAGCCCGCTAGTATCTTCATAAACCTGAATGGAAGCCCTGTCACCGTGCACCTCGATTATTTCACCGATCAGCCTTTTGTCGCTGACGCGTACGACGTCGAACATGTTCGCGTCGCGCATCCCCTCTGCCACGACAAGAGGCCCGGAAACCTTCAGTATTGTACCCTTACTCATACACGGACTACTTCCCTTCAAAAAAATAATTCATAATAAAATTAACTTTAGCACCATAACGTAGGCTGGTTTGCCAAGCCCACAACCCAAGTCTTATTTTTATTGAGCTTTCAGCCCACTAATGTACCAATGATTTGTTCTTTAATTAGATAGGAATAAAATAGTTTTTAAGGCGAAGCCTTATCCGACATCCCTATCTCCTATGCCCTAACTCCTATGCCCTATCTCCTAATCCCTAATCCCTAATCCCTAATCCCTAATAACTAAACAACATCAGCCCCGACAGCACGAATCACCGTTTTACTGATATTTTTCATTCCCAGCCCGGTGTTACCACTTATTCCGGGGATAAGCGTAATTGACACTGCGGAATTATCGTCATATTTCGCAATATCCTCACTTAAGCCTGCTGCCAGCTGCTCTGTAATAAAAATCACAGCATAACCGCTCATAACGAGCTTCTTCAGCAGTGCGGAAGCTTCGGACGCGTCACTCACCGGAAAGACCGAAAAACCTATGGAGGCAAAGGCGTAAACACTGTCCTTGTCGCCCATGACCGCGATTTTATACATATAGCCTCCTCAACCTTTCGCTTATTGTGTTTTTTGAAATTCCGCTGTGAAAAGCGGAGAGAATCATTCTGACATTTAAAACCTCTGCTTCAAGAGCCAGATAATAACCTGCGAGCGGTAAAATTCCGAAGGCAGTCATTTTATATTCCTCAATCATCGTCATTATTTCATTATCACAATATTTTTCGAATTCTACCGATGAAACCTCCAGAACTCCGGCAAGCTCAGAAAATGAATTCTGTTTCAGATATTCCAAAACTGAATCAACACCCGTAACAGCGGCATTTGATAAAGCCTTTTTATCAATTAAGGAACATTCACAAATTGCTTTTTCATAAAAATCACTGTTTTTCTTTACTTTTGCTCCCCGATACGCTGTTTTAATGTTTGCAAAGAGAGCCTTTTTTTCACACAAAGCATATAACTCCAGCGCATCCGCGTTTTTTGAAAGCATTATCTCAGCGCTAAGCGCGGCGCTGTCCAAAATTACCTCACATAGCTGACCGTTCATTGTTCGCACAAGCACGTCATACGCGGTTTTTGCCGCTTCAATCATATAGACAGGAAGCAAATCAAAACTTCTCTCAGCCACTATATTTAAAATTTCTTTTTTATCATTAATGCAAGGAGAAAGCATATATTTTTCCGCGCTCTCATTATTAAAAAGGCATTTTAAAGCGGCTTTGAGGTTGTGAAAATCATTTTTTACGATGAGAAAATCAAGGGCGTTTTTCAGAGGCAAAACTTCACATATAAGCGACCAAGCATCTTGCATTCTCAGTGAAAGAGCAGAATTAATCCCTTTTGTAAAATCATATCCGTTCTGCGAAAGAATTGACTTTGCATCAACAATATTTGACGAGGAAATAAGCGAATTTAAGCTGGTTTCACCGAGCAAAAAAAGCTCGTTAGCCCGGATTCGGGCAACAGCGTAAACATATTCAGTTTCCTTCACTTTATCACCCGCCTATATTCTGAATTAAGAAGCTTTAGCTTTCAAACAAGATCTTATTCCCTAAAAGCTTAAAATCATCGGCTTTCTGCTCAAAAATCGATTCAAAGGTGCAGTTTATTTCTATATCGCCATAAATCAGCATAAAACCAGACTTAATTTCTGCCGTGTCGTCACTGATTTTTACACTTTTGCACTCTCCAATAAAGCGGTTAATAGTATCCTCAAAACCCTCCGGAAGACGAGACAAATCACAAGCGGAAAATTTCATTATTCCCTCACCGCTCATTGCGTTTTTTTCCGCAAGCGCAAGAATAATGTCAAAATATTCAACGTCGCCAAGGCTTTCCATGGCTTCAAGGCTTTTTTTAAGAGCACCATAAATCAAGGAGACCTTTTTATCGAGAATAATTTGCGAGGCTGTCTTTTCCGCAGTAGAATTAGCAAGCTGAAGGATTAAAGCAGCGTCTTTTTCAGCGTTTTCTATGACCTCGGAAAAACTCCGCTCAGCTTCATTCTCTGCTTCCTTTATGATTGCCGCAGCTTTTTTTTCGGCAACGGCAACAACCGATCCGCATTCATTCTCATTGGTGGAATTTATTTTTGCGATAATGTTTTCAAGTCCGGACAAAGTCAACACCTCCTAATATAATATTTTAATTAAAATACATTAAGAAGCACTGACGCGAAGCACACATAAAAGTGAGGTCAACAGAGCGATAACCGCATAGGTTTCAACCATAATGGCAAGAAGAATTGCCTTGCCGTTCTGGTCGGGACGCTTCGCGATTAGGCTTATACCGCTCACTGCCACCTTGCCCTGAGCAATCGCCGAAAAATACCCGACAAGAGCAATGGGCAGAACCGCGCCGAGATACATAAACGCCGTTTCCACCGAAACATCCGCACCTGAGCCGGTGAGAATGCCCGAACGCAGCATCAAAAAGACAGCGATAAGAAAGCCATAAAGCCCCTGAGTGCCCGGCAGAACTTGCAAAACAAGCACCTTGCCGAACTTTGTAGGATCTTCCGTGAGTACGCCCGCGCCCGCGGAGCCAACCATTCCGACACCTCTCGCAGAGCCGATTCCGGGCAAAAGTGCTGCTACCGCAACAGCGAAAAACACTACCGCCAAGCTAAAAATTTCCATAATGACCAAACCTTTCCTGAGTATGATTTATTCTTCGAATCTAAAGGATTTCGCGTTGACCCTCAAGGGCTCGAAGCCTCTGCCGCCGCCCTCGTAGAATTTTGAAAAAAACTCGACATATTGCAGTCTGCAGGCGTGTACATAGGCACCTATAATGTTGATAGCGAAATTTATGAGCTGCCCTAGCGGAAAAACAAAAAGCATCATAAAAATCCGTGTAATAAGGCTCTGCGGAATCGTCACAAGCAGGTTCACAACTGTCGCGATTACCCCTGTTGCAAGCCCCAGTGCAAGCAGCCGCGAATAAGAAAGAACATCACCGAGATAACCGCTCAGAAGATTATATGCGCTGAAAAGTCCGTTTGCGGCCTTGCCGCCGGTACTCTTTGAGGCCCTTCCGCCGGTCAGAACCACCAAAATAATACCGCCAAGGAACATTTTCATGCCGATTGACTTCATCGTGGGGTTTATACTCTCGCTGAAAAGCCCGATAAAAGTCGGCGCTATACCGAAAACCGACAGAAAAGCGGGGATACTCTCGCAAAACGCATCCATATAATGCTTTTTTCGCAGCAAATTCACAGCTTTTATGGATACACCGGTGAAAAGGTGGACAAGCCCAAAAATGAAGCAGACTACGAGCAGCTTCATAATGTCCTGAAGCGGGTCTATCCATAGGAAAAGGCGGATTTTTTCGAGCCCAAGAAACTCAGCTCTGACAACATTGATAATGTCGCCGAAAAAACTGCCGTAAAGAACGCCCCAAACGACAGTTGAAATGCCGCAGTACATAAACATTTTGCAGGTGTTGCGCATCTTTTGCTCCATCTTGAATTTAAGCAGCGCATACGCGGTTCCGGCAACCATAATAAGACCATAGGCGGCATCGGAAAACATCATACCAAAGAAAAAGTAGTAAAAAAACGACAGCATAGATGTGGGGTCGACATCGTCTCGTCCGGGCAGCGAGTACATAGAGGTCACACTCTCCAGTGGCGCAGAAAAAGCGTTGTTTTTCAAAAGAACCGGAGCATTTTCATCTTCATATGGAATATCGCTAATTAAAAAAGCAATGTCATAGGACTTTGATATTTCCGTTTCGAGCCTTTTTATTTCCTTTTCGGGAATATAGCCATTCAAGATAAATAATTTGCTGCTCAGAAGAACCTTGGAAAGCTCGGTATATTTATCTTTTTTGAGAATAAAACAATCCTCTAGAAAGCTAATATCATCATATTTTTCCCCAAAAGCCTTAATATTTTCAATGCGCCTGGAAATTTCTTCGCGAAGGTCATTTATTTGTTTTTCCAAGGCTTCAATATTCTCGCGAGCAGTCCTGCCGCTTGTCTCAGCAATTCCGATAAAGCCCTGCGAGTGAAGAATAGTATCTATTTCGGTTTCATTTTCTTTCAGGCAAATAAGCATGAAGCAGGTCATTTCGGGACTGGCGGAAACAATTTCGAGCTCAAATGCGCTCAAATCAGGGAGAAGTGAAGCGAGAATACCATTAATTTTCTCCTGTGTCATATACTCATTAAACGAGCCGAACAAAATTCTTGTAAAACGGGTCTCGTTTTGAGAAAAGGCTATATCCAGCGCCGCCCACGGCATCAGCGAATCAATTTTCGTGCGGTTTCTGATAATCTGAGCCTGAGCGTCCTGTATAGCCTTCGCGTCGGAATTTATGCTGAAACAAATATCCAGCAGCTCGTCGGACTTGTCAGATTTTTCTAAAAATGCAGAAAGGCTTATCGGTTTTCGCGGCTCAAGCATACTCTTAAGCATTCCCGCCGATTTATGCGAGGTATATTTACCGAGGGTTTCCTTAGCCTGCGCGGCAACTGATAGAAATTTATTTATCTGAGCGACATTTGAAGAAGTATTAATCAGGGAAAAATTGCCTTTTTCTTCACTGAGTGACAGTTCAATAAACCCGCCCCTCTGGAGCAGGTCAATTATATTTTTGCAGTCGGTCATAAGTCCCGCCAGCTCAATTTTCTTCATCAAAACCTTTGCCAAAAAATTCCTTCTTATTAAGCGATTTTTTTTCGCGGCTTTTGCAAACTAATTTATAAAAGAAGCTTTGATAGCTTCAAGAGTCAGGTCAACCCTTCCCGCGCAGTTCGCACCGAGAGCCACAGCTTCAATCTCCGCCTGCTTTATTTTATCTTCAATGATTTTATTTGATTTTTGTCTTGCCTCATCAATTATATTCGCCGCTCTTGAATTTGCTTGTGCCGCGGATTTTTCAAGCAACTCCTCCGAACGCAATTTCGCTGCTGAAATTATTTCCTCACCCTGCAGTTTTGCCGCAGCCAAGCGACTCGCTGCCGCCTCCTCAGCGTCTATAATAGTATTTAAAAGCTCCGATGCCATATGCTCTCACCTCTTTAAAACTGTTATAATACTTACACATTTCTCTTTAAAAGGATTAAATAACAATTAATAATACTTATAAAGAAATAATCCGATATATTCTGAACAATGTAAGTAATTATAGCACTATTGTTGGTTAAATTCAAGTAAATAACCGCTAAAAAAAAATGAATTTAACTAAAAAAATAGTCGATTTCACATACTTATCCACATAATATCGGAGCTTCTTCTTTTAATTTAATTTGCCATATTAAAATGCTTTTTCATTAATTTTCGAAATAAAAATCAAGTTTTTACTTAATGATTATCTATTAGTCTCAAAAGCTTAAGAGGTTTTCTTGTCGTGATATTATCTGCGCCATAGTTCAGCAGCCTTTGCATATCGGCAGCCTTACCGACAGTCCAAAGAGAAACAAGCAAACCCTCTTCGTGCATTATATCAACCGCTAATTGTGTGGCATTAGAATAATGCATATTGATCCCGACACAGCCGAGCATGCGAATTTCCCGGGCAAGCGTCCGGAGATATTCACTGTCGTTCTTTTTTTCGAGACTTGTATTGAGGTAGTAGGGGATTTCCGGGCACTGCTCACGAACCTTTAAAGCTCTTTCGCGTTCAACGCCGGTGAAAAATACACGCTTGAGCAAACCAAACTCTCGAATCAACGGCATCAAAGCCGGAAGATTCGTCTCAGACTTCAAATCAAGGTTTATTTGCATCGTTTCGCTTTCGGCGACCGCGGCAAGCATCTTCGATAAAAGTGTGCCCTGTCTAATCGAAGGTCTGTCTTTATGTATCGCGACCGGCGTGCCGTCGGGGCGAAAGGAAACATCAAACTCAACAATATCGGCGGCGGTTTGCACAATCTGTTTAACAGAAGAAACCGAGTTCGCTCTCGTGTTCATTGCGCCAGCGTGTGCCGTAACGGTAATTTTCCTATTAGCCATATTATACTTCAATCTTAAAGACGACCTTCAGCGCTCTTTCATTGTCGGCGACTTTTATGCAGGGCATATGAGCGTCCTGAGGCAGCAGATAAGCAAAATAGCCTTCATCAAGCGGCAGCCACAGCTTGCAGTCACCTTTGTAAAAACCCATGTCGTTGCCGTCCGTGAATTTTTCCTCTTCCGCTGTCAAATCTCCAAGCTCTGCCCAACCTATAAGTTCCCTGCCCTTCAGCATGACTTGCAGATCCGCGTATTTTCTGTGAGCTTCCGGACGTCTGCCCTCGAGAGCTTTTGTCTCATTTTCTTGAACCATGACGAACAATCTTTTACCGTCAAGCTCAAATTTTCCGTCTGTAATACCCTCGTCAAGAACCTTTTTAATGAAAGCGGAAATCGTGCCGCAGTCCTTGATTATCGCACTGTAGCTACCGAGATTTTCAATTTTGTCAAAAATCATATCTGTACCTCTTCCCTTTATATTACCTTATTTATATTATATGCAAGCGTTATACAGTTCTCTTATATTGGTGAAAATAAAATCAGGCTTATAGTCGGAGATTTCAGCATCGGCAAGTGTCGCCTCACCCGTTAGCAGCAAACAGGTTTCAACTCCCGCATTAATCCCGCTGAGTATATCAGTATAGAGCCTGTCGCCGACGACAAGTGTTTCACGCGGTGAAAACCCTGTCAGCTCAAGGCATATGTCTATAATTCTCCTGTCCGGCTTGCCTATATAGTGCGGCTCTCTTCCGACAGTCGCCGAAATCATCGCGCAAATCGCCCCGCAGTCGGGAATAAAACCGTCAGTGCCGGGGCAGCGTAAATCGGGGTTTGTAGCGAGAAAATCGACATTATCCCGCTGCAGCAAAACACTTGCGTTCATCGCCTTATTATATGTCATTTCATTGTCAAATGCAACAATTACTGCAGAAATATCTTCCTCAATTTCTTCGCTCACATTGACCGAAAAGCTCCTAAGCTCCTCAATGAATGACTTTGTACCGAGCGCGAAAATCTTTTTTCCCTGATAATTTTCTTTCAGGTAAAGGCAAGATGCATAAGAAGATGTCACAAAATCATTTTCACAAGTCTCAATATTCCATTTGCAAAATTTTTCAATATAAGACTTTCTGCTCTTTGTCGAATTATTCGTTATAAAGAGCGAGGCACCGCCGATGCTTTTTATATGCTCAAAGAGCTCGCGTGCGCCGCTTAACAAGGTCTCGCCGAGTGCGATCGTGCCGTCTATATCGAATAAAAACAATTTTTTTTCACTTAACATAAAAACCGCCTAAAAAATAATTAATCATCTGAAAACTCAAGAATATCGCCCGGCTGGCACTCAAGTGCGCGGCAGATAGCCTCAAGTGTCGAAAAGCGGATTGCCTTCGCTTTTCCGTTTTTGAGAACCGAGAGATTCGCCATAGAGATACCGACACTGTTTGAAAGCTCGGTAACGCTCATTTTTTTAAGCGCCAGCTGTACATCAATATTAACTATTATACTCATCTTTATCACTTTAATTTTCCGTATAAGCACATCGCCTAAATCGTCAAATCGTTCTCCTGTTTCATTTTTATTACGTCGCCGAGCAGTCTTTCAAGCACGGCGAAAACAGTTGCGAGAACTAATGGCGAACCGGCGAATGCTGAAAAAAAGAACACGAGTCCGGGTGCGTCGTCCGCGTCCGCGAGCAGGAAAATGACCGGCATAAAAGCAAAAAGAATGATGCTGCATATAAGCGCGCAGAATTTTATTTTCTTAAGCGAGCGAACTGACAAAACGGAAAACGCGGTATTTTTATCGATATACCCCAGCAGCTTCAGACACTCAAAAAGCGCGAAGAACACAGGCAGCGCGGCAGCGATAATGCCGATTAATATCGGAATTTGCAAATAGGAATAATCAGGAATACATTCAACAATAGACTTAGAAACAGGTGCAGCGGCAAAGACGCAAAGCGCGAGAAGGATTAGCAGAATAAGGCAAAGTACAGTTCTGAGAAAAAATGTCGGTGCTTTTTTCAAAAATAACACATCCAATCATTTGATATTTGAGGTTATTCTATCATATGATTTATCGTTTGTCAATATGTTTTTATCGTTTTAAAAGATATTTTTCTCGTCAATCGGTACAAGCAGTATTCGGAATTATTTTAATCCTTCCATGCGATTAATTTATCCTTTTCAATTACTGCCGCGTCAAAGCGGTAGTGCCCGGTCACCTTTTGCTTGCCGTACATGAGATAATTTTCCTCCCTGTCCGGCTGACCGCCGTTATGTATAATTAAAGTCTGCCCGTCACTGTTTCGCTTATCCGACACCAGACCGATATGTACATCCTCGCCGAAAATCACAATGTCGCCCGGCTGCCACTGTGCAATTTCATTTATATCTGTTGTCAGGGAGAGCGCGTATTTTTCAAAGTATACCCTGAGATTTTTTACGCGGCGAAAATCAATTCTGTCGTCCCTTTTTTCAACCGCGGGATATTCGTCTAAACGCTGCTCTATATCCTCGTCTACCATGTATCTCAAGGCGTAACCCGCATTTTTAAAGGCTCGCCAGATAACATCGGTACACACACCCTTGTCCTCAGGGGGGTAACCGGTGTCGAAATAGCTGCTGTCATAATCCGGCTTGTTTTCCGCGTCCTTCCTCGCGCCAAGCACAAAATCGGAAAAGTCGTCAACCTTGTTTTTGTTGAAATCCATTCCGCTTTTAACGGTTTTTATGCCGAAATCCTCCGCGCTGTATTCGAGCTTAGGTATAAGCGGCGAGCCCTTAATCAAACGCAGCGTAATAAACACTGCTAAAATTATAAAGGCAATTATGACAGGCAGTACATATCTTTTTTTTAGTAGTCGGTTTTTTATTTCGCAATCCATAAAAATCACCACTTAAATTCTTATAAAATATTGGCGTCAATCCATCTCGCCGGGCCGTCCTCGTCATTGCTGCCGCAGATAAATTTCGCCGCGTTTTTCACCTCAGCTACAGCGTTCTCGACCGCAATGCCAACACAGTTTTTTATCATTTCGACATCATTATAATCATCACCGAACACAGCCGCCTGCTCGCCGTGCAGCCCGTAATAATCAAGAAGCGCCGAAACCCCGTGCCATTTATCAGCCCGGATATTCGCGAAGCGGTACCAGTCAGTACCCGAAAAACGCAGTATCGAAACGTCCGGAAACCTTGACGCGGCTGCCTTTGCCGTTGTTTCGTCGAAAATCTGAACTGTCAGCTTATATGCGTCGCAGTAAATACCGCTTGCAAAATCATTCACGGTTACCGGCTGATATTCCTCCCATTCAGGGTCATCATCCCTGACCGCCTGGCTGATATAATACCCCTTGTCGGTTTCGGCAGTGATGTAGCCGACATTTTTTTCTCTCAGAAACACAGAAAGCAGCTCACAGGATAGCGGCTGCGAAAGTGTCGAGCGGTAAACTCTTTCTGCGCCGACACGAACAAGAGCGCCGCCATTGGAAATGACCGCATCAGGTCTAATCTGTTCTATATACCAGCGGCTTGAATGCTCCGAACGTGCCGTTGCGAAAACGACACCCAACCCCGAATTCCTGCAGCGGCTCAATACATCGCAGGTATACCGCGAAATTGTCTTGTCCGAGCATAGCAGGGTGTTGTCGAGGTCGAAAATAAGCATTTTTACATTCGTTTTCATGAAAGACCTCTAATTATTTCCAATGTTTTCATAATCCATTCAACAGAATTCCGTAAGCGATAACCTTCAAAACAAGATTCATTCAGGATGTCAGTAATTTCCCTTTTAGAAATATCAAGATTGACAAGCCCTTTTAAACTCCCTCGTTCCTTTGCAATTTCCCGGACATAATCATAATATGTTCCGCTATAGCCAAAGCTTGTTGCGTATTTTTGTACATCAGTAACAGCAGCTGTGACAAATTCCTCAGTGTCCTCATAAAACAGACTGCGCCCGTTATCATATAAAGGGTAAAAGGATTCACCCACCACGTTTATTTTTATGGCTATATTGGAAAGATGCCGATCGTCCTGCCTTGTTACAAAATCTAAAAGAATCATCCTTGCAATATCATCCTTATATTGCGGACGTACAGAAATCAGATTCCGATATTCATTGTCTGACCTTGAGGAGTCAAACAATCTGCGAAAATGAACAATGTATTCTTTCGAAAAATCATATAAAAAAGCGGAAAACACGGTATTTTTATCAACACGGTATGCCGGACAGCAGGGTACACCTAATTTCCGCGCCAGCAAATACACCGCAACCTCTGATTCCGCGTCGGTAATCAAGGGACTGATACGCTGTTTATAAATGCCGTATTGCCCTTTAAAAACACCGTAGCGTTTGATATTATACCCTTCCGGTGTGTCAATACTCTCACCAATCAAATCAATTTTCTGATGAAAAACAGAATCGAAAACATCCGTTATAACCTCATCCAGCCGCTCATCCTCGGAGTTCGCAATCCACAGCATATCTTTTGGATGAATACCTCTTGTGATTTCAGTAATGCGTAAAACATCATAAAATGATAAACCGCAGCGAAACAAAAGTTTTTCAATATCACGGCGGTCGCGGCTTACAGCGCGTTGAGACAAAAATTCAGTATACTGTTCAGGATTCCATGAATCTATGCCGCCGGTATAAAGCTCAACCAGACTGTTATACTTTGGTTTTGTAAAGGAAACGCTTTTTGAGCTGTCTATGATTCCTATAACATCATTTTCCCATTTTAAAAAACGAATCGGATTTGATTTATTTTTTCGCTCTCTCTCATCAGTAGGCTTTTCGGCATCAAACGGTATTTTATATGATTTTCCATCTTTAAATGCGCCGGATATTTTATTTTTTGCGCAAAGCATACGAACCCGCCGGTCAGATATTTTCCATTTTTCCGCCGCCTGACGCGTGGTGATATACTGTTTCAATTTAATCTCTCCTTGTAATGCTAAGCATAGCATACATTCGGAACAATGTCAAATTAGATTATTCCGAAAAGAAATAAGAGCCTACTGATTTTATTTTCAGAAAGCTCTTAAAAAAATCTTTTTTTTGTTATTTCCCCGAAACAGTAATCCCTTCAAAGGCAGCCCAGGGAAGAATATTCGAGCCGTCGCAGACGGTTTCCTTTGAGATTGCCGAAACATTCTTCAGCATTGCCGCGAGGTTTCCGCTTATCATAGTTTCGCTGACAGGCGTTGTTATTTTGCCGTTTTCGATTAAAAAGCTGTTTTTCGCGACACCGGAAAAATCGCCGTTTGTCGCGGGTTCTCCGCCGGAAAAACGGTAAACCAAAATACCCTTATCGATGCCATTGATGATGTCTTCAAGGCTCTTGTCGCCGTTTTTGATCATCATAGCCGAGCTCGAATTTTTTGAGCGCCCGAGACCTGTTTTTTTCGCCGCGTACTGTGAAAGGCAGAAGGATTCTAGCATTCCGTTTTTAATCACATCGTAGTTTTCACTCTTATAACCGTCCGCGGTGTATCTCTCGCCGCCGATTATTCTCTCGTCAAGAGGCACAAAGGAAATTGTGACATTCTCGCAGGCAACCTTCGTTCCCAGGGAGTAACGCCAGGGGCTTGTGCCGTCAATTATTGTCGAATCACACACAAAATTATCAAAAGCCATATTAACAAAATCCCCGAGACATAAGGGCGCAAGCACCGCTTTACCGCAGAATTTACCCTCAAAAGGAGCGTTTGCAAGCTGCATCACGCTTTTTTCATACAAGTCGCGCTGCATGCCCATATCAAGGATTTTGCAATCGGGATTGTCAAAGGAAACATCGCAGTAGTTGAAGGAAGTTGAATTCTCGCCGTCATGAGCGGAAAACATCGTATTTAAGGAATAGCTGCCATGGCGGCTGCTGTAGACAACGCCGTTAGTGTTGGCAAACAATGTTTCGGAGTTGTCATAGCTGGTGACGAGCTGCTCAATCATAATCTGCGGATAATCTTTTTTTACGTCAGCAAGATATTCCTTGATTCTCTCGAAAAACTTATCCCTGTCCGGCTCAAGAATTCCCGTGACAAAATCAGCATTTTCCGTGCGCTCTGAAATGCAATTCGCATCATCCTCAAGGGAAGCCTCCGCAGTCTCAAGGCATTGCTTAGCCGCTTCGGTTATCGAGTCGTCGTCTAGATTATTTATGATTATAACGCCTTTTTTCTTATCCTTTAACGCCTTAAGAGAAATTTTATAGCCGAAAAGCGAACGCATCAGACTTATCTCGCCGCTATCGATATTAAGCTCATCTGTTACGCCGGACGAGACAACACATGCCGCCTCGTCAGCACCCGCATTAAGCAAAGCATCAAGAGCGAATTTAGCAATATCATTTAAATTTTTCATCATAATTCTTCCAATCCATAAATATATGAAATTTCAACCCTGTCGACCTATAAACCTGTAAACCTGATTCCCTGTTAGCGTCCTCCGACAGAGATTTTGCATTTTATCGCCGGTCCACCCATAGCGACAGGCATGAGCTGCTTTTTGCCGCAGTAGCCGGAGGTGTCCCAGTGCATCTCATCCGAGAGCATATCAACGGTTTTCAACATCTCAAAGGCAATACCTGAGATAGTCGTGTCGCGAATCGCGCTGCCGATTTTGCCGTTTTTGATTTCATAGCCAAGGGTTATTCCGAACATAAACTCGCCTGTCGTGTCCGCCTGTCCGTTGCCGGTTTTCAGGAAATAATAGCCGTCGTCTATAGAAGAAATCATATCGCTAAACTTGCTTTTTCCCGGAAGAATAGCCGTGTTTCGCATTCTGATAAGCGGCTCATCGGTGAATTCATGCGCCCTCGCGTTTCCGCTTGGCTCCATGCCGAAATGCTTCGCGGACTCGAGATTGTTCATGTAGCCGGTGAGAATTCCGTCTTTTATGAGCTCCTCATCCTTGCAGACCGTTCCCTCCTCATCAATATAAAGCGGAAGCGGCGCTTTTTCACCGAGTGCGGTATTTGCAAAGTCAATCATTGTTATAAGCTCGCTTGCGACAGGCTTTCCGAGATTTTTACCCGCGACAGAGCCGCCGAGAACGAGGTCAGCCTCAACAGTGTGACCCACCGCCTCATGCGCGAGCATACCTGCGAGAGAAGCGTCAAGAATACAGTCGCAAACACCTGCTTTCGGGAAAACACCATTCCTTTTCGCCATCAGCTGCTCATAAAGTCTATCAATTTTTTCATAGTATTTTTTCACATCAAGATAATAATCGCTGAAATATCCGTCACCGCCGCCCATAACGTCAAACAGCTCAAGCGTCTCGCCATCCGTATTATCCGCTGAAAGAATAACATAGATATAAGCTCGCGGCATAATCGAATGCGAAAATCCGCCTTCGCTTGTCTGCAGCAGTTTCTCCATGCTGTCTGAACGTGCAATAACCGAGCGGCTTGCTAAATTTTTATATTTATTCACTATATAGTCGTCAACCTCGCGCACGGCATCGATATATATTTTTTGCGGCACATCAGCATAATCACGCGCAACAGTGTAGTTCGCTGAGGTCGCGGTATGCAAGGAGGGCTTGCCCTTCATTACGTTTTTGTCAAGGAAATCGGCATTGTCCTTCGCGGCGTTTATTACTCTTTTTACCTCGTCATCGGAATACTCCGCGCTTGAAGCAAAGCCCCACACACCGTTTTTATGGATTCTCGCGCTGACACCGCTCGTCTCGCTTCTGGCGTTCGTCACGAGATTACCGCTGACTATCATCACCGCGTTTTTTGTGTTTCTCTGGGCGCGAACCTCCGCGTGGTCGCTTATCGCGCCGATATGATTACCAAGTAAATTCTCTATCATCAAAATTGCTCCCTATCATTTTAGACTTTGGATTTTAGACTTTAGACTTTAGACTTTAGTACTAATGTCTAGCAAAATACTTCCCCAATCGGCTTATTTATCAGCAGTCCTGCGTCTGAGTCGTAATCTGTTGCACTGCGGTTAATTATAACCATATCGTCACCTCTGAAATATCTCAGCAGTCCCGCCGCAGGGTAGACACTCAGAGAGGTGCCGCCGACTATGAGTAAATCCGCGCTTTTAAGCGCCTTCACCGAAGCTTTAAATACCGCGTCATCAAGCAGCTCGCCGTAGAGCACGACATCGGGTTTTATTATACCGAGGCAGGTGCACAGCGGTATACCCTTTTCACCGATAATTTTTTCTGCTGAATAAAATTTTCCGCAGTCAAGGCAATAGTTTCTGTGAATGCTGCCGTGCAGCTCACAGACCTTTTTACTGCCCGCTTTCTGATGCATGCCGTCGATATTCTGCGTTATTACCATTATGAGTCTGCCCTGTTCCTCAAGCTCAGCAAGCTTATAGTGCGCGGGATTGGGCATAGCGCCCGGGTAAAACATATTTCCGCGGTAATACTCAAAAAATTCCTTTGTATGCTCAAAAAAATAATCACGGCTCAGAATTGTTTCGGGAGGCACATCACTTTTTCGGTTATACAAGCCCTGCTCGCTCCTGAAATCAGGAATACCGCTCTCAGTCGAGGTGCCAGCGCCGCCGAAAAAGACGATGCGCTTAGATTTTTTTATATATTTCTCAAGCCTTTCGTCCATCAATAGCCCTCTTATAGTTAAATTATTCCGGTGAGTAATGATATTATACTTGCTAATTAAAGATTTATCAAGTAAAATATAAATTATGAGGCAACAAAAATAAGACAATTATGCGATAAAGTAAATTTAACAGGAGGAAATTCAATGGAAAAATACGCGTGGAAAGCGATAATCAGGGAAGGAATGCTTGAGGAATATATTAAAAGGCATGACGAAATATGGCCGGAAATGCTTGAGCTGCTCAGGAGCGCGGGTATAAAGAATTATTCGATATGGCAGACCGGCAACGAGCTTTTCGGCTATTATGAATGCGAAAAAGGGATAGCCTTCGCCGCCGAAACACAGGCGAAAAGCGCAGTAGTCGACAAGTGGAACGAATATATGAAGGATGTCATGATAATGCCGACAGACCCCGTCACCGGAGCACAACCGCTGCTCAGACAAGTTTTTGAATTTAAAGGTTCAGTGAACGATGATTAAATCATCGTTCACTGGAGATAGGGGTTAGGGCTGTCGGATAATGCTTCGCCTTATAAACCATTTTAATTTTGCACCCTATTTTGATTTAATCAGTGTTTACTTAATCAGTAATTTTATTTAAACGCCGTAACTGTTCTTGTGCTTCAGGGTTTTCGGGGAGAGTTTCTTCTTTTACGGCTTTATTCATTATGTTTTTTAGTACCTTAGTGAGCTGAAAGCTCAACAAAAAACAAGACTTGGGTTGTGGGCTTGGCAAGCCAAGCCCACGTTAGATATGAGGTTTTCATTGTTGTGTTTGCGGTTATAACAAGAACCATATTTAAAGACGGGAAAATTAGAATATGCTGACCGCCCGAGCCGCTCGCTTCAAAATTTTCAGGAATCTTTTGTCCGTTTGACCAAAACATAAAGCCATATTTTTTAAGCCCGGGAGTTTCGGGGCGCACTGCTTTGACCCAATCAGCGCTGAGCACCTGACTGTTTTCCCAGCGTCCGTCATTAAGATACAAATATCCGAAACGTACCATATCCCGGGGTGTCATAGATATACCGAAACCGCCGAAATAGTTACCCTTGTTATCCTGTTCCCAAACAACTAAGCGAATTCCCAGTGGTTTAAACAAGTATTCATCCGCATATGTATACAAATCCGTCCCCACAGCTTTGCTGACAACACAGCCCAAAAGATGCGCGGCAGCACTGTCGTAAAAATATTTCTCACCAGGCATGCTTTTCTGTGAAAGCAGGAAGATAGCTTCGCCGATATCCTCGGCGTTTTCAAATTCCGACCATCGCTCATCCCCCCTGATTCCGGAGGTCATAGTCAGTAGATGGCGGATTGTTATATCATTTTTATATGACATCGATTCAGGGAGCTGAACATCAGGAAAAAAATCAATAACACACTGGTCGACATTAAGTATTTTCCCCTGTTGAATTGCTATTCCAGTAAGTGTCGAAAGAATCCCTTTTGTTATAGAATATACATCGTGCGCAGTATCCTCAGTGTAGTTGTCAAAATAGGTTTCGCTGACTAGATAACCACCGCGCATAATCAACACGCTGTGAAGCTTATTCTTGCCGACACACTTTTCCAGCTGTGAGACAAGAACGGAGGAATCAATTCCGACAGATTCAGGTGTAGCCGTTTGAAAATTCGCTGTCGGCCAAAGAGTATTTTTTTCATTTTGCAAATCAAGCTTCATATCGCCCACTGATGAAATTGTTCCGGTAACCGGCTGACCCGGGTCGCTTTCGCAAGCCGAGAAGCTAAAAAAAACAAAAGTAAGAGTTAAAATAACACAAATAATTTTTTTCTATTATAAATCAATTAAACCAAATCCTTCCAATAATACCATCATCCAGCATCCAGTGTCCAGTATCCAGTATCTAGTATCACAAATCGTAAACATCGCTGTATGAGGTTCTTGCCTCAGCCGGCTTTTTTTCACCAAGGGTTATTGAAACATCGATATATTGACCGCCTCTGTAAATCTGCGCGGCAATGACCTCGCCCGGCTTGCACTCGGAAACCGCGAGCTGAAGCGCCTTAGCGTCGGCTATAGTTGAGCCTTTAAAAATTGTTACAACATCACCTTTTTGAATGCCCGCAGCAGTCGCCGGGCACTCCGCGTCCTGCTCGACTATATACGCTCCCAGCACCAGCTTATACCTTGTCGCCATGGTCTGGGTTATTGTCTGAACGGTTACACCCAGCAGCGGGCGTCCCTTGACATAGCCGAAGGTGATTATGTCGGCGACAATAGCCTCAACATCGTTCACCGGAATAAAAAACGACAACCCTTCAATGGCGGAAGCGACATATTTCGAGGTGGCGATACCAACTACCTTGCCGTACATGTCGAACACCGGACCTCCTGAGTTGCCCGAATTTATCGCGGCATTCGTCTGAAACATATTTATTATATCGTTTTCGCTTTCAATTTTCCTGCTCAGAGCACTCACCATGCCGTTTGTAAGCGTGTCGGTCAGCTCCCCGAGGGGATTACCGATGATTATTATATCATCGCCCACACGCAGGTCGTCGGAGTCGCCCCAATTCACATGCTGCAGGTCATTTTTTTCGATTTTCAAAACCGCGACATCATTACTTTTCTCAGAGCCGACAAGCCTCGCGTCGCATTTCTCGCCGTTATGAAGAGTGACCTTTATATTGGTTCCGCCGGTAATAACATGATGATTTGTCACAATATATCCGTCCGGAGAAATAATAAATCCGGAGCCAGAAACCTCGGCTGTTGTGGTCTGCCCCCAATACCCCGACTGCATTTTAACAGTCGCGTTAATAAGAACCACACTGTCAACCTGGCTTGCGTATAAATCCCGTGCGGTAAGCTTTGGCACAGTTATTGTCGTGGGCTCCTCGGCTGTAGTTTCCGTCATTGTCTCAGCCGCGCTTGTTTCCTCCATTCCGGCGAGAGTGTTGTCCTCTTTTTCGGTTCTGGAGGCATCGACATTGATGGTTTCGCTGAAGTCACTGTTTACCTTCGCGGAGTCCTCTGTTGTTTCCTTTTCGACATTTTGAATAACAAATACGGACAGACCTCCGGAAAACCCTCCGATAAGTGCGCAAACCACACACAGAACAGCGATAAAAGCCCGGCTGATATTATAGCTGCCGGACTTTTTCTTTTTTGTCGGCAAATAAACATTTTCTAGGGGGAAATCCCTTACATCACTGTAGCTGCCAACAGTTTCACCACGATTTTCATCGATGAAATCGCTTCTATTATCAAAATTTCCGGATAAATTTTCAGACAAGTCTTCCGGAGCGCTGCCGGATGCTCCGACCTCGGGAATATTGCCGTAAATGTCCCGATTATCATTCTCCATAATGTACCCTCACCATTCCCAGATAAATATATTCGTGCTTGTAGCGGCAAAATATAAAAAAGCTTTAACGAATGCCGGAAAATTGCTTTTTTATATTCTATTACCTTTTTATTTCATTGTCTTATGATTTTTATGAACCGTTAATGAATAATATGTTACTTACATTTTATTACAAAAACCATTGTTTTTGATATTTTCAACAAATTAAGCTGATTACTCTTATAGAATATGGAGGAAAATAATAGTTAATTGTTAAATAATTATTAATACATCTTGACATGCCATGACATATTTAGTATAATGTACTGGTGAAGTAAAAAAACCGATCAAAATTTAAGTAGTGGCAAAAAGGAAGGTTGTTTATATGCTTTTACCGGTTGATAAGCTTAGTTGTTATGAGTATTGGCTGAAAAATACCGAAAAATACGGTGATTACGCCTGTACCGAGCACTGGGGCAAAAAAGTTTCGAAATCAGAGTTTCTCAGGCAGATTGACGGTCTCGCCGCCTTTATGCAGAAGGAATATAACCTTAAACCGAAGGATGTTTATACCGTATTCCTGCCTACAACTATTCACAGCTTTGCCGCCTTTTACGCCTTGAATAAAATCGGTATAATTATTAATTTTATCCATCCCCTCACTCCCCCCGAGCAGCTGAAGAAGTACATGGATGAGACAGGCTCGAAGGGTATCATGATTTTCGATGTCACTTCAAAAAAATATATTGACACAATTATAGCTCAGAAGGTTCCCGTTATAGTCTGCTCCTCCTCCGATTACGCCGCGCCGCTTGTTAAAATCGGCATGAAGATTGTCGAAAAGGTTGCCTTCGGTTTTGTGCGTAAAATCAAAGACCGTACAAGCTACGCTACTGCTTGCAAAAAATATGCCGATACCCCGACCCAGGCAGTCGTGAATAACGGTGCCGAGACTGCCGTTTACCTCAACGGCGGCGGAACGACAGGTCAGAGCAAGACAATAAAGCTTAACTCAACCGCCATAAACGAGATTGTTTACCGCCTGAGCGACATTGCCGACGTCAGGCGTCCGGGCGAGGAGTGCGGAATAGTTGTGCTGCCGCTCTTCCATGCCTTCGGCCTCGCGGTCAACTTTCATCTGCCCTTCTGCTTTGCGGGCAGAGCGTATGCGATGGAAAATTTCAACGCCAAAACCTTTAACAAAATCATGATTAAAAATGACGGCAATTTTGTTTTTGCGGTGGGAATTCCGGTCATGTTCAGAAAGCTTATGGCTGAGAAGAATTTTGACGGCAAGCATCTGCGCTCCATGAGGGTTCTCTATTGCGGCGGGGACGATATAGCGGAAAAATATCTTGACGAATTTAACGGTTACCTTGAAAAATACAACTCAGAAACAAAGCTTATGAGGGGTTACGGACTGACAGAAGTCGCGTCTGTGTGCAGCCTCAATACCGAAAAGAATTTCCGCAGGGACTCCATAGGCAAGGCGCTTCCGGGCGTTAAAATGGAAATCTGGGACGAAAATCACAAGCGCGTTGCACCCGGCACAATAGGCGAAATAGCCATCACCGGCGTAACACTCATGCAGGGCTATTTCGGACCGGGGCTAGAGGAGGACGCGGGACTTTATACAGACGAAAACGGTACTAAATGGTGTCTTTCGGGAGACCTCGGCTATGAGGATGAGGATGGCTTTTTCTTCTTCCAAGGACGCAAAAAGAGACTCATCATCATCTCCGGTTATAATGTCTATCCCGGCGATATTGAGTCCCTTGTCGAGAACCGTTTACCATATATAAAAGAGGTTTGCGCGGTTCAGGGCTTTATCGGCGAAAAGCCGATAGTAAGGCTTTTCATCAGTCTGCTGCCTTCACAGAACAACGATATAGACGCGAAAAAGGAAGAAATCAAGAAGCTTTGCGCCGATAATCTTTCGCAGTTCTCGATTCCAACAGAAATAGTAGTTATGAGCGAGCTGCCAAGAACCCCGATGAAAAAAATCGACTTCATGAAGCTGACCGAGCAAAAACCAAAAGCAGGCTGATGACATGCAGACAGGCGGACAGGTTGTCAGGTTGTCAGGTTGTCAGGTTGTCAGGGTTCAGGTTATTGGATAGAAAACCCCTCTGCATTTTATTATGCGGAGGGGCTTTTTTTTTAATCTTTATATGATTTCGCGATTCGTATCATCTGCGAGCGGCTGAGGAAGGAGCTGTAATAGGTCTGGGTGCTTTCATTGCCAACTAGTGTCAACTCAAATTCCGTATATTCGCTGCCCTGTCTGTCGGTGTAGATATATTCGCTGACGGTTGTGTCGTTCGCGTAAATCCTGGACCAGGAGTTGCGCCTTTTAACATATGTTCCGTTTTCCTCGTCAAACAAATCGATGTATGACGACTTGCTTTTGAGGTACTTGCTCATCTGGGAGCGAACCTCGGCTTGATATGCACTGTCATTTTTATCAAGGTCGGTTTCGACTATCCCTCCGGGTATCCTGATTGTCCCTGCAAAACCCAAATCAACCTTTACTTTGCCGATATAATTGAAGGCGAAGTATAAAACCGCGAGCAAAACAAAGGCGGCGGCTAAGACAGAAACTATTGTAAAGCGTATTTTTTTCATTTTGATAATATTCCTTTCAATTGATAGCAAGCTTTCTCTTGAATTTATTGTGAGCCTGTTTTAAGTGCTAAAAATTTCTCAATAGCAAACACAAATTTTTCAGCTTCATGATATTGTATTATTAATTCTTCTTTTGAAATCACGAAAAAATCATCGTAATCACTGTGAGAACGGGCATCAAATAAATTTCCGATTATAACAGAAAGACTTTCATCAAAAATTCCAGTTTTTATATATAATTTTCTAAATTCCGAGATAATTCCTGAATGCTTTTTTGAATCGAATTCGTCGAAAATTAGAACTGCTCTCATAGCATGAAAAATAGCATAATATAAACGGTTTGCGCAGGATTTCATGCTATTTATTTCAAGAAGTGTCCTTGCATCAGTTAAGCATTGTTTTGCTGTTTCTATTCTAACTTCAGATAGAATTTTCAATTCGTCATCCCGCAATCTTAACACCTTCTTTCAAAACATTCCGATAAAAAGGTAATTTGTCTTTATACTTTTCAAAATTTTCATGTTCGGTTACAGAAAGAGAAATAACTATATCATGTTCAAGCTCTATATGGCTGATTTGCTCGTTTAGCTTTGTTGTGTATTGCCAGCATTCAGCCTGTTCTATTTCGGCAATCATCATAATATCAATATCAGATTCACTGTCATAATCACCGCGGGCATATGAGCCGTAAAGAATAACTTCGTTCAATTTATCTCCGAACACTTTTTTTGCCTTTTCGCAAACATCTGTCAAAACAATTTTAATTTCATTTTCACCGTGCATATACCTCACCTTCCTTTTTATTGTTTATAATCTCCGCGAACTTCCCTGACTGTTTCTATCATCGCGATATAATTCTCCACTTTTACATAATCCGGTATAGAATTCCCTGAGCTGAAGGCTATACCGCCGTGACCCTTACACTTCCGGATTATATCCCTGACATGCTCCTTGATTTCGGTCTCATTCATGCGGCTGAGTGAATCGGTGTCAACTCCCCCGAAATTGCCTATTCTGTCGCCATAGCGGAAAACCCACTGAATGAAGGGTGCAATAATGTCCTCGTTTGAATGCTTCGCGTCAATCCCCGCGACATTAATCAGGGCGTCCATGACAGAGAAATTATTGCCGCAGCTGTGGAAGAGGTGCTTTTTGTTATATGTATGAATAAGGTCGATAATCCGTTTGTACTGTGGTACAATGTGTTTTATAACATCCTCACTGGGCAGCATGGTGTTGACCTTATACCCCAGGTCGTCGCCGAAGCGCATGACGCAGTAATTATCGCTGAATTCCCTCATGAATTTATCCCAGATTTTAAGGCTGATGTCACCCATCTTTACAAAAAGCTCAGCGTACAGCTCCGGGTCGTCACTGCTGATCAGACACAAATCCAAGAAGCCGCAGACCTCCTGAACGCACTCGAAAATGCCGTTGCCTACGCCGCCGATTAGCTTCATGCCCGCGGGTATAACCTCAAATATTGCCTTGAAGGATTCACTGCCCATCGCGTAAAAAATTTCAGGGATAGCGTCCCAGGGGTATTTTTCGAAGTCCTCGCGGTTCTTTATCACCGGCTCTACATGCCGCCCGAGACTGCCGCCGCCGGGCATTGTGTTGCCGATACAAAATTCATAGGGTATAACGTCATAGCCGTTTTGCAGGTAAAAATCACAATAGTGGCGGAAAAATTCCTTTTTGTCCTCGAAATTTCCGTCATAAAGCCCGCCAAATTTTTTGCCGGTGAACTTTTCCATAAAGCTTGTGTTAATCAGGTGCTCATATAGAGGCAGGCGCGGCGCCTCGACATTGCTTGCAGCGAGAACAATATTGGTATAATCGGGTTGAAAATTCATATTAATAATCCCCTTTTCATTCTTCATTTTCTCTTAATATGCTTTAAAAAATAGAATAAAATCATGGATGGTATTTTTCACAATATTCCTGCAATAAAGCCCTGTAGACTCTGTATGTATCCGCGCTCACATCAGGCGGCGTCTGGTGATCGACGCTGCAGATGAAGCCGCCGCTGCTCATAACCGGTGCGAGGCGCTCAAATTCTTTTCTCATCGCCTGCTCGCCGTGCTTCATTACCATTTTGTCGTAGGCTCCGAGCATCAGGAGACCGGGGAATTTCTCACGGAGCAAATTCGCATCCACTCCTGACTGTCTTTCAAGCGGCAGAATGCCCTCAATTCCGCTCTCAAGCAGCCAAGGCACCATAGGCATAACATTGCCGTCGGTGTCAACAATAATCCGAATACCGTGTTGTTTTAATATAGGATTAAGCTGCTCATAATACGGTTTTATAAATTCGTCAAAATGCTCTTTTGATATCATCGGACCGTGGTTGTAGGACATATCCTCAGCGTAGGTCATGAAATCCGGTGTGAGTATCTCGCAGAATTCGCTGATAATTTTTTTGTGATGCTCAAGCGCGTCGCGGCAGATGCGATGATAAAGCTCTTTCTGGTCATAGAATGAATACAAATGCGGCTCAATGCCCAGCAGCACACGCGGCCACCAGAAAAAGCCCTCAAGCGTAATCCAGACAATAATATCGCCCCTGTCGTGCAGCGGCTTAATTTTTATAAGCTCTTCCTTAATGCATTCAACCGCGTTCTCAGGGTAAAGTGTCGGCAGAACACGCTCGTAGTCCTCCTCATTGCGAATATATGCGTCAATGTCCGGGAGGCGGTGCGCGGCAGTAAAATTCGAGCGGTTCGAAAACCAGAACTGCCGCTGGTCGTCAAGCTCCCAGTAATGAAACAGCCCGACCTTATCAAGCTCACGAGGCACTCCCTCGCTCTTCCAGCGCTCAACGGTTTTATCCCACCACGTCGCCCATTCCATCAGCGGCAGGCGGTCAACGCTTTCGAAATTAAGCACTTTTATAATTCTTTCACGGTTTGTCAAAAAATCACCCGACCCATATTGGAATTGACAATTGATAATTGACAATTGACAATTTTTTTATCTGTACGTTGTACATTATAGTAAAGCTTTATTCGTCCAGCTTCAGTACGGCGATAAACGCCTCGGGCGGAACCTCAACCGCGCCGAATTGGCGCATGCGCTTCTTACCCTCTTTTTGCTTTTCAAGCAGTTTTTTCTTACGCGTAATATCACCGCCGTAGCATTTCGCGAGAACGTCCTTACGCATTGCCTTTACCGTTTCGCGCGCGATAATTTTGCCGCCGATAGCAACCTGTATGGGTATCTCGAACATCTGGCGGTGGATATTATCCTTGAGCTTTTCGGCGATTTTCCGCGCGCGGGGATATGCCTTGTCGGCATGAATTATAAAAGACAGCGCATCA
Source organism: Oscillospiraceae bacterium (assembly GCA_031551635.1). Classification (GTDB taxonomy): domain Bacteria; phylum Bacillota; class Clostridia; order Oscillospirales; family Acutalibacteraceae; genus JAVBNH01. The sequence goes on along the minus strand of JAVBNH010000002.1, from coordinate 113,050 downwards.
ATGACATCGCCGTTGAGCAGCACATCGAGTTTATAAAGATTCGACTTCACATAACCCGTCAACTCATAGTCAAAGGAGGCGTAGCCCCTCGTTCGCGACTTCAGGGAGTCAAAGAAGTCATAAATAATTTCATTAAGCGGTAAGTCATAGGAAATATCCACACGCTGGGGGGTAATATATGTCATATCCTTGAAAATACCCCTGCGTTCCTGACACAAATCCATAATTGTGCCGACATATTCCGGTGGCGAATATATATGTGAAGCCGTCATAGGCTCCTCCGAATAATCAATAAGGGAAGGGTCAGGGTATTTTGTCGGGTTATCAATCTCGAGATAATCGCCGTTCGACATATAAATCTTAAACACGACGCTGGGTATGGTCGATATTATATCGAGGTCGTATTCTCTCTCAATTCTCTCTTGAATAATTTCGAGGTGCAGTAGTCCCAAGAAGCCGCAGCGGAAACCGAAACCGAGAGCCACCGAGGTTTCGCTCTCATAGGTCAGAGCCGCGTCATTGAGCTGAAGTTTTTCCAAAGCATCCTTGAGCGCCTCGTAATCCGCGCCGTCAGCGGGGTAAATTCCGCAGAAAACCATAGGGTTCGCCCGCTTGTAGCCGGGCAGCGGTTCTTTCGCGGGATTAACCGTAGTCGTCACGGTATCGCCAACATGCGCATCAGCGACAACCTTTATGGAGGCTGTAATATACCCGACCTCACCCGAACTGAGCTGAGTGCAGCTCTCAAGTGAAACCGCACCGATATAGCCGACCTCGACTATTGTGAACTGTGCGCCTGTCGCCATCATGCGGAGCGTTTCGCCGGCTCTGATAACGCCGTCAACAACCCTGACATATACAATTACACCCTTATACGGGTCATAAACCGAATCAAAAATCAAAGCCCGTGCAGGCGCGTCGTCGTCACACATCGGGGGTGGTACATTTTTAACAATAGCCTCGAGAACCTCAGTGACATTTTCACCTGTTTTCGCGCTAACCCGGGCGGCTTCTGAGCAGTCAAGCCCTATAATTTCCTCAACCTCAGCTGCGATTCTGTCACAGTCTGCGGCGGGCAGGTCAATTTTATTAATAACCGGAACAAGCTCGACATTATGGTCAAGTGCGAGATATGTGTTAGCTATGGTTTGCGCCTCAATGCCCTGAGTCGCGTCAACGACAAGCAGTGCCCCTTCGCAGGCAGCAAGCGAACGCGAAACCTCATAATTGAAGTCGACATGTCCCGGGGTATCAATGAGGTTCAGCACATAGTTGTTGCCGTCCGCTGCCTTATAATTCATTCTCGCAGCGTGGGCTTTGATGGTGATGCCCCTCTCGCGCTCGAGATCCATATTATCAAGCAGCTGCTGCTGCATATCGCGCACCGCGACAGTGCCGGTCAGCTCCAAAAGCCGGTCGGCAAGAGTGGATTTTCCGTGGTCGATATGTGCTATAATTGAAAAATTCCGAATATTTTCTTTCTTTGTCCGCATTAAAACAGCCATCCTTTTATGTAGTGTACAGTGTACAGTGTACAGTGTACAAATTTTCTAATTCCAAATTCCTATTCCTAATTCCTAAACGGCTTAAAGCCTTCTCCGAGGATTTCGCCGGCTTCAGAGATGATGATAAATGGGTTTTGGTCATAAAGCTTTATGATTTTCTGCACTCTGGCGACCTCGTTCGGGCGCACAACGCAAAGAAGCATCTTCCTGTCCTCGCCTGTATATGCGCCCTGAACCGGGAAAATAGTAACTCCACGGTGCATCTCCTTGTTTATTTCCTTCGCGACCTCCTGCGGGCTCGAGCAGACAATCATCAGCATTTTTCCGTTGCCGGTTCCGTAAAGCAGGAAGTTTATCACCCTGCTGCTGACAAAAAACACGATAATCGCATAAAGCATGCTTTCGATACTTTTATAAACCAGACCCGCGACACTGACAACGCACAAATCAAGCAATAAAATCAGTGTTCCCATCGGCAGATGGGGGAAGAATTTTTTCAGCACTTTTCCAATAATATCGGTGCCGCCGCTTGTCGCTCCGCGCACAAAAACAAGCCCGAGCGCGAGACCTGACAGCAGTCCGCCGAAGAGCGACGCGAGCAGCCTGTCACCCGAGTAATCGGGTATAAACGGCGCGAGCAGGTCAATAGACGACGACATTATTATTGTGGCGATAATAGTTTTTAACAAAAAGCCGCGTCCGAGAATTATTACCGCGAGTATGAAAAGCGGAATATTCATCGCGAGCATCATTATACCTATCGGCAACCCTGTCAGATGATTAATAATAGTCGCAAGACCAGTTACGCCCCCCGGCGCAATCTCATTGGGAGCCGTAAACATATTGATGGCAAATGCATAGCATACGCCGCCCGCGATAAAAAACAGCGCGTCAAGAAAAAAAGTCTTGACCTTCATTGCGCGGGTATTTTGCGTCTTTAATCTACCCTTTGGCTTTTTTATTTTTTTATCATTTCTATTTTTTTTCATAAGCCTATTGTTTCCTGACAACCTGATGAAAATTCAAGGTTTGCAATAAAATATTTTAGTCTTTTAAAGTTAAAAATCCGGAATCGTCGCATGAAACCGCTTCCTCGAAGAGCATGTAAATTCTTTCAAACTGCCCTGAAAGATAAAGGTAGCCGAAAAGAGTTTCCAAAGCAGTCGCGGCGTGATATTCCGCGTCTGAGCTGCTTTTCGCCTTGTGCGAGGTCTGCATATTGCGTCCACGCATAAAAATATCCTGCTCCCTCTCATCAAGCAGCGGCAAAACAAGCTTTGTGCTTTTCGCCTGAGCACCTGCCCTGACAAGTCCCACGGCGGTTTTATGGAGGTCATTGCCGCTGAGGTCGGTGCACAGCGAAAGCCTCTCGCGTACAAGCAGCGAATATACAGCGTCACCCAAGAAAGCGAGCGAGGAGGTATTCACTAGAGCGGCTTCGGTTTTGGTGATGGGGAGAAAGCCGAAATTGCCGAATTTATTAATATCCTCGGCATGTATCGGCGTTTTGGCTGGTAAATACTGCTCAATTTTTTTCTTCCTGAAAAATTTCATTTTTACCTACTGTATATATAATTATGGCACATATTCAAATTCAAGGTCATAAATCGAAACAGTGTCACCCTCGTGAATACCTCTTTTTCGAAGCTCATCTAAAATTCCGCTCGTCTCAAGCACTCTTTGGAAATATTGCAACGATTCGTAATCGTCAAGGTCGGACTTCTGAAGTATTTTCAACAGCCATTCCGCCTCAACAAAATAAATATCGTCCTCGACGCTCACAGTAAAGCCGTTCATCTTCTTCTTTTCAAACAGCTCTGCGGGAATCGGCTCAGCTTCATACTGCTTAATTGGCGGCAGCTCCGCGAGCTTTGCTGCGATACGGTTAATAAGCTCGTCGGTACCCTCGGCTATGGGTGCGATTATCTCAAAATATTCATAACCGCGCGAGGTGACATACTCCTTGAATTCTTCGAGTTGCTCCTGTGTCGCGAGGTCGGTTTTATTTGCCGCGACTATCTGCGGCTGCAGGGCAAGCTCGGGGTTAAACACCTTCAGCTCCCTGTTTATTGTTTCGAAATCCTCTATCGGGCTGCGTCCCTCGCTGCCTGAAATGTCGACTATATGAACAAGCAAGCGGCAACGCTCAACATGGCGCAGAAATTCATGCCCGAGACCGACGCCCTCACCTGCACCCTCAATCAGACCGGGTATGTCAGCCATAACAAAGCTGCTCTCGGGACCCATGCGCACTACTCCGAGAACAGGTACTATAGTTGTGAAATGATAATTCGCGATTATCGGCTTCGCGTCGCTCACAACCGATATAAGCGTTGACTTACCGACATTCGGAAAACCTATAAGCCCGACATCGGCAAGCAGCTTCAGCTCCAGCGAAATCTCCCATTCCTCGCCCGGGGTGCCGCTTTTCGCAAATCGCGGAACCTGCCGTGTGGGTGTTGCGAAATGGCTGTTCCCCCAGCCACCCTTGCCGCCTTTTGCCGCGACAAAGGGCTCGAGAGTCGACATGTCGGCAATAACACTTCCGCTCTCAACCTCGCGTATAATCGTGCCCTGAGGAACACGGATTACAAGGCTTTCGCCCTTTTTGCCGTTGCAGCGGTTGCCGCCGCCCTTCACGCCGTCCTCAGCACGGTATTTTCTTTTGTATTTAAAATCGGCGAGGGTCGCGAGGTTTGTGTCAACCTGAAAAATTATATCTCCGCCCCTGCCGCCGTCGCCGCCGTCAGGACCGCCCGATGCAACATATTTTTCGCGGTGGAAGGTGACGGCACCGTCGCCGCCCTTACCCGCAGTGATTTTTATTTTAGCAATATCAATAAACATTTTTTTTCCTTTAACGCTTGTAAAAATTTATTCAAATTAGCTTTACATATTATTGTACCACATATATTGGTAAAAATAAATAGCGCAGAAAAAATAATTCTACAATTATTTTTTCTGCGTGGATCTTTCTTAAAATCCTTGCAATTCCAGCAGTCCGCATTTTTTTGCATCGGAAACATATTGCTGAAAATCAAGGTTTATCGCGTTTGTAGTGTAGTGATTCTTACCCTTTATTCCGCCGGAGGTCTCCCATGTGAATAGGAAAATCTCTTTTTTGTCGGGATTATGCGGGATTTTAAAGATAACTTCGTTCGAATCCGGTGCAACTTCCCGCGTGGCTGAGTGAATAAGCTTGCCCTGTGTAACATTTTTAACAGCATAATTGATTTCAGTGCCTTCCGGCAGGTCATTCACACAATAAAGCGACAATATACCCTCCTTCGGCTCGTCCATAATCAGGCACAGCGGCTGCTGGGAGGCTTTTATATAATGATAGGCAAGCTTTTTTGAAAAATAATAATCAACTACAGCGTCTGAAATCTGCGGCCAACCGTCAAGCAGATTCCACCAAAGAATACCCGTTTTATTCCATTTTGCCACTCTGAAGCGTTCGATAAAATACTTTTTTGCCTCAGCCTGCGAAATCTGTGACATCAATGCAAAGTCCTTGAGATTGTCGGGCGAGAACGAAAAAAGCGTTTTCACTTGATTCGCCATCAGTCTGATTCTGTAGGCATATTCCGCGTCCTGAGCCGGCTCGGGCGAAGCCGCATGTGCAAGCCATTCTTCATTTGTGTCACCGTTTTCCTTAAAAATAGGCCAAAGACTGTCTTTTGAGATGAATCTCTCCAATGATTCAGGCGAGGGGCAGCCGTGATAACCGGTTTCGCTCGCGAATCGGCAGACACTCTTGCGGTAATATTCCCCTTTAAAATAATCCCGCGGTCCCCAAAGGTGATCCTCACTTATCGGCTCACCGCTTTTATATGCGTTCTCGTCAATATACGGCGAGCTCGGCAGATATGGGCGCATCATGTCATGAAGGCGCAGCATTTCAGGCAAAATTTTTCGGGTAATTATATTGTCGTTCGGATCGCCGCTGCTGCCGAAGGAACAGCAATAGCTCTGGTCGCACTCATTGTCTCCTGCCCAAAGCGCCAGCGAGGCATGGTTTCTCAAGCGTTTTATATTATGCTCAGCTTCAGTTTTGATTTTTTGAGCGAAGCAGTCATCCATAGGGTAGACCCCGCAGCCCATCATAAAATCCTGCCAAACCATAATTCCTTTTGCGTCACAGAAATCGAAAAACACATCCCGCTCATAGACATTTCCTCCCCAACACCGAACCATATTGCAGCCAATATCGTCGAGCATCAGAAGAGCGTCGCCCATTCTGTTAAAATCATTCGAATGAAAAGCGTCGAGCGGAACCCAGTTTGTGCCTAAGCAAAAAATACTTTTGCCGTTTATCTTAAATAAAAATTCACCCTCACCCTCTGCGTTTACCGTACTTGTGCGGACAAGCTCAAGTGTTCTAACTCCGAAACGGCAGGTAAACATATCAACAAGTTCCGTTGATTTATATAGTGTTACACTTATCGAATATAAATTTGCGTCTCCTGCGTTTTTCGGAAACCAAAACAGGCAGTCATTGATTCTGAAGGCAAGCTTTCCGTCAGTGTGCCGGACTTTATGGGAAAAGGTAAAACTGCTCTCGCAGCAGACACCCTCGATTTTTAAGCTGTATTCGCTTAAAAGGTCGTCTGAAATTTCGAGATTGTAAACAAAGCTCACATCAGCAGTCTTTTTCGCCGTGTCAATCGAACGGGTATAGCAAAAAATATCTTTAATACGCTCGGTTTTTCTGCCGATTAAAAAAGCCTTTTTCCATATTCCGCAGGACACAAGCCGCGGCATAATATCCCAGCCGAAGCTATGCGCCGCCTTACGCAGATAGAGCGAATCGTAATTATAAGGCAGTGCGTGAGCGGACGCGGGAAGGGTGTATTTACGCGCCTCAATGCACGCTGGGCGAATATGCACCACCAACTCGTTTTCGCCGGGAACGAGAAGGCTTTTTACAGAAAACTCGTAAGCAATAAACATGTTTTCGCTCGAGCCGACATACTTTGAATTTATATAAATATCGCTGAAGGTGTCAATACCGTCAAAGTGTAAAATAATATTTTCAAATTCACTTCCCTCATATTCAAATTTGCAAAAATAAAAAACATGCTGTGCTTCAAATTCTTGCATTTTCCATATATTTGTGCCAAAATAGGGGTCGGGAATTAGTTTTTGCATGAACAAATCCAACTCGAAATTTCCCGGAACACTTGCGGGAATAACAAAAGGCAAAAATTTTTTAATATCATCTGAGCAAACTATTTCTTTATCGATTTTCTTAAATTGCGAATGAGAAATATAAGCCAGCATCCATTCTTTATCGAGCTGAGTAAACATCACTTTTTCACTTCCTGTTTTTTTATTTGAAACCTGCGAAAAAAAAAGCTATAAATTTCCTTGGTAATATGTTATTATATATTTAAATTTACAGGAAAGAGGTCAAAAATATGAAAATGGAAATATTTTTCGATTACACCTGTCCTTTTTGTCTTAAGGGTCACGAGTATTTGCTGGACCTGATTGGAGACTATAAGGATATAGAAATTATCTGGAAGCCTACAGAGGCGCATCCTCGCCCTGAGGTCTACGGCAAGCATTCGGATTTATGCCATCAAGCTCTGCTTTTCGCGCTCGAAAAGGGTGTTGATGTTTGGCTGTTCCATGAAAATATGTATGATGCCTGCTTAAAAAAGAGGATTGAAATTGAATCCGTTGACGCGCTTTGCGTTTATTGCGCGGATTTTCTGGATGCCGAGTCGCTCAGAGCAGCACTTGAAGATAAAAGGTATGAAAAGGAACAGTCGGCAATCAATGACTATGCCTATGATATGTCAGGTGTATGGGCGCTGCCGTCCTACCGCATGGAGGGCAAAAAGCTCGATTCGATTCTTGGCGTAGGCATCACAAAGGGCAAGCTGAAAAAGTTCCTTGATAATGCTAAAAAATAAATTCCTGGAGTTATTAATATGAATAATACAGAAAATCAAAGCCCGCTTTTGAAGCAGACAAAATCCTACAGATACGCAATAGGCATGTTCGGCACATCGATACCGATAAATATGTTCAAGACCTTCGCGGCGGCTTTTTATGTGGACATGCTGGGTCTCGACATGAAGATGATGTCAAAGGTTATCTTCATCTATACCTTCCTTGACGCGATTGACAATCCGGTTTACGGCTATCTTTCCGACCACACGCGCAGCCGCTTCGGCAGAAGAAGAATCTGGCTGCTTGTCGGCGCGCCACTGCTGATTGTCGCGTTTCTGCTGTTTTACAATGTGCCGTCAGGCATTGCTGACAACAAGCAGGCACTATATTATTATCTGTTGCTGACTTATCTTCTGACCGGTACGCTCGACTCGCTTATCAATGCGAATTACGGCGCGCTTTTTCCGGAGCTTTTTAAATCCGACGCTAAACGTGCCTCGACAAACGCCATGCGGCAAGCCTTCCAGCTTGTCGCGATGGGTATCAGTATCGCCCTCACCCCGATGGTGACAGGGAAAATCGGTTATCAGAAAACCTCTCTGATATACGGTATTCTCGCGCTTGCGGTCATACTTTTCTGTGCCACCGGCTGCCATGAGGAGCCTATTTCTGAGGATATGGAAAAGCCGGGACTGCTAAGCACGCTTTTTGACCTTGTGAGAAATGAAAAATTCTGGGTGTTTGGAGTTACGAACGCGTTTTATTCAGCTGCTTTTGCGCTTATTATGCAGGCTCTGCCGTTTTTCGCGAAATATACGTTGAATCTCGACGGCACTCAGCAGACAATTGTGATGGCGTCTGTGCTGATTGTTGCACTAGTCGGCGTTGCACTCTGGTCGCTGATAATAAAAAGACTGAAGGTACTTCCCTCGCTTCGTGCCTCGCTGCTTATAATGAGCGTCGGCTTTATACCGATGTATTTTGTGACAAATATGGCGGGCGCTATCTCGGCGGCGGTTGTTATCGGTTTCGGCGCTGCGGGTGCTATAGCGACTTTTGACGTTATCGGAGCGAAGGTCATTGACCATGATTTTAAGCTGCACGGCATAAAAAGAGAGGGCATACTCACAAGCGCAATGGGTGTTCTTAACAGAATGAGCGGGCTCTACACAGCTCTGACCTTCTATATAATTCAAGAGGTTTTCCTCTTTAAAAACGGCGACGAGCCCGGACCGAATCCGGCGATGGCGTCACGTGTGCTTTTTGTGGTATTCCCGTTCGCGGCAATGCTTATCGCGTTTATTGTTTCGATATTTATGAAATTTGCCGACAGTAAAAATCAAGAAAAAGCCGATGACGCAGGTGTATAATATGAAAAAGCTAATAATTAACGCCGATGATTTCGGCAATAATCCCGAAACCAATCGCGCAATCAGCGAGCTGTTTGAGGAAAGGCAGATTACCTCCTCAACCCTGCTTACAGTCGCGCCGTATGCCGATGAAGCCGCAAAACTAGCCCGGGACAGAAAGCTCGCGGTCGGCGTTCACTTCACGATTAACTCTGACCCCTCGGAAAACCGCTGGAGAAGCCTGACCGGCGCGAAATCGCTTGACGACGGCGATGGACTTTTCAGCGATATGAAAAAAATTACTCTTAACGCGAAAAGCCGTGAGGTCTCATATGAGCTTGAGCAGCAGTTTATATATATGGCAAACAACGGCTGCATGCCTGACCACGCGGACAGTCATTGCGGCACGCTCTACGGTGTAAACGGACGGCTCTTTTTTATAAACGCCTTCCGTTTTTGCTCGCGTTATGATTTACCGTTCAGGCTGCCGAAAAATCCGCGCTTCATCAATACCCAGCTTGGCGGTAAAGCTCCGAAGGCTCTGCTGTCGGTCTTTAGAGGGATAGTAAAGCTCGGGGAACGCAGGGGTGTCAAAATGATTGATGACATAATAATAAACCCCGACAGCGTTAAGAAGCTCAAGTCTTACGAGACTCTCAGGGATTATTATCTTGGTGAGCTGCGCGGCGCGGGTGAGGGAGTGACGGAAATCGTGTTTCACCCTTCATACCCGATTGGGTTTGATGAGCGCGACAGCTTTGAGAGCATCAATGATTTTTCGCTTGAGGACGAATGGACAAAGAGAGTCTGGGATTGCAAATTTTTGAAAAGCGGCGACCTCTTAACTCTTGCTGAGGATTTAAAAATTGAAGTAGTTTCCTATAAGGAAGCATTTGACTCTTAATCTTATATTATAAAAGAATCAAGTCCGGCGGAAATTCTCAGAATTTTTCGCGCGGCAACGGCAGTAACTTCGCTTGACTCGTCTCCTAGCTTAGCAGCCAATAAGGGCGCGCTGTCTAAGTTTTCAAGGCTTGCCGAGGCTCGAAGTGTTATTCTAGCGTCAACAGCGGTAATCACACCGTCGCCGTTAACATCACCCGGAACAACAATAGTGAAATTCTGCGCCTCCGCTGAGTTGAGGAACTTCAGAACACAGCCTGTTCCCACTATATCCCCGCCATAAAGAGCCACAAGCTCCGCGCTCAAAACACTTGTTTCGCCGCCTGTGAAATTATCAAGGAAATCAATAACCTTGGTGTCCACCGGTACGTTGCGAATCTGCATTGAGTTCTGATTTATAATAAATTTTGAGCCGATATTAGTTTTAAGCACCGGAAGAATGGTTTGCGGTGTAGTCGTGCTTGCCTTTGTCGGCGGATTTGTCGGCAGAGGCTTTTTTGTTGTTGTCTGCGGTTTCGTTGTGGTCTGCGGCTTTGTTGTTTGAGAAGTAGTCGGATTGCTTGTTGAAGGATCTCCTGTTGTGCCCGGATTTACCGTTGTAGGCTGTTCTGAAGACGGTTCGGGAGTTGTGGGCTCAGCAGTTGTATACTCATGGGTTGTGGTCGGCTCGGCAAGCAGATTAACGCTGATATTATTAAGCAGAGCATAGTTGTGCGCCGCAGAACCCGAATAGCAGCTGATATTTACCATATCAATCTTTTTCGTCTCACCGTGAACCTCGTCATATGTAAAACCAATGGCAAGCCCGCCGATGTTTTTCACATTAGACAGCACTGTAAAGCTCAAAATCTTTGTGCAGTCATAAAAAGCCAGCTTTTCTATATCTCTGACTGTATCGGGAACGGTATAAGCAGTTTTATTAAGCCCGGAGGGCGCTTTAATGAGAACAGTCATTAACTTGTTAAAAAGAATACCGTCCTTTGAGCTGTAAGTGGTATTTTCCTGCGCAACATTAATTGACAGAAGCACTGAACATCTTCCCAGAGCGTTCTCGCCTATAAATTCGGTTTTCGCAGGGATATTTATTTCGCTTAGCGCGGCGCAGCCCTCAAGCGCGCTCGCACCGATATGCTCAACACTATCTGGTACTATTAAACCGCTCAATGAGATACAGTTAAGGAACATAGAATCACTAAGCTGTGTTGTTCCTGAGGGAAGGGTAATATTTTCGAGTGCATAACATCTCGCGAATACAAGCTTGCCGAAATCAATCGTGGTCTCGGGAAGGACAACCTCGCTGAGCTTGCTGCACCCCGAAAAAGCACCCTCACCGATTACTTTTACGCTTTCCGGAATACTTATCCCTGTCAGCAGAGACATTCCGGCGAAGGCATTAGGTGAAATTGAGACGGTTCCGGGAATAACATCAATGCTCATTTCATTAAACATAATGCTGTTATAGCAATACAAAACTTTGGCAATATAAACGACTTTAGCGTTTTCAAGTTCATTGTTGTACCATGCAGTATTAGCGAAAGCCTTCCAGCCGATTATTCTGACCGAATCAGGCACAAAAATGCTGCTGAGAGCCGTGCAGTTCGCGAAGGCACTGCCGCCTATTGTTTCAAGACCGTCGGAAAACTCGAGCGAGGTCAGAGCCGAGCAGGAATCAAAAGCCGCTGTATCAACTGTCTTCAGACCGCTCCCGAAAATTACCTCACTCAGAGCAGTACAGCCCGAAAAAGCGGCGCTGCCGATGCTGCTTATATTATCCGACAAAATTATATTTTTCAAATAAATATTATTTTTAAAAACGGATGAACCGATTTTTGTCAGCGGCCAGCCCATTATTTCAGCGTCAAGCGTGATAGTCTCGGCATCACCTGAATATGATACAAGCTCAACCTCTGTGCCGCTGTTTATCAGCTTGTAGGAAGCACCTTCAAGACTGCCCTCAAGCACAACCAAGGGTTGCTGAGTACCGGCGGTTTCATAACTCATTTCATTCGAGTCGGCGTCGGTTATGCTCTCAACTTCGAGCGAAAAATCGCCTATTCCCTCTTGCAAAGCATTTAGCTCATAGCTCGCCAATAGAATCGGGTCGTTGCTTCCGACAGCACCGGAGCAAGCAAAAAGGCAAGACATGCGGCTGCTTGACTCGTAAACAATATCAGCGACAGTCAAAAAGGCGGTATTCAACACATTAGCCTTTTTAAAGCTGTAAAGACTATTGTCAAAATTGATTAAAATCAGACCGCTTGAGCAATCACCGGCGTTTTTTATGTAGAGAGAGAGAGTTGTCGTACTGCCGACACTCGCCGCCTCCTCCGCCTCGAGATAAATCAATGGCTTGTCCTGCGCTGAGGCATGCGAACCGCCGCCGATATTACCGATTATAGGTAATATCAAAGCAAAAACAAGTATAAAGGTTATAATTTTTTTTCTGTTGGTCATTAAAATCATTCCCATCTGACGCAGACCGCGCCAAAATATTTTATTATAGCTACTTATTTAAAAACTGCTGAGTATTGTTAAGCTTCTTATTTATTTTCATTTTACTCTAATGCAATTTTGAAGTCAAGTAAATAATTATGTCTTTTTTATTTTTTCTTGAAAAAGATGAAAATCTATGTTATATTATTTGAATAGATTTTAACTGTTATCGGAAGGTGATTTTTTTTGAATATCAGAGCTTCAGCTGAGGACTATCTTGAGACTATTTTACTGCTTACAAAAAAAACCGGAATGGTTCGTTCGATTGATATTGTTGAGGAAATGGGCTTTTCTAAGCCCAGCGTCAGCATTGCTATGAAAAAGCTTCGGGAAAACGATTTTATACTGATGAGCAACGACGGCTGCATTACACTTACCGAAAAAGGTGAGGAAGCGGCAAAAAATGTCTATGACAGGCATTCAACCCTTTATGACTGGCTTGTCAGCATCGGCGTCAATGCGAAAACAGCGGCAGCGGATGCCTGCTTAATGGAGCATATCCTCAGCGAGGAGGCTTTTGAAGCGATAAAACGGCAGCATGAAAGAGCAATATAAAAGTTTTGCATTTTTTATAAAAAAGCCTTGACAAACACATAAAAGGGTGTTAAACTGAAGACAGTTAGTTGATACTAACTGCAAAAACTCCAATAAGACTAGCGAGGAGAAAATATATGCGGAACCTTAAAATGATTAAGCCCGGCAAAACTGTCAAGGTTATAAAAATCGGCGGAGAGGGACCTGTTAAACGCCGCATCATGGAAATGGGTATCACAAGAGGTGTCGAGATTACCGTGCGCAAGGTCGCACCGCTGGGTGACCCTATAGAAATCAGCGTTCGCGGCTATGAGCTCTCGCTCCGAAAGGCAGACGCGGAAGAAATTGAAGTTGAATAATCAGATTAAACAGAGCTTCGTCTCTGTATTTTTTCAAAAGGGTGTTAGTGAAGGCTAACTACTTGTAATTGAAAGGTGAGTATATAGAAATGGCTATAAAAATAGCGCTTGCGGGTAATCCGAACAGCGGCAAAACAACTTTATTTAACGCTCTGACCGGTTCAAACCAGTTTGTCGGAAACTGGCCGGGCGTTACTGTCGAAAAAAAAGAAGGCAGGCTCAAGGATAACAAGGATGTAATAGTGACCGACCTGCCGGGAATTTATTCACTGTCTCCTTATACGCTTGAAGAAGTCGTGTCGAGAACCTATCTGACCGATGAAAGCCCGGATGTTATTTTAAACATTATTGACGGAACAAACCTTGAGCGAAATCTGTTTTTGACCACTCAGCTTCTTGAGCTTGGGATTCCGGTTGTCGCGGCAATTAACATGATGGATATTGTCAGGAAAAACGGCGATAAAATCAACACAGATAACCTCGCAAAGGAACTGGGCTGCAAGGTTGTTGAAATTTCCGCACTCAAGGGTACAGGTATAAATGAAGCCGCGAATGCCGCGATTGCCGCCGCAAACGGCAAAGCCGCGACTCCCCTGCACTGTTTTTCGGGCGCGGCTGAGCATGTTCTCGCACATATCGAGGAATATGCCCTGCATGATATGAGCGAGGATAAGCAGCGCTGGTACGCTATAAAGCTTTTTGAGCGCGACGCGAAAATTATTGAGAAGCTGCGTCTTTCAAAGGAGCAGCTCGGGCATATCGAGGAGGACATAAAAAAATGCGAAAAAGAGCTTGACGACGACAGCGAGAGCATAATCATAGCTGAGCGTTATACATATATAGACTCAATCATCAAGGACTGTGTAAAAATCAAAAACAAAGGCAGATATTCAGTTTCTGATAAAATTGACAAGGTCGTCACTAACCGTTTTCTTGCTCTGCCAATATTCGCTGTTATAATGTTCGCGGTCTACTATATCTCTGTCACGACTGTCGGCACGTTGGCGACTGACTGGGCAAACAACGGCGTTTTCGGCGACGGCTGGCATCTCTACGGCGGCTCGGCATATAATGAAGCCCTCGATGAATTTGACTTGGAGCAGATGAAAATTGACAGCTTTATAGAAGCTGCGAAAAACTCAGGAATCGAAACGGATACACTTAAGGAAACACTTTCCTCCGATATGCCGAACGAGGCTTTAATCAATGCTTTTACAGACTATGCAGCTCAGAAAAACATCACAGCCGATTTCGAAATTCTTGACGAGCATGGAAAAGTCACGGAAAAGCTCCTGCTTTCAACCGCGGATTTCACATCGGCAATCGAAAAAGCGGAACCTGAGCCGAATAATTACGGTCTTTGGATTCCGGGAGTACCGGCATTATTTTCATCTCTGCTTGAAAAAATGAATACAGCCGACTGGCTTTCGGGACTGATTCTTGACGGAATTGTCGCAGGTGTCGGCGCGGTGCTCGGTTTTGTTCCTCAGATGCTGATACTTTTTATCTTCCTCGCCTTCCTTGAGGCTTGCGGCTATATGGCGCGAATCGCCTTCATAATGGACCGTATCTTCCGGAAATTCGGGCTTTCCGGCAAGTCCTTTATACCAATCCTAATAGGCACAGGCTGCGGTGTACCGGGCATTATGGCCTCGCGGACAATCGAGAATGACCGCGACAGAAAAATGACGATAATGACCACAACATTTATCCCCTGCGGCGCTAAACTACCAATAATCGCTCTCATTGCGGGCGCGATGTTCAACGGCGCTTGGTGGGTTGCCCCGAGCGCGTACTTTGTCGGCATTGCGGCAATCGTCTGCACAGGAATTATACTGAAAAAGACAAAACTTTTCGCAGGTGATGTCGCGCCCTTCGTAATGGAACTGCCGGCTTATCACTGGCCGACATTTATAAATGTCATGAGAAGCATGTGGGAACGCGGCTGGTCCTTCATCAAAAAAGCCGGTACCCTAATCCTGCTCTCCTCTGTTTTCATCTGGTTCGCCTCAAACTTCGGCTGGGCAAACGGCTCATTTGGAATGGTCGAAATGGCTGACAGCATTCTAGCTAAAATCGGCTCTGCAATTGCATGGATTTTCATTCCTCTCGGCTGGGGCGAATGGAGGACGGCAGTCGCCGCTATAACAGGCCTTCTCGCAAAGGAAAACGTCGTCAGCACCTTCGGAATACTCTATAATTTCTCAGAAGTTGCCGAGGATGGTTCGGAAATCTGGAGTATGCTTGCCTCAAGCTTCTCAACGCTAGCGTCGTATTCCTTCCTTGTTTTCAATCTCCTCTGCGCGCCTTGCTTCGCGGCAATGGGAGCCATCAGGCGCGAGATGAACAATGTGAAATGGTTCTGGATTGCCGTTTCTTATCAGACAATTTTCGCTTATCTGGTTTCGTTGTGTGTTTATCAGTTCGGAATGCTCTTCACCGGCAGCTTCGGCGCAGGCACGGTAGCCGCGATAGCCACAGCGGTGATTTTCATCTACCTGCTTTTCCGCCCGGCAAGAGTTAATAGTTTAGATGCTAGATGCTAGACGCTAGATGCTAGACGCTAGATGCTAGACGCTAGATGCTAGACGCTAGATGCTAGACGCTAGATGCTAGACGCTAGATGCTAGACGCTAGACGCTGGACGCTGGAAGTTGTCGCGAGAAAAAATTCAATATTTTTTTATAAAATGCTCGCGAATGATTTTAATACCAATCTCCCATTAAAAAGGCGATATCAGAGTGACGCAGAATGCAAAAGGGCATTCGGTTGATGTCACGATAGATATCAACTATTTTAATGAAGGTTGGTATAAAAAGTATAAGTTAATTGAATTAATGTAAATAAACCTTACGTTTATTCAAATCCAGTCGGGAGGAAAGATAAAAATCTATGCAATCTACCTTCCCGACAGCAATTGTCAATTGTCAATTTGTACACTTGTGCGATAAATCATGAAAGGAAGTGTATATTCTATGCTTGAATTTATAAGAAACAACATGGGAACAATTATCGTCAGCGCGGTACTGTTATTAGTAATTACAGCAATATTAATCAATTTTATTAAAAATAAAAAAAAGGGGAAATCCATAATCTGCGACTGCGGAAGCTGCGGTGGCTGTGAGGGCGGAAGCTGCCCATATTCCACCGGACAAGATAATAATCCGGAATCAAATAAAAACTGATTCCGGAAAGTCCCCTGTAAAAAAGCTTCTACTTTATGTTTGAGTGCAAATAGGAAACCAATATGCGAAAAGTGAAATCAGATAATATGCAAAAAGGTATTGACAAGCTAACTATCATATGATAATATTGTCTAGCGTATTTGAGCAGTTTAGTAAAAAGCTCATTAGCGGCGGTAAAAATGCGGAAAACACGGTTAATCGGTGCTTTTCTTCTGATAATCCGGTTCAGATGCACAAAAACCAAACGGAGAGGTACCGAAGTGGTCATAACGGAACGGTCTTGAAAACCGTCGTGCCGCAAGGCACCGTGGGTTCGAATCCCACCCTCTCCGCCATTTTAGATTTTAGACTTTAGACATTAGACACCGCTAAAGTCAGCTATAATCTAAATTTAAGCACATCTAAAATCTAATATCTAAAGTCTAACGTCTAACTTAGGAGAAGTACTCAAGTTGGTGACGAGGCGCCCCTGCTAAGGGCGTAGGTCGGGTTAACCGGCGCGAGAGTTCGAGTCTCTCCTTCTCCGCCATCAAAGCCACAACATTGTGGACGAAGAATCCCCTAACCGCATAGGTTAGGGGATTACTTTTTGCCTAAAAATAAAGCAACAGTTTATGTGTTCAAAGTGTGCATTTTGCAAAGGTTGCTTGTGTTTCTTTATTAAGCTATACAATAATTAATGGCTTTTTAGCATCTATTATTATCGAAACCATACCTAATTTTTCAATACTGTTTCTTGTATCAAATCGAAATGAACGCCCAATTTTACCGTCTGCTTCATTCCAATATTTATAATGGAATGCGCCGGATTCATCGCAATATTCTAATAATTCAACTTCAAATCCAACTTGTTCAAAAATGTGTTTTAACTTTTGATAATCATACAAAATCTTATGTGTATATGCTGGATGGTCAATTGGTCCTGGCCCACCAACTTGCACCATATTTTGATACCATTCATTACGGAAATTAACATCGGGTACTGCACAACGCAAGTATCCTCCATGTGCTAAAAAATCAAAACAATTTCTTGCTGCGACAATACCTTCTTGCTCTGTCATGTGCTCCCATACATGTTCAGCTAACATTGCATCTATACTGTGTTCGTCAAACTGCTTTTCAAAATTTTTTCTATCAAGTAGATTCAATTCACTTTCTTGAGTAGATACCCAATCATCATAGGATGTATTTCCGGCACCAATAACTATCTTCATATCAACACCACCAAATATATTTTTTACATCCGCAAACTCTTACTTAATTACATTGTAATAAAAACAAACTATAAAAGCAAGTTGTTTCAATACAAATCAATATACAGATTTACAAAGTCGGTTAGGTTTGGTCCGTTCAAAGCTCGCCCACTAAAAATCAGAAAGAATTGCGAGGCATGAAAGTGCCGCTTTATCGGCTGTTTCTGACAGGCGGCTTTACAATCAAATAACAATCAATTCATGCGCCGAAAAATCCTTGATAAATCAAGTAAAAACTGATATATTACGCAAATTAAAACGTGTGGAATTCTTGGGACAACGAACCTTCTCCGCCACCATATCACGTCTAACGTGATACACAGAAAAGCCGTCCTTCGGGACGGCTTTTTTGCGTTTCAGGGGCAAAACCCCTCTGTTTCTGCCACTGCGTGGGTGCAAATCGGCTCTCAAGCGGTGTTCTGTCATGGTTTAGGTGGCTGCCGAGGTGAGCTTCTTTCGGGGGTTCACCCTCTTTGCACGATGATATTATGCCGAAGGGGGTATGCCGAAAACATACTTTTTCGCATAAATCAATGCAAGGCGAAGTTTTGACCGTTGAAACCCTGCACCGATGAAAAATGAGCATGGTTTTATCCTCGCCCTGAGAGCATCACAAACCGCTGACAGCCTTTGACGCCGACCTGTGGAACGCCATCGTCGACCACGGCACGGTGCATCCAAACAGAATCGTATTCACGCGGGGGGACGGCACTGAAGCAGAGTGTGAGATTTAAATAGAACGCGAGCCGCGTCCCAGGTTGCATGGGCGAGCAGCAAGCGCAGCTTGCGACCAGCCCGGGTTGCTTGGGCGAGCAGCAAGCGCAGCTTGCGACCAGCCCGGGTTGCTTGGGCGAGCAGCAAGCGCAGCTTGCGACCAGCCTGAGTAAATCGGGACGCGGCTCTCTATTGTAGAAAATATTGATACATAGGGACGACTCGGTTTTACGCCGGAAAGGTAGCGAGTGCTTATTAGGTACTAAGATAGTTATAATAAGTTTTCAAAATGATTACAATAAGTTTCTTCCAAAGTTTCATTTGAATTATCAATGCAGACAATAGGCTGCGTCTCTAAAAATGAACGCATTTCATCATACCATTCGTCTACCCATTTTTTACCTGCTGTCCAACATTCACGTTCAATATCTCTTTGCAAACATATACTTCTCTCTGGGACAAGAACGCGAAAGATAGGTGTTATATTATATTTGCTTAATTCATCATAAAACGTTTGTAACTTGTCACCATAAAATATGTAACCAACTACAACATTATAACCGAGTGCCAACAAAATTAGCAAAGTATTGAGCGTATCCGCATAATAATTGTCATTATATCCGACCACATTCTTCTTTAAATAATTTACTTTCTTTTGTATGGCATCGCCATCAATAAAAATATAGTTTTTCTTCTGTTCAATAAGCTGACCTATAGCCGTTTTTCCTGCTCCGGCTGTACCGGATATAATCAAAACCTTTGAGTTCGCATCAATTGCCGTTGAGATATCTTCTAAATTAATTTCACAATCGCATGATGAACACCTTGGGCGAATAATTTTAGATTTATTTGTCATTGGTGGTATTATATAATCTTCAAGAACATGATTATCTATTAAGTTTGCACTACATTTTGAGCAATATAATTCCATTCTATAAACACCGCCTAATATAAACTCGCGACATCAAATGAACAAAACTCACAAGACACCGCTAACAATTCTATAATGATACAATTATAACATACCAAAACCCAAAAATCCACAGTCCGATGAAAATCGGGCTACTTTCAAAGAGGAAGATTTTTCATATCATCGCTAAGAGAAAACAGGAGCTGTCCCCTGTTTGAGCAATACCTTACAAGTTGAATTTGCTTTTCTGGCAGGTTTTTGCTATACTATTTCTCGAGCAAATTATTTTTATAATGGAAAGGAATAAATATTATGATATGTAAAATTATGATGGAATCTGATATTGAAAATGTAATTCCTTTATATATTAATTATTATAATAAACATGAGAGCTTTAATGGCAAACTGGGGTATAAAAATGTCAAAAATTTTGTTCTAAAAATGAAACACATATGATTATTGAGTGGGAATCTTATCATTAAACCAAAAAAAACAATAAAATATAAAATCGGAGGTTTTCTTTATGACAGAATCAAGAGCATTGCCCGGCTGGATTTCACAAGTAATTCTTTTCGTTCTCTCTTTAGCGACTCTTTTAGGATTTAACACTCCGCAAACCTACCGTAATCTCAAATATGTCGAAAACGCAGCACCGAGGCAGATGGTTGACATATTTTTCCCGGAATCGGCAAAAAAAATAAAAGAACCTGTCAATGTTTTTCTGATGATTCACGGCGGAGGCTTTCAAGGCGGGGAAAAAGAAGCCTATGACGGTGTTTGCATCGAGATGGCTAAAAAAGGTTTTGTAAGCGCAACGATGGGCTACCGTCTATATGACAAAAATACTCCGCATGAGGAGCAGGAGCTTTATTTGGAAGATATGCTTGACGACATGGATAATGCCATAAACACCATCATAAAAAAGATGGATGAAAACGGCGTGAAGCCGAACAAGCTTATAATTCAAGGCTATTCAGCCGGCGCGATACTGGCTATGCTGTATTCCTGCACCCGTCTAGAAACCTGTCCGCTTGAAATTGCATTTATTGTTGACCAGTCGGGACCTGTTGCACTAGGCGGAACATACGGATTGATTGAAGAGCACCTTAACGCGGAAAATCCTCTTCCGGGTTATCTTTTAACAAATTCACCCATTGAGTGTGTGCGCTCTGATATGCCGCCGGTTATTATTTTCCACGGTCTGAACGATGACATCGTGAAAGTGGACGATGTGCGCGCCTATGTCGCGAAGCTCAATGAATTCAATGTACCGAACGACCTCTTTATATTTGAAAAATCCGATCACGATTTGGATACAAAAGAAGATTTCAAGGAATACGACAAGGGCTTTGAAAAGTTTATGGAATACGTAAAGCTGTACGGTTGATTATTCTACGTCTGTCAAAGTCATTTAGCTCCTTATTGGGCTGAAAGCTCAACAAAAAACAAGACTTGGGTTGTGGGCTTGGCAAGCCAAGCCCACGTTAGCTGAATATCCTTGCCCATGAACGGACGAATTCGCACCATTTACAAATCACGCTTCACCATTTAGATGCCCCCTTTAAAACCATTATACGCCGCTATAATCGATAATGCATACAAAATTTGATGTCTTGTCGATTATAGTCGTTAGTATTGTGGTTTTTTTTGCGTTTTAAAGACTTAAGTGATAAGTTCGCAACTTTTTTTAAATGATTTTTTCCGGAATTTGGCTATACTGGTAAGTGTAAAGCGCTTACAGCAACTCTATGGTTAAAGCTCAGCAGGCACACCGCCTCTGAGAGGGCGAAAAGCCCCCAATGCGCTTTGAAAAATGTTTTGCGGCAAATCAAAAGGCGTGCACAGCAAATAAAAAAACAAAATGTTGTTTGAATCCGAAAGGATTGCGCGCCTTGTGAATATGAATCAGTTTACCGCCAAAATGAACAAAAAAAGGCACTGACAGCAAATAAAAAATCAACTTAAAATTGATAATACAGTGCCTTGTATTAATACCGGTAACTATTTTGTGTTATTAGTACCTTAGTGGGCTGAAAGCACAATTAAAAACAAGACTTGGGTTGTGGGCTTGGCAAGCCAAGCCCACGTTAGTACCTTAGTGGGCTGAAAGCACAATTAAAAACAAGACTTGGGTTGTGGGCTTGGCAAGCCAAGCCCACGTTAGTATAAGGAGGAAAATCATGCTGAATTTTCTTAAAAAGGAAACAAACAAAACAACGACTGAAAACGGCGCGGCGACATATCTTACGACTCAGTCCGATTGTCTCGACCTTTTCGCTACGATTGGCGCGCTTCGGAATGAAAGAGAAGCGGAGAAAATGAATCGTTTTGACCGGGCATGGGCTGAGAACCGCGACCTTGCGCTAAAGACACTTTTCTTTGCCCGCGACATCCGCGGCGGTCTTGGTGAGCGTGCTGTTTTCCGTACTATAATCCGCAATATGTCCCAGCAGCGTTCAAAAAGCATAATAAAAAATCTCTGGGCAATTCCGGAATTCGGACGTTTTGACGACCTTCTGTGCCTCTTGGACACACCTGCGAGGGACAGTGTTTTTGCTTTCATAAAAGAGCTGTTTTCCGCCGACATGACCGCGCTTGAAGAGGATAAAACAGTCTCTCTGCTCGGTAAATGGCTGCCGTCTGTTAACGCCCACAATGCCGATACCGTACGCTACGGAAAAATGATTGCCGCTTCGCTTTCTCTGAGTGAAGCACAGTACCGCAAGTCACTTTCTGCTCTGCGTGCGAGGATAGCGATTATTGAAAACAACCTGCGTGAGCGCGACTACTCTTTTGATTATTCCATGCAGCCCTCAAAGGCGATGATGAAATACCGCAAGGCGTTTATTCGAAATGACGGCGAGCGTTACAGCGAATATCTTTCAAAGGTGGAGGGCGGTGAAGCCAAGCTAAACACCGTAACGCTTATGCCATATGAGATAATCCGTTCCCTATTTTACGAGACATACAGTGATGAAATATCATATGGCGAACGCAGGAGCCTCGATGTGACATGGAAGGCGCAAAAGGATTATACTTCAGGCGAAAACGCCATTGTCGTGGTTGACGGCTCGGGCTCAATGTATAGTTCACAAGATCCCTTGCCTATTACTGTCGCTCTGTCACTCGGAATATATTTTGCAGAACGAAACAACGGCGCATTCAAAAACCACTTCATAACCTTTTCCGAAAAACCCAGGCTTGTTGAAATTAAAGGTAATGATATTTATGAAAAGGTAAAATACGCCGCTTCCTATAACGAAGTCGCGAGCACTAACATCCAAAATGTCTTTGAATTGATTCTAAATACTGCAGTAAAAAACAGGCTGCCGCAAAGCGAGCTGCCCGCAAAAATTTATGTCATCTCCGACATGGAATTTAACGCATGTACAAAGGGCGCGAAACTGACAAATTTTGAATACGCAAAAAGGCTGTTCAACGAGCACGGCTACACTCTGCCTAAGCTTATATTCTGGAATGTCCAGAGCCGCAATGAGCAGCAACCCGTGACAATGAATGAGGAGGGCGTAGTTCTGGTTTCCGGTGCGAGTCCTCGCGTGTTTTCAATGATAACCTCCGAAAATATCTCGCCCTATACCTTTATGACTGATATTCTAGGTGCGCAGCGGTACGCCGGAATCACGGCGTAAGCCATATCATAATTTTTATTAGTCATTTTATATTTTTTCATTCTTCATTTTTCATTAAAAAGCTATCAGTCATAGTGTTTTTTGAGCTTTTTTAATTAAAAATGAAGAATTAAGTACCTTAATGGGCTAAAAGCTCAATAAAAACAAGTTGTGGGCTTAGCAAGCTAAGCACTTGGGCGTAGCAAGCTATGCACTTGTTATGTTATAAATTGCAGGAATGGGCTGCATATGACCAGTCCGTCGTACATTATTGCTTGTATTGACGAATTTATCAGCAAGTCACAAAATTAGCCTTCAAGGCTGTCTTATCTCTAAAAATGCTGTTACCTCATTGTTGTAATAATTCAACTTAAAGGTACAGTTATTGTATCTGTCGATTATTCTGCGAACATTGTTCAATCCGATTCCTTCGTGACCAATTTTATTTGTTGAGCCGGCTGCCAGTATCTTTGATACTTCAACCGGTTCTTTTGTGCTGTTTGTGATTATTATGAGTCTTGACAAGGGTGATTTCGTTTCAATAGTGAAATAAACGCGTTTTTGAATTGACTCGCACGCTGCTTCAATGGCGTTGTCCAAAAGACAGGATAATGCGCGGCTTAAATCAATTTCGTTTATCGCAAGGTCTGAAAGAATGCATTTCAAAGAGATGCCCATATGTATTCCCATATTCTCCGCTCGTACTTGCTTGTCCATTAAAAGGGTTACAAGCGTCGGGTTTTCGTTAGTACGGCGGCTCAGCTCCAGCTTTTCACCCGCATATGTCGTTATGCCGATAAGCGAATCATGATATTTTTTACATGCCTCAATATCCCCGATGGACAGATAACCGCTGTATGTTTGTAAAATATTATAAAAATCATGCTTGACCCTCCGAAACTCATCGGAGCTTTTTATGAGTGAATTAATATACGCGTCCTTATTTCGGTTGCCGGCTTTTTCATGCTGATAAACGCTGTAGAGGATAGTCGAAAAGAAAAAAAACAGGAGTATTACCACAACTAAAATATTTGCGACCCAGACCGAGGATACCAGGATAGGCACCAAAACGACGCAGCTGTAAATAAAAATAGCTTTCATGAAAAAAATCAGCAAATCATGCCGCGGGTTCGCAAAGGTGTATGTTTTCGAGGCTATGGTCAGCGCCGGTTTATGCTTAAGCAGCTGACATGTCAGATAGTATAAAATCAGTGAAAGCAATAGATTAAGTAAATGCCTCGCCGCATCCATCATATAATTGTACTGTGCAGTGTCCTGCTTGAAAAACAAACCTCCCGTAAGTCTGTTTAAGGCTATGAGTATCATAAAGTACAAATATACATGCCCCATTAACTCAATAGACCGTTTGGGTGACAGTTTAAGCAACTTAATTCCTAAGTAACAATATAATAGAGCCGTAATCGGATTTGGACTTGCAAAAATTAAGTTTTGAACCTTCGTAAACGAAACCATTCCGCCAATAAAATAAATGACATAAATCAAAGCGCTCTGAAGTATAGTACCTGCCAAAAAAGCAAACAATGCCTTATTTTTAGCGCTTACACTCTCGCCGTATATTCTTAGAAGAAGCTTTGCGATAAAATACATTACTACAAAATTATACGCGAACGCAAAAAACATCAGAATCAGTTGCATCCCGCGAGAATAGGCAAACTCCGAATACATTATGTCCATATCTCAACCACTTCCCCTTAACACCAATCATTTACTCTGCATTACGGCTCTTTAATATCGTCATAGCTAATATTACATCACATTTGTTATTATAGCAATAATGAGCTATGAAAAGCAAGCAATTTATAAAATGTGTAAGGCGAAACAGTCTTTTTCTTTAAACCTTCTGAACTATGCTCCTTTTTATCCCTGTCAATCTTTCAATTTACTTGATTGTCAGTCCATTTTTTTCGGATTTGAAATAATTTTATTGCGTTTTTCCAATTCAAACTCTTTTAATACCAAACTCTGATTAAACAGTTGATAAAATATTTCCAATGAAGCCTTATATGTGAACTTAGTATAAGTCCTAAATATTTTTCAATATTGGCGAGCTCCTTGATTATTTTTTCCGCTGTCTTATCGTTAAGACGGCTTCTCCCTGAAAGCTCAAGACAAACAGTATTGTCATCCTCCCGTATAAAAGCGGCAAAAGCTTCCTTTCCTCCCAGTAATTTAATCGCATGGCGGGTATTTGTTAGTACCTTAATGAGCTGAAAGCTCAATAAAAAACAAGTCTTGGATTGTGGGCTTGGCAAGCCAAGCCCACGTTAGTACCTTAGTGGGCTGAAAGCTCAATAATAAACAAGACTTGGGTTGTAGGCTTGGCAAGCCAAGCCCACGTTAGTACCATCTACTCTTCCGACAGTGATGAGGAAATCGAAAGTTGCTCCGCTTCTGTGCAAAGCGTGTCCCTGAGGTTCAGAGAATCAAGCATACTGCCGCCCTTGTAAGCGCCGTTGCAAGTAATAAAACTATTGCTTCTCTTCAGCGACACCTTGAGTTTTTTCATAACATCATGCGTAATTAAACATTGCTTGCGAGCCTCAATTATTCGTCTCGCGTAGGTAACGCCGATGCCGGGTATGCGAATTAGCGTATCAAAATCAGCCCTGTTCACTTCAACCGGATACAGCTCGATATGCCGTAGTGCCCAGGCTGCCTTCGGGTCAATATCCTCGTGCAGAAAGGGGTCATCCTCAGGTGCAATTTCATCGGGAGTGAAGCCGTAAAGCTGCAGCAGCCTATCCGCCTGATAAAGCCGCGCCATTCTCCAGTAAGGCGTTTGCGAGAATTGCAAGTTTTCATTTTCATAGCCTTTTGCCTCATGCTTATAATGAAAAGGTGTATAATACACCCTTTTAAGGCGGTATTTACGGTATAGGGCATCTGACAGTGTCATTATCGTGCGGTCATCCTCTCCGGTGCTTCCCGCCATCAGCTGTGTCGTTTGCGAAACGGCAAATTTGCGTTTTTCCTGCTTCGCCTGAAAAATTTGCTCAGAGATGTCCCCCATCGGGGTCAGAATATTTTGACGGTTCTTCTGCTTAGCGATTTTCCCGTAACCAGAGCTATGAGCGACCTCGATATTCACGCTCAGGCGGCTTGCATACTTCCCTGTCAGCTCAATAAGCCTCGCGTCAGCTCCGGGCATGACTTTAGCGTGAAGATAACCGGTATACCCAAGCTCTTCACGCATTATCCGCGCGCTTTCGGCAAGCAATTCCTGAGTGTAGTCCGCGTTTTTGTGTATAGCGGAGCTGATAAAAACGCCGTGAGCGTTATATTTCGCTTCAGCCACCGCCATTTTCGCAAGCTCCGCGGGAGTATTGCAATACCCCTGTTTTTCTTCATAAGAGCAGCGGCAGCCGCAATAAGCGCAGTTGAAAACGCACTTGCCGGACAAAAACATTTTCGGCACCTTCGGCGGTGCGGGTTTACCTTTTATCTGAGCGGCGCAGGCAATCGCCGTCTGCTCTGCGTCACTGTCGCCGCAGATTTCATGCCTCGCATCCTCGCGCATCAACGATATTTTTTCCCTGACTTCAAGCTGCTTAGCCAAAATAAGATTAGCCATATCATCACTTCCATTATGAACAAATGTTCTTATGTATGATGTTACAACTTTATTTTTCCTTTGTCAAGGGTATTTTTATAAAAATTTAAACAAATTAATGAAAATACACATCCGAGGTATCTTTTTTGTTTTCTGCTTTTCCTTCATACAACATAAAACCGGCGCTTTTAAGCGTTTTACAAGAAGGTATATTTTCTTTATCTACCAGAGCGAAAATAATATCTAATACAAATTCATTTTTACACCACTGACAAAACGCCCCGAGCGCTTCAGCAGCATAATGATATCCCCGAAAATTCTCGGCTATCGCATATTCAATTTCATAACCGTGTTCTGTCGAGCTGATGTCCCACACACCTATTCCTATATGACCGATAAGTTTATCCACATTTGTTTTAATAATGGCGAGATTACAAGGAAAAGTTTTTTCCTGATAATTATGTATCCAGTTTTTTATTTCTTTTTTCGCCTGCCGTTTATTTTGATACGAACGAAAGGATAAAAATTTTCGGATTTGTTCGTCCTTATTATTTTTATAATGTTGTCTGTAGTCAGTTAGTTTAAACTCTCTTAATGTAAGGTTTTCCGTGAATAAAACAGCCAAATTATCTCCCTCCAAAGTTGAAATTATTTTATTTATATCTATAAACACACTTGATTTTTCAAAATACACTCAATAAGTATCATTATACATTTTAAAATTTATATTGTCAATAAGTTCTAAAATAGTATTTTAACCATGATGTTTGTTTAATATGCCCAAA
Organism: Oscillospiraceae bacterium; assembly: GCA_031551635.1. Lineage (GTDB taxonomy): Bacteria > Bacillota > Clostridia > Oscillospirales > Acutalibacteraceae > JAVBNH01. The sequence continues at coordinate 85,959 of JAVBNH010000002.1, read as the reverse complement.
ACCTTATATGGATGTTTAGCATATGTCACAATAATTGTTTATGATTTGGAGCATTATTAGTTTGAAATACTTAAGGCATAACAATTTCATGCAATTTCTCGTACCCGTCTCGTACCGGTCAAATAATTTATTTTACCTATTGATTTTTTACCGCTCTTTGTGTATAATACTAACGCTGCGAAAAATTTTTTACATCAACCGCGCACTTGAATACGGAGAGATGGCTGAGCTGGTCTAAGGCGCACGACTGGAAATCGTGTGTGGACTAATACTCCACCGAGGGTTCGAATCCCTCTCTCTCCGCCAATAGGGCTAAATGCGAACCCTCAGCCGATTTTCGTCGGTGAGGCGTTCGCATTTGTCTTTTATTTGGAATAGAGTACTTTCGTTTTCTACGTCGATGTGCTAAAATGGGTATATGGAAACGAATTTATATTTTGTATGAAAGGAGCCATATTATGCTATGCATGAAAAGCCTTGATATTCTTGTTAGTGCCAAACCTCAAGCTGTTTTTAACTTTCTTTGTTCAAAACCTAATATTCTAAATGATTTTAAAATCAAGGATGCGGATAATCAGAAATTAAAAATATTTGTAAAAAGCAAAGTTAACTGGCTTTCTTTTGGTGAAAACATAGCTATAGAAATAACCAATTCTGCCATAAATGAGAGCACGCATATCACCATTACCTCCAAACCGATAGTGCCGATAACTTTGGTTGATTGGGGTCGTAACCAGCAAAACATAGAAAGAATTGCATATTATATATATTCCGGTTATCCTCATGCAGTATAAGCACAATGCCGCTACAAGCAGTAAATATTCTGACCACTTGTTTATGGGAATCGTTTGACCTCTAAAAGGCTTTTTTTCCCATCGCCTGCGATGCATATCCGGCATTTAACGCGACTTGATCGAGATTTTTTGGATACATTCCAACAGCAACCGCGTCACTTGGCTTTATACTTGCATAGGCTACGTCAAAAGCGGCTTTTACGCTTTCTTGAGTTGCGCATTTGCGGCTTGCTCCAAGTATTTTGAACGCCAGACAGGGCTTTGAGGTACGGCGGATGGTTTTGTACATTACCGGAGGATCCTCCTCGTCAAACCTTTCGCCGGTGTTAGCGATACCGGTTATGGCGCTGCTCTCCCGGCTTTCCTTGCTAAGGTTGTAAACGCAGGCCATGTAGAAATCAATATCCCAGCCGTGCTCCTCTGCATAGTCAATAACAGCGGGCATATGCGTACCGAGACCCACCGGGCAACCGGTCTTTCTGATAACTCCCAGACGTTCTTTCAGCTCCTCATATTTTCCCTCTTTAAACAAGCGGTCGGTTGTGGTACCGTGGTGGTAGATTCCGGCGGGGTTCTCATATACAATCTGACGCACATGGTTTTGGTAATTTCCGAGTTCAGAAGCGGTTTGCGCGACCCATTCCATTCTGCCGCCGTCGTTCCGGTATTCTATAAGCATACGGATAATGTGTTTATCCGAGCGCACCTGCATGGTGTTTATACCGCATTCCTCGCAGCGAAAAAGTGTCTTTTTTATGTTTTCCACCGAAAAATAGTTTATCATTTCTAGGTCGAGCTCTTTGTTGACATGAGAATTACCGCTGAAGGGATTACCCCCGACAATCAATCTAGTAATCTCGCGCTTACCAAGTGAAATTGTGTCAAGCATTTTCAATACCAGTCCTTCCGTTTTGATATTAAATTTTTGTTTCAAATTCATCTTTTTTAAAAGAATTAAAGCCATTTTTTGAACTGCAGTTAATTATATCACAAAAAACGGAATACCGCTATAGCCGCGCCTAAATATAACGGAAATTTACATAAAAGATGCGTTTATAGCCGGGAAATAAAAATGCCCGACCCGCATTCACCGATGAACAAGCAACTCGAGGTAATGATTATGTTAAAGGTGCGTGAAAAGTAAACAAAATATATTTAATATAAAACATATGCGAAAGGAAGGAGCTTTATTTTGCAAAAACATTATAATATTGATGAGTTTTCGCTAGTGTTACCTGCTTTATCTCATGAAAAAGAATATTGCCGAGTTATAGATAGGTGGGAATCTTATGACGAAAAAATACAACCGCCATCTATGCGTCGATACAGCCAAAAAGATAATTTTTCTTTTTCAAAATGGCTCGCGAATTGTAAAGATGATCGAACTACTGGCTCAATGTTAGCAAACAACATTCCCTGTACGCTATACTATTTGGTAAATAGCTCAAACGAAATATTAGGTGGAATCGATATAAACCATGCAAATACACTTCGCGGTCAACTGCATGCGGGAATTGTTCCATGGCATCGAGGAAAAGGATTCAGAACCGCAATGTTAGGTCTAGCTTCATATAAATGCAAGGACATGGGGCTAGTAAGTATAGAAATTGCACCGCGTAAAGAGAACTATGGCGCAATACAAACTATTATTCGCAATTGCGGTGTATTAATGGAAGAATTTTTTGATGACGAAATTGCGTGTCAACGTTACAAAATTAATCTGTAGTATAATATTTTACATAACAATATCAAGGTTTTTATTGACGGACAATATCACCGAAAAGGAATTTCATCCAAACTTATGAATTATGAGGAAAGTATTCAAGATGAGGTGAAAACTTGACAAAAAAGCAATTTAAACATGATTTTCTGCGCGGCTTAGGTTCAGCGCTGCTGGAACTTGAAAACTGCGAAAACCCACATCAATATTATGACATTGTGCATTATGGCTGTTTGAACAATACAACTTATGATATGCAAAGCGAGGGTGAGCGTGGTTGGTATTTGTATCAAGCGGCAAAGTATGTCGGCGGAGATTTTATACTAAAAGATATTATCGCAAGATATGCCCGCTCATTTACCGATGACTGGTTTTTTGACCAGCTTACAAGCCTTTTACTTAACTTCGCGAGGGACGGGAGTGAAGCCGCTCGTGCCGCGTTATATGATAAATATGCAGACATGCTTGAACATTTGACTCATATAAATGTCAAAACCCGGCGAAATAAATTTTCTCCTGACAGGGATATGTTCGACTGGATATGTGTTTGGCTGACTTCACTGGACGGTTGGAGCTCTTTTAAGCAGATTGTTGCTGATGTGAGCCAAAAGTTGCTTCCAAAAGATATTGATTTTTTCTTTTCTGAGTGGTTTTATGATAACTCAAAAAGAAAATTCGGTGAAAAACGCATTGAAAAGTATTTGCAAAAGCAATCAGAAAAATCGGTGTTTGTGCGAACATATTACACAACGGCTGGGGCTTGGGATAAAAGGATGTACATAGATGAACGTCCTGTTCCAACATTTGAGCAAGTCCTGGCTGCGGTGAACGCTCAAGAATTCCGCGGCCGTGGCACTGCAATGAGTTTTGCCAGAACTGCGAATCCGGAAGAGATAGAGCAATTGGCGTTGGCAGCAATGAATGAGACAAATATTAAAATTCAACTTGAATTATTATGGCCATTCAGACAGTATGCGAGTTTCCCTTTCCCTGATAATTTTCTATTAAAACTACAAGAATCTAAAAATGATAATTTGCGGGATATTGCTTTTGATATTATAGGGCGTAACCCTTCTGAAAAAACACGCGAACTTGCGCTAACCTTAATCAAAAGCGGCAAAGATGTTGCAAATGGGATTTCTTTGTTAACAAAAAACCTTCGCTCGATAGATGAAACATTGTTATATGAAGCTGTCAAATCTTTCCCTGTTCACAACAATGAAGATGCATGGCACGGTGTATTTATGTCTGCACTGGATGGAATAGAAACTATACACCGTAAACCGAAAACCGATATTTTAGAGTATCTTTACCGGCAAACACCGTGCGGAAGCTGCCGCGAGCGGACTGTCTGGTTAATGCGCAAGAAAAAGGTACTGACAGAAAAAATTTTGCAAGAATGCCGGTTTGATTCAAACAGCGATATTCGCGAGTTTGCCCAGAGGGTTACGAGATACAAAAGCAGATGAATGCATGAAAGATTTAAATAGGTGAACGATGTTTTAATCATCGTTCACAGACAGAGCCAAAAATTTTCGTTTACAAAGCTTGATATATCAAGCTTTGTAAAATCAATGAATATACAAAAGTGAGTAAATTTCAATTAATCAGTGGTTAGCTAGAAAGAATTTTTAAGACACTACATATGTGTCTCAAGCGCTGACCAGATTGAAGTCCAGTATCCACGGGTCAGACTCCCAGATTTTGCACTCGATAGCCTGATATGAATAGTGCATCGGAAAAGCCACTGCACTTCCGCTCACCCAAAGGTGATGATACATTACCTGCCACCCCATACTCATATTGACCTTGTCGGGAAACATTCCTTCAGCACGGTACACCGCTTCGCAGTGCGGCTGAGCGTTATGCTTTGCAAGCTCCGGAAGCGGCTTTACCTTTGCCCTGCGGAACGCGGCCTGCGAGAACATATTCCAAATATTGTCGCGCATTATCGTGATACCTGTCTCCCATTCCGACTTGATTCCCATACTCTTGTTGAACATGTCAAAATCCTGTATTGATATTGTTTCCGAATTGCTTATGGTGTAGCTTGTTTTAAAGGTGGGGTTTTTAGAAATGTCTACTCCAACATTGAAGGAGGAGCCGGTGGTATAGGTTGTGACCCCGCTTACTGTTTTTGGTGATGTATCATAGGTGACTATCCTTGAATCATGGGGCTCTATGTAGGTTGTAATTTTACTCTGGAAAAAACCTCTGTCATAATTGTCGTCATAGTATAGATATCCGGGATTAAACCCGGCGCCGATTAACCGCACACGCAGGTACTTGCAAAGAGGATTGAATGAAGCTATGAGCGCCAGCTCAATGAGCTGTGCGTTATACACCGTCTGGTCAACTTCATCGAGTTTTTTCGAAACCTCAAGGCGGACATACTGAAAATTATACTGCTTTTCCGGCAGGTCAATTGGAAGGTCATCAAGATAATTTTTTCTCGAATCCTCAACCTCCATACTCAGAGCGGTTCGTTCAGCTATATCAATATTAGTCTCAATCAAAACCGCAAGCTCCTCATCGCAAAGAGGTCGCATTGGACGCTCACAGCTCTTTTTAGAGTCACCCAAGAAGCTGCAGCTGGTGTCTTCATTCTGTTTAACAAAATTACTCTGCCTTTCAGTTCTTGTCACCATGGGAATATCAAGCACCTGCCAGATAGTGTAATTATCATAAAAGTGCAGAATCGAGCACTTGGAAGGAATAGTTGCAAGACAGCCCTGAATACTGTCGGTCATATTTGTGTTAAGCAGGATTACCGGTAGTCCGTCCGAAGGCAGAGCCAAACCCCTGTTACCTTGAATGGAATAATCTATCAAATAAGCACTGACAGTATCATCAGAATCGACAGGATAATTTTCGGGATATACCGGAATCAATTTTCTGAGCTCATCTATAACTGGGCTATAACTATCGCCTAGAATTTTTATATAAATCATTTTATTTTACCTCACTGACATTTAATTTAAATGAATTGTAGCATTAACTACACCTCATTATATGCCACTCTAGAAATTATGTTTCATTCAGTGAGAAAAGATAGAAAGAAGGTCAGGTAATTACCCTGCCCTTCTTTTTTCGTGCCGATTTTTATGCGACGCTTTTTATTTTATTAGCATATTTCTCTTGTTTTCTTCAGGTAAATCAAGACCTATCGTCCCTCCGGGATTCATATTGTAGCCCGGGTCGAAATATTCTTTTAAAGCTTTAAACACGCCGAATTCGTTCTTACCGAGATACCCCTCCAGCCACGGCGCGAACATCTTTCCGATGCCATGATGATGGCTGATTGCCGCACCGGAGGCTTGAATCGCATCAAGTATGCTCGTGTGATACTCCTTGAACTTAGCCGAATCGGACATTTTAGTGATGAAAATAAAATATAGATTCGCCCCCTGAGGGTAACAGTGTGACATATGCGTTGTGACGACTGTGTTCGGCATCATATGACAAATCCGCCTCACATCGCGATGCACCTTAGCCATATTTGACCAGTTAACAGTGCATTCGAGCGTATCTGTCGTAATGCCGAAATCCATAAGCGTATCCCTGAGATAGGGGTCTGTGAAGCGCCCCTTCTCCCAGCTTTTGCACACAAAGGAGGTCAGACTCATGCCGTCATGCTCCTTGGCGATACGCTTGATATTTTTCGCGACATTATTAGAAAAACCTTTTTCTCCGTCTGTAAAACCGATAAAAAGACAGCGCTCCATCGGCTTGTAACCCTTGATTTTAAACAGATGCTTCAGCGGTGTGTCGTCAACATTGTAAAGAGAAAGCATTAAATGAGTTTCCTCGGGGTCTGAAAGCCTGAAAACTGACGACTTACCTGCCTCGCACTGCATCATCTCGCGGGCGGCTTCCATGCCCTCGCGCCAGTTTTTGAAAATATAAGAAAAACGAACCCTATTCTCGGGCATCCAGCGACAAACCTTCAGCGTCACCTCTGTGAGCACCCCAAAGGTGCCCTCGCTTCCCATCATTATCTGATTCAAATCAGGTCCTGTCGCCTCGCGCGGATAATGGCTTGTCTGTATGGTACCGATTGGAGTTGCGTATTTCTGAGAAAGAACAATATCCGCAATCGTACCATAATAAGTGCTGTTCTGCCCCGCACCCCTCGTCACGACCCAGCCGCCGACACTGCTGTATTCAAAGGACTGAGGAAAATGACCGCAGGTATAGGGTCTTTTCGCATTGAAAAGCTCAGGCGCGTTTTGCAGGGTGTTCTCAAGCATGGGACCTGACATACCCGCCTGAACGGTAATGGTCTGGTCGGTTTCGCTGAAGCTCAGCACCTTATTGAAACGCCTTCTCATATCCAAAGAAACGCCGCCGTTGACAGGCTCAACGCCTCTGGTGACGCTGCTGCCGCCGCCGTAAACATATAGCGGTATCTTGTTTTCGGTGCAGTAGGCTACGGTTTTTTCAACCTGCTCTGATGTATCGGGGTATATTACAAGGTCAGGCAGTGAGTCAATCTGCATCTGCCGCATACGCAGCAAATCATAAGCCGTGCTGCCGTAAGCGACTGATAACCGCTCATAATCGCCTGTCGAAACAAAATCCTCACCGACAATAGCCTTAAAAGCATCAATATGCTTTTTACTCATTTTGGAAGGCATATTCAACTCAACCTTGTCGAATCCGGTGCTCATGGCATAGCTCCCGAAGTCGTCATCTGTCATTTCGAAGATTTCCTTCATCATCTTATACAGAGACTCCTTGGGGTATTTTACATAGTCGGGGTCACCCCAGCGAAAAATCGAGCGGTAGCTGTCCGCTGGCGCAGGCTCCTTCACCCATTTCGGCTCAAAGCCTTTATACGGTTTATTGCTCACTTTAATCATTCCTCTCTATTTAAAACGATGATTTCATCATCGTTTAGACATTAAATATTAGATTGTGGTCGCGAGATAAATTGCTGAGTCTTTATATAAACTGCTCGCGATGATTCTATTTATTCAAATTAAGCTGACTTAAAGCAGATAAATTATACGGTTATTCAAATCAAGTCGGGTGAAAAGACAAAAGCCTACGCAATTTTACCTGCCCGACCTATATTTGTACACTGTACACTGTACACTGTACACTGTACATTGTACACTATAAAATCATCGTTCTCTTAGCAAGCTCCCTGTGGAGATAATATCCGCTCCGGTATCAAGCACATTATGTATTATAACCGTTTTTACACCAATTCTCTCCCTAATGAGAACCTTACTTATTTCCTTCATCACATCAAATATTTTCGCCTTCGGAATATCCTTCGAAACCCTAACCGGTAAAACAGGGCACTCGGAAAAAACGGTGCGGACTGTCGAGCAGATAGTTCTCATTGGGTTTGTAATTTCACTGATGGCAAAATCCTTGCCTTTTTTACATTTATTACCCGTAACAGAGATATCCTCGCCAATGCAGTCAATTTTAAGATTACAACCGGAGGGACATACAATGCATATCATCTCTTTTTTCTCAGCCGTTTTCGTCTGTGTCATTAAAAGCCCTCCTTTTCACTGAGCTCGAATAAAATTTCGGTCTTTTCAGTCAAGCTTATATCCGAAAAGTCAATTATCAGTCTTTCCATCTCAGGCGGTCTTAAAAACTGATATTTTTTTGAATAAATTATTTTACCGTCAAGCTTAACATTCAGCACTCTTTTATTATACTCTTCCCTGCTGCGAAAGTAAAACACAATATTTTTTTCTTTCAAAATATCAATTTTTTGCGGGACGATATATGCAAAATTTTCACTTGTTTTGATTTCTGCAAGCTCTCTTTTTTCTTCCAAAAACACAGCAGCGCAGCGTCCTGCAAGCTCACCGCTCTGAGAGACATAATCAACTAAATCATTGACATGCATAGCGTTGCCGCAGGAAAAAACGCCGGGGACACTTGTCATGAGACATTGGTTGCAAACAGGTCCCTTTGTTTTTTCATCTATTTTAACGCCCAGACTTTCAGCCAGCTCATTCTCCGGAATCAGCCCGACTGACAAAATCAGAGCGTCGCATTCAATTATCTCTTCGCTGCCTGCAATTGGGTTCATATGAGCGTCAACCCTTGACACCTCAACTGCGCTGAGCCTATCCTCGCCGAAAACCCTCGTGACGGTATGCGAAAGATGAAGCGGAATATTATAGTCATTAAGACACTGGTGAATATTTCTCATAAGTCCGGACGGCGTGCTTTTCGCTTCATATACTCCGACAACCTCAGCTCCCTCGAGCGTTAAGCGCCTTGCCATAATCAGACCGATGTCGCCGCTGCCAAGTATCACGCATTTTTTTGTCGGCAGCTGCCCTAAAAGATTTGTGAAGTGTTGCGCCGTACCCGCGGTAAACACTCCGGCGGGGCGTGTGCCGTGAATCGCTACCTGCTTGGCTGTTCTCTCACGGCAGCCTGTCGCGAGTATAACAGTTTTCGAAAAATAATCTCCGACACCGCTTCTGTTGATGAGTGTCAGATGAAAACCGCCGTCACAGCGGGTAATTTTGCTAACAAAGGTCAAGGTAAGCGCTTCAATATCAAGCTTCTTAAACTCGTCAATAAAACGGTCGGCATATTCGGGACCTGTGAGCTTTTCTTCAAATCGAACCAGACCGAAGCCGTCATGAATGCATTGCTTGAGTATACCCCCAAGCCTTGATTCGCGCTCTATTAGCAGTGTTTTCGCGCCGTTTTTTCGTGCTTCTATCGCAGCGGCAAGCCCTGCCGGACCGCCGCCGATTACAGTTACATCATAATCTTTCATAAAACCAACTCTTTTATTTCGATTATAGAACTAATCAAGCTCTCTTTCGCCAAAAGTAATCACCGAACTGTTTCCGCTTTTTTTAACTTCACTCAAGGGTACTCCCAGATGCTCGGCGATAATCTTAGTCACAAGCGGCGAGCAAAAACCGCCTTGACATCGTCCCATTCCGGGTCTCAAACGCTTTTTTATTCCGTCGACTGTCGGAACGCACAAGCATGAGTTCAGCGCGTCAATAATTTCACCCTTGCTGATTTCCTCACAGCGGCATACTATTTCACCGTAATCCGGATTGCTTCTGATAAGAGCGTCACGTTCCTCATTACTTAAGTCCCGCAGGACAGGGTATTTTTTCCTTTTAGGGTTAAAAGCCATATTTTTCTGCACTTCAAATTTCCTTGAAAGCATATCCACGGCAAGAAATTCAATATCCAAGGCAACAGCCGGCGCGGTTGTCAATCCAGGCGACTGAATTCCGGCACAGTGAATCAAATTTGAGGTTTTTCTACCCTTTTCAATAATAAAATCCTCTTCAAAGGTCGCTGCTCTCACACCGGTAAAATATGTGATTATATCTCTTTGCGACAAATGCGGTGAGGTTTGCCGCTGCTTCTCAAAAACAGCGTCAACGTCCCCCCTGTATGTCGCGAAATTTTCCTTTTCATAAGTTTCAACAGCGTTAGGACCGACAAGCAGATTGTCATGCGCGGTATGAATCACGCCGCCGCCCTTGGTATGCTTTCTATTTTCGTCAAAAGCCTTCCCGAGCCTAATAATCCTCATTGTCGCAATAGAATTTAAAATATAAGCAGCTTTTTTATCAAGAATTGTGTTGGTTCCCCTACGCGGGTGAATCGAGTAAAAGCGGTCGCTCGCCATTTTTGCGATGTCCTCTGCAAAAACTCCGGCGGCATTAATCACAATTTTCGGGTGTATTACACCCCTGTTTGTATACACCGAACATATTTCTCCATCGGCAATATCCATCCAGGTTACAGCGGTATTCAGCATAACCCTCGCGCCGTTTTGCACGGCGTTTTCGGCAAAGGCTATGGTCAGATTATAGGGGCAGACAACCCCGGCGGAAGCGTTGTAAAGAGCGAATTTCAAATCCGGATTTAAATATTTTTCTCGCGAACGCACAGTTTTACCCGAAAGCAAAACCGTGTCCTCAATTTTGCTTATATATTTAATCACCAGATAGTATATGTAAACAAATGGAAAAGTCCAGCCTTGAGTGAAGCCTACATACTGTCCGCGCCGCGCGAAAGGAACCGATAAATCGGCGCAAAGTGAATCATACATCGCATTGGCTCGCCTTATGTAGCTATGCTTGAGAGTGCCAGGGAAGAGGTCTGTGCCGGTGTGCACCTCGCCGTCATTCCTGCCTGAAGCCTGAAGTGCCAAGTCGCTTTCTTTTTCCACAAGAAGAATGTCAAGCTGCCATTTAGACAGCTCGCGCATGATGCTGACCCCTGAAATACCGCCGCCGATAATAAGCACATCAGGCGAACAGCCGTCAAGAGCATTGTCCTCTATTGACGGCGTTCGCATGAGCGGTGTTTCTGCGCCTTCAAGCCTAATGTCATTTACCACATGCATACCGCTTTTTTTATTGACAGCGGCGCTGCAAACTGTGACAATATCCTCCCAATGCCGAAGTGTGCCGCGAAGAACAATCGACGCGTTTTCCACAGCCACATTAACGCTTGAGCCGCACAGAGCCCTGACTTTTTTGCTTAACTTTTTCTCAAGTCTTTTAAGTCCCATAAACACCACCCCATAAGTCGGTCAAACAACCGACTATATAAATATATTACTCCAGACAGGGGCAAATGTCAAGAGAAATTATTAATACTATCGTTCAGGCAAATTGTAAATTCGATAAATTTTCAGTATATGTGTTTGAAATAGATTTCACTAAAAAAGATTGTTTGAAGGCTGGGGATATGTTATAATGGATAATAGAATTAAGAACACCTTATGGAGGTGAATGAAAATGCAGGAATATGACATGGTAGAATTAATTAATGATAAGAGCTGTTATGCTGAGGATGGAGTATACAAAGGAATGACAGGTTGGATTTGTGATGAGCGAAATTTAAGTGGTACATGGCTAGTATGCTTCGCTATGGATGAATATTTTACTGAATATCCAATTATCGCTGTAAATGAAGAAGATTTGAAGTTTCTTTATAATGCAGAGACTCTTTCAAAAGAAGACCCGCGAGTATAAATCAGCCGAATACCCTTTGCATTCGGCGTCACTTTGATATCGCCTTTTTAATGGGAGATTGGTTACATGCAGCCAGAGCGGCGACAGCCCCGTCGGCGGCGGCTGTTGTGAGCTGCCGGATTTTTTTTCTCCTGCAGTCGCCCGCCGCGAAAATCCCTTCGCAGCTTGTCCGGCAGTCTTCATTCGCGTCTATAAATCCTTCACTGTCAAGCTTTACAAGATCAGAAAATATTGCGTTTTCAGGAATATGACCGATGGAAACAAAGAGTGCATCCACCTCAAGCCTTGTTTTTTGTTCGTTATTCACATCAAAAATCCCAAGGGCAGTCAATTCACTTTCACCGATAAGCTCACTGACAACACTGTTTAGTATAAACTCAATATTTTCATGCGTCATCGCGTCATTAACAAGCTCTTTTTCCGCCCGGAACTCGGTTCTGCGGTGAATTAAATATACCTTTTTGCAATACGCCGAAAGAAATATGGCGTTTTGCAACGCAGCGTTCCCTCCCCCGACTACTGCGACCTCGCGTCCTTTATAAAACGCGCCGTCGCAAATTGCGCAATACGAAATTCCGTGACCGATAAGCTCGTTTTCTCTCGCAATTTCAATCCTTCTGTGCTTTAGACCGGTTGCAATAATCACTCTGTGGCTCTCAAATTCTCCGCTTTCACATAGCACAATAAAACCGTTTTCTGTCTTCTCGATTTTTATGACGGTATCTATTTCAAAATCCGCGCCAAAGCTCATCGCCTGCTCAAAAAGCCTGTTTGAAAAATCGCTGCCACTGATGCTTATAAAGCCGGGAAAATTTTCAACAAGCGGAGAATGGCTTATCTGACCGCCTATATTTTCTTTTTCGATAATAAGCACTGATTTTCCCGCTCTTAAAGCATAGACTGCTGCCGTCAGACCGGCGCAACCTGCCCCGATAATAATTATATCGTGCATTTTCAGAATTCCTCCTTATACTAATCGTAATTTAAATAGTCGAAATTTTTCATTCGCTAATCTGTTATGCTATATCGCATAACAGGCTCATTCGAATTTCTCTTTTTAAATCAGAATTAGTATTATTAAAGTAAAGCTAAAGCAATCTCTGCTTTAGCTTTGCTTATTTTATCCTACTTTATGATTTTTTATATTTATTTTGAATATACTACACTATCCTATCATACTCGTAAATCTCTTAATATTCGCGACATTCGCATACTGCTCAGCCTTTGTTTCGTCAAGCACAACAAGGGTTGGCGCTTGTTTTATACCGTACATCCGTGCAAGCTCCTCGTTTTCCTCAGCGTCCACAATTTTATATTCGATTCCCGCTTTTGAAAGAAGCGTTTTCGCTACCGCGCAGTTCGGGCAGGTCTTTGTTGTAAAAAGCAGCAGCTCTTTATTGCCGTCCACGGTAATATTTTCTTCGCCTTCCTTGCTGTCAGATTTAGACGCTTCCGCTTTGCTATCAAGCTTCGAGGCTACCAAATCATACAGCTTTCTGTCTTTGAATTCCTGAGTTTTACCCTCATTCCAGTTCTGGACCGGGCGGTAATAGCCGGTGATACGGCTATAAATCTCAGTCGGTTCTCCGCAGTGCGGACAGTTTGAATACTCGCCCTGGATATAGCTGTGTGTCCGGCAGATTGAATAAGTCGGGCTGAGTGTATAATAAGGCAGAGAATAATTTTCCGCAATTGTTTTAACAAGCTTCGCGGCGGATTTCCACGAGGGGAGTTTTTCGCCCAGGAAGGCATGGAAAACGGTTCCGGAGGTATAGAGTGTTTGCAGCTTATCCTGAATATCAAGCGCCGCGAATATATCCTCGGTGTACCCCACAGGAATATGAGAGCTGTTTGTGTAATACGGAACCTCGTTGTTTGAGGCGGTAATAATATCCGGGAACTGCTTTACATCATGCTTCGCGAGTCTGAAGGCAGTCGACTCGGCGGGTGTCGCCTCAAGGTTATAGAGGTCGCCGTACTCCTCCTGATAGTCCGACAGGCGGTTGCGCATATGGTTAAGGACATCCATTGCGAACTGCTGGGCGTTCTCTTTTGTCAAATCGGCGCGAATCCATTTAGCGTTGAGGCAAGCCTCATTCATTCCGACAAGCCCGATGGTGGAAAAATGGTTGTCAAAGCTGCCGAGATAGCGCTTTGTGTAAGGATAAAGTCCTTCTTCGAGCAGCTTGGAAATGACAATTCTCTTTGTTTTCAGCGAGCGGGCGCAGATGTCCATCATTCTGTTCAGTCGGTGATAAAATTCTTCTTCATTCTGTGATAGATAAGCAATTCTCGGTATATTTATCGTCACAACGCCGACAGAACCGGTGCTCTCGCCGCTTCCGAAGAAGCCGCCGGATTTCTTACGCAGCTCGCGCAAATCGAGCCTGAGGCGGCAGCACATACTGCGGACATCATTCGGCTCCATATCGCTGTTTATGTAGTTCGAGAAATATGGAGTGCCGTATTTTGAGGTCATTTCAAAGAGAAGCTGATTATTTTCAGTCTCTGACCAGTCAAAATCCTTTGTTATCGAATAGGTCGGTATTGGGTATTGGAAGCCCCTGCCGTTCGCATCGCCTTCAATCATAATTTCGATGAAAGCCTTATTTATCAGAGCCATTTCCTCCGCGCAGTCACCGTAGGTAAAGTCCATCTGCTTGCCGCCGACAATGGCAGGCTGCACAGCGAGGTCGGCGGGAACCGTCCAGTCTAGCGTGATGTTCGAAAACGGCGCCTGAGTACCCCAGCGGCTGGGTGTATTAACCCCGAAAATAAAGGATTCAATACATTTTTTAACCGCGTCATATGAGAGCTTATCAGTTCTGACGAAGGGCGCGAGGTATGTGTCAAAGGAAGAAAAAGCCTGAGCACCAGCCCACTCATTCTGCATAATTCCGAGGAAATTCACCATCTGATTGCAAAGTGTCGCGAGGTGAGACGCGGGAGCGGAGGTGATTTTTCCTGAAATTCCGCCAAGTCCCTCCTCAATGAGCTGACGCAGCGACCAACCCGCGCAATAACCAGTCAGCATAGAAAGGTCATGCAGGTGAATATCCGCGTTTCTGTGTGCGCTGCCGATTTCCTCGTCATAAATTTCCGAAAGCCAATAATTCGCCGTTATTGCGCCGGAATTGCTCAGAATAAGTCCGCCCACGGAATATGTAACCGTGGAATTTTCTTTGACGCGCCAGTCGGTAACCTTGACATAGCTGTCCACAAGGTCTTTATAGTCAAGGATTGTTGACTTCATATTGCGGATTTTTTCGCGCTGCTTGCGGTAAAGAATATACGCCTTGGCGATGTCGGCATAGCCGGCTTTGATGAGGACGGATTCAACGCTATCCTGAATATCCTCGACACTCACCGTGCCGTCCTTCACCTTCGACTCGTAGTCGGAGGTAACCCTCAGCGCAAGCAGGTCTACAATGTCAGGGTTAAATTGCTTCTCCTGAGCCTCAAACGCCTTTGTTATGGCTTCTGTAATTTTACCGATATTAAAGTCAACGACTTTTCCATCTCTTTTTACTACGCGGTACATTAAATGACATCCTTTCAACCACTATATATAGTATATCATACATTCAAAACAACAATATATAGGTAATAATCCCTCTGTATTCAGTATTGTACCACTTATTTTTCGCTTTGTCAAGCATTAATAACACAATATATTGATAAATTTTCTTAACCTACACAACATCTAGATACTAGATACTGGATGCTGGATGCTGGATGCTGGATATATCTCTCTTTTGCGAAAAAACCCACTCATCCCATTTGTCAAACAGGGCAAAAAAGGGGTATCTTGAGTGCCCGAGGCGTTTCTTTCTGGCAAATTCAACCTTTCCGCCTGCCTCCTTAAGACCGTTTACCAGAATTTCGCTGTTAATAATTTTACAGACCCTGTCGTTTTCGCTGTGCATAACAAGAAACGGCGTGCTCTTCATTTTTTCAAATGCTTTATTTGAAAGCGGCATGTGAAACTCGTCCTTATTTATATCACCCATTCCGTCATCCTCGATATAAAGCCAGCACTCGCAGGGCATTGCCGCCGCATAAAAATCGGGACTTCGCAAAACCTCATAAACAGTCGCGTGCGCGCCATAAGACACGCCGGCAATATATATCCTCGAAAAGTCAACATTATTTTTCTTTTTATCTATGTCGAGAATTATATTTCTCAAAAATTCGCTGTGCTCATCGCAGTTATATGGATTGACAGGGTTCTGGTGCGGAACAATCACATAGGTGTCCTTTAAATGCTTATGCAGCCTTGGATACAAAAATATGAAATCCCACATTTGCCGTCGATTATCGAAACCCATCTGAGCCCCTGCGCCGTGAAGCTGAATAAAAACAGAATATTTCTTTCCAACCCTGGGCTTTGGTGAATGCAGCCGATAGGGTCTGACGGTATTTGTACCTTTTTCATTATAATAGCACTTTTTAAATGATGGAAAAAATAATGTTTTTCCGCTCGCGAAAAATTCTCTGTCTTTTTTCGAACTTACATCTAATTTTACGAGCTGCTTTTTGAATTTTTCCTGTTTCTTTGCTATCTTTTTCATTCTCAAAAAATATTTCTTAACATTTTTATCCATATTTTCCAACATTTTTAAAGCATTTTTGTTTTCTCGTTTCCGCTTACCGTCTAAATCATAAAAAAATCCGTCATCAGCTAAACACTGATATTCGCTTACATTATTTTCTGTACAGATCGCTTTAAAAAGCGGTAAAGCATCAAAACTGAAGCGGAAATAATAAATTTCCACTTCGCCGTATTTCTTTTTCTGCATAATTTCAAAATAAGGATACTTGAGCATCGGAATAATCAAGTGTTTTAACCACAATGAACACATTGTAACATGAAAATTGACTGACAAATTACCACCTAATTTCTTACTAAGACATTTGGTATATATGCTTTTAAAATCCCGGCATATGCTTCCATTTCTTCCGCGCTTCTCGCATGAAGCCCCTGCGATAGTAATTTGCCGGAATCCTCGAAGCTCTGCAGATAATACGCCTTCGCGCCGCGCAGCCATTGCCCTATGGCTAAAAAATTCTCAGTGTCATGCAGCTCCCTGACAACCGTCGTCCTGAACTCGTAATCAAGACCGCTCTTCATGAGAATTTCCGCGCTCTTGATAATATCCTCGACATTGCAAATGTCAAGACCGGCGGTTTTCGCATACTTTTCCGGTGAATTTTTTATGTCCATCGCGACATAGTCCACCAGTTTTTTTTCGATGCATTCCTTCAGTTTTTCAGGAAAGGAGCCGTTCGTGTCAAGCTTCACTTGATAGCCAAGCGTTTTAATTTCCGACAAAAAGTCAAACAAATCCTTTTGCAACAGGGGTTCGCCGCCGCTTACGCACACGCCCTCAAGAGTAGAAGCGCGTTTTTTCAAAAAGGATAAAACTTCACCCGTCTCAATTTTTTCCGGTTTGTTTTCACCTAAAACGAGGTCGGCGTTATGACAAAAAGGGCAGCGAAAATTGCATCCAAAGGTAAAAACCGTGCAGCAAAGCTTGCCCGGATAGTCAAGCAAAGACAGCTTCTGAAGTCCGCATATTTCCAAAAAAGACACCTCACATTTAATTTTTATTCCAGAACCACAATAACATTAATTCTGTCCTGCGGTACTTCCACATCCGCGATTGTCAGCGGCAGTTCATTTTCGCCCGCCTCAAGGCTGTCGAGTATTTCGTCAATGTCGATGTTTCGCAGAATTTCCGCCACGTCAACGTCCCCGGCAAACTTCCCATAAAGATTTCCTATATTTTTCCCGACTCTCAAAGCGTAGCGTACAACGCCAAAGGGCAGTGAAACATTCACCTTCACACTCCCCTGCTCGAGAACAGTAACCCTCAGCTTTGACGGCATCATACCCGATTTTGTATCGCTTTGTACAACCCGCCCATACTTCATTTCATCATTCACATTTATTGCCTCGTAAAGCTTTTCAGCCTCCTCGGCAGTAATTTGCCCATTTTTCAGCATGTCAAAAATCGTTTTGGTTTCTTCGTTCATTCTCATAATTAAACCTCTTTCTTAAGCATTGATAAAGCTTCCTCCGCTGTTATTTCGCCGTTTTTCAGGCGTTCGAGCACCTTCATTTGTTCTTTTTCTTTTGTTTTTGCCTCCTCAAAGCCGAGAGCCTCTATTAGCGAATCGAGCCTGTTTCTGGCTGTCGGATAAGAGATTCCAAGCTCTGAGCAAAGGTCTTTCAGGCTTCCGCGTAACTTCACAAATGTCTCTAAAAATTGTAAATGCTCCCCTGAGAGCTGGGCGAAACGCCCCTGAGCGAAGTTGCCTTGAATTTCCGTGTCGCAATTTGCACATTTGAGAACCTTAATTTCAAGCTCCCCCATGCAAACCGGACACAAGTTAGGAACACTTCCCAAAAAAATCACCTCAACATTAATTATAAAGATAAAATATAATTTGTCAAGTACATTTTTAATATTATTTAGTTTAATATCAATTATATTTATATTTATATTCTGTTTATTAAGTTAGTAAAGCGCTTTTATCATATTTTTTTACAATTATAACACGTTTTTGTGTTTTACTTTTTCCAAATTATGTGTTATAATCATTCTTAACTTTATCTAAGGTCGTGAAAGCTATCAGCGAAAATATTAATTCCAAAGACAAATCCGGGGGCAGAATAACAATTATTGACTTTGTCAGAGGTCTCGCAATTATTGTTATGGTTATATATCACCTTTTATTTACGATGGGCGATGTTTTCGGCTTCACCTTATTTGACAAGCTATATGAATTTTTTAAGGATTCATTTCTGGTTGACCTCTTTGCGAGTATCTTTGTGATTATTTGCGGCGTTTCATCCTCTTTTACCCGAGGTAACCCGAAAAGGTCGCTGAAAACCTTTATTGTCGCCTCCTCTATCACTATAGTTACTTGTTTTATAATGCCGCTGTTCGGATATAAAAACCTTGATATTTATTTCGGCATTCTCCATTTTCTTTCCTTTGCCATGTTGATTTCACCTGTGTTGATTTTTGCCGCAAAAAAAATAAAAGGTATTATTGCCGTTCCCCTTTGCTTGATTTTTTATTATATTACCGACCACATTTCATATTCGCACATAATTCTTTTTTCAAATCCTATAAATATTCACGAAACACCTGTTCTGAAATATTTATTATACCCTTTGGGAACAATAAGCACAGGACTGCGAAGCGTTGATTACTATCCGATTTTACCTTGGATTTTTATATTTATAATCGGAATCTACGCAGGAATAAAAATTAAAAACACAAAACTGCCGGACAGGCTCTATCAACCGATATTCAAGCCCTTCGAATGGTGCGGCAGACGCACATTATATATTTATATAGCTCATCAGCCAATAATTTTTTTGATAGGATTACTTATTGACAAAATATTCTAAAAAATTTGTTACTTTTTGCTTCGTTAAAGAGATTTATTTTTATCAGGATAATTATGTCAATGCGAAATGTATCTTATAAAATTAAATCTTCTGCGAGGTGGTTTATTATGTTAAAGAAAACTATTGCTCTTTTTCTGATTCCTGTTTTAATTTTTTCCGTCATGGCTTTTCCGCTCAGCATGAACGCAGCCGTACTGTCTTCAGACAGTGAAACCGGCGAAATCAGCGGTAGCTTTACTTATGGCGGGCTTATTGAAAATGTTCCTTTTGATTATCATTACAACGACGCTTATTTCAACAAGAGCGGTTTTATTTATAATCCGAGCCTTGCGACCATGTCGCTCTGCCTTTCGCTGTCGGCGTTTCCGAGCAAGGATGAAATTGCGCTGCACCCTGCCGAAAACGCCGCCGAATTATATACAGACCTAGGGTTTGAGGATTTTGAAGCTGTCAATTATGATGTTATGACTGAAGCAAATTCCGTTGCCTTTACAATCGGGCACAAAAGAATCGCCGGTTCAAACGGTGAAAAAACTCTCATAGCTATTGCCTCAAGGGGCGGCGGATATTTCGGCGAATGGGCGGGAAATTTTCAGCTTGGAACGAAGGGCAACCATGAAGGCTTTACTCTTGCCGCCGACATGCTTCTTGAATATCTCAGGCAGTATATCGACGCTCGAGGAGAAAAAATAAGCGGAGAAATTTCACTGTGGCTCAGCGGATACTCAAGAGGCGGCGGAGTAATAAATATTCTTGCGGGGCACTTGAACCGTAACCCGGAGCTGGGCGAAAACGTTAAACTAAGCAAAGAAAATCTTTATGCTTACACCTTCGAGGCGCCAAAGGGAGCCCTGACTTCGGATATTGCAAACAGGTCGCTTTACGCGAACATTTTCAATATTGTCAATAAAAATGACGCGATAGCTTCCTTTTTCCCCTGTACAGAAAAAATAAATTTCAGCCGTTACGGTACGGATTTGATGATTCCGCTAAAAGAATCAACCTCGCAATACAGCATGCAGTACAACATAATGATGGATTTCTATAACAAGCTTGGCGGAGGATTGCCAAAGCTTCTGGACAGCTTTAAAGCAAGGCGGATCGTAAGCGGCGAGGGAAGCCTACTAAACCTGCCTTCAATGCCTGAGGACACAAACAAACAGCTTACCCAGAGTATATTTAACGATGAAATCGTTGATTTTTTCGTTCAGAATATTTTTATTTCAAGAGAAAATTATGTTCTTAGCTTTCAAAAAATCCTTCAGACTGTTATTTTGCTCGCCCTTGGCAATGAGGGGAAATTTGGTTTTTTTGTTGACGCACTGAAAGTCAATTTCGAGTCAAGTATGCCCCTGGTACTGGTTTACGCGCTCAGCAATGCCGATGACAGCAATAAGAAGCTTTATAATTTGCTTTATGATATAGTTTTCAGCTCAATGAAAACAGCTGGGATTGAAGCTGATATTTCAAAGCAGGACTTAGCCTCGCTTATCACTGTTTTAACAGCGGCAATTAATGACCTTACTGACTTAAATCCTGACTTGTCGGCAACTTTCCTTATGAATCTGCCCGGCATGGCTATGGGGCATCTTCCTGAGCTGACACTCGCGTGGCTGCAGTCCTGCGACGTAAATTACGCGAGCGAGAATCAGCCGCAGCTCAATTCACTAAATTTCGGAAGCTACAGAAAGCTTATTATCAATGGCTATGTCTCAGCTGACATATATTGTGAAGGGGTTCATATCCTTTCAATGAGCAGGAATAAAATAAATTATATAAACAATGCGTTTATACCCTCGTCGATTATCCCTGATATTGAAAAAACGATATATCTGCCTGCAGACGCGGATTACAGAATTAAAATTACCTCTGAATCAAACACTGATTTTTCGCTCAGCTTCGGTGAATACAACGCTCAAACAAACAGAATTGAGAAAACTGTTGGTTTTTACTCAAAGAGCATTAAGCACGGCGGTGAGTTCAATGCTTACGCACCGAAATATTCGCAAGAATACTTGGATACAGTTTTTTACGGCGCTACAGACACAAAATACACCTTGAAGAAAAACGGTATAAATATTGAGCCGAACACTCCGGTGACGGTTGTCGATGATTTGAATAAAGTAAGTCTCGGTATTATTAATACTAATCCGGAACTCGGCAGCGTTAAGGGGGCAGGTATATATACAAAAGGCGCCGATGTCAGCGTTTTTGCCTATGCGAATGACGACGCCGTTTTCGCAGGCTGGTATAAGAACGGTATTTGTGTTAGTAATGATAAAATTTACCGCTTCACTATTGAAAAGGATATGGAGCTCAGTGCAGTATTCAGCAGCGAAAACGTGAGTAAAGCTGTAATCGAAACTACGGCTGAGCCCACCGGCAAAATTCAGCGAATGCCGGGTGACGTCAATAACGACGGACAGATTACTGCGATTGACGCAAGACTCGCGCTCAGGATTTCAGCCGAGCTTGAGAAACCTTCGGAAAGTATTATTTTTGAAAACGCCGACTATGACGGCGACGGTTATATTACAGCAACTGACGCGAGAAAAATCTTGAGACTATCCGCCGGACTTGGCGAATAAGGAGTTAGGATTTAGGAATTAGGAATTAGAGCTGGATAATACTGCTCTGAAGATAAAAAGATTAAAGCGGCTGAAAACATATTTCAGCCGCCTTTTATATTACGTCAATATTTATTTTAATGTCTCCTGCTTGGTCTTTTTATCCACGATATGCCTTGAGGCGAGTTCAGACTTAACTGTTTCTATATCAATACCCATCTCGACCATCAAAACCATGGTATGATAGCATAAATCAGCGATTTCATACACCGTTTCCTCACGGCTGTTTTTCATTGCGCCTATTATAACCTCGCTGCATTCCTCGCCGACTTTTTTCAATATTTTTTCCCTGCCTTTTTCAAAAAGGTAGGTTGTGTAGCTCCCCTCCGGGCGTTCCTTATTTCGGCTCTCAAGAAGCTCATAGAGTGATTCAAGAGAAAAATCGCCAATGTTTTCACTGCCAAAAAGCAGATTACCGAAGCAGGAATCAGCGCCCGTATGGCAGGCGGGACCCAGCTTATCAACAAGCACCACTATCGAATCGCCGTCACAGTCAGAGGTGATGCTGACAATATTCTGGTAGTTTCCGCTTGTCTCACCCTTGCGCCAAAGCTCCTGCCTGCTTCTTGAATAGAAGCAGGTTCTTTTTTCGTCTATCGAAATCTGAAGGCTCTCCCTGTTCATATAAGCAAGCGTCAGAACCTTTTTTGTTGAGGCATCCTGAACAATCGCCGGAATTAAACCTTTATCATCAAATTTCAATGAAGATATATCAATCAAGCATTTCATTCCTTCCATATTAAGAAGTTTTTATGTCTTTGTAATCCGTGACCTTGCAACCGCATTTATTTACAAGCTCAATAGTCCCATCCTTGCTTTTTGTGGAATTTCCGCTGCCTGAGGTAAAGACAAGCTGAATCTCCGCGCCCAGCGGGAGGTAATCAGTTATTGTATTGAAAACAGGCGCGGGACAGCCCGCCCAGATAGGACAACAGATGATGATTTTATCATAATTCGCCGGGAATTTGTTTAGCGGTTTTACCGCGACCTTATTTCTTTTAATAGCTGCAAGAGAGCCCGATACATAAGCAGTCAGGACATTACGCTTTCTCATCTCGAAAACCTCTTCAAGCTCAGCACCGTTTTCCTCGGCAAGCTTCTTGCTTATATCCCGTGTTTTTCCGGAATAAGAATAATAAATTACAAGAGTTTTCACTAAAAAATCACGCCTTTCTTAATATTTTCCGACAATAACACCGCCGAACCGCGCGGTGGTCTCTTTGACATAAGTGGTCTGCGAAAACACTTCAAGCATAGGGTTTCCGTTGTAGTATCTCAGAATTTTGCAAAAATATTTGTTCTCAGACATGCTTAGCTGCAGAGATAAAGGGATAAAAAACATCGATTGAATTGTTTTCAAAGCTTCGATTATTTTACCGCAGTCCTCATCATTTTCGCAGTCAACATTAATTCTGAGCACATTCGCGCCCTCATCAGATGCTGAAAACGCCTGATTAATAAGAGTGTCAATATCACTCTTCAGCGGTTCAAGGATTATACTGCTCACCCGGTAATCATCAGCGCCAATTTCCAGAGCCTCACTCAGCCCCGATATTATTTTTCTTTTTTCAGCGTTCTCGTATCTAACCGGTTCAATTCCGGAGGTTTTTTTAATGCAAGCCCTGATATAGTCCGGGTCAGTACCGCAGCATCCGCCGATTATTTTCACACCCTTCAAAGCGAATTCAAGGGCATAATTTGCAAAACAGTCAGCATCAATCGAGTATTTCGTCTCACCCTGAGAAACCTCCGGCAAACCGGCATTAGCCTGAACCATCACGGGAATCGAAGAGTATTTAAGGAATTCACTTATAATACCCTTCATCTTGTCTGGTCCGAAGCCGCAATTAATACCCAGCGCGTCTACCCCCAAGCCCTCAAGCAGGGCAACGGCACATTTTACATCCGCGCCGGTCAGAATTCTTCCGTTTTCTTCAAAGGAAAATGTAGCGAACACCGGTAAGACCGTGTTTTCTTTTACAGCGAGCACAGCCGCCTTCATCTCGTAAGGGTCGGTAAATGTTTCGATTACCGCAATATCAGCGCCCGCTTTTTCACCGAGTATAGCCTGTTTCGCAAAAGCGTCATATGCTCTGTCAAAACTCAGCTCTCCCAGCGGTTCAAGCAGTTTTCCCGTCGAGCCGATGTCAAGGGCAATAAAAACTTCTCTACCGCTTCTTTTCCTCGCCTCATGGCAAGCCTTGAGAGCAAGATTTACGGTTTCTTCGCATGAATGCGGAAATTTTTGAAGCTTTATATCATTGCAGCCGAAGGTATTAGCGGTAATGACATTCGCACCGGCTTCAATATAGCTCATGTGCAAAGCCACAAGCGTCTCAAAATCGCTGAAGATAATCGACTCCGACATCTCCCCCGCGCAAAGCCCGCGTTTCTGAAGCTCTGTACCGAGTGCTCCGTCAAAAAACAGAAGCTTACCGCTTTTTAAATATTCTCTGATATCCAATCTCTCACCACCGTCAATATTGGATTATTACCTCGTGTCCTGTTCTGGCTGATTCATAAATAGCATCAAGAATCTGCATTAGAACAACACCGTCTTCAGCCGGAGCGATGCATTCGGCTCTCCCCAGCAAGCAATCCACGAAATGATTCATCTCATTGGCAAAAAGACCGTCAAAGCTCAGGGAGGTATCATTATTAAAATCGATATTTACTAAATAATCATTAATTTCGCTATAAAGATGCACCTTCGGGTCGAGTAGGGCACCTGCCTTTGAGCCGAAAAATTCAAGGTCGCCGCAGCCCTTTTCGGTGTTGAGAGAGTAACTTGTTTCAACCGAAAGCACTGCGCCGTTATCAAAACGAATCAAAGCCGTCGCAAGGTCCTCAACGTCAAAAATGTCATTACTGCCCGCGCCTGTTGAGGTGTATCCCTTCGGACCCTTGATATGAGGGAAATTCGCGAGCTTGTTAAATGTCGCGCCGTAAATCGAAACCGGCTTCGGGTTGCCCATTATATAACGGGCGAGGTCAATGACATGAACACCCAAATCAATCAGGGGACCGCCGCCGGAGCGGGACTTGTCGCCAAACCAGCCGCCGGGGCTGCCGTTGCGGCGCAGGTATTTTGCTTTCGAGTAATAAATATCACCGAAAAATCCGCTGTTTACATAATCGAGCATAACTCTCGCGTCGTTACCGTGACGGCGCACAAAACCAATCATCAGGAGCTTTCCGCTCTTCCTCGCAGCCTCGAGCATCGCCTCAGCCTCAGCAGTGTTCATCGCCATCGGCTTTTCGCACAGCACATTTTTACCTGCGTTCAGTGCGGCAATCGTACACTCGGCATGAGCGCTGTTCCATGTGCAAACGCTGACGGCGTCAATTTCGGGAAGTGCCTTCAACATTTCGTCTTTATCGGTAAAGGTTCTTTCCGCGGGGATATTATATTTCTCAGCCATTGATGCGAGCTGAACGGGATTTATATCACAAAGAGCATAAAGCTCCGTGTCGGGATTTTTCAGATAACCTTGAATGTGCTCGTTGCTGATGCCGCCCGCGCCGATTATCGCCATTTTAAGTTTTGCCATACAAAATTTCCTTTCGTTGCTCTAATAATTTTTAACTACCTCAGATATTTTAACATATTTTGCTTAAATTAGCAAGCGAAATTGATATTACCAAAAACGAATTATTTAAGCAAATGGCTAAAAATCGACTTTTTTAAATAATACAATATAATAGGTATAAATAAAAATATATACATTATATATAAGTATTTATAGAAATGCTATTCCGGACTTTTTCATGAGCTCTCATACTCCCGGGTAGGATTTTATACTACTAATATTTCGTCAATTTTACTATTAGTATTCGTCAAAAAAGAAATTCCCTTCAAAGTGAAAGATTTGGGAGAAAAATTCTTAAAAAACTACAAATTTATTAATAATTCGAGCAAAAAACGCTGTAATTTAGCGAAATTCGGTTTATACTGATTACAGATTGTAATATTTCTCCGTTTCATACAAAAGCTGATATGCAAATATGTCGCTTTATGTTCCTATTGGGAAGATAAACTGAGACATATTGCTTTATCGGACTTTTACCAGCATAGCATCTGTACAAAATAGACAAAAACATCTATTCGATAAATTTGACAAGTATGGTTCCCGGCAATATAATGTGAGCGTTTTCTGCCTATAATGTATAAAGATTCGAGTTCACCCCAAAAACCCCAGCTCAATCTTAATCTTTATATAAATAAGGAGACGTTTTAATGAACAGAAATGCCAAAGACCTGCTCGGAAAAATCAAGCTCCCGAAGCTTGAGCTTTCAGGAAAAAGTCTAAAGCAGATCCGGATGCGAACTTTATCAATAATGCTCGCCTCGGGATTCGTTTTTACAGGCTCTGCCGGATTTTTCGGATACTCCTTTACTCCCGGAAACGCCACAACCAAAACGAGCGAGGCAACAATAATCAAAAACAGCGAGATATTGGCGCCGGCAACCGGCTCTCTCGCGCAATTCATGCAATATGACCCTGAATCCGCGAATTCTCTTTTTAAAGAGGACAGCGACGAATTCGTAAAGGTCAGCGCACAGGCAAACACACTCACAGATGCAGATATAAAGAATATGCTATCACTTGTTGTTGAAAACTACAACACAATCAAGGAAGCAGAATTGTTTAACTCACCGCAGACCAAAAAGGCTGCCGAAACCACCACCGCAGAAAACAAAACGACAAAAGAACATAAGGAAACCACAACAGCTGAACAAAAAACAACCGCTCCCGCGACGACTGAAAACAAGGCTGTCGCAGTCGGAGCCATTTCGAAAAACGATTCAACCACAGCGCCGCAGGAAACAACTACTGTCAAAACTACCTACCCGACCTCAAATGACAAAGCTGTCATCTCCGAAAAAGTTCCACCAAAAGAAATTCTCTTTGACGAAAACGGAGAGCCTTTGAATTATGTCAAGACCTATGAGGGTAAGGCGACAGCGTACAGTATGGGCACAAAGACCGCGACAGGCACGAATGTTATGCCCGGCTCGGTTGCAGTGAACCCGAAAATAATTCCCTACGGCACAAAGATGTGGATAGTCTCGACAGACGGCAAGTATGTCTACGGTTACGCCGTAGCCGAGGACACCGGAGGGTTTATCAAATGGAAAAATCCGCCTCTCGCAGACTTGTATTTCAGAGCTGACAGCGCCTGCCGTGAGTTCGGTGTTAGGAATATTAAAATATATATTTTACCGGATTAAAATCATATAAGATAGATTAAAAAAAAGCCGCTGTTTGAGCGGCTTTGTTTTTTTATATAAGATATTTTGCCGTTATCGAGTTCTCGCACAAAAGTAAATCCTCGGGTCTTCCTTCAAATAGAATCTGACCGCCTCTGCTGCCGCCTTCAGGTCCCATATCGATGATATAGTCCGCGTTTTTTATAAAATCAATATTGTGCTCTATTACCACAACGGTATTTCCCTTATCTACAAGCTTGTCGATTATCTCGAGAATACTGCTGATGTTCATCATATGAAGTCCGGTGGTCGGCTCATCGAGGATATAGACATTACCCTTTTTCCCGAGCTCCTTGGCGAGCTTCAACCTCTGGCATTCGCCGCCGGAAAGTGTGTTCAATGGCTGACCGAGTGTCATATAAAACAAGCCAACTTCAACAATATTTTTAAGCTTCTTGCCTATATCTTTATCATCAAAGAAATCAAGCGCCTCCGCTACGGTCATATTCATGACCTCGGAAATATTTTTTCCCTTGTAGAGATACTTAAGTACCTCGTCCTTGTACCTTCTGCCCTCGCAATCGCCGCAAACGCTTTCCTTCGTATCCATAAAAGACAAATTCAGCTCAACAATGCCTGTGCCCTTGCAGGTTTCACAGCCGCCTTCAGAGTTATAGCTGAAAAGTCCCGCGCTCACCTTGTTCTCTGTGGCGAAACAGCTCCTTATATAGTCCATGATTCCTGAATATGTCGCGGGATTTGAGCGGATATTTCCCGGAACCGCGCTCTGGTCAATCCTAACGGTGTCAGGATACTGCGGCGCAAAAACCTCGTTGACAAGTGTGCTCTTACCCGAACCCGCGACACCGGTAACCACTGTAAAGAGCCCCTTAGGTACTCGTAGGCTGACATTTTTGAGATTATGAAGGCTGCTCGGCTCGCATTCGAGAAACTCGGCAGCCTTCCGCGGATTCCTGTTTATCTCTGTCTTTTTACCCAAACATTGACCGGTCAGGGTTCCCGAAGTGATAAGACCGTCATATGTGCCTTCAAAAACGATTTCGCCGCCGTCCTTGCCCGCAAGGGGACCCATGTCAACTATATAGTCGGCAATTTTTATAACATCCGTGTCGTGCTCAACGACTATAACAGTGTTCCCCTTATCCCTTAGGCTAATAAGCAGCTCATTCAGGCGGTGAACATCCCTCGCGTGTAAACCGATGCTCGGCTCGTCGAAGATATACATGACATCCGTGAGGCTTGAAGAGAGGTGTTTGACAATTTTCACCCTCTGCGATTCGCCGCCGGATAGAGTTGAGGTTTCACGCTCGAGGGTCATATAATCAAGTCCGATGTCCACAAGACTTTGCAAACGCTCGATTATCCTGTAGACAATCGGCGCGGCGTTTTCGTCAGTGAAGCCGCGCATTATTTGAGTCAGCTCATCAATCTGCAGAGCGGTTAAATCATAAATCGAATAACCGTTGATTTTTGAGCTTAGGGTCTCGGGATTGTAACGCTTGCCGCCGCAATCTCTGCAGACACAAACAGTTGAAAACTTTTCAAGCTTTGACTTTGCCGCCTCGCCCTGCTCCTTGCTTGTTTTTATATTCTGTCTCGCGTATTTTTCCGAGAGTCCCTCATAGGTCGTATTAAAGTCGCTGTTTCTGTAGTTAACGACAACCTTCTCAGCCTTCGCATAAACAAGCTTATTGAACTCTTCTTCGGAATAATCGCATATTTTTTTATCATTGTCAAAAAATCCTGATTCGCTGTAGGACTTCCAATACCATGTGCCGACTCCGTAACCGGGAAGAAGAATAGCGCCTTCATTTAAGGACTTGTCCATATCGAGAGCGGTCTCAAGATTCATCGCAACCGTCCTGCCGATGCCCTCGCAGGTCTCGCACATACCGGCGGGTTCATTGAAGGAATACTGATTGCCGTAGCCAAGGTAAGGCACTGCAAATCGTGAAAACAGGAGCCTCAGAAGTGAATTTATATCGGTAATCGTGCCAAGTGTCGAGCGCGCGTTGCCGCCGAGCCTTTTCTGGTCAACGACAATTGCCGTGGCGAGATTATTTATCGCATCCGCGTCCGGCTGGGAATAACGCGGAAGAAAGAGCCTCGTAAAATTCGGATAGGTCTCGTTGAGCTGGCGGCCTGCCTCCTGCGCAATAGTATCAAAGACTACGGAAGACTTTCCCGAACCGGATACACCTGTAAAAATTGTTATTTTCCGCTTTGGTATACGCAGTGAAATATTTTTGAGATTATTCTCCCGCGCGCCGACAATTTCGATAAAATCCTGATTCATACACTCTTTCCTTTCAACAATAAAGAAAATTTTGTTTTTTTTACATTATTTAACCGTGACTCTGTATTATAATCTCAAAAGAAAGAAAAAGCAAGCCGGAATTAAAATATTTTTGTATCACTTGACATTATCTGTTTTTACTAGTATAATTTTAAACAGGAAAAGATGATTATTTCTAAAAGAAAGGTCTGAACTTGTTATGGCTGCTTTTTTAAACGGACTTCTCAAAATAATTATGATAGTCTCACTCTCCCTCTCCTCACTCTTTCAAACCGGCTCCTTCCCTGTGAAGGTTGATATGCCGGACTATGATAAGGGTGAATACGGGCAGTATGTTGACCCAATGATAGGCACAGGCGGCATTCCCTGGGCAAGCGCCATGCTCTTCCCGGGCGCTACCTATCCCTTTGGAATGGTCAAGCTGAGCCCCGACACCACCGGCGCGGGCAGCTCTATGGGTGGCGGCAACGGCGGTTATTATTACTATGACACCGCTACCTTCGGCTTCAGCCACACCCGGCTTGCCGGAACCGGCGCGAAGGCTTACGGTCATTTCAGGGTGACTCCGGGACTTGGGGACAAGGCTGACCCGCTGACTCGCATGGAAAAGCCGATTATATTTGGTCATAACAATGAGGTTTCTACCGCCGGATATTACGCGGTAAACCTACCTTCTGTTAAATGTATGGCGGAGCTTACCGCTTCTGAGCATACAGGTGTTCAGCGCTATACCTTTGATTCCTCGAAGGACGCGCATATTTTCATAGATTCAACAAGCACTCTTGACAACGGCACAGCGAGCGAGGGTTATGTTGAGGTACTGCCGGACGCAAATGAGGTTGTGGGCTACGGCAGGATTCATACACATTTTACAGGACCTCTCGGCTTAAAGGCGTATTATGTCGCACGTTTTGATACGGATATAAAGTCATATTCTACATGGAATACCGACGGTAATGTTTCCGGCCGCGCCGTTTCGAACGGCAATGATGTCGGTGCTGATTTAAATTTCGGCGATGTCAAGGGCAAACCGGTTGAGCTTCAGCTCGGCATAAGCTTTGTCAGCCTTGAAAACGCCAGGGAGAACCTCGACACGGAAGCAGGTACCTTTGACGAGGTCAGAGCAGCTTCTCTGAGCACCTGGGACGAATGGCTTTCAAGGGTTAAGATTGAAACACCTGATAAGGATATCAAGACGATTTTCTATACTGCAATGTATCACTGCATGATAATGCCGACAACCGTAACCGATATTGACGGTCAATATCTCGGCTTTAACGGCAAAATAAGCACGGCGGACGGCTTTAATTACCGCTCCGACCTCTCTCTTTGGGACACCTTCAGAACTGAGCATCCTCTTCTCACGCTTATCGCGCCTGAAATACAGACAGACGTGCTTAACAGTATCGTCGAAATGGCGAAAGAGGGCGGCGCACTTCCGCGCTGGGCGGCACTCGGGAATTATACAGGCTCTATGCTCGGCACCCCTTCCGATATGGTCATTGCAGAGAGCTATCTCAAGGGTCTGACGGATTTTGACGTGGAAACTGCGTATGAGTACATGATAAAGTCGGCTAACGAGGAAATCCCCGGCACCGACTGCCGCAAATATGTCAAGGTTTACAATGAGCTTGGCTATGTTCCTGTTGACGCGGGAGATGAATCTGTCGCACACACCCTCGAATACGCATGGGCTGACGGAAGTATTGCCCTCCTCGCCGCAGCTCTCGGAAAAACCGAGGACGCCGCGGAGTATACCGAACGTTCTTTGAGATACAAAAACGTTTTTGACCCAGACACGAAATATTTCAGGGGTAAGAGCGCAGACGGCAAGTGGGTTAAGGCTTTTTATCCCCCGATGACAACATATTACGATGAGGTTCTTCCGATAAAATTCGCCGAACCTTACTGCGAGGGCAGCGCCGGTCAGTGGAGATATGTTGTTCCTCAGGACCCGCAGGGTCTCATCAAGCTTTTCGGCAGCAATGACTATTTTGTCAGCGAGCTCGGTAAATTTATGGCGGGCGCAAGCAAAAACCGTGCCGATTTGAATCCCGGCGCCAACTTCTGGCTCGGGAATCAGCACGATATGCATACCCCCTATCTCTTCAATGAAGCAGGAAGAGCTGACCTGACACAGAAATGGGTTCGCTGGGCGCTTGAAAACAGGCACAGCACCGATGTTGACGGTCTTGACGGCAATGACGACGGCGGTACACTCAGCTCATGGTATGTCTTCTCCTCGATGGGTCTCTACCCTGTCGCGGGAACGGACAGATATTGGATTGGCGCGCCGATAGTTGACAGCGCTGAAATTGATATGGGCAACGGCTATACCCTGAACGTCACAGCTGAAAATCAATCTTCTGAGAACATATATGTACAGAGTGTCACCCTGAACGGCGTGAAGCTTGATTCTTCCTCTATTGTCCACTCGCAAATAGCACAGGGCGGAACGCTTGAATTCGTGATGGGCAGCTCACCCGCAGCCAACGGCGGATTTTAATCAGATATTCTTTTAATCAAAAGTGTCCGCTGAAATTTCAGCGGACATTTTTCGGAAAATTTGAAAATAAAATAACAGGAAAAAAAGAATGAACGAAAACAAATTTGACAGCATGGGGCAGATTTATTCGAAATACCGCCCTAATTATCCCGCTGAATTTATCGATTATCTATATATCAGCAATATAATTTCGGTTGATAGCGTTATCGCGGACATCGGCTCGGGAACAGGAATACTGACCTCTCAGCTACTTAAAAAAGGAAACAAGGTTTTCGCCGTTGAGCCGAATGAGGATATGCGCAAGACCGCGGAATCGCTGTTGTGCAGGGATGGCAATTATATCTCCATTAACGGCTCGGCGGAAAAAACCGGGCTCGCAGACTCCTGTGTCGATGTTATTACGGTTGCTCAGGCTTTTCACTGGTTTGAGCGTGTTTTGTTTCGCAAGGAGTGTAAAAGAATTTTGCGACACGGTGGTAAAGTCGCTCTCGTATGGAACTCAAGAGATGAGGACAGCGATTTAGTCAGGGAAAACGACCTTTTAAATAAAAAATTCTGCCCGAATTTTAAGGGCTTTTCCGGCAATATGCGCGGCGCGCTGGGTGACGACGATTTTTTGGACTTTTTCGGCGGGAAATATGAATGCAGGAAATTCAACAATGATACCTCCTGCGATAAGGAAGGTTTTATCGGCAGAAACTGTTCGGCTTCATATGCGCTTAAGAGCGGAGACCCGAATTTTGATGAATATATATCCGCGTTAGGTGTATTATTCGATAAATACAATAAAAATAATGTACTTATAATGCCGCAGTTTACCCGGAGCTATGTGGGGGATATTATTTAAGTGAAAACGTTATCAAATGAAATAAAAGACACTCTTCTCGCGAAGGGCGCCGACCTAATTGGCTTTGCCGACCTCTCTGATTTGAGCGAGGAGAAAACACTCGGCTTTCCCCGGGGAATTTGCCTTGCCCTCGCCTATCCGAAAGAGGTCATTCGCGGCATCAGCGAGCTGCCGACAAAGGAATATTACGAGCACTACAACGAGCTTAATAAAAGGCTTGATGCGCTGGTTGTTTTCGGCGCGGAGCTGCTTATCGGCAAGGGTTTCCGCGCATACGCGCAGACAGTCGCCGATATGAAATGGGATGAGGAAACATACTCGACACGCCTGCCGCACAAAACAGTCGCGACAAAGGCAAGAATCGGCTGGATAGGGAAAAGCGCATTGCTGGTAACCGAAAAATTCGGCTCAGCCATCAGAATATCAACAATACTTACTGACGCACCCCTAAAATGTGAAAAACCGATTACAGGCAGCAAATGCGGCGGTTGCAAACGCTGTTCCCATGAATGCCCCGGAAACGCCATAAAAGGCGTACGCTGGAGCTCGGGAATCGCCCGCGAGGAGCTGTTTGAGCCTGAAAAATGCGCGGCGGAAGCTAAAAAAAGAACAAGGCAAAGCCTTGGCTTTGAGACAACTATTTGCGGTAAATGCATTGAAGCCTGCCCTTACACGCAGAGATACATAAATAATTATGATGGAGAAAATTATGCAGATTAATTTAGTGCTTTCAAAGGAATTTAACATCGCACAAAAATTTTGCGACAATATCATTGAGCTCATTGACGGGGGAAACACGATTCCCTTCATCGCCCGCTACCGCAAGGAGCTGACAGGCTCCTGCGATGACCAGGTTCTGCGCGAATTTTCAGAGCGTCTTGAATACCTCAGGAATCTCGAAAAACGCAAGGAGGACATAATAGCCTCGATAACAGAACAGGGCAAGATGACAGACGAGCTGCTTGCGGCAATAACAGCGGCGGCAACGCTTGCCGAGGTTGAGGATATTTACCGTCCCTACAAGCCGAAACGCCGAACCCGCGCGACAATCGCAAAGGAGGCGGGGCTTGAACCGCTTGCGGACTTGATTTTTTCCCAGAATCCCTCTGTCGTGAGCATTGAGGCGGAGGCTGAAAGCTTCCTGAATGAGGAAAAGGGCATAACTACGAGTGAGCTGGCTATAGCCGGAGCCCTTGATATAATTGCTGAAAACCTCTCTGACGATGCGGAGCTTCGCAAGCCGCTCAGGGAATATATACGCCTATTCGCAGTGCTTTCTTCAAAAGCCGCGAAGGAGGAGGACTCTGTTTACAGGCTCTATTACGATTTTTCAGAGAGCCTCAAGAAGCTGCCGCCGCACAGGATTCTCGCGATTAACAGGGGCGAAAAAGAGGAATTTCTCAAGGTTACAATAGAGCTTGAGGAAGAAAAAATACTTGATATTATTTATAAAAGGACATTAAAAGAGCCCTGCAGCGCGACACCATTCGTTGTTGAAGCCTGCAAGGATTCATGGAAACGCCTTATCTTCCCCTCACTCGAGAGAGAGGCGAGGAACGACTTAACGGAAAAAGCGGACGAGCAGGCTATAAAGATGTTCGGTGTAAATCTAAAGCCGCTGCTCATGCAGCCGCCACTCAAGGGCAAGGTTGTGCTGGGACTTGACCCGGCTTACAGAACCGGCTGTAAAATCGCAGTTATTGACCCGACAGGCAAGGTGCTCTCGACTAATGTCATTTACCCCACCCCTCCGCACAATAAGGTTGAGGAAGCGAGCAGAATAATAAAATCGCTCATTAGCAAATACAATGTCGAAATTATTTCGATAGGCAACGGCACTGCCTCGAAGGAATCGGAAATTTTTACCGCGAAGCTTATTTCCGAAATTCCGCAGAAGGTTTCATATATGGTCGTCAACGAGGCGGGCGCGTCTGTCTATTCCGCCTCAAAGCTTGCTGCCGCTGAATTCCCGGATTTTGATGTCTCGCTCAGGAGTGCTGTTTCAATAGCACGCAGGCTGCAGGACCCGCTGGCGGAGCTTGTTAAAATCGACCCGAAATCCATTGGTGTCGGACAATATCAGCATGATATGCCGCCAAAACAGCTTGACGACACACTGACAGGTGTTGTCGAGGACTGCGTCAACAGTGTCGGTGTTGACCTCAACACCGCGTCACCCTCGCTGCTGTCATACATCTCCGGTCTTTCCGTCGCGACAGCGAAGAACATTGCCGCCTACCGCGAGGAAAACGGCGAATTCACTTCCCGCGCTCAATTGAAAAAGGTTCCGAAGCTCGGACCAAAGGCTTACGAGCAGTGCGCGGGCTTCCTGAGAATTCCCGGCAGCAAGCATATACTTGACAATACCTCTGTCCACCCCGAATCCTATGACGCGGCGAAAACGCTGCTTGAGCTTTTTGAATTCAAGGAAAAGGATGTTAAGGACGGACACCTTGAGAGCCTAGGCGAAAAAATCAAGACTAAGGGTGAAGCGGCTACAGCCGAGCTTGCGGGCGTCGGTATTCCGACGCTCAGGGACATTGTCGCAGAGCTGCAAAAGCCCGGGCGCGACATACGCGACAGCCTGCCGCCCCCGATGCTGCGCGAGGATTTGCTAGACATAAAGGATTTAAAGCAGGACATGGTTCTTACAGGTACGGTCAGAAATGTTATTGATTTCGGCGTATTTGTCGATATCGGTGTACATCAGGACGGTCTTGTGCATATCTCACAAATAACCGACAGATATATAAAACACCCCTCCGAGGTGTTGAAAGTCGGAGAGGTGGTCAAGGTCAAGATTGTCGAGGTTATTCCAGAAAAGAAAAGAATTTCATTGACGATGAAAAATGTGAACTAGGTGCTGGATGCTGGATGCTGGATGCTGGATGCTGGACGCTGGATGCTGGACGCTAGTAGAGTGAAAAAAAAACATATTATAAGGCAGAGCCTTATCCTACAGCCTTGACAAATGGCTCCTGAATCCTGTCTCCTGTGAACGATGATTATATCATTGTTCATCTGAACTGCCTGTCCAGCCATCCTCCACTGATAAACGGGTCGTCTCTTCTTTTAAGCTCCTCAAAAAGGAGCTTTTTTAATTGCGCGAGCGGTGCGTCTCCCGGCTCATTAATCAGATTCCGCTTCTCCCCCGGGTCGTTTTCGAGGTCATACAGCTCATCAATATCCATCGCATTCCAGATATATTTCCACTTTTCTCCGACAATGCAGCGCACGGTGACTAGCCCGAACTGCTGACCGTTTCCCGCGCTGACCTCAAAGCGGCGCATATTTGCCGTTTCACCCCTGCAAAGCGGCAGAAGTGAAAAGCCGTGCCTTTTTCCGCTGGGCTGCAACTCGCACAGCTCCTCTATAGTCGGAGCCAAGTCAAGGCAATTCGAGACAAAACCGTCACAGCTTAAAGCGCCGGAAAAACCGCGCGGATAGCTTATTATCAACGGTACATGAGTGATGTCCTCATACAGCACATAGTGCTTGTCCATCATTCCGTGTCCTCCGCAGAGGTCGCCGTGGTCACTGGTGAAAATCACCGCAGTGTCCTCCTCAAGCCCCGAATTTTTCAGCTCTCGCAGAATAATTCCGACTGCGTCGTCAAGCTGTGAAATCATCCCTCTATATAACGCAACCGTACGCCGCCATTTTTCATCGCCGACATCCTCGAGCTTCCAGTTAAAAACCTGTCTTGAATGCGAATATGGCTTATTTATGAGCGGGTCGCCGCAGCTGTCCCAGAGCTCGATGCTATCGCTGTCATACATATAGGCGAAAGGCTCGCAGGGACGCACAGGCAAATGCGGGTCGATAAAATCAACTCGCATATGAAAGCTATCGTTATTCTTCGCATAGCCGGCGATTGCGTCCGCCGCCTTGTTCGCGAGCCAATGAGTATGACTGAACTCAAGCGGAAGCTCATTTTTATCGCCGAACCAGCCGTTTTCAAATTTCAAATCGGGGAATTTTTCCCGCAGCTCATTGTTGAGCTCAGAATAGTCAATAAAGGTATCAAAAGCAAAATCCACAGGCTTATGGGTAGCTGAGGAGTGCCATTTGCCTAGAAACGCATTTTTATAGCCCTTGTCATGCAGGGCGTCTGTATAAAAACGGTCGTCACCGCAAAGGGTATTTGTCGGGATAAAATCATAGTTCCAAAGTGCGCCGATGCTGTCGGCAGTTCTCCCGGAAAGCATAGCCTGCCTTGCCGGAGCGCACACGGGTGAGGGCGTATAGGCATGGGTAAAAAACACCCCCTGAGCGGCAAGCGCGTCAAGATTCGGAGTTGAAATATCAAAACGCCCTGACCTGCCCAAACAGTCATAGCGAAAGGAATCGGCAACAATAAGCAGTATATTAGGTTTCATTTCCAGCCTCATCAATTTTTATTTATTTACAGTATAATTTTAATCCTTAACTTGAATTTTCAGCTCGGCGGTAGGTCCGATTTTTTCAGTTGAATCCTCAGACGATGTAAAATCGCTTCTAACTTTTATTGTATACTTACCTTTTGGCAGCTTCAATTCTTTATCGGCGTAAAACTCCTGCCAAAAATCCGCATCCTCGGCATTCTCATCAAAGCCGCCGCTCTTATGATAGTCGTATCTGTACATAAAACCTCTGTCATACTGTGTCGGGCGCAGCACAAGCAAAACAACATCCTCAATAAAAAAATCCTTACCGTCACTAATGGAGAAAACCACAGGCGGCTCTCCGCTCCAGACTGTTTTCTCATTTTCACTGCCGGTATATTTCAGAGACGCCCAGATATTAATAGCCTCATCGGACTTATATACTTCCTTGTCGGTATAAAGCCCAAGCTCGAAGTCGTTTTTGCTCTCTAAAGCGCTGTGTAACACTACCTGGGACTGAGCCTTTGTGGTGGTTTCGCTCTCGCCGCCGGGATTGGTACATCCGCCGAGGGACAGCAGAATAAAAACGATACTCATAACTGATGCTGTTATTTTTTTCATGCAATACACTCCTCGTATAAGTAATATTTTAATTCTCTAATTGCTTACTGTTATCAATATGTTCTTTTATCACTCTGATAAAAATATCACCGTAACGCCTAAGCTTAGCCTCGCCAACGCCGCTAACACTCATGAACGCCACACGGTTTACAGGCATTTTTGCGCATATATCAACAAGTGTCGCGTCGGTAAAAATCACATAAGCAGGAACACGCTGTTCTTTCGCAAGGGATAGCCGCAAAACACGAAGCTTTTCCAGTAATTTTACATCAAATGAAGCTGCCGTGTCTGTTTTTTTCGCCGCTTTAACAGTGTTCGGCGCAAGCGTTGATTTCACAAGCTTCATGCATACCTTTTCTTCTCCCCTTAAAAGACCGCCGGCTCTTTCACCGAGCTTCACAACAGGGTATTCCTCGTCTGTCTTTATTAAAAAACCGTTTAAAATCAAGTGATTAATAATACCCCTCAGCTCGCTCACTGAACGCTCGCTGATATTATAGGTCGAGAGCTTATCAAGAGAGAGACGCAGGATTTTTTCGTTTTTGCTGCCCCTGAGAACATCAATAACCATGTTCATGCCATAACGTTCCTTCATTCTGACTATGCAGGAAATAATTTTTTGCGCCTCGATGCTCACATCAACAGTTTCAAAGTTTGTGTCGCAGTTTGAGCATTTGCCGCAGAAATTAGGCGGTGTTTCGCCGAAATATTTCAGTATGTAGGCGCGCAGGCAGTCGTTCGTCATGCAGTAAAAACTCATCTCTCTAAGGCGCTGATATTCTCTTTCTTTCAGAAGAATTTCTGTCTGCTTGTCGGGATATTCTATGCTTTTGGCATTGTCAATAAGCCATTTTATTGTTTCAACATCCTTCGCGCTGTAGAGCAGCAGACATTCAGCGTTTTGCCCGTCGCGCCCGGCTCTGCCTGCCTCCTGATAATAGCTCTCAACATCGAACGGCATATTATAATGCACCACAAAGGACACATTAGACTTATCTATCCCCATACCGAAGGCGTTTGTCGCAACAATTATCTGCACACGGTCAAACAAAAAATCATCCTGATTTTTATGCCTTTCACTGTCCTCCAGCCCCGCGTGATACCGCGCGGCGTTGTAGCCTTGCTCCCCCAGCTTTACACAGACCTCCTCAACAGCCGCGCGTGTCAGGCAATAGACAATACCGCTGCAATTTTTTTTGTCTTTCAGAAAATCTGTTAGAGCAGTAAATTTATCATAGGGTTTCTGCACTTCGAAATAAAGATTTTGTCTGTCAAAGCCTGTTATTAATATATCCGGATTTTCAAGACCCAATAGCTTGACAATATCCTCGCGCACCCTTGCTGTCGCAGTAGCAGTAAAGGCTGAAAGGCGCGGACGCCTCGTAAGACTATCGATAAATTCCGGAATTTTTGAATAGCTCGGGCGAAAATCCTGACCCCATTGCGAAATACAGTGCGCCTCGTCCACTGTCAGCATCGTTATATTCGCATTTGCGCAAAAAGCGAGAAAGCCCGGTGAAAGCAGTCTTTCAGGAGCAATATATAAAAGCTTATACTTTTCCTTCTCCGCATTATATAGCACTTGAGAGATTTGTTTTTCAGACAAAGACGAATTTATATAAGCCGCGGGAATGCCGGACAGCGTCAGGGAGTTAACCTGATCCTTCATCAAGGAAATCAAGGGCGACACCACAAGTGTTATCCCCTCGAGCATCATCGCGGGCACTTGAAAGCATAGGGATTTCCCTGCGCCGGTGGGCATTATCCCGAGCACATCCCTGCCCGACAGAATCGAGTTTATCAGTTGCTCCTGACCGCCTCGAAAGCTCTCAAAGCCAAAAAATTGCTTCAGCAATTCATGAGTTGTCATCATAAGCTCCTAGTTGCTTTTATTTAGGTAACCACTGATTAATTGAAATTTACTTACTTTTGTATATTCATTGATTTTACAAAGCTTGATATATCAAGCTTTGTAAACGAAAAATTTTGGCTCTGTCTGTGAACGATGATTAAATCATCGTTAAGACCATACCTTTCAGTCGATAGAGAGCTTATATGTCTTAAATTTGTTTTGCTTAAAAGGCACAAAACCTTTTGAAAAACAAGTTTTTCAAACTTCACTTAGAACATTAAGAAGATGCTTTACCGCATCCCGTCCCTCTTCGTGTCCTTCATCGTACAGCTTTAGCAGCTCCTTAGTGTTAGAGCCTGAGCGATCCATCTGCAGCTGCTTTAAGGGTCTTATTATAATCGCTTTACCTTCGCGCTCCAGCTGCTCGCAAAGCGCAAGCTGGCGGTTATAAATCTCATGGCGGACGTTAAAGGTGTCAATCATCGCGGGGTATCTGCGCCCGACAAGCTTCATTAAGCGTTCATGTCCGAAGGCTTCCTTTGCATACCCTTCATTGCGTGTGAGAACAATAACATGAAATTTATTGCCGTCCGCTATGGATTTTTCAATTGGAATCGGGTCGCTGACACCACCGTCAAGCAACCGCAAACCTTGATATTCAACGATTTTTGAAACAAATGGAATCGAGCAGGACGCCATAGTCACCGTGCAGGCGGGATTAATATGTTCCTTGCCGAACCAGACGGTTTGACCGGTCGCGACATCCATCGTACCTGTCAAAAATTTAATATCCTGTGAGTAAAACATGTCCCAGTCGAAAAATACAAAATTTTCCGGCACTGTGTTGAAAATAAAATCCATATTAAAAAGCGAACGGTGAAGCAGCAAATTACGCTTGCTGACATATCTCTTGTCGCCGACATAATTCTCCACAATCTGGCGGCTGCGCAGCTTTTGCCCTGAAATATAGGTAATCGCATTAGCCGCGCCTGCCGAAACGCCTATGATATAAGGAAACATCAGCCCCTCATCCATGAAAGCTTCCATCACACCTGAGCTGTAGAAGCCACGAGTGCCGCCGCCCTCAAGCACGAGTGAAAAGCCCTCCGGGAGCATTTTATCAGGAGCCTTTCCTAAAATCGGTTCATGTTTATAAGTCTTATTGAGCATTTATCGCACCATATTATTCCTAAATTTATTTACAATTATATAGTTATCAACCTAATATGTCAATCACAGTGCATAAATTAATTGACAGATTAAGTATTTTTTATTGCATTTTAACTCCCGAGGTGTTAAAATGAAAAAAAAGCATGAAGGTGGTATTACTATGTTCGCAATGATTCAAACTTTCTTTGTTTATTTGCTTGCTGGTTTGCAAACTACAGTCGGTCTTGCTTTTTTCTCTCCAGATAAAGACAAGGCTGTTGACTTCGGCGGCGAGGCTTATGCGGAAACCGTTATAGACGAGCCTTTGACACTATTTGAGGATTCCCAGTCCTCATATATCATCGTACATTCCGACGATGCTGAGCCTTCGGTGATGACTGGTGTGGGCTGGCTTCAGTCCTTCATTGCCGAAATGACCGGAACCGAGCTGCCAGTAATGACCGCGTCAGAATACAACGCGAATATGAGCGCGCTTGAACGCCCATATATCGCAGTCGGCGACACGGGACTTGATAATGGTACACTTAAGAGCGAGCTTGAAAAGCTTAAGGACGAGGCTTTTATAAAAAGAGTAATCGGTAATAATATTTTTCTTTGCGGCAATGGCAGGGGTACGATGTACAGCTGCTCGAGCTTTCTTGAGGAGCAACTTGGCTGCCGCTGGTTTGTGCCTGAGGTGAAGTCGATTCCGCAAATGAGCGATATAATTATTGATAAAAACCTTTCAGACACGCAAAGCTCCACGCTTGAATACCGCGATATTTATTATGCGATTGTCTTTACAAACGCGGAGTGGAAGGCCTTCAATAAAATTAATTCCCAGATTGGCGAATCTCTTGACGGGAAATACGGCGGCGGTGTCGGCTATGTCGATTTTTGCCACACTCTGATGACCTTATTACCCGCGGATAAATATTATGAGACAAATAAAGAATATTTTTCATGGCGCATGGACCAAAAAAAATGGACTGCTGACCAGCGCTGTCTGACGAATCCGAAGGTGCTTGAGATAGTTACAGCAAATGTGATTGAAGCTATCAAAAACGCCCCTGAGGGAAAGAAAATTATGTCAGTAACGCAGGAGGACAACAATAATCCCTGCCAGTGTGAAAACTGTCTCGCGATGGACGAAAAATACGGTGGTCCCTCAGGCACAAATATCTGGTTTATAAATCAGATAGCGAGAGCCGTCGAGGCGGAATTCCCGGGTCAGGGTTATATGATTGACACCTTTGCCTATATGTATACTCTCCCCTGCCCGAGCGGAATTGAACCGGACGACAATGTTATCGTGCGTATGGCGCCGATTGATTCTTGCTACTGCCACGGTATACAGAGCTGTGACCATGTCAAAGCGGACAGCCTGTTTTCGGTATATAAGGACAAGGGCAGCACCTCGCTTGTCGCAAGGGAGCTTGAAAAATGGCAGAAAATCGCTAAGCATATTTATGTTTGGAATTATACAATGAACTATGATTTTACACCGATGATGTTCCCGAATCTGCATATCCTCGCGAACAATATAGCTTATTACGGCAATACTGGTGTCACGGGAATCTTTGAGCAGGGCAGCATGGCAAACGCGCCGAACGGCGAGTTCAGCGAGCTGCGTTGTTTCCTTCTCGCGAAGCTTCTTTGGAACCCGAAGCTGAATGTCGAGCATTTGATTGACGAGTTCCTTGACGCTTACTACGGTACCGCGTCCGCGCCGTATGTGAAGCAGTTTATTGAGCTGTATTCACACCGCGCAATAGACACCACCCATCTTTTCATCTCTCAGAGGGTTGAGGAAAATCTTTATTTCTCCTCGAAGGATTTGGAAAAAATCGATGAGATGTGGGATAAGGCGGAGGAATTGGCAGACACACCCGAAAACCTGCGGCATGTGCGGCAGGGGCGCATTCAGGTGCGGGCGTATAAGGCAAATATCATGCGCGGTGAGTTCTCACTGTTAAACCCCAAACGTGTTGACGAGAACAAAAAGCTTTTTGAGGACTGTGTCCTGCTCGGTATGCGCTCCTTTGACGGCGGCTATTATATCTATGAGCCGTATGAGGAATTTTTGTGGAAATTAAGACCGATTGAATGGTGCAATCCGCTGCGGGGCTACGAATTTGTTAAGCCCGAAAAGGTAGTACCGCTAGACGTTGCGAAATACATTGAGGAGCACGCTTAACTCGTTATAAGTTCATTTTCCAAATCTCAATGTCACTCCAGTCACATACTCCGTCAAAGCAGCAAAGCCCCAGAACACCTGAAGGGTTTTCGGGCAGGAGATAGGTCTGGACATATAAATCGTCTATGTAAAGCTCGAAATAGTCACCCCTCACGAGAAGGCGAAAATGATGCTTTTTGCCGTGCCGCACCCCGCAGTATGAAGCATGACCAAAAGGTCCCACAGTGTCGTCATAATCAAAATCAAGCGTACCGGAATGACTGCCGCTGCGCCCGTCAGCAAGACCTCCCCCGGCGAACCTGTATTCATTTTTATCGGTTATTTTCTTATCCGAAAAAGCCATTTTTCCGCTTCTTGTCACACCTAGAGTGTAGGCAATCATCGCGATTCCCTCGCTTTTTATACTGCTCCCAAAGAAAAATCCTATA
The DNA here is from genome assembly GCA_031551635.1 of Oscillospiraceae bacterium. Classification (GTDB taxonomy): domain Bacteria; phylum Bacillota; class Clostridia; order Oscillospirales; family Acutalibacteraceae; genus JAVBNH01. The sequence continues at coordinate 42,900 of JAVBNH010000002.1, read as the reverse complement.
CCCGCCGCATGCTGATGTGTCGCTATATGCGAACGGTTTTCGCGGATAATAAATTCCCCTTCGGCAAATATGCCCTGTTTAAAATCAAAAATTTCGGGCAGTGCGGCTATAACACCGTCCCTCCCCGCCGAAACAGTTAATTTATTATCCTCTGCCGAAGAATTATCCCTGTCACTTTTCAAATTCCCGCATGGATGCAGTAGCTCGGCTTCTTCAAGCCGGACTGCTGTTTTTTCACCCTTGACTGCCTCTGTACCACTCCAGTAGGCAAAGCGCAGATGACCGTTGTCGCAAATAATCCTTCTCAAGTCGCCTATGGCAAAGGAATATGAAGGGATATCCGGACAAATGTCATGGCTGAGCCATTGAGCACTTAGGAAGCCTTCAGGCGTTTCGAAGCTGTGGGAAAGAAAGGTTATATCCCTGCGCGAGGTGCCACTGAGCCTGAATTTTTCCGCATCGGGATAAAAAGGTCCCCGGGGTGAAGCACCGACAAAGGTATAAAGTGAGTAGCCATAGCTGTCCGCGTACATTCTGCCGGACATGCTTAGATAATATTTTCCTTCAATTTTTTCGACAAAATTCAGCTCCATGTGCTGGGCGGGAATTTCGCCCCAGACAACCGTTACCGGCGGCAGCACCTCCCATGAAATGCCGTCATAGCTTTGTAAAAATGCACAAGAGGGTTCGCCTATATCCTCCCGCGTTTCTGAGGTGATGTAGCCATAATAAACCTTTTCGCCATCATCATCCATGTCCTCGACAACATGAATCTCGTCCCAGCGTTCATGATAGAGCCGCCTGTCGGGAACAACGTCATATTTATTCCCCATATGCTCCCACTCATTGAGGTCGAGCGAACGGAAAACCTTGAAATGCACGCCTTTTTCCTCATTTGAGCAGGTCGGGTAATAATAAAACCATTCCCCAATTTTTTTAAAGCCGAAACCGGCATGCGCGCCGGGTATCTCAAGGATATTTTCCGCCATAAACTCCCAATGAACGCCGTCCATTGATTTTGCTATATCAATCGCAATGGCATAGCCTGAGGTATTAGTATCGCTCTTTGTTCCCGTACCGAATATGGCGTAAAAAACGCCGCTGTCATATATAACATAATTCGCCCATGCCTTTTTTCCGGGTTTTGCCAGCTTGTCGACAGGTGAAATAAACATTAATAATCATTCCTTTGAATAAATATTGATTTCGATGATTATAGCATTTATTTCAACCGCGTGCAAGTTGAATTGTCAATTGTAAATTAAAATTACTCTAATATCTGCCCGTCGGTCGAAATGGTCACAACCTGCCACGGTATCATTTTTCCGCTCGCGATTAAAGCTTCCTTGACCGCGTTCTCTATACCGCCGCAGCAGGGTACGGACATTCTGACAACCGTTACGCTTTTAATGCTATTTTCCCTGATAATCGCGGCAAGCTTGTCGCTGTAGTCGATATCATCAAGCTTCGGGCAGCCGATAAGCGTCACCTTGTTCCTCATAAATTCGCTGTGGAAATTCCCGTAAGCATAGGCGGCGCAGTCCGCGCTAACAAGCAAATTCGCGTTAGTAAAATAAGGCGCGTTTACAGGCACAAGCTTAATCTGAACAGGCCACTGCCTGAGCTGAGTCGCAACCTGAGCTGTATGTTGAGAGAAATTCTGCGGAGCAACAGCTTCTTCCGTTTTACGTTCAATCGCACGGGCATTGGTGCCGGGGCAGCCACAGGCAAGAGTTTCCTGCAGATTAATTTTTTTGTTGATATTCATATTCTTTTTTACCTCTTCTTCATTATATTCACACGCCTCACGCTCCTCAAAGCTTATAGCGCCGGTCGGGCAGACAGGCAGGCAGTTGCCAAGTCCGTCACAGTAATCATCCCTGAGCAGCACGGCTTTGCCGTTCTCCATACCGATAGCACCTTCATGACAGGCTTCTGCGCAAAGACCGCAGCCGTTGCATTTTTCATTGTCGATTTTTATAATTTGTCTAACCATATATATATTCCTCCTTGCTTTTATGAGCTCATTATAGTAGAATAAAAATAAAATTTCCGTGGTAAATACCACAGAAAAGAGAAAAAATGAAAAATTATTTTAATCTTCTCAGCTCAGTTCAAATTTTTAAGGGAATAAATGAGCCGGAGCTGTCCGCAATGCTCGAGTGCCTGGGCGCGAAAAAGGTGAATGCCGCGAAGGGGAGTTTTTTGCTTTTGGCAGGCGAAAAGGCGGAAAATGTCGGCATACTGCTCAGCGGTTCACTTCAGATAATCAAAGAAAACAATGAGGGTGAGCGGCTCATTTTAGCCGCACTCGAGCCTGGTCAGATATTTGCTGAGGCACTCTGCTGCGCCGGAATCACTGAGAGCCCTGTCAGTGTCATGTCTACGGCTGAGAGTGAGGTACTGCTTCTGAAATTCAGCCGAATTTTGCAAAGCTGTTCAAATTCCTGCGAATTTCATCAGAAGCTGCTCGGAAATATGCTCAGGCTGCTGGCTGAAAAAAACCTTCTGCTTCAGGGAAGAATTGACCTGCTCGGCAAAGGCAGTTTGCGCTCGAAGGTTATGAGCTATCTCGATAGCTTTGAATCACAGAAGATGCCGATAAGAATACCGCTCAACCGAGAGGAGCTGGCGGACTTTTTATGCGTGGAGCGCAGCGCTCTTTCGCATGAGCTGTCTAGAATGAAAAAAGACGGTCTGATTGACTACCGTAAAAATGAATTTTATATATTGTAGATAAAATTTTATCTATTGACAAACCTCCCGGGCTTTTGTATAATCGAATAATAATCATTAAGGAGGCGGAGCATTTGAATAAAAGCATTATCAGAATCCTCGTGCTGGGTATTCTGATGTCTTTCATTTTCAGTATTGCCCTGTCTTCTGTTTTTATCGCCGGGCATTCTTCACATGATTGCATAGGTGAATACTGCGCGGTTTGCCATACTGTTAATTCTGCAAAGGAATTGATGAAACGCCTGATTTCGGCGGCAATACTGCTGCTGTGCCTTTTTGCCGTGTTAAGGCTCATAATCACTCAAGCCTACAGCCTGCCGGATGTCATTTCCACCCTGTTTTTCAATCCGACAAAGCTAAATATAAAACTGAACAATTGAACTGACTGTTAAATTGAACAAACGGTTATATTGTCATGCCATATATATTTTTCGGTGTGATTTTATGTTTGCTGTATGTTCCTTTTTTAACGGTCTTTATTTTCTTTTGTGTAATCCTGTTATGTCACAATATGTTTGAAAGGTGAAAAAAATGTTAAAAAAAATTTTATCAATATGTTTATCTCTACTCGTCCTGATAGCCTGTCTTTGTGGCTGCGGAAATGAAAAAGCGGAGGAAAACGGAAAAATCAACGTTGTTGCCACGATTTTCCCGGAATACGACTTCGCCCGCGCAATAACCGGAGACAAAGCAAATCTTGTGATGCTGACTAAGCCGGGCGCGTCCGTGCATTCCTTTGACCCCTCGCCCGCAGACATCTCAAACATAAAAAATGCCGATGTTTTTATCTATGTCGGCGGCGAAAGCAGTGTTTGGGTTGATAATATTCTCGAGTCAGTCGACAGCGCAAAAACAAAAATAATTCGTCTTATGGATTTTGTAAATGTTGTTGATGAGGAAATTAAGGAGGGCATGGAGGAGGAGAGCGAGGAAGCTCACGGCGATGAAGAAGGCGGCGAAGAAGAGACTGAAAAAGACGAGCACATCTGGACTTCGCTGAAAAATGCGGTTAAGCTTATAGATGCAATCAACGCCGGAATCTGTGAAAAAGACGCGGCTAATTCCGCTTTTTATACTGAAAACGCCGATAAATATAAGAGTGAGCTAGTCTCTCTTGACCGACAGATAAACGACACAGTCACTACCGCCAAACAAAAATTTATAATAGTTGCCGACAAATTCCCCTTCCGCTATTTCGTCGATGATTATTCGCTCGATTACGCCGCCGCCTTCCCGGGCTGCAGCGACCAGGCGGATGCGGGGGTAAAAACCATAGCGAACCTTGTAAATCAGGTCAAGTCCCGAGATATAAAATTTGTTTATCATGTTGAGCTGAGTAATAAATCAACCGCAACAGCAATAGCACAGCAAACAGGTTGCGAGATACTGCTCTTGAATTCCTGCCACAATGTATCAAGGGACGATTTCGAAAACGGTGTGACATATCTTGATATGATGCGGCAAAACGCGGTGAATCTTGAAAAGGGTTTGAATTCTTAGTTCTCTGAATCAAAAAATATCTAAGGAAGCGAATTTATGGGAAAAATTCTTGAGTGCAAAAACGTCAGTGTAAAATATGAGTCCGCTCTCGCTGTGGACAATGTCAGCTTTTCGATTGAAGAAAATGACTATCTCTGCATTGTGGGCGAAAACGGCTCAGGAAAATCATCCTTGATGAAGGCTATACTCGGGCTGGTTAAGCCTTCGGACGGCACAATCGAGTTTTCCGGTTTCCGTCAGAATGAAATAGGTTATATCCCTCAGCAGACACCCGTTCAGAAGGACTTCCCCGCCAGTGTTTATGAGGTGACACTCTCAGGCTGCCTCTCTCACCATTCCTCGCCGCGCTACACAAAAAAGGACAAAGAGCTTGCGAAGGAAAACCTGAAGAGACTGGGTGCGGACGCGTTTATAAAAAAATCCTTCCGTGAGCTTTCTGGCGGTCAGCAGCAGAGGGTTCTGCTGGCGAGAGCGCTGTGCGCGACTGAAAAACTGCTGCTGCTTGACGAACCGGTGACAGGTCTTGACCCTGTTATGACGAATGAGCTGTATAGCCTGCTTGAAAAGCTTCATTCGCAGGGACTATGCATTATCATGATTTCGCATGATGTTGCCAGCGCGGTAAAATACGGCGGAAAAATTTTGCATATGAACACAAAACAGCAATTCTTCGGCACAGCCGCCGAATATATCAAGTCCAATGTCGGAATGCGTATGCTGGGAGGTGAGGCTCATGATTGAAATGCTTCGTGAGTTGTTCTCTTACCCCTTTGTTGTCAAGGCACTGCTTGTCGGCATACTAATCGCAATGTGCGCCGCGCTTCTCGGTGTCAGCCTTGTACTCAAGCGTTATTCGATGATTGGCGATGGGCTCTCGCATGTCGGATTCGGCACACTTGCCATCGCCATGTCGCTCTCACTCGCGCCTCTCCAGGTCTCGATTCCGCTCGTGCTGCTTGCAGCCTTCCTGCTGCTGCGGCTGAGCGAAAGCAGTAAAATCAAAGGCGACGCGGCGATTGCGTTAATTTCCAGCAGCTCCCTCGCCATAGGAGTCATAGTAATTTCAATGACAACCGGCATGAACGCCGATGTGTGTAACTATATGTTCGGCACCATTCTTGCCATGAAGGACAGCGATTTAATCCTCAGTGTCGCAGTTTCAGCTGTTGTTTTAATTCTTTATCTGGTTTTTTACAATAAAATTTTTACGGTCACCTTCGACGAAGCTTTCGCGAAGGCGACCGGCACAAAAACAGGTATATACAATATGCTGCTTGCCGCGTTGACGGCTCTGGTCATTGTTGTCGGAATGCGAATCATGGGCGCGATGTTAATCTCAAGCCTAATAATCTTCCCCGCGCTGACGGCGATGAGAGTTTTCAAAAGCTTCAAGGGTGTTGTGGTCTCCTCGGCTATACTCGCGGTTATCTGCTTCTTTATCGGCATAGTCGTGTCTTTTGAGCTTAACACTCCCGCAGGCGCGAGCGTTGTTGTGGTTAATCTCGCGGCGTTTCTGCTGTTTTTCGCAGCGGGTGCTATAAAGAAAAAGATTAAATGAATGAATACATACAAATAAACTAATAATTCCGGAGGTAATATTAATGAGTAAGAAAATAATAATTCTGGTTCTGGCACTGGTTTTTGCTTTAAGCGGCTGTTCTAATGGGGCGGAAGGCAATACAGCGACTACCGCCGACAATGCGACCCTTGCCGCCGGAAACGCCGCTGACAATGCGAACATAGTTGAAATTAAGGAGAAAATGTTCATACAGCAGTGCAACGATGTTTATTTGAATCCCGGAAACTACAAAGGAAAACAGATAAAAATCGAGGGTATGTACAGCTACAGCAAGGACGAGACTTCAGGAAAAGAATTTATTTCCGTTATCCGTTACGGTCCCGGCTGCTGCGGCAACGACGGTCTGGTGGGCTTTAATTTTTCCGGTGACACATCAAGTCTCAAGCAGAACGACTGGATTGAGGTTATTGGGACTGTCAAAGCTACAGCGCGTTTTGATGGCGGTAATGACATTCTGCTTCAGGCAACAAGCATTAAAAAGCTTGAAAAAAGAGGGCTTGAAACAGTGGAAAGCTAAACAAACGATGATATTATCATCGTTTGTTTAGTAGACAACAGGAGCCAAGGTTCAGGTGACAGGGATGTCAGAGGTTTCACCTTATTTTATCAATTGTCTTTGCAAGATATTATAATTTTCGACTGAAGACCGTCAGGGCTTTCGCAGATAATTATTATGTCCTGCGGTTCGTTTCCTGCGCGGAAATATGCTATCAGTCTGCCACCGCAAGTTTTCCTTGACTCTGAGGTATAAGGCGTTAAATCGGCTATATCGCCGTTTTCAATACCCATCAGTTGCGCATCGCCGCTGACTTTAAAGCTCAGTTCACGGTCATTATTTATAACAGGAATGCCTTTGCTGTCAAGCAGTACAGCTTCAAGCTGAATAAAATCCCGTGAACCGGCACGCACTGTCTCGCGGTCTGGGTTAAGCTGTATAGCCGCCGGCTCGCCTGCCGTTGTGATTGAAGCGCTCACTTCTGCGCCGTCTTTATCCATGCAAACCAGCTTCAATTCGCCCGCAGTGAAGGGTACCAACCATGAAGTAGTGCAAAGGTCATCATCAGTTAATACTTTTACGCCGAATGAATTTCCACAAAGGAATAATTCGGCGTTTTTGCAATTTGTATAGGCGTTGACCTCAATCATTTCACCGTCCGTATAATTCCATGAAAGAGATTTGGCGCTTTTGTTATTCATTGGGTTTGTCACTAGAGCCGCGCAGGGCTTTTCGCTCCAGAGTGCCTGCCGCTGATAAAAACGCGGCTTCGGAAAGCCCGCCATATCAAGAATACCCGCGCCGGACGCGCGCACAGGCCAGCCGCGCGCTTCACCCATATAGTCAATTCCCGTCCACAAAAATTGCCCGGAAATATAGTCATTATCACGTACCTGCGCCCAGTCAAACGGCTCATGCCCGTTTTCACTGCCAAGAATTATCCTCGAGGGGTGTTTTTCATGGTCGTCATGATATAATTTTTCCTTATAATTATACCCCGCGACATCAACAGCGTCAGTATAACCGATTATGTCAGCAAGCTCGGGAAATGCAAGCGCGGCAGTCACAGGGCGGCTCCGGTCGCTCTGCTTCACAATAGCCGTCAGCTCCCTCGCGATTGAGGCAAGCCGCTTCGCATTCGGCTTGTTCTCGTCATAAACACGCTCCTGCTCTGGCTTGTTCGCGTCATTATTACCAGTTACCAAATCAAAATCAGGATGGCAATAGGGGTCGTTCGGGTAGTCCATCTCGTTGCCGATGCTCCACAGAACCACAGAAGGGTGATTGCGGTCACGTTTTACAAAATCAGTCAGGTCTATTTCGTGCCACGCCGGAAAATCGTCCGCGTAACCGAAACGCTTCGGAGGGTATACATTGTGCCCCTGCCACCATTTATTTTTGCAGCCCTCCCACTCGTCAAAGCACTCGTCCATAACAAGAAAACCCATCTCGTCGCACAAATCGAGAAGAACCGGGTCATGGGGATTGTGGCTCGTGCGAACGGCATTGCAGCCGACTTCTTTCAGCTTCGTGAGCCTGCGCCGCCAGACGGATTTCGGTACTGCAGCACCTAAAGCTCCCGCATCATGATGCAGGCAAACACCTTTGAATTTCATATTTTTGCCGTTCAAGAAAAATCCTTCATTACAGTCAAATCGAATCGAGCGGACTCCCAACAAAAGCTCATCGCTGTCGTAAACCATACCGCCTGCCTTCACATTACATACAAGGGTATATAAATAAGGGTTTTCGACATCCCAGAACTGAGGTTTTTCAACAAGCAGCCGCGTCTTTCCGCAATGACCGCTGTCACTCGCCGATGCCGCGATATTATTGTTTTTGTCTTTGAGAATAAACTCAACCTCAGCCTCACCGCCGCACAGCTTCCACTCGACAAATAGCTCTGCTGACTGTCTGCTGACATTTTCGCTATAAGCAAAAATCCCGTCGCCGAATTTATCGAAATGAATTTTTTCCGCTATACTGAGGGTCACGTCACGGTAGATTCCGCTGCCTGTAAACCAGCGCGAATCAGCAAGGTCATTATGCTCAACTTTGACACTGATTACATTTTTCCCCGCCTTCACAAACTCTGTGAGGTCATATGTGAAGCTTGAGTAGCCGTAGGGGCGTTTCCCGAGATAATTCGAATTGCACCAGACGCGGCTGTTTTTATATACACCGCCAAAGGTTATGTATACGCTTTTACCTTCAATTTCATCAGCTTGAAAATTAAGAGTCTTTCGGTACCAAGCTGTGCCGCCGGGGAGATAGCCGGTTCCGCTCGAATTTTCCTTTGAAAAAGGATAGGAAACAGACCAGTCATGCGGAAGCTGAACTGTTTGCCAGGCACTGTCGTCAAAACCCATATAATACGCGTCTGCGGTGTCCTCCAGTTTAAATTTCCAATCAGTGTTGATATTTTTATTGACGCTCATATTTTCCTCCAAAAAATATACATATATAACAAGCAGCATCACTTAATACTTAGTATAATAAGGATGCTGCTTGATAATTCATTTGTACATTGTACACTGCAATTTGTACACTTAATTATATCCCTGACATCTTTTGTGTCGCATTTTTCAGCTGGGCTCTTGCTCGGCGAACATCGTCAAGAGATTTCGTGAAAGCGTCAAGGCTCTCAGAGAGAATTTCATCGCTCTCACGCATAATGGTGTCAACGAATTCGCTCGCGCTTGTACGCATATCCTTCGCCCACTGTCTCGCGTTTTCTTTAACCTCTTCGGCGCTCTCCTTAGCGTTGTTAAGTATTTCGGTGCCCTGCTGCTTGGCGTTCATGATAATACCGTCTGCGGCTTCTCTTGCGCCTCTTGTTATTTCGTTATCGGCAATAAGACGCTCAGCACGTCTCTCGGCGTCCTTGATAATCTCCTCTGCTGTGCCCTGAGCTTTAACAAGAATATCCTTTCGCTCGGAGGCTATTTTTCTCGCCTGTAAAATTTCGTCGGGCATTTGCAGCCTGATTTCATCAAGCGTCTGGCGGATTAAATCTGCGTCAACCTTAGTTTTTCCGCCTACAAGCGTTGTTTTTCCGTCTTCTAGAAGCTCAGCTATCTGGTCTAATAAACCCTCAATACCCATGGTTATATCCTTTCCTTTCGTGATTTATATAAAATTATTTAATATTGTTTCTTTCCTGATAAAGTCTTTTAATGACGTCATTGCGGATTTCCTCGGGCACAAAAGGCGTAATATCTCCGCCGTACATGCAAACCTGCTTGACGACACTCGAGCTTAAAAACATGTTTTCGGCTCTGGTGGTTAAAAACACCGTTTCAACCTTCGGAGCAAGCTGCATATTCGTCAGGGCTTGCTGGAACTCATTTTCAAAGTCGGAGACAGCCCGTAGCCCTTTAACTATTGCGCAGGCGTTAATCTGCTTTACATACTCAGCAAGCAGACCGCTGAACTGCGCCACCTTTACATTAGGCAAAGCCTTTGTGCAGCGGCTGAGAAAATCGAGACGTTCCTCAACCGTGAAGCTTGTTGAGCCAAGCTTAAAATAATTGTTCATCACAACAACGACGACCTCGTCAAACATTGCCGCTGAGCGTGTGACGACATCTATATGACCGTAAGTAACCGGGTCAAAGCTGCCCGGACAAACCGCAATCCTGTTCATAATTTTACTACACTTCTTCCCGCAAATGAATATGCTTTGCTGCAAAAAATATTATTCTTGTTTTTCATCACTATCCCTGTAAACAGTGATCATTGTTGAAGAATATCTGTATTGTCTGGATATTCTAAAATTCCCCTCACTCATCGGCAGAGTCGCTGCGCTGTCACTCTCACAGACAATGACCGAACCCTCATTCATTCTGAGAACCAAATCAGGAAGCGCCTTGGCAATAAGGTTTCCCTCATACGGCGGGTCAAGAAAAGCCAAATCAAACTTTTCCGAGGTAGTTTTTATATAACTGAACGCGTCGGAATTAACAATTTTTGATTTGTCAGTAAATCCCACGGTCGTAATATTTTTTTTCACGATTTCAGCAACCGTATTCTTTTGTTCAACAAAAACACACTGCTCGGCTCCCCTGCTCAGGGCTTCAATCCCAAGCTGGGCTGAGCCCGCAAACAAATCGAGAACCTTCCTGCCCTCAATTTCAAATTGAACGATGCTGAAAATAGCTTCCTTAACCCTGTCAGAGGTCGGCCGCACGTCAAGTCCCTCAGGGGACGCAAGCCTTCTTCCCCGGGCGCTGCCGGTAATGACTCTCACAATATTCTCCTTTTTTACATAAAGCGAAGGGCTTCGACCCGATTCCGCTTCATATTATCTCATTTTTCATACCTGTTTGTCAAGCCTATTAGTGTTAATATTTCTCGCATTATTATTTTGTTAAATTATTTTGCAATAATTCGAGGAGTTGCTTAGGCGAATCGACTGTTGCGTCAGCTCCAGCATCGCGGAGAACCTCATAATCCCTAAAGCCCCAGGTCACGCCGACGCTCTTTAAATCAGCGTTCTGAGCCGTTAAAATATCGACATCAGAATCCCCGACATAAACACATTCGCCGTTTGTAACGCCCATATCCTTCATCGCGATAAAAACGCCGTCAGGCTCGGGCTTCATTGCAATACCCCTCTTCGCACCTATAACCACGTCAATAAGACCCGTAAAAAGCTCTTCACAAAGCGTCCCCGCCATCACCTGATTTTTATTTGTCACGCAGGCGGTTTTTATATTATTTTCCTTCAAGCACCGCAGCAAATCAAGAATCCCGTCATAAGGCGCGGTCTTGATATTACAGTGCTCAGCGTAATAAGACAGCATCAACTCGGTGCATTTTTCCACTGTTTTTTTATCCGTTCCCTCCGGTACTGAACGCTCAATAAGCTTTAGTATACCGTTCCCGACAAAACTGCGAATCTCGCTGTATTCCCTCGGGGGAAAATTAAACTCCCTCATGCAGTGATTCACGCTGTCCGCTAAATCGTCAAGGGTATTAAGCAGAGTGCCGTCCAAATCAAAAATGACCGCCCTTAGTATATTATCCCTGTGAAAATGTGAATATATACTCCTAGCCGCAGCTTTTGTCACACCTTTTACTGCTGCGATTTCGTCTATTCTCACCTCGCTTATTGCCTTTACCGACTTAAAATGCTTCATCAGCTTAGCCGCACGTGTCTCGCCGACGCCGCTAATCTCACACAACGCGCTGTTTATACTAGCTTTTTTATGTTTTTTATGGTGATAGGCTATCGAAAAGCGGTGAACCTCCTCTTGAATTTCAGAAATCAGGGTAAAAGCCTTCCTGTTCGCGTTTATCGCGATTTCCTCGAGCGAGCCTGTGACCGCCTTGGTGCGGTGCTTTGAATCCTTAACCATTCCGAAAAGCGGAATGTCGAGTGAGAATTTATCAAGCAGAGGTTTCACGGCATTTACCTGACCGACTCCACCATCCAGCAAAATCAAATCCGGAAGCCTGCCGAAGCCCTCATTTTCACTTTTATGTTCTAAATACTCATTAAAACGCCGTTCAAGTACCTCGCGCATTGAGCCGTAGTCATCCTGACCCTCAAAACTTTTAACAGAGAAACGCCTGTAAGCTTTTTTCAGCGGCTTTCCGTCCTCGAATACTACCATTCCCGCGACATTATCGCTTCCTGCGGTATGAGAAATATCATACGCTTCAATGTATTCCGGCTTTTTATCAAGACAGAGTAACTCCGCAAGCTCGTCAATAGCCGCTAGCTTTTTCCCCTCAAAGCCGCCCTGCTGAGCCAGCTTTTCAAAGGCGTTGCTCAGGCACATCTCGCAGAGCTGCGCCTGCTCACCTCTTTCGGGAATCGCAATTGTGACCTTTTTACCCAGTTTTTTTGAAAGATGCTCACTGACCAGCTCCAAATCGTCAACCTCGCCGTCAACGGTTATTCTCTGGGGTATATTATCCCTGATGGAATAATAGCTTAAAATCATTTCGCTGCGCGCTTCGCTCAGGCTGTCAAGATTGTCAACAAAGAAATATTCGCTGTCATAAAGACTGCCGCCGTTGAATCTCAGCACCATCAGGCAGCCCCTCCCCTTTGTCTCAGCGAGGGCGAAAATGTCCTGATTTTTAATTCTGGTGGAAACAACCTTCTGTTTCTGCGCGACCTTATCAAGGGCGTTCAAGCGGTCTCTAAATTTCGCCGCAAGCTCAAATTGAAGGTTTTCGGCTGCTTCCTCCATCTGCGCTCTCAGCATTTTTTCCGTCTCAGAGCTGCCGTTGAGGATAAATCTGACCGCTGAATCCACCGCTTCGCTGTAATCTTTATGCGAAATTTTCCCAGAGCAGGGTGAGGAACACTGTTTAAGGTGAAAATTCAAGCAAGGTCTGCTCTTATTAATATCACGCGGAAAAACCTTTGAGCAGGTCGGAAGCTTATATATTTTACACGCCTGCTCGACTGCCTGGGTGACATAACCCATGCCTGTAAAGGGTCCTATGAGGTCACAGTCCTCCTCGGGCTTGCCGTGAGAGGTGGAAATCATTCGCCAATCGCCCTTTGTGATTTTTATATAATTTATGCCCTTGTCGTCCTTGAGAAGGATATTATATTTCGGTTTATTCTGTTTTATCAGGCTGCATTCGAGCACAAGTGCCTCGTATTCGCTGTCAACGAGGATATAGTCAAAATCCGCGACATTTTCCACCATCCGCCTGACCTTTTCCCCAAAGGTTTTATCAGAGCCGAAATAAGTGCTGACACGATTTTTAAGCCTCTTCGCCTTACCTATATAGATAATTTCGGAGTGCTTGTTTTTCATTATATAAACCCCCGGCGTCGCAGGGAGCTTCATGGCTTTTTTTCGAAGAGCTTCAACAATTTCAGACAAAATATCACCTTTTTTTGATTAGGGACTAGAATAGGGAATAGGGGCTAGGGAATAGGGGCTAGGGAATAGGAGCTAGTTTAGGTCGCGAAACAGAATGTTTTTATGCTTAATTATACTGTCTGCGAATGATTTTATAATGTAATATTAAACTTATTAAAAACAGGTAACTATTATTAAAAATTTAAATCCAATCGGTTGAAATGATAAAAAACAATCTTTATTCTACTTACTCGACACCAATTTTTCATTTTTCATTCTTCATTCATCACTTGCCCTAGTCCCTAGTCTCTATTCCCTAGTCCCTATTCCCTATTCCCTATTCCCTAGTCCCTATTCCCTAGTCCCTAGTCCCTATTCCCTAGTCCCTAAAAAAAACACAAAAAGTGTACCGAAGCAACAACCCCGATACACCGATTCAGCGTATTATGATTTATTCTGCGAAGCCGGACTCGACAAGCTTCGAGAGACCCTCAACAGCCTCAACCTCGTCTGCGCCGCCGGCAATTATGCGGATATCCGTACCGCCCATGATACCCAAAGACAGAACACCCAGAAGGCTCTTGGCGTTAACCCGCCTATCCTCTTTTTCGACCCATATTGTCGATTTAAACTCGTTTGCTTTTTGAATAAAAAAGGTCGCCGGTCTCGCGTGCAGACCTACTTCATTTTGTACGAATACATCTTTATGAAACATAATAAAATTCATACCTTTCTTTATATAAGGCAAAAAGCGAATAAACGCTACTGAGCCAAATTATAAAACAATCGCTATTAACAACAATATTATATCACAAACTTTCTTGCAGTCAACGCTTTATGCCTGATAAAATTGACATTTTCAATATTTCAGTTGTACGCCTAAAGTTGCACAATAGAAAAGCAAAATGTTTGTTAATAATGACAGTTTTTTATCCTTGAATTTGCTGGGTGAAAAGCATATATTTTGTAAATAATCCTAAAAATGTAAAAACTACAAAAAAATCAATTTACCACCTGATGATGAAAGGCTGAATAATCATGATTGAGTACATCGAAGCTGTAGCCCAGATCGCGATAATATTCAATAATCTGCGGCAGCGCATCGGCAGTAGTGGATTTCCCGGCGGAGTCGTGCATCAAAAGGCAGATTCGCGCGGGAGGCGTTTTAAACTGAGCCTTTGTTTTACTGACAATCGTTGAGGCGGGAAGATTATTACCTGTCGCGTCGCGGGAATCAGCGTTCCAGTCAAAATAGGAGTAACCCTGCCGCTCAACCTCCTTAACCAGTTTTGACATAAGCCCCGCGCAATATTTTTTGCTTACGGTGTTACTGCTGCCGCCGATGAATCTCATTATATCCGAACGTTTTCCGGTCACGTTTTCAACAACATCGTTCATTCTGTTCAGCTCATCAAAAAAAGCATCCTCAGAGGCGTACATCAGGTCATAGCGATGAGTGTAGGAATGTATACCGATTTTATGCCCCCTGTCGCTTATATCCTTGAGAATACTCTCGCAGCCCTTTGAATAAATGACAAAAAAGGTCGCTTTGATACCGTAATTGTCAAGTACATCGAGAACCCTCTTAGTAACGGCTGAGGGTCCGTCGTCAAAAGTCAGGTAGACAATCTTATTTCCTCCGACAGTCTCCTTTGCATCGTCCGTTGTAGGTTCCGGCTGTGTCGGAGCTGTAGTTTGAGTATTGCTCTGAGTGGTTTTCGAGGAGGTTGTTTCCTGCTTTTTCGAGGTCGTCGAGGTATTGCCTGCAGTGCTTCCGGTACTTTTCGCGCCTTCGGTGCTATCATTGCCGTTACCGGAAAAATTCATATTGTCCGCGCCATCTTCATGGCTTTCAGCGGTCAAGGAATATTTTTCAATCAACATTCTGTTTCTAGCCGTGCCGATACCGAAGGAAACGGTGGCAATTAAAACCGCAACACAAAATGTTATAAAAAATAACTGTGAATTCTTTTTAACACTCTTTTTCATTAAAATGCCCAGCTCTTTCATTTTATAGGTAACCACTGATTAATTGAATTTTTCTCACTTTTGTCTATTCATTGATTTTATAAAGCTTGATATATCAAGCTTTATAAACGAAATTCTTTGGCTCTGTCTGTGAATGATGATTAAATCATATTTCACCTAACATATCCGGTCTGCGTTCCTTTGTGCGTTTCAAGGACTGTTCATGCTGCCATTGTTTAATTTTTGCGTGATGACCGCTCAGCAGCACCTCCGGCACTTCCCGTCCGTGCCAATTTGATGGTTTTGTATATTGCGGGTATTCAAGCATTCCGCTGTAATGGCTTTCATCCTGAAAAGCCGCATCTGACTTGAGTACACCCGGGACAAGCCTCGCGACAGTGTCCATCAGCACCAGCGCGGGAAGCTCGCCGCCTGTAAGTACAAAATCACCAATCGAAATTTCCTCGTCGACAATTTCCTCAATTACCCTTTCATCAACGCCCTCGTAATGCCCGCAAAGAATCGCGAGATTGTCAAGCGAGGCAAGTCTGTTTGAGGTTTTTTGCGTAAGCAGCTGCCCCTGGGGAGACATATACACAAGATGAGGCCGTTTCCCTGCTGCTTCACAAATATGTTTGAAACACAAAAAAATCGGCTCGGCACGCAGAAGCATTCCTCCGCCGCCGCCATATGGAGTATCATCAACTGTACCATGCTTATTGTCGCTGAAATCCCTGAGATTATGTGAGTAAATTTTAATATAACCTGCTTTGAGAGCCCGCCCGATAATGCTTTCGCTGAAAACAGACTCGCACATCTGCGGAAAAAGCGTAATAATATCAATCCTCATCGCCGAACATTCCTTCCAGAGGACGGATTTCGATAACTTCATTTTCAATATCTGTCAGTATAACTACCGAAGGAATTGCAGGAATCAGAAACTCCTTGCCGTCAACACCCTTTATATGCCAGACATCATTCGCGCCGGTAGGGCTGACATCGGAAATTTCACCGTATCGGATACCTTTATCTGCATCTATAACGCTGCAGCCGATTAGATCCTGAATGAAGTATTTACCCTCCTGTTTCGGTGCGTCGTCACGCTTCATATAGAGAATTTTATTCTTGAGCGCTTGCGCCTTTTCAACTGTATCGACATTCTCAAGCGACAAAATACAAACCGAACCGTGCGGACGGCTTGAGAGCACTCTGACAGGTTCGCTGCCGTTGCTCTTAAAATAAAGTTTTTTAAAGTGTTTAAAGTATTCCGGACCGTCGCACCACGGGTTTACCCTCAGCTCTCCGCGAATGCCGTGAGTCGAGACTATCTGCCCGATTTCAAGATATTTTTTCAGCATGAAATTCTCCGTTAATAATTAATGCAATAAATACTTGCCTGACCGCTGTTTATCTGTTCGATAGACAGTCGTCAAACAAGTATCGCCAATTGCAGTATATGAGCCTTATAGTTTCCCTGAAAAACTAACATTTCAGGGAAACCTTCGAGCGTTCAATGCCGGAAAGGAAATTAATCGATTTCTACCTGAACCTTCATTTCCTTGCGGTTTGCAGTCGCGCGCATTACTGTGCGGATTGCCTTTGCAACACGGCCCTGTTTACCGATTACACGACCCATATCATCGGGAGCGACGTGCAAATGATAAACAATGATTCCCTCGTCATTGACTTCGTCAGTTGTGACATTAATAGCTGACGGATCGTCAACGAGACCCTTGACCAATGAGACTAACAGTTCTTCCATACTCTGACTCCTCCAACAAACCCTTTATGGGTAAAATAAACTTATTCAATAACACCGGACTTTTTCAAAAGAACTTTAACGGTGTCAGTGGGCTGTGCGCCGTTCTCAATCCATTTTTTAACCTTATCGGCGTCGACTTTAATCTCGGACGGCTCCTTGAGGGGATTGTACGAGCCGATTTCCTCGATAAATCTGCCATCGCGGGGGTATCTTGAATCCGCGACAACTATACGGTAAAACGGTGCTTTTTTCGCGCCCATCCGGCGCAGACGAATTTTGACTGCCATGAGATTTCCTCCAACAAAAAATTATTTATTTTAAATTTATACGACTAAATAAATGTAAAATACGAATACAATATATTATAATGAGCTAAAACGGTCTCATTCTCTGCATCATTTTTTTGCTGCCCTTGCCGCTGAATTGCTTCATCATTTTTTGCATCTGCTTGAATTGATTAAGCAGCCTGTTGACATCCTCAACCTGCATCCCGCAGCCTGCGGCGATTCTCTTTTTTCTCGAGGGGTTAATTATATCGGGCTTTTCGCGTTCTTTCGCGGTCATTGAGAGAATAATCGCCTTTGTTTTGTCGATCTGACGCTCATCAATATCGGCTTCCTTGATTTTTTTGCCGACTCCGGGTATCATTGACAAAAGATCCTTCATCGAACCCATTTTTTTCATTTCCTGCATCTGCATAAGCAGGTCATTTAGGTCGAATTTGTTTTGCCTCAGGCGTTCCTCAAGCTGCATCGCCTTTTTTTCGTCGAGGGCAACCTCAGCTTTCTCAATAAGCGAGAGCATATCGCCCATGCCGAGGATTCTTGAAGCCATGCGGTCGGGGTAGAAAATATCGAGGTCATCGACTTTTTCGCCTATTCCGGCGAATTTAATAGGCTTACCGGTTACGGCTCTCGCAGAGAGCGCCGCACCGCCTCTTGTGTCACAGTCAAGCTTTGTCAGCACCAAGCCGTCAACGCCGAGAGCCTCGTTAAAGGCTGTGGCAACATTAACCGCGTCCTGACCGGTCATAGCGTCAATGACAAGAAGTATCTCATGCGGTTTGACAGTTGACTTTATGTCCTTAAGCTCCTGCATGAGCACCTCGTCGATTTGCAGGCGTCCGGCGGTATCGAGAATGAGGTAATCATAGCCGTGATCCTTGGAATACGAAACGGCTTCCTTCGCGGTAATTGTCGGATTCTGTGTGCCCTTTTCAAAAACCGGAACATCAATCTGGGCAGCGATTACCTGAAGCTGTTTAATCGCAGCGGGGCGGTATATATCAAGTCCGCAAAGCAGCGGACGGTGACCGTCTTTTTTAAGTTTATTGGCGATTTTCGCGGCATGGGTAGTTTTTCCCGCGCCGTTGAGACCGCACATAAGGACAATTGTAGGGGGATGCGAGGCATATGCCAGCCGCGAATGAGTGCCGCCCATAAGGCTTGTTAATTCTTCATTAACAATTTTGATAACCATCTGAGCCGGAGTCAGGCTCTCCATGACAGCCGAGCCTATCGCCTTTTCAGTCACAGACTGGGTAAAATCCTTGGCGACCTTGTAGCTGACATCAGCCTCCAGCAGCGCAAGACGAACCTCGCGCATAGCCTCGCGGACATCGCCCTCATTCAGGCTACCCTTGCTTTTAAGACGTTTAAAAGCGGATTCTAATTTATCTGAAAGTCCCTCAAATGCCATTATATTTCTTCCGTTTCTACTTTTCGTTTTAAGGATTTAAAGGTTTTATTATTCAAAAAGCGCGGTGGCTATAGACTGTATTCTGGCGGCGGAATCGTTGATTTCTCTTGAGAGATTACTTCTTAAATTGCACTCATTTATAGCCTTTGCGCACTCCATAATTTCGAGAATCGCTTTGTTAATTTCCGTAAAACGAAAAACATGTTTGAGCTTGCTTTCAATGTCAAGCAGCTGATTTTCCGCGCGTTTTATAGCGTCTCTGACGCCCTGCCTTGTGATTCCCTCATTTTCGGCAATTTCGGAAAGAGAAAGGTCATCATTATAGTAAAAAGACAGATAATCGCGCTGTTTCTCGGTTAAAATTTCGCCGTAAAAATCAAGCAGGACAGTTATCTCAAGATTTTTTGCCAACCTCTCACCTTCTTCTCAAGCACTGTAAAGACAAATCGCTTTACAGTCGTGTATTATACAAGAAAGAAACCGTCTTGTCAATAGGATTTTATACTTTTTCAACCCCTGGCACTTTTTCATCTTTTTATACAAAAAACACCCCTTCAGTTCCTTATAATTTTTATGCAAAACAAATAAAAGCGAAAAATCATTGTATTTACATTATCAAATAAAAATAGTATACTATTACCACGCACACAAACAGTAGTCATTTCTAACTTGTCTTTTTTGTCCTGAGCTTTGTTGTCGTCCTTGCCTTGCGTCAGCAAAGCTACGTCCTCCGCCTTGCTCAGAACAAAAAATCCTGCGTCATAAATTGTCGACTGTTTGCGTACGCGGTAATATAAAAAACATTTTAATTTGTCAGGAGTTTTGCGGTGGATACCGAAAAAGTCAGCCTCGGCGCAGGCGAGCATATTGAATATATAAACAGCTCCCTCCCTCTTATTGTGTCGCGGGAGCATACTTTCGGTACTGACGCGCTGCTGCTGGGCTTTTTCGCCTCACCCAAACGCCGGGAAACAGTTTGCGACCTCGGAAGCGGCTGCGGGATTATCCCCTTTTATTTTTTGCGTGAGGGATTGGAAACTAAAATAACCTGTGTGGAGATTCAAGAGCAGGCGATTAATCAGCTCAGGCGTTCGGTAAGGTTTTGCGGGATTGAAGAAAGTTTTGAGATACTGAATGCCGATTTAAGAAATACTGACAATCTCAAAAAAAGTGAAAATTTCGGACGCTTCGACCTTGTAACAATGAATCCGCCTTATAAAGCTCTCGGGAGCGGGATAATATCCTCCTCAGCCAGCGATAAAATCGCCCGGCATGACAGTTTTTGCACACTTGACGACGCTTCATGTGCCGCGTCAAAGCTGTTGCGCTTTGGCGGCAGATTTGCAATTTGTCTGAAACCTGAACGCCTGTGTGATGCTGTAATGTCGATGAAAAAGTATAATATTGAGCCCAAAAGATTGCGTTTTGTCGCACTGAGAACCGGAAAACCGCCCTGGCTTATGCTACTTGAGGGAAAGCTCGGCAGCAGGAGCGGTCTGAGCGTTGAAAAAGAGCTATATATAGAAGGCAATCAGGATAGCTATTCGCAGGAAATGAGAAAAATAGTCGGCGAATATTATGACGGAAAGGAACAAAAAACAACATGAGCGGGATTTTATATGTCGTCGGCACCCCAATCGGCAATCTCTCTGACATATCAGAACGTGCGCTTGAAACGCTCGAGAAGGTTGATTTTATTGCCGCTGAGGACAAGAGGGTTACGATTAAAATTCTTAATCACTATAATATAAAGAAGCCGATGCTTTCGTATCATGAGCATAACCGCTTTGACATGGGCAAGGAGATTGCCGCCCGCCTGCTTGAAGGCGAAAGCTGCGCTCTCGTCACAGATGCGGGAATGCCTGCAATATCCGACCCCGGCACTGAACTTGTCGATTTATGCCACAATTCCGGCGTAAAAGTTGCCAGCATACCGGGACCCTCGGCAATAGTTACCGCCGCGGCGATTAGCGGATTGAATGTCTCACGCTTCAGCTTCGAGGGCTTTCTGAGCGTAAATAAAAGAGCGCGGAAAAAGCACCTCGAGGAGATTAAGAGTGAAAAAAAGACAATGATTTTTTACGAAGCTCCCCATAAGCTGCAGTATACCCTTCAGGACCTTTTTGACGTCCTCGGCGACAGGACCGTCGCGATTATCAAAGAGCTGACAAAAATCCACGAAAACGTAGAGAGGACAAGCCTTGCGAGAGCTGCTGAGGAATATAAGAACAAGCCGGTTAAGGGTGAATTTGTTATAATTATTGAGTCGCCGCTTGAGAGCGAGGATGAAGAAATAACCCCTGAGGAGGCTCTTGAAACGGCGTGTGAATACGCCCGTGAGCTTGTCGCGGACGGAACCTCGAGCAATGAGGCGGCTAAAGCGGCGGCAAAAAAATTCTCAGTTAAAAAAAGCGATATATATTATATTCTAAACAAGGGAAAGGATTGATTACAATGCAAGCCTGGCAGGTATGGATAATAGCGGCGCTCTTAGTTCCGATAGTTTTTATTGTCTCAAGAAAAGCTCTTATGGCGCAAAAAAAGCGCTCCGACATAGTAAACCGTCAGATGTCGGAAATGAAGCATGAAAATTTCCTTCGCGACAAATACAGGGTTCTCGACAGCGAGACAGTCAGAAACGCGGAAATGCCCGAGTTGCTTGAGGGAGCGGCGACAAATATTCAGCTGCGGCTCGATAAAATCGGCGACCTGAAGGGAGCCTTCGCAGAGCTGCCGATAAACGAGCAATATATTTACACCTTGAACTATCTTGTACTCGACGGCGGCGAAAAACTCAGCGAATTTTTTAAGAAAAACGGCGAGCCGCTTATTTCTCTTGCGCCGCAAGCCCTAGAGGCCATTGGAAGTCCTCTCGCGCCGACTGTAAAAGCCATGTTCGCAATGTTTGACAAAAACGATGAGGAAACCTCATACGACGAAGAACGCATGAGTGAAATTGACGAGCAGTATAAAAAACAGCTCAATCAGGAAGAGCTTTTCAGCCTGATTAAGCAGTTGATAATTCGGCATTTTTGTGATACACAGACAGACTCCTATTTGAAAGATGATTAATCATCATTCAAATAGTCCCTAATCTAAAAGCCTGTACATCAACGCCGCGTTTTCCTTTGTCGCGTGTTCGCTGATGCTCACTACCTCGGCTCTGATTTTATTACTGCCCATCTGAATTTCAATGAGGTCTCCGGCTTTTATCTCATATGACGCTCTGGCGGTTTTGCCGTTCACATCGACATGCTTCGCGTCGCAGAGCTCGTTGGCGACCGTGCGCCTTTTCACTAGCCTTGAAACCTTTAAATATTTATCAAGTCGCATTATACATATCCTATCTTATTATATTCATATTCCGTTCTGGAAATAATAAAAAAAGTAAGACGGAAGAAACCTCGGCAGAGCCGGTTCGGGAAAAGGTTCAGTAACTGAACCTTTTTTTTGAATCCCAAACACATTCCCTAAATAGTTTCTTCCGTATATGAACTAAAATTATTTCGCAACGGCATCCTTGAGTGCCTTGCCAGCTTTAAAGGCGGGAACTTTCGCTGCGGGAACAGTGATGGCTTCGCCTGTTTTGGGATTACGTCCCTGCTTCTCAGCACGAGCGCGAACCTCAAAGGTGCCGAAACCGACCAGCTGTACGCTATCGCCGGCGGCTAAAGCGTCAGAAACGGAAGCGATTACAGCGTTGACTGCTGCATCGGCATCTTTTTTAGAGCAACCTGCTTTCTCGGCAACTGCATTGATAAGATCAGTTTTATTCATTATACATCCTCCTTTTCACCATAATATATATCCATAAGCATATGCTAAAAAAGCGCAGCTATTGGAATCGTAATTATCGGGAAAGTTTTTTTGCTTCATCCCAGAGCTTGTCCAGCTCCACGAGGGATGAATTTTTTATATCTATTCCCTTCTCTCCCGCCAGCCGCTCCACCCTCTCGAAACGGCATATGAACTTCTGCGAAGCTTTGTTTAATGCGTCCTCGCTGTCAAGCTCAAGGAATCTAGACACATTGACAACACTGAACAGGAGATCCCCGAGCTCCTCCTCGGCATTAAGCTTGTCCTGCGATTTTACCGCTTCCTGCAGCTCTGAGAGCTCCTCGCGGCATTTTTCCATCGCGCCGCTAACATCCTTCCAGTCAAAGCCGACCTTTGCAGCCTTCCTCTGCAGCTTTTCGCTCCTCATCAAAGCGGGAAGCTCCTTTGGTACGGCACGCATTTCATCGCTCACAGTGTCGCGGTGCTTGCTTTCGGTTTTAATCCTGTCCCAGTTTCTGAGCACCTCGCCGCTGTCTTTCACTTGCGTGTCACTGAAAACGTGCGGATGACGCTCAATTAGCTTGCGGCAAATCCCATCTGCAACCGCCTCAATATCAAAGCTGCCGCGTTCCGCTGACATTTGCGAATGAAAAACTATCTGAAGCAGAACATCACCCAGCTCTTCGCAAAGCAAAGCATCGTCTGACTTATTTATTGCCTCGACAACCTCATAGGTCTCCTCAATAAAATTTTTCTTGATGCTTTCGTGGTTTTGTTCTCTGTCCCAGGGGCAGCCCTCGTCCGAACGCAGGATTTTCATTATTGTTAAAAGATCATCAAAATTATAACTTTTTTTCAGCAAAAAGTCCATAGTTTTTTATCGCCCCTATATATTAACTGATTAATCCATATTTTTCAAGTGTTTTCGAAATTTTTTCACCTTTTGGTAACAATAAAATCTCATTTCGGGAAATTGTTCGCGAAAACAGAAGGGCAATGGCGTAAACAAGCACCGCTGCGCCTATCGCAATCAATGCCGAAAAGGCATTTCCGTTGATTCTGCCGCTCACATCACCCGCGGGAATAATCTTACTGCATATTCCGTAAATCGAGTAAGCGGCGATTCCTGAAGCCGCCGCCGACAGGAGGGGCTTAAAGAATATCTTCTTCAAATCAATTTTTACTTTCGATATACGCACGATATTTATATAATTGAGCAAAACAATCGTACCGTAGCAAACAAAGGTTCCTGCGATTACGCCGAAAATATTGATTTGCGGGATTCCGATAAGAACAAAATTAAAGAGAATTTTAAGACTGACGCCTATTGTTGTTGATAATAACGGTAAATCCGGTCGTCCAAGCCCCTGAAGGATGCTTGACATTGGCTGGGAAGAGGAGAGCAAAAACGCCATAAGTCCATATGAGACAAGGCTCGGCACGGATATAGAGAGAGTTGCGACGAAATCAGCCTTGCCGCCATACATCAGCCGCAGAATAGGTTCAGCCAGAGCGGCAAGACCGAAACCGGCAGGCAGAGCTATCATCATTGTCAGTTTTATTACTGATTCTATAGACCTTTTTATGTTCGAGCGCAAATTAAGCGTCATCGCCTCGGTCAGAACAGGTATTACACTGACGCCTAGGGTCATTGTAAGCGTCGGCAGCAGCGTTCTGAAGTCGAGAGAATAGGTGAATGCGCCGTAAATCAAGTCCTTCAAGTCACCCGCTTCAACGCCCGACAGGTGAAACATATTCCTTATTATATCTGCGTTCGCTCCGGTTACGCTGCTCAGTCGGTTGAGAACTATCCACGAATCAAGAAAATTTGTGATGCTGAAAATGAGTGTGCCGGTGACGACAGGTATGGCTATTGCCAGTAGATTTCTCGCTATCATGTTCGGCGAATCGGGGCGGGGTGAGGCTCTGAGCTCCTCGGCGGTTATTTTATCACCTATTTTTTTATGTCTGAGATAAAGAAATCCGAGCGTCAGCATAGTAGCTATGGTCACTCCGGCGATTGCCGCAGCTGTCGCATAAGGCAGGCAGGCTTTTACCGCCGCGCTTCTGTCGGCTACTGTTTCCCCGAAAACAGTCTGCCCGGCTTCGAAACGCTTGACGGCGTAGTTTATGACACCTCTTGAAAACATTACGCCGATTATTGCCTTTCCGGCGGCTTCGATTATCTCTGATATAGCTGTCGGGTACATATTCCGAAGCCCGTTATAATAACCTCTGTATGCCGCCATCATGCAGCAGACAAATACCGACGGTGCTATGACAAGCATTGAGGGCAAAGCCTCGGGAGTGTTAATCGAAAGAGCCCATTTCATGCTTGTGTAGGGGTAGGCTATTAAGAAAATCAAAGCTGTGCCGACTATTCCGGTGACGGAAAACAGCATTGTAGCCACTTTTTTCACGCGCCTGACATCCCTGAATCTGCCGAGAGCGGCATAATGCGAAACCAGCTTTGAGATTGCAACGGGCATACCGGCAAGCGCTATTGAATATATCGGGATATAAACATTATAAGCAATATCATAATAGCCGCTTCCGGTGACACCGATTGCGTCCCTTATCGGGATTTTATACAAAACACCGATAATTTTGACTATTATGGAGGAGGCTATAAGGATAAGCGCGCCGCCCTCAAGTGACTGTTTTTTTCTTGCCAAAAATAATCAACCCCGAATATTAATATCAATATCCCAAAAACTCCCGGAGCAATGAGGTCTGAGGTACCAGCTCTGCGGGAAGCGGCTTAAACTTCTTCAGGCTTTTTATTAATCTCTGAGCCGCCGGATAATGCTCGCTGTCAAGGTCTACCATATCAAGCAGTTTAATGGCTTCATTCCTGAAAACACAGGGCTCATAGATATGAATCGAGTTAATTTTTATATCAGCAAGCTCACGGTAGGGCATAAGGTAGATATTCTCACCGAGAAGAACATTATCCCAAAGTGTGAAGGTATTTTGTGTTGAGCTGCCTCTGAACTTATAGTCCCTGACAAGCCTGCGTGTGAAACGCAGATTTCGCTTATTAAGAACAATTCCCATGTCCTCGTTATAAATTCTGCTCGAAAGGCTGATATAAATCTTAACCAGCCGCGCCTTCGGAAGGGTGTCGGTGATGATTGGGTTGAGGGCGTGAAGCCCCTCGATAATAATAACGTCATTTTTCCCGAGCGCAACGCCGCGGCTTTTTGCCAATCGTTTGCCCGAGGTAAAATCAAACTCCGGAAACTCTGCAAAGCCGTCATTGAGAAGCTTCAGCAGACATTCCTTCAAACAGGGTATGTCGAGGGCGTGAACCGATTCATAATCGTCCGAGCCGTCCGAGTTTTTCGGTCCTGTCCCCTTATCGAGATAAAAATCGTCCAGTGAAATTGTATTTACATTGTAACCCCTCTGCTCAAGGTTTGCCTTCAGGCGTTTGGCGGTGGTGGTCTTGCCTGATGAGCTGGGTCCCGCGAGCATAACAATTTCCGCGCCGCCGCGTTCAAGGATTTTATCGGCAGTCATGTCGACTATGTTTGCGTAACGTTCCTCCGCGTCGCTAATGAGCATGGCGGGGTCCTCGCTCGCTGAGTCATTGATAAAATCGAAATAGTTATTGATGTTCGCCATAAAATTTCACTATCCTTTCTTTTCTGGAGAGAACTTCCTCGAAACGGTCAATATATTCGTATGGATATTTAAAGTTGAATATGCGTTCTATATATGCCGAAACCGGTGACTTGAGCTTCGTCACGGCTCCCGCGCCGCAGGAGAGTACGGTATGAATCTCCTCCATCATATATACATTATAAAGGCTTTCGAAACCTGGCTTCGAGTAGCCGATGTTTTCGAGATTCCCGAGTGAACGGCTCTGGCGGTACATATAATACGGTTTGTAGCCGGTCGAGGTGAGCGCCGTCATTGCCATATCAGTTTTACTGTCGGTGTTTTTGCAGTCGGCGCGTTCATTTTTATTATCTTTTTGTAAAAATACCGAATGCTGTCTGCCTTCGGTGACAATCTCAGCCGAGCGCTTGAGCGCCATAGCGTGAACCGTTATGCTTTCAGCTGAGAGGGATATACCTTTGTTTATGCCCTCTAAAAAAACCTCATCAGTCTCCCCCGGAAGTCCGGCGATGAAATCCATGTTGATATTGTCAAAGCCGACCTTTCTCGCAAGCCCGAAGGCTTCTAGTGTCTGAGCGACAGTATGCTTTCTGCCTATATTATCAAGAATTTCCTGTGAAAAGGTCTGGGGATTTATACTGACGCGGTTCACTCCGTTTTTTTTGAGCGCTTCAAGCTTTTCAAGCGTCACAGTATCGGGACGACCCGCTTCAACAGTATATTCACGAACACCTCTCATCATTCCACCGAAACTCTGCGAAAGCGCGGAAAGTATTGTTTCAAGCTCATAAGCGGTGAGTACGGTGGGTGTTCCGCCGCCGAAATATACTGTTTCAAGCTTCAATGAGAGCCGTCTTGCTATTTCAGCAGTATATGCTATTTCCTCGCATAAAAGCCGGATATATTCGGGGATTAGCTTTTTCGCGCCTGCTACCGAATGAGAAACAAAGGAGCAGTAGCTGCAGCGAGTGGGACAGAAGGGTATTGACATATAAAGGGAAAACGAATTTTTGCCGGAGGAATTTATTATATGCGACTGTATATCATATATGTCGCAGGCAAGCTTTATTTTTTCATCCTTCACAAACAGCTCATTTTTAAAATAGCTGACAGCTTCATGTTTTCCGTTAGTATCGGTGAGGAAGCGCATCAGCTTTTCCGGGCGCACACCTGTCAGTATTCCCCAGGGAGGGGAATAATTCAGCTTACGGCTCAAAACCCTGTAAAGGCACTGAGCGAGCGAAAGCTCCTTCTGCTTATCCCCGGCGTTTTTAGCTAGAGATATTTCGTAAGTAAAATCTTCATCAAAACTCAGAGCCGCTCTGGCGACAGTATTACCTTCATTTTCGGCAATTTCCGACAGAATATACTCACCCTGAGCGGGATAATCGCTTATAACCGAAATATCTTCAAGAGGATAAAAAATCCTGCAAACATTTTCAGTCTCATATAAAAATTTATGATTAATCAAAGCTAAAATCATCTGATAAAATCCAAACTTCTGTAACGCCGGACAAGATAGCGGTTTGTCTCTCTCTCAAACTGAAGCGTTGAGGAGCGGTTGTGACCCGGATAGACCTTGTAGTCGCCCGGCAGCTCATAAAGCCTTTTCAGAGATATATTCATATCATCATCGCATGAATCCTCAAAGTCTGTTCTGCCGATGGTTCTGCAAAAAAGTGTGTCGCCGGTGAAAAGCAGATTGCCGCACAGAAAACAGACTGAGCCGCTTGAGTGACCGGGAGTATGTAGACACTCGATTTTATTTTTTCCTAAATACAGGATGTCGCCGTCACCAAGAAGTATATCAGCCTTCATCAGCTCCTGCTCACCCGGTCTGTGTGCGCTCATAAAGCTTCTTTTTTCATCATAAAGGCAAACCTCGTCATTTGTGTGGATACAAACAGGCGCACCGGTCTGTCTTTTAAGCTCGGGGACTCCTAGAATATGGTCAAGATGACCGTGAGTCAAGAGGATACACTTAACCTTTTTTATATCAGATGAATTGAGTGTATCGTGAAGATAATCCTCAAAAGCACCGCAATCGATAACAGCGCACTCACCGCTCTCCTCATCAGTGAGAAAGTAACAGTTGGAGCGCATTTCACTCACGACAAATGTTTTTACTTCCATCTATAATGACCAATCTTTCTTTTAAAAGCTAAGTAACCACTGATTAATAGAAATTTACTCACTTTTGTATATTCATTGATTTTACAAAGCTTGATATATCAAGCTTTGTAAACGAAAATTTTTGGCTCTGTCTGTGAACGATGATTAAATCATCGTTCACCTAAGTAACCACTGATTAATTAAAATTTACTCACTTTTGTATATTCATTGATTTTAATAAGCTTAATGAAACTTTTTAAAAATCGTTCGCGAGCAGACTATTAATAACTACCGTATTTTAACTCGCGACCTTTTTTATTACTTATAATTTATTACCTATTACCTATTACTTAATAATTAACTTTCAACTACTTACTGCTCATTCTTGAATCTTGAATCCATGTTCTGCTGTCATGCATAATAGTAACCGGGCCGTCATTTATCAGCTCAACCTGCATGGACGCCGCAAAAATGCCGCTCTCGACTTTTTCCACGCCGTTTTTATGCAGCTCACACATATAAAGCTCGTACAGCCTTTTTGCCTCCTCAGGCGCAGCCGAGGAAGAAAAAGAGGGTCTGTTACCCTTTTTGCAGTCAGCGCACAATGTGAACTGCGAAACAACCAAGCACTCCCCTTTTATATCGAGGAGTGAGAGGTTCATTTTGTCCTGCTCATCGCAAAAAATCCGCAGGTTCGCCGTTTTCGCCGCCATTATTTCGGCATCGGCAGCCGTGTCGCCCTCGACAACGCCAAGAAGCACCAGCAGTCCTTTTGAAATCTTGCCGACAACCTCACCTGCGACAACAACAGAGGCTGAACGAACTCTTTGAATAACTGCCCTCATACCTGAGTTGTGTCGTTGTTATTGCCATCGTCGCTGTTATTCCCGGCGTTCGGGTCAAAACCGTTTTGATTATAGGGGTTATAATTCTGCCGGTTTTGCTGCCACTGACTATTATCAGCAACACCCTCGGGCATGACAAGCGCGCAAATAATATAAGCCAGAATTCCGAATCCGGCAAAAAGAACAGATAGAAGCCAGGCTATTCTGATAACTGTCGGGTCAACGCCGAAATATTCCCCAAGACCTCCGCAAACGCCGAACAGTTTCTTGTCAACCTCTGACCTTGTAAGCTTTTTCATCTAATAAATCACCCTTCATTTTTTAATGTACACCACCTGTTAACCTGTAAACCTGTAATCCTGTTAACCTGTTAACAGCTTGATTCGCCGGTTCGTGCAACCTTAATAACGCCGTGAATCTTATTAAATCGCGTGATTATGCTGAAAAGATGGTCAACACCGTTAACAGTAAGGCTGACATAGACTGTTGCGCCCTTGCCTTTATTTTCTTTATAATCAAACTGATGAACCAGCAGCCGCATATTTCCTATTGCGAGGGAAATATCCCCGATAATATTTTTATTATCCTCGCTGCATACAATCAAAAGAGATGTTGTAAAATCCTCTTTTTTTCCGTAGTCCCAATAAACATCAATCCACCGCTCCGGCTCCTGAGTCTGCAGTGTATCGGCGGGTACATTAGTGCAGTCCCTTTTATGCACCGAAACGCCGTGACCGCGAGTAATAAAGCCGATAATCTCATCGCCCGGTATGGGGTTGCAGCAGCGCGAGAGCTTTACAAGGCAGTTGTCCACATAAGGCACTATTACACCCTCACTGCTTGAATGCTTAATATCACTCAGAGATATTGCCGAATTTTGCTTAGATTTCGCGAGCTTATTATATTCGTCCCTGATATGGGGTATAATCCGGCTCAGCAGAATTCCGCCGTAGCCTATAGCCGCGTAAAAATCGTCAACGTTGTTGCAGTGCTGGCGTTCCGCTACCCTTTCAACCAGCTCCTGAACCGCGTCATCGTCCGGGTGCAGGTTCGAGCGGCGCAGCTCACGCTCAAACTCAGCTCTGCCCTCAACAATATTTTCGTCGCGCTTCTCTCTTTTGAACCAGCCACGGATTTTGCTTCTGGCTTCACTTGTTTTGACTATCCTCAGCCAATCCCTTGAGGGTCCCTTATCCTGATTCGCGGCGGTCAGTATCTCAACAATTTCGCCGGTTTTTACCTGATAATCAAGGGTCACAATTTTGCTGTCAACCTTTGCGCCTATCATGCGGTTGCCGACCGCCGAGTGAATAGCATATGCAAAATCTATTACCGTCGCGCCTTGCGGAAGAATTATTACATCTCCCTTGGGAGTGAGCACATATATCTCGTCAGGCAGCAGCTCGTTTTTTATCGAATGGATAATGTCAAGATTGTCGTCCGAGTCCTCCTGACTTTCTACAAATTTCCGAATCCACGACATATGCTCGTCAAAGGTTGCTTGCTGGGCACCGCCGAGCTTGTATTTCCAATGCGCCGCAACACCGTATTCCGCGGTTTCATGCATTTCCCATGTGCGGATCTGAACCTCGAAGGGAATGCCCTCTTTCCCTATAATTGTAGTGTGCAGGGACTGGTACTTATTCGGCTTGGGAGTGGAAATATAATCCTTGAACCTTCCCGGAATCGGGCGGAACATCTCATGAATGACCCCGAGGCAGTTATAGCAATCCGCAAGGTCATTGACTATAACACGCACAGCGTAAATATCGTAAATCTGGTCAAAATTCTTATTTTGCATATACATCTTCTTGTATATGCCGTGAACGCTCTTTATTCGCCCTTCAATATGCGCGTGAGGAACGTTAACCCTCACCCTGTCGCCAACTTTTTTTATAATATCCTGCAAAAATTCGCTTCGGGAATTGTTTTGCTTCGCGAGGGATTCCTCAATCTCCTTATATCCAACAGGGTCGAGATAACTTATAGCGAGGTTTTCAAGCTCATCCTTGACATGCCTGATACCTAGCCGGTGAGCTATCGGAGCGTAAAACTCCAGTGTCTCCTTCGCAACAAGCCGCCGTTTATTTTCGGGGAGATATGAAAGCGTACGCATATTATGGAGGCGGTCGGCAAGCTTTATTATTATAACGCGAATGTCCTGAGACATAGCGATAAACATTTTCCGCAGATTTTCCGCCTGCTCGGACTCCTTGTCTGTATTGTCAAGCTGATATTTACCTAGCTTTGTCACGCCGTCAACAAGCTTCGCGACCTCGTCGCCGAATTCTCTTTTTATGTCGCTCAGCTTGAATACAGTATCCTCAACAACATCGTGAAGCATTGCCGCCTGAATTGATTCCGCGTCCGCACCAAGCTCAAAAAGGATTCGCGAGACAGCGATTGGGTGAATAATATACTTCTCGCCCGAACGCCTGAGCTGAGTTATATGCGCGTTAGCGGCAAAGCTATATGCCTTGTCTATGCAGGCAATCGACTCATGAAATTTATCCTCAAGCAGCAGCCGCAGCTCGGCGTATCCGGCATCGGCAATTCCGTCGGTAAGCACAGTATTCACCTCCCTTTACTAGTGTACAGTGTACAGTGTACAATGTACAGTTTACAGTGTACAGTTTACAGTGTACAGTTTACAGTTTACAGTTTACAGTTTACAGTTTACAGTGTACAGTTTACAGTGTACTATTACAGCTTACAGTGTACGGGTCTACTGTCTACAGTCTACAATCTAATGTCTAAACTAGTATCTCAGTCTCGCTAGCAGCTTTGAGTTTGCGAGTTCGGATTTTACTTCCAGGTTTGGTGCAGTATATGCGCCCTTTACGTCCCTTGTTAAAATTCCCAATTCACACATTGCGTCAAGCGAAACCAAAACCTTGCAAATTTCGTCCTCACTCAGCCCAAGACGGCTTGTGAGAATTTCCCCATCAACAAAAAACGGTTGCTTTTCCTTGATAAATCTATAGATTTTGCCTGCAAGCTCTCTTGTCGGGCAGGCAATTACACGCTCGTTTTCGTCTATTTCCTCCGTGCGTTTTATTTTCTCATACAGGGACTGCATATAAATAACTTTTTCATCGTCAGCGCCCGCAAGCCGGATTTCTTTAATCTGAATACTGACCCTTGTCTCGCCCTTATATTCGTTCATTTCGAGCCTGATAGCGAAATCCACCTTGTCGCCGATTTGATAGGGGAAAGTTTCGGGCGGCGAGCCGAATTTTACAGCATTGACATAAGTTTCTCCCCTTGTTGCCGATATAATCAGATGTTTTCCGTTTCCAACGGGTTTTATCGATTGAATCTGCATGGAATACAGCCCGAAAAGCGGCTGCGGATTCCCGGCGCCAAAAGGTTCAAGCTGCTCAATGCTCGTAGCGAGAGCCGGGCTGATTTTTGCCGGATTAAGCTTAATATCTATATTCAGAGGCACTTGAATAACCTTCTGCTTTGAGGCGTATTCATTTATCGCCTCGCGGAAAGGGTCAATCATGTCGTTTGATATACTGAAGCCTGCCGCGAGGGTGTGACCGCCGAAATGAATGAGCATATCCGAAAGAGCGCTTAGAGCTGCAAAGAGCGAAAAGCCTTCAACACTGCGTCCTGATGCCCTTGCAACATTGTCCGCTTCTCGTGAAATGACAATTACAGGTCTGCCGTATTTTTCAACAAGCCTTGAGGCAACAATTCCGATAACGCCTTGATGCCATTCACAGCCGTCAACGACAAGAATTCTGTCCAGCTTACGCTGCGGGTGTTCCTCAAGATAATCTTCAACCTGTTCTAAAATTTCTTTTTCAATAGTGAATCTGCGGTCATTCAGCGCGTCGATTTCAGCCGCAAGAACAGCAGTTTCCTCTTCATCATCGCATAAAAGAAGCTTCAGAGCGCACTCGGCGTTTTCCATTCTCCCAGCCGCGTTTATTCGCGGTGCGAGCAAAAATGCGATACTCATCGAATTCAAAGGCTTGTCTGTGATATTTAGCCTTTCCTTGAGAGCAATCAATCCCAGCCTGTGCGTTTCATTGAGCATGGCGATACCCTTGGCGCATAAAATCCTGTTTTCATCAACTAGGGGGCAGATGTCCGCTATTGTACCGATTGTTACTATATCTGCAAAATCGTCGAGGGTCGAGGAATAATCGCCGCCTTCGAGAGCCGTGACAAGCTTGAAGGCAATGCCCACACCCGCCAAATCCTTGAATTTGCTTTCATCGTCAAGCCTGTAGGGGTCAACGACAGCCTGAGCCACCGGGAGTCTTTCACCGGGTCTGTGATGGTCGGTTATGCATAATTTAACACCCAGCTCCTGCGCTCTCTGCGCTGCGTCATAAGCGCTTACACCGTTGTCTACAGTGATTATAAGCTTCACGCCGTCATATGCCAGCTTTTCAACCGCGTCCACGCAAAGACCGTATCCCTCAATCATGCGCGAGGGTATAAAATACATCACATCCGCGCCCTGAGCCTCGAGATAAGAGTATACAACTGCCGTCGCCGTAACACCGTCCGCATCATAGTCGCCGTACACGCATATTTTTTCGTTATTCTCAATTGCATCCATGATGCACTCAACGCATTTATCCATATCGCACAAGGCAAACGGCGACTCGAGCTCACCGTTTTCATTAAAAAAATCATCGATTTTTTCCGCGGTGTCAAAACCTCTGGAGTTCAGAACCAGCGACACAAAGGGGTCAATGCCGCATTCAGCCGCAAGAGAAGCAACAATATCCTTATCATGCCCGGAAACCGACCATATCTTACGACCCAAACACATCACCCTTTCTTAAATTATTATTTTAACACTTTTAAAGCTATAAAGCAAGAATTATTTTCTAAATATAGCTTGATATTTCAGGCTTTTTCTGTATTCTCGGGCTTTTTTTTGCCTGTTTTCAGCTTTATGGGGGCAGCCTTTTTGGTTTTCTTTTTCTTTTCACCTTTGTCCTTGTCCTCATCGCCGCTTTTTATATCGGTTTTCCAAAGGTGAATTATCCCTCTGTCATTTAGTGATTTTATCAGTGTGACAATTATAGGCATGAGTATCATTCCGAGGATTCCGAATAAGTTCAAGCCAAAGAACATCGCTCCCAGAGAAAGTATTGCGGGGATACCAAGGCTTTGCGAGAGGATTTTAGGCTCAAGAAATTCCCTCATACCTGCATTGATGACATACATAATCAGCAGCGCTACGCACATTGAATAGTTCCCCGTGATGAGCGAAATAATCGCCCAGGGAATGAGCAGCGAGCCCACGCCGAGCACCGGCAGGAAATCGAGGAAGGCGGCGAAAAGTGCCCATGCGAAGACATAACCGCCCGTGTAGATTTTTATCATTTTTAATATATAAAGCTCGATTAAAACCTGGAAAAAGGTCACAATCATCAGAATCGCGGTGGATTTCAGATATTTTCCGAGCGAGGAGATACAGATTTTTTTCGCCAGCGATAGCGCGCCGTGCTTGCTTTCCGGAATTTGTTTTCTGATAAATCCGACTATCTTTTCATAATCGATTATCATGAAAATACATGCGGCAATCGTGACAATAAACGAAACAAAAAAGTTCGGCACCTGCTTGGCGGTCGCGAGAATTCCCTCCAGCGGTGTCTTCAGCCACGAAAAATCTACACCCGAGAAAAAAGAGGTCAGCGAGCCGGTCTCAATGCTTGCCGCGTCACCGCTGAGAGTTTGTGCAAGATTGTTCAGTATCGAAGTTATCTCATTGATAACTGTCGCCTCGATGGAGTCAGGTAAAATAGTGAGCCTGTCACTGAGAGACTGGTTGATTTTCGCGATAGTTCCCGGCAAATCCGTCAGCCATATCTTGAAGAGATTTATAAAGTCCTGCAGCTCGACGACAATGCGGCTTATGAGCAAAAAGACGATAACACCAAGCAAAAGCAGCGTCACACCGACTATCATAACCGCCAGAAAGCCTTTTTTCGCGTGGGTTTTTCTGATGATAAAGTTCATCGGTTTTTGCAGAATAATTGCGATAAAAAACGCGAAAACAAAGGGGAAGCAGAGCCAGAAGGCATATTTCATAAAGAAATAAAACACCCCGACTATTATCGCGAAATACAACACATTGATGATAAAGCTTCTTCTTTTTTCAACAGCGCTCAACATATTTAACATCCCTTCATGATTGCTTTACTTTTATAATTAATGAAGATTTTTGCTTGTTATTTTTTAGGAAGGGGATAGGGGATAGGGACTAGGGGATGTCGGGAAGGTAGAATTAATTATATCTCTATCATTCCACCCGACTGGATTTAAATTTTTTATTAACAGTTACCTGCTTTTGATGAGTTTAATATTGCATTATAAAAATCATTCGCGTACAGTATGATAAAGAATAAGAGAATTCTATTTCGCGACCTAAACTATTCCCTATTCCCTATCCCCTAGTCCCTATCCCCTATCCCATGGCCCCTAATAAAAAATACGCTACCAAAAGCCGAAGGTCTTTCGATAGCTCAATTTTTTTCGTCTTATTCCGGAATATCCCAGACGCCGTTCATGACATATTTCGGGCGATAGGCATAATCCTTAAGCGTTTTTTCCGTGCTGACGCCTGAGAGAACCAGCACAGTGTCAAGACCGGTTTCGATTCCCGCGATTATATCGGTGTCCATTCTGTCGCCAATCATAACCGCCTCTATGGAGTGAACTCCCAGCATACGAAGACCCGTGCGCATCATCAGAGCGTTAGGTTTACCCACAAAATACGCGCTTTTTTCACTCGCCATCTCAATGGGCGCTATCAGAGCGCGGCAGGCAGGAATCAGTCCGCTCTCATCGGGACCTGTCAGATCGGGATTAGTGCCGATAAGCTTTGCGCCGCCGCGCACAAAACGTGTCGCGCGGACAATGCTGTCATAATTATAGTTGCGCGTCTCGCCGACTATAACATAATCGGGGTTGACATCGTTCATGGTGATGCCCGCGTCATACAGCGCGTTGTGAAGCCCCGGCGCGCCTATGACATAAGCCGAGCAGCCGGGTGCCTGACCGGCGATAAATTTCGCCGTTGCGAGGGCGCTTGTATAAAAGCGCGATTCGTCAACCGCGAGACCCATGCGCTCAAGCTTTTGCTTCAGCTCAAGCGGCGAGCGTTCGCTTGAATTAGTGAGGAACAAATACTGCTTTTGTTCCCTCTCAAGCCACTCGACAAATTTTTTAACACCCTCAAGCAGCATATTTCCGTGGTATATAACACCGTCCATGTCGCATAAAAAACCCTTTTTGCTTCTGAGTTCATTCAGGTCGTTCATCATTTCCATTTTGTTCCCCTATTGATTTTATTAAAAATTCTTCATTCTTCATTCTTCATTCTTCATTCTTCATTCTTCATTTTCATCTTACTTTTCCAGAATTATTTGCCGTTTTTCATTTTTTCTTTTGCAGTATTTAATGTTGCAATCAATATATTTTTAATATCCAAACAATCGTTTAATAGGCTAATAAATTCATTTTCATTTAGAAATTCAGTAATGTGCAATAACCTAATCCAATATTCTGTTTCTGCAGTTTCCTTCAAGGCAATCTGCATTTTTGAAATAAAGTCTGCAATGCTTATTCCATAATTAGCTTCATTTATATTTGCACCTATCGAAGTTCCGCTTCGTAATATCTGTTTTGATATAACACTTTCCTTATGATCTTTTTTTTAAAGACTGATGTAATTTTACTATTCTTGCAGCAAAATATAATGATTTATTTACTAATATATTGTCTTTCATTTAGATTTCCTTTTAATTTTATAAAATGAAGAATGAAGAATTTAGAATTAAAAATAATTGTTATACGACTATTCTTCAAACCCATATCTTCTCGGCATTTTCCGCTTATGCTCGCTCGAATTATGATAACGCTCCACGATTTTCCTGTCGTCATCGTTTATTATACCATTAATCAAAAAATTATCAATAGCAAAATAGCTCACGCCCATATCTTTTTCATCTGTCTGCCCCTCAAAAAGCCCCGCTGACGGCGCTTTTTCTATTATTGACGCGGGTGCGCCTAGATAACGCAGAAACTCAAAAACTTCAGTGGCACATAGGTCGGCAATCGGGTTAAAATCATATGCGCCGTCGCCGAATTTCGTAAAATAACCCATGTATATCTCGCTGCGGTTGCCAGTCCCCGCAACAAGCCGGTTTTCTGCTGCAGCAACAACATAATCAGCAATCATACGCAGGCGCGGCGCGATATTTATCAGTGCTTGCTGATTTAATTCACACACTCCCGCGAACGCCTCGACAAGGCTCTTTTTCGCCGCTGTCAAATCGCATACACGCGTCTCTATACCGAATTTCTCACCGAGTGCACGGGCGTCGCTGTCGTCGGTTGTGTAGTTTACCTTTGATTCACAGGGCATAATTATTCCCACAGTGTTCTCGCAAGCCATTTTGCAAAGAATCCCGACAAGCGAACAGTCCTTGCCGCCGCTGTTTGCGAAAACAATACCCTTCGCGCCGCTTTCGCTGAGGATTTCCCTGATAAACTCAACTCTTTTTTCTGTTTCAAGCTTGTAATCACGCATATATATCAACCTTTCCATATATTGCTATTGCAATTAAGGTTTATCCTCGAAAGTCATTTTAACACATCGTACTTATAAGGTATTATATTATTAAGATGTAAAAAATACAAGAAAATTATACAAATTAATTAATCATCTTGTTATATAAAAATTATCCGACTGAGAAAAATTTCAGTCGGATAATATATTATTTGCTTTATATGAATATTGGTTTATTTTTCGAATATTATTTTACATCTTTAATTAGCTGATCAAAAACTAGTTTTACAGATTTATGTTCTCCATCAGGATAAAGAATTGCTTCTATTCCTATATCAGCCAAATATTGGATTCTATCATCAACCGATTGACCGTTTACGTTTGTAATACCAAGATGCAGATGTTTACCAACATTATCATCCTTGACTGCTTTAACTACTTTCATTGATCTATCGATAGTTAGACTACATCCAACAAAAAATAAAATATTATTCTGAACAATGTTATATAGAGTGTTATATAGTTGTTTAGATTTATCATAATTTTCATAATATGAACTACGAGTAAAAATAATACTTTTTGGATTTGCATTTATATCTCCATGCAGTTTAAACAAAACACCGTTCCTACTTCTGTCTAAGGCAGAATTAACTGGGGTCATGTCTATTGTTGTTGCTGGTTGTAAATAAATTTGTTTTGTTGCATAAACGCGTTCTATAACCGCGTCATAATTTGTTGTTAAAATAATTGATTCACCAAACAAATCAACAAGTTTAAAAACCGATTCTTCTTTTTGTTGTTTATTAAATTGCTTTGGTATTTTTGAATCATTAAAAATATGTTTCAAATCATTAAATAGTTTGTTTTCTCCATGACAATCAGAAATTATCTCAGCAGCTAACTCATAATTACCTTTATATATTAAATTTAATGTATGTCTTTTTGCTGTTTCATCATGAATTTCATCAGCTAAATCATTTAATAGAGTTTTCCAAACAGGGAAAATGGAAGCTTTATTTACTTTTATTGCTGAAGATAGGCCTGTGCCAACAAAAGGAATTAAGCTTTTTTTCCCAACTTCAGTAACGAGCTTTTTATATATTACTTCATTTTGTTTGCAATAGTTCATTACATCATTAAAAGTTTTTATTGGCTTCATCCCTTTTAACTCCTAAAATCATATCCTAAATATCGCTATAATATAATAGAGCAAAATTATTTACACTTTTTGTATTATATCATATAAATATATAAAAATCAACTAATTTCATCATTTTTCGAACTTTATTTTTTAATATAAAAAATATCCGATTAGAGAAACCTCTTTCGGATATTTTTATAGCATTTATTATAGGCGATATTAGTTTTATATTTTCGGCAGCTTTTTAAAGCCTTCCTCAAGGAATTCATCGCTCGGTACACAGTCCGTCATGCTCTGCTCGAGGAAGGAGGAATATGCCGAAAGGTCAAAATAACCCGTTCCTGTGAGATTGAAGAGAATGACCTTCTCCTCGCCGGTCTCGCGGCATTTTATCGCCTCGTCAATCGCTGTTTTTATAGCGTGAGACGATTCGGGCGCGGGCAAAAGCCCCTCGCAGCGCGCGAAGCGGACAGCCGCGTCAAAAACATCAGTCTGCACATAGCTTCTCGCCTCGTTGATATACCCGTCAGCATACAGCTTGCTCACTATCGGCGACATGCCGTGATAACGCAGTCCACCCGCGTGATTCGGTGTCGGCAGGAAATCACAGCCGAGGGTGTACATCTTCGCAAAGGGTGTGATTTTGCCGGTGTCGCAAAAATCATAGGTGTATCTGCCTCTTGTGAGCGAGGGACAGGAGGCGGGTTCAACTGCGATAAAATAAGGGTTCGACTTCCCGCTGAGCTTATCCTGCATATACGGGGCGATAAAACCGCCGATATTAGAGCCGCCGCCCGCGCATGCGATAACAATATCGGGATACTCATGATACATGTCCATCGCGCACTTCGTCTCAAGCCCGATTATCGACTGGTGAAGTATGACCTGATTCAGCACCGAGCCAAGCACATAACGCTTTGTCGGGTCACCGAGCACAACCTCGACAGCCTCAGATATAGCACAACCCAGCGAGCCGTTTGTGCCGGGGTGCTCCTCTAGAATTTTACGCCCGACGGCGGTCGTTTCACTGGGGCTGGGTATGATTTTCGCGCCGAAGGTCTCCATAATGCTCTTGCGGTATGGCTTTTGAATATAGCTCCCCTTGACCATATACACAGTCAGGTCAAGGTGGTAATAAGCGCAAGCCATAGAGAGCGCGGTACCCCACTGCCCCGCTCCGGTTTCGGTCGTCAGCCCCTTGAGTCCCTGCTGTTTTGCATAATATGCCTGCGGAATCGCCGAATTCAGCTTGTGACTGCCGGAGGTGTTGTTGCCCTCGAATTTGTAGTAAATCTTCGCGGGGGTTTTCAGCTCCTCCTCAAGGCAATACGCGCGAATGAGCGGCGAGGGGCGGCACATTTTATAAAAATCGATTATTTCGCCGGGAATGTCAATGTAGCGGTCGGTGTTGTTTAGCTCCTGTTTGCAAAGCTCGTCGCAGAAAATCGCGGAAATTTCCTCAGGCTTTGTAATAGGCTGAGAATTCGCGGGATTAATTAAGGGAGGCGGAAGCTCCTTCATGTCGGCGCGTAGGTTATACCATGCGGTCGGAATCATGTCCTCGGGCAGATTGATGCGATAGGGTACGTCTTTTTTCTTGTTCATCATTATTCCTCCAATAAAGTATAACTC
Source organism: Oscillospiraceae bacterium (assembly GCA_031551635.1). GTDB lineage: Bacteria > Bacillota > Clostridia > Oscillospirales > Acutalibacteraceae > JAVBNH01. The sequence continues at coordinate 2,655 of JAVBNH010000002.1, read as the reverse complement.
AATAATCAAAACATAATCGTCAAAAATGAGAAAAAACGCCCTTAACAAACTGATATTAATTAAATCAGTATAGTGTTAAGGGCGAGTATTAACTCACGGTGCCACCTTAATTCGCGGAAAAAATCCGCCTTTGCAGGATACTAATGAACGCCTAAAAAAGGACGTCACGGCATATCCCTCAACCTTTACGCGGTTGTTACGTCAGCGCATACTAAACACAAAGCGTTTTTCAGCGTGCCCTCAGTGGTCCATTTACGCCGGATATAAACGAAAAACGTCTATCTCAGGCAATGCCTCGTTTCCTGCAGGGTTTCCAGCCTCCCCTGCTCTCTGTGAAGGCGTACGGCATTTTTATCTCCACGTCAACGGTTTATGTTGTATATTAAGTTGCTTTTATTATATGGCTTGACGCGAATAATGTCAAGCGCAACAATCACCGAAAATTGCACAATTTTTCATGTGTTATCTTGTGCAAAATCTATATATTTATATTATTTTAACATGCTTAAAGCCATTTTCAAGTCTCCAATAAAGGTTATTGCAATCACCTTATATTACAATATCTTTTCATATAAAATGGATGTAAAAAATGTGTAAAATGGGGTTCTGCAATGATTGAATTGAATATTGATGCTCTAATGAAGCAACACGGAAAAACAAAATACTGGTTGGTAAAGAAACTTGAGACTGACTATCAATATGCAGGCAAGCTCTTAGCTAATGAAACAAAGTCAATTTCCTTCACAATGATGGAAAAGCTCTGCGAATTATTTGACTGCGAACCCGGTGACCTTTTCAGGAAGGTTAAATAACACATAATTATGAGATTTTTTTCAAAAATTCTTGACAAAAGAAACAAATGGATATACAATTATAGCATAACTATAATTGAAAAACACATCAAATGCATGAAACAGACTTCGTTAATACCAGATAAAATATAAAATAAATTTACATGAAAGAGGGAGCGATATGAAGAAAAAAATTATTAGTGTAATTCTGGTCTTTACCCTGATTCTCTGCTCGGCTCAGCTAGGCAGTCCAGTCACGGCGCAGGAGGATTTTATTCCGGTCAGTCATCTCAGAAATTTATATGTCGCGCTGAAGACCGGTGTAGCCTGTACACTCACCGCCACGGTTTACCCTCCTGATGCGACAAACAAAGATATTATCTGGGGCATCACATTCGCCGGCGACACAGGCGCGACACTTGAGGGCTCAGTGATTAACACGACCGCAGACGGCTGGATTACCCTCACGGCTACAATCGTGAATGGGGTTGCTCCCGGCTCTGATTACAAGCAAGAAATAGAAATCGATGTAAAATCAAGCAACACTCCTAAAAAGATGGACTCAGTAAAATCGTATCCATACGGAACAACCGCTGCAGATGTCTATCTGGTATCACTCGTATCCGGCGATAACCCGAACGACAGTATACAGTATATTTATTCAGGCGCTTTTGAGCCGGATTCTAATATTATTGACTGTTTTGTTGAGGATACCGATGCGGTCTTTTCCCCGCTTTTCGCTAAGACCAGAAACGGCGGCAACAACAGGACGCTTTTTGAATATAACGCGACCGGCGCTGTCTCAGACCTGATGTCAGTGCTGAGTAATGAGCAGTTTTTGTCGATTTTCTGGTCAGACGCGCGCAGTGTAATCAGAAATTCCAATGTGTTCCCGGGCGGCGAAGGTGAGCTGACAGTCACAGAAGAGACTACTGTATTAAAGGATTATCTGCATAGCACCTCCAGAGTTGCTACATATGAGTATATCGATGGCGAGTTAGTTCTTACAGAGAAATTATCTTTATCCTTCTATAAGGCTAATCTCCACTATATTACAATTTCAAAAACATCCGAACCCCTCACCGAAGAAACCACTGAAGAACCTACCGAAGAACCCACTGAGGAACCTACCGAGGTACCCACTGAAGAACCCACGGAGGAACCCACGGAGGAACCCACTGAGGAACCTACTGAGGAACCCACGGAGGAACCTACTGAGGAACCCACGGAGGAACCCACTGAAGAACCCACTGAGGAACCTACTGAGGAACCCACCGAGGAACCTACTGAGGAACCCACCGAGGAACCTACTGAGGAACCTACTGAGGAACCCACCGAGGAACCTACTGAAGAACCCACAGAGGAAGAAACGACTTCCGCACCTGCCGTAAAAGAAAATATATTTACAACCATAAAAAGATTCCTGAGTATTTTACATTCTATTTTAATGTTTATTGCCGAGATAGCAAAAATACTTGCGTAATTGACAGTAAAATAAAAATAGCAAAAATCAAATAATTATAATCCGATTACAGGCTTTATTGGGAATGTAAGGAATAATCCAATAAAGCCTGTGTGCTTTAATAAACAATACAAAATCTTGAAAACACAACGAAAAAACAAAAAAATTTTGACATTTCAAAAAATATAAGAAAAAAGTGTTGACAAGATGACAAACATATAATATAATGACCTTCGCACTTCTGTTAGCAACAAAAAAGAGTTTTGAAATTGCTAGACCTACTCCTGTCTCCTGATGTGTAAATGGCGGCATAGCTCAGTTGGCTAGAGCATTCGGTTCATACCCGAAGTGTCGTTGGTTCAAATCCGACTGCCGCTACCATTTTTTACGAAGCGAAACCTG
>JAVBNH010000040.1:0-7219 GCA_031551635.1 Oscillospiraceae bacterium | reverse complement strand
GTTTACTTTTTTTATACTGTGTCCTTTTTCACGTGCGGTTTCCTCAAGAACTGTCGCGAGTGAGGCGTTAAAGCTGCCGGAATAGGGATGAGATTCAATTATTAAATAGTTCATATTACCATTCCTTCCAATAATTATCCTTAGTATTTTTCCGCAGCTTTTATTGATTATACATGTCTATTTTTTCATACTTTTTTATTTTATAGAAGATATTTATCAAGCACACTGATGAGTTTTTCAATCTCGACAGGCTTCGCGATGTGGTCGTTCATGCCCGCATTTATGCAGTTTATTATATCCTCATTGAAGGCGTTCGCAGTCATAGCGACTATGGGAATATCCTCTGCCTCCGGCATATCGGAGGACCTGATAACCCTTGTCGCCTCAAGCCCGTCCATCTCCGGCATCTGAACATCCATAAGAATCAAGCTATACTTTTCACCGCTCTCACAGAAAAGCTTCACAGCTTCGCTTCCGTTGACGGCGCAATCTATTGTCAAGCCTGTTTCCTCAAGCAGCGTACAAGCGATTTCGCGGTTGATTTCAACATCCTCCGCAAGAATGATTTTGAGTCCGTGATACCTCTGCTCAAGCACTGAAGCGTCTCGAGCCGCACCATAGTATGCCGAATTATTTGACTCGAGCATTTGTTTTCCGCTGATTTCCATACTCACTTCAAAGGAGAAGGTCGAACCCAGCCCCGGTTCACTCTTGAGCGATATTCTGCCGCCCATAAGCTCAACTATGCGTTTTGAAATTGCCAGCCCAAGCCCGGTTCCGCCGTATTTCCGCGAGATACTGCCGTCGGCCTGTTCAAAGGAGCGGAAGAGCTTCTGCTGCTGCTCCGGAGAGATGCCTATGCCCGTGTCAGAAACCTCAAAGAGTACTCTCAGTGTTTTATTATTAGTTTCGAGAAGACTTACCCGAAGCTTGATTCTGCCGTTTTCAGGGGTAAATTTTATAGCGTTTGTGAGCAGATTCGACAGCACCTGTTTTAAGTGCTGCTCGTCTCCAAAAACAATTTCAGGTAAATTTTTATCTATTTCCAGCTCAAATTTCAGTTTCTTTTCATCCATTTTAAAATTGAGCACACCGATGACATGATTTATCATCTGTTTCAGAATATAATCGCTGCAGGAAATTTCCAGCTTATTCGCTTCTATTTTTGACATATCCAGAATATCGTTTATAACTCCCAATAAGTGCTCTGACGCGTCCGAAATTTTTTCAAGACAATATTCCTTGCGTTCCGGGTTCTCAGAGCTGCGAGCGATATTTGTCATGCCTATAATCGCATTCATAGGTGTACGCATTTCATGGCTCATCCGCGAGAGAAACTCACTCTTTGCGCGGCTGCCTTCCTCAGCGAGGTCTTTAGCCTGAATCAGCTCTTTTTCCATCATACGGATTTCCGTAATATCCATGCCTATTATACCTATTCCGCCGATTCTGCCCTCGATATTAAACACCGAGAAGCTCATAATAATTTCTCCCTTATCCTTGTGAATAAGCGGACATTCAAAGCTTACCTTACCCATTTTTTTGACAAGCGGAACCTGCTTTTTAAAAATATCATTGAGAGTTTCCTCACTGAAAATCCTTGTCATTCCGCCGCCGTGAATTAGCTCCTCCTTAGAGTAGCCTGTCTGAGCCTCACAGGCATCGTTAATATATCTATAGCTCCTATCGTCTGAAATCAGAGCGATAAACTGCGGCGCGCTCTTGACAATTGAGGAAATACTTTCAAGCTGATCCTCGATATGCTTGCGGTTAATTACACCTGATATAATACCGGCTATCATATCGCCGAGGTTGATTTCACTGGCGTTCCAGGGCGAGAATTCGGTGCATTTATCAAATTCGATAAGCCCCCAGAAGGTGTCGCCCATGAAAAGAGGAAAGAAAATAGCGTTTTTAACATTGAGTGAATATGTTTTGATTATATCCTCGCCGCCGATGTCGGCAAGGTCAAGGTAAGTTATTTTCTTGTTTGCGAAGGATTTTATAATGTCAATTTCAATCTGACGAAGCTCCGTCTTTCTACCCAGACGCGGCTCAATAACTTCATTTTCATTTCGCCACTCGTAAACGCTGTTGAGGTAATTACCCTCGGCGCGTATAATAAGAGTACGGCTTATATTCATGAATTCACCGATGATTTTCAGCGCTTCCTTTATGTCCGCGGTAACGTCGTCGTTTGAGATAAATGACCGCGACAAAGTGGCGGTGAGCTCCTGCTGTTCAAGACGCTTTTGCAAGGCAGCCTCAGCTTCCTTGAGCTCGGTTATGTCGGTTGAGTGCTGGAGGTGGACGAGCTTGCCGTTAGCCCAGTTTATGAGGCGATCAACATTTTTGTAGTATTTTCCGGTTACCGTGTTATGCTCCTCCCAGACAACAACGCCCTCCGGGTCGTTCTTCAGCTTCGGAATAGGGCAGAATTCACAGCGTGAGGTAAAGCCGTCCTGAAAGACCTGCCAGCAGATCTTTCCGTTATAATTGTCCCCTAATTTGAAGTGCTCGCGCATTTTGTCATTGACAAAAAGAATCTCGTCTGTATCGATGTCGGAGACATATATATAAGAATCCATGCTGTTCATAATGTTTTGCAGAATCGACATGGACATTTCGGCTTTTTCCGCGAGCAGCCTGTCGTCCTCAATTCTTCGCAGCAGGGCGTTTATTTCGGTTCCAAGAGAGTTAATCTCCTTATACCGTCCGTAATCTGATAGCTGCAGACGCTTGTCCCCGCTCAGCGCGCTGACATCACGGTTCAAACGCTCAAATCGCTTGATAATATTCTTCTGGACCAAAAAGAAAAACAGGAATACCATTAAAAATATAATGAGGTAAAACACGGATATGGTCGCGTTGATTGCCTTCATACCACCCTCATAAATTATTCGCGGCGTAGTTGCGTTCAACGATACAGCGTTTCCAAGCAAGTCATTTTTATAGCTTCTGAAAACAATTCTATCGGAGCTTTCAATTGAGGTGGAGAATGGGATTTCAGGAATTTCGGAGGCAGGCAGTACCGTGAAAACAGTATTTGTCATATTTGTCAAAGAGCTCAGATAGCTCTGGTCGAGCACCTCAATAAATGTCAGCGTACCGTTCGCGCCTGCGGTATCAGCACTGTTTGTTATATATGCTGTGCTTGAAACATAGGCGACGGAGTTACACATAAAAATCCCGGTAATATTGATGTCATTGACCCCGAGTGCTCTTTTTTCGGCATTGCCGAACTCTCCGAACCTGACGTTTCCAGCGGCGGCGACAACCGAATTATATTTGTCAATAACATTTCGCGACAATTCCGAAACAGCGTCTGAAAGCCCGGAAGGCAGAGCGCTTCTCGAGGTGGACGGCAAAAAGGAATGAGTATAAATGTCCTTCGAATCCATATCTTTAATTAAAATAAAGTCATAGCTGCGTGCCGATTCGCTTCCTTTTGTGAAATTGTTTTCGATAAATTCCTGATTTTTATCGCTGACATACTTATAAATTTCGTCCCATTTTGACCAGGAATCAACGGTATTTTTCATGTTTTCAACCGCGGAATTCACCGAGGCATCAATCATATTACCCATCTGGTTTACATGAGTTTTTTCAGCGTCAAGCAGCAGCTCTACCATTTTTTGCCTGAAGCCGACAATAACCAGCGTTGAAAGACCGATTAAAACAACCAAAAGCATTATAAACAGAGAGGTCCGCATCGAAAGCTCCGCTTTTTTCTCTTTCATGAATATATTCATTCCCCTTAAAATAAAACAATTACCTATATTATATTATACATACTTTTTTTTCAAAATCAATAACTAAAAATATTTAACAAAAAGCTTTGAAACATTTGACTGAGTCGGAAATTTTTGATATACTGGCTTCAATTACAAAGAGCAATAAATAATCGATTTTTGGAGGTCATATGAAGAAGTCAATCAAATTTTCAGCTGTTTTCCTTATTTTCATGCTTACCCTGAGCCTTGCCTCTATTCCACAGGCTTCTGCCGCCGCGGTTCAGGTGAAGCAGCTTGAAGCCGGGTATTTCAATTCCTTTGTCATAGACAATGAGGGCTGGTTATACGGCGCGGGCAAGGGGCAGACCGGTGAATTCGGCAGAGTTGCGAACACAAGCTATGTCATGCTCACGCGCCTGATGGACAATGTCCGTGCAGTCAGTGCGGGCGGCGAGCACACTCTCATTATTAAAAACGACAATACCGCCTGGGGCACGGGAAATAATAAGTTTTCTCAAACAGGCGACGGCACACTGGAAAACAGGACAGCCTTTGTGAAAATCGCGGATGACGCAAAAGCCGTTTATGCCGGCTATTCCTACAGCCTGCTGCTAAAGCAGGACAATACTCTATGGGGCTTCGGCTACAACACCGGCGGACTTTTCGGCGCAGCGACTTCGGCAAACCCTGTAAAGGAGCATGTTAAGCTCGCGGACGACTGTATTGACGCGGCTGCCGGAAAATATTATATACTCGCTGTCAAGTCGGACAACACCCTGTGGAATCTCACAGGTAATGAAAAAATAGCGGACAATGTCGTTTCAGTTGATGGTGAACGCGAGCATTTTTGCTATCTGACTGAAAGCGGAGAGCTTTTTGTCTGGGGGCTCAATCAATACGGTCAGCTTGGCGACGGAACAACAAATGAAAATCCAGAGCCGAAAAAGCTTATGGACGGTGTTAAAATGGCTGTGACCAGCTATAACAGCCTGTTTATTTTAAATAATAAAAGCGAGCTTTACGGCTGCGGCTCAAATTCCGACAGTATGCTTGGCATTACGAGCGAGGGTAATGTACTCACTCCTGTTAAAATAATGGACGGTGTTGCGGGTATTTCTGCGAAAGCAACGCATGCTATGGCGCTGATGACCAACGGCGAGCTCAGGACTTGGGGCAAAAACAGCGATGCTCAGGCAGGCAACGGTACGATACAAACCGTAACAAAACCCACAGTGATTGAAGTAAACCCCGAGCTTTTGGCTCCTGTCGCGAATACGAACACGGCTTCAACTACCGCCGCAGTGACAACTGTTCAGGAGAGCAGCGGCGAAAATACGACAGCTGAGGACAACAACCCGATTCCCGCAAATCTCAGGTGGCTTCTCGCAGCAGCGGTTATAGCTCTCGCGATAGCTCTTTTAGTGATAATAACAAAAAAAAGACGTGTCCGACTTGACGAAGAAAAGAAGAATAAAGAACAAAAAGGGCAAAATGAATAAAATTCCGTTACAAAAGTTGTAACAAAATACCGTAAAAAAGTTGAATTTTTTACAAATCAAACCGAAAAATATTCAAGCCTTATTAATTTTTACCAATATTTTTATTCCAATACTGATAATTTCTGTCATGTATTTAGAAGATTTCCAAAAAATGATTACATCTTTATTACAAACACAAATTAGGATTGACATTTTGCTTTTTTAATGTTAATATGTTGATGGATTTGGAAGATAATTCAAATCCCCAAAAACTGTTATGACTTTTTATTCTACGAAAGGAGTACATGAACAATGAAGAAAATTATTGCTTTAGTATGCGCTTTAGTAATGGTATTTGCATTTGTAGCTTGCGGCGGCGGCGGCGATGACGAGACAACAACTGCTGCGACAACAACAAAGGCTGCCACAACAACAGCTGCAGGCACAACCGTTGCAACAACAGCTGCGGGCACAGGCACAGGCACAACTGCTACAGGCACAACAAAGGCCGGCACAACTGCTGCTGCTACAACAACAACAAAGGCTGCTACAACAACAGCTGCGTCTAACTAATTACATAGTTTAACTATGGGACCTGATTTCGTATCAGGTCTTTTTTCTTTGCTTAAAAAAGGAATTTTAAATTTTTTGCAAAAAGGTCTTTACAAAGCAGAAAAAGTATGATATTATATCCTCAGATAGTGATAATGATTATTATTATCATTATCAAAACAAAGAAATAAACGGCTTTCATTTATTTAAAGGCAGTGAGCTTGGTTGTGAAAATAAAATGAAAGGTTTCGGTACCGTGCATATGAGTTGATTTATTTTCAGCCCTTTGTGCTATTTTGTACCGCTTTACGCTTAAGATGAAACAGATGAAGCACTCCCTCAAGCGCGATGCGATTTACAGCGCTTTAGCCTCCACAAAGACTCACCCATGCGCCGAATGGATTTACTCTCAGGTAAAATCCGAGATTCCCGATTTGAGTCTCGCGACTGTCTACCGCAATCTCGCCTATTTCCGGGCTAGCGGTCAGGCTGTGCTTGTCGCGACTGTAAATTCGCAGGAGCGGTATGATGCTGACACCCACGAGCATACGCATTTTATCTGCAATAGCTGCCACAGTGTGGCTGATGTGAATTATATCGAGGTGTCGGAAGCGGATGCTAAGGCTGTTGAAAAAGAGCTGGGCGTAAAGGTTTTTGCAAAGCAGTTAAATTTCTACGGATTATGCGCAAAGTGTCTTATTGATAAATCATAATATTAAATGAAGAAAGGTTGTTGTCATTATGAAAAAATGGGTTTGTCCGGTATGCGGTTATATTCACGAGGGGGATACTCCACCCGAATTTTGCCCGCAGTGCAAAGCTCCCGGTTCGAAATTCAAGGAAATGGTTGAGGGTAGCGGTACGGCTGCTTATGCTGCTGAGCATGTTATCGGAGTCGGAGCTAAGGGCAAAATCGACGACGAGGTCTATGCCGGTCTTAAAGCGAATTTCGACGGCGAATGCATGGAGGTTGGAATGTACCTTGCAATGAGCAGGGTCGCCGACAGAGAGGGCTATCCGGAAATAGCTGAAGCATATAAGCGTTACGCGCTTGAGGAAGCAGAGCACGCCTCTAGGTTCGCTGAGCTTCTCGGTGAGGTCATAAACGACAGCACAAAGAAAAACCTGGAGCTTCGCGCGGCTGCTGAGGAAGGCGCTTGCAAAGGTAAGTTTGAGCTTGCGAAAAGAGCGAAAGAGCTTAATTATGACGCTATTCACGACACAGTTCACGAAATGGCAAAGGATGAAGCCAGACACGGCTCGGGCTTCGCTGGACTGCTTAAGAGATATTTCTGATACTGCTTTTTTTACTATTTCATGATTAAAACCGCCTGCAGACTTTTCATCTGCAGGCGGTTTTTTATAATATTAGCTATCATTATCCCCTGATAAAATTTTTCTCAATCAACATAACAGGATGATATGAAAGCTTCGAGGTTCTAAGTCCCTCATCAC
>JAVBNH010000015.1:0-79711 GCA_031551635.1 Oscillospiraceae bacterium | reverse complement strand
ACCCGACTTTGCCACTTCCATACTTCTAAAAACAGGCAAACACAGCCGGGGAAGTGCCGATATAGTGGCGTATCCCTTGCTGTGTAAGAATAAAATGTGCTTAATGTTGATGTACCTACAAAATGTGCCTACATGAAATTTTTGATGTTTACTTTTAATTGTTTAAGGTCTGCTTTTCTGAAAAACTTCTGCGGTATTTCAATACCGAATGCGTTAAGAATCAGCTTTAAATCCGGATCATTCACATTTAAGAATCTGTAGTAATCCCCCGGCAGTAAGTCCACTTGCCATTTGTTAAGTGCTCGCTGTGTGCGCTCACCGGACAGTCCCATTGTCCAAAAAACATCCTTCTGTTCGGCACCCGGAACAACGCCCGACTTCACAATTCTGTTCTGAATAATCCGCATCACCGTCAGCGCTATCATACAAATCAGCAAATGCGCCTTGATGTGTTCGGGATTTCGCACAAACAAGGGTCTTGTATTTAAATCACCTTTCATGATGCGGAACTGGTTCTCAATTTGACTAAGCCCATGGTATTTTTCGATGACCTCGTTGTCGTCCATCAGTAATTCCGATGTCACAAGCTGATAATATCCAAAGCTCCTTTTGTACGCTTCCACCTTGCTTTTATCAAGCATTGCCCTCAAATTTGAAGAGTCCACAAGCTCGCCTGTTTTTTCATCTATCATGTTTTTGTCCATAAACCGGCGCAAGCTTTTTGCCTGAGTGGCAGTGATTCTGAAGCTCTCAGGCGATTCCATGAGCTTGTCCAAAAACTCGAGGAACGACTGGTTTTCCTTCATCGCTCTGTTTGCAAAGTTTTTGCTCCAATAAACAACAACCTTTTCGGTGATTTCTCTGTCAAGGCCGTTTTCATCACTTACAGTTTTACGTACCACGCGGCTTTTGTGTTTGAAATCACTGCTTTGGACAGTAAATCCATCCTCGCAGTATGCCCATTCGCGCTCTTTGGCGTTGCTCTTGAGCAGACTTTTTGCCATGATGTAGCCGTTGCCACCGTCAATGGTGTGCAGTATATTATGATAATTGCATATGCCGCGGTCAGCTACTAATATGAACCGCGAAAGTTCCATGTTGTCAATGTTTTTGGATAACGCGGACTTCAGAGTCAAATGATCCAACGTGTTCCCGGGGAAGCTCTCCACGGCAATCGGGATGCCATTGTCGTCCATGAACAGTCCCATCTGTACAATCGGTTGCTTGCGGTTTTCTTTGGAAACCCCCATTTTCCGTAGTCCTTTTTCTACAACCTCTCCCTCGCTGTTAAGAATGTCATCATCGGGATCTTCGATTTCATAATAAAAATTCGTCACATCATAAAAAATCATTTCGGAATTACGTTTTCCCTTTTTGACGAGATTGGTGTTCATGCGGCGGATTATTTTATCGTGATTGTCGGCAACAAAATCAAGTGTGTCATAGATGTTGTCGGGATTGTGATCCTTATCGAGAACAGGCTCGTAGTAATCATCGTTCTGCTTGAGAGTGGCAAGCTTTGAAGCGGGATTCAGCAATCTGCCAAACACCATCAGTTTAAAGAAGCTGTAGACGTTGTACTCAATTTTGGCAAAGTTTTTATACGACGAAAAGAAAGCCATTAATCCAAGCTCTTCCAATATGCGTTCCATAATCACATGAGAAAACAGCCTCGGAGACCCGATACATGCGGGTTCGCCTTGTGTAAACTCAAAGCGATAATGTTCAAGCGGAGCTTGATTAGTGCAATATGGCAGGAGGGCTTCGATAAGCGGCTGCCCTGCACTGAAGGATTTTCTCAGCCGAGCAATATAGTCAGGCTTGCCGTCATCGAACCTTTCTAAATATCCGATACTGCGAATCAATTCCTTTTTCGTAACGCTATACCCCTGCTCATTTTTTACGCGAATGGAGTTAACCAGCCGCAAATATGGCTTTCCATTGACCCTGTTAACCTCAATAAACATAAACTCACTCCTTCAAATAGTGTCATTGCGCCCACAATAACATTATATCATAAACGCGAAAAAAAAGCAAGGGTTTTCCTTGCAAAATCTAGCTTTTTTTCATTTATTTTTTACTTTTTTAACGCGCTAAGTGGCAAAGTCGGGTTAATATTTAAATTGCAAATATAAATTATATCAATTTTTGAGTCTGAAATTAATATAAGCTATTGATAAAAAAGGGGCGATATGGTATAAAAGTAATACAATAGTATTTGCAGGATGTGGTTAAGTGCAAAATTTGGATCCTGATAATTTTTATTCACATGCAAAAAATTTGTATAAGAAATTTAATTTTAAAAAACTTGAAAACGCTGATGTTTCCATGCCCCTAATAAAAGGTAATTTCGAAATTCTTTTTGTCTGTGGCGGCGAGGGGAAAATTACCGTGTCCGGAGAAGAATTTCATGCCTGTGAAGGCTTTCTCGCGCATATGACCCCTGAGGACGATTATCAAATAAAAGGTATAAGTACCAATAATCTGCAATGCTATATTCTGTCTTTCAATGAACGCTATATTAGCTCTGATTTTAATGTAAACCTTAAATCTCTGCCGAGACATGTCTATATTTCTCCGGTCAGTGATATTTTTACCTCTGTCAACACCGCCTTTAAGCTCGTTGAGATTGAGCTGCAATCCGAAAAAAAGAAATATTACTCTCTTGCGATGAAATCTTTGATAAATTACCTCATAGTCAGTGCTTTATATGGCTTCATGAGATTTTCGAAATACGGCTACCGTTCTAAATATCCGGAAATAATTGAGGAAATTGTGAACTATATAAACGCCAACTATATGTATGACATAAAGCTTAAGGATCTGGCTGAAATGTTTTATGTGAATGAGGATTACCTCAGTAATCATTTTTGCTCTTGTGTCGGAGTGAGATACTGTGATTATGTGCGGAACCTGCGAATGCTTTACGCGCAAAAACTCCTGACCTACAGCGACGAACCGATAACCAATGTCGCGCAGATGTGCGGTTACGGCACATATTCAAATTTTACAAGGACATTTAAGGCGCATTTTAATAAAACACCGACTGAAATGCGTGAAAAAAAATGAGCCGAGGGCATGGGCTTATTTTTTTGCATGATAAAATTAATTTTACATTTGAGGTTGCAAAAGCTTATTTTGATGTTGCATAAAATTAGTTGTTCTTTCAAAAACCTTTATTTAATGGTTCAGACATGCTAAATTTGATATATATACAGCAAACATTTTGTATATTTTATGCTTTTTTACATCATGAACCACAAAAATCAAATAAAATTTGCTGTATTATAACTTTGTTTTGCAATAATTGCGAAAAGTTTGGTGCGGCTTTTTTTATTTTGAACTTTTTTAAATTTATTGCTTGTGATAAAAAATGAGAATTGGAGTGGTTTTAGTGTTAAAAACATACGGAAAAAAAGTTATCAGCGTTCTGCTGTGTGCGGTAATGCTGGTTACGTTGCTCAGCACCGCCCTTCCGTTCATGGCGGGAGCTGCAATTACAAAATCGGATCCGGCTGATTCTGCGGTGCATTTTTATGTGCCGGAGACTATTTATCTCACACCGAGTACCAACGCTGAGGGGACAAGCACGGCAATGCAATACTACATGAACAGCTTTTCCTCCCATACTTCAAGCAGCATCGGTACTTATTCGGCAAACGGAGCAATTTACTTTTATTGCGCGAACGCGGTAAGCGGTAAACTCACTTACTCAAGCAGCACCGGCGCAAGCCTCACTCTGAGCAGAACTGAAGTAACCGGTTCAACCTTTTCCGCAACATTCTCAGGCTCCGCTCAAAACAAAAACGGACTTATAACATGGGTCTACACTTACCTTGACGCGAACGGTGTTTCGAGAACAGTAACGTCAGGTACTTATATTTATAAGCCGAGCAATGTCCCGGCTGGCGCGGCGATATTTGTCAAGGCTGACAACGATTTTGGTCTTGACAGTGAAACAGGAGGTCTGTTTTGCCTTTGGGGAGCCGAGACGGCTCTCGGCGGGAACTATATTGCTCTAAGCAATGCCTATATCTCAAACGGCGGACCTTTGCTCACCGCTGGAAATACCAAGGCTAACCATTCGGATTTAGGATTAATGACAAGCGGAAACGGTTCATATAATTATTCCGACCAAGGCTCAAGCTCAAGCAGCGGAAGCTCCGCTAGAAGCGTGACCTCACCCGCGCCTTCCCTTTATGTCGACTCTTCACGTTTTTCGAATTTAAATGAAATCCCTTATCTTAAATACGGTTATACCGTTACAAACATGAAAAATGGCGACAGGGTTGAGGTTTCAATTTACTTTGACGGTGTTTCTCTTTCTAATGAATCATCAAGCTCTAATAAGATTTTTTATAATTATTCGAGTAACAAAACCTTGAATTATGCTCTATCAAACATCGCGAACGGCAGCAGCAAATCACTACAGCTGCGTTCATATATAAAAACTCACGCAAAGAGCAATTATGATGACAGCCATGCGAACCTGTATGTTAATCTGGGTGTATATAATGTCAATAAGTCTGCGCTTAGAACAGCTTATCTTAATGAACTGAAGGTCAGCCTGAGCATGCAGCAAAGCAAATATACCTCCGCGACATGGGCTGCTTATGACGCAGCGGTCAAAAATGCCTGCGTGCTTCTGGGCAATCCGCGGGCAACCTCCGGAGATATTTCAATTGCATTGACAAATATCGAGACAGCAAAGCTTGCGTTGGTTACTGCGGATTATTCCGCTTCTCTTCGTCATATAGCGCTTATTCCGAACGGCACGGCTTATACAACAGCAGCGATAAATACAACAGCCCTGACTGTTAATAACCTTGATTTCAAGTCAAATCAAAATATAATCTTTGACGCGAACGTATACGAGGGGTATACAGTCTGCGGTTATAAAGCGAATCAGAACGATGCTTTAGGCGCGGTCATTACTCTTGCAAGTATAACAGCCGGAAATAAGGCAAGCATATACCGCGCTTCCTCAAACCTCAGCTACACCTTCTATTATATAATAAATACACATGCGGTTAAATATTTTGTCGACGGAGCTCTTTATGCTGCCGACAGCTTCAACTATATGGATTCCGTGAACTATCGTTCTGATATTTCAAAGACAGGGCACACCTTCAGCGGTTGGGTATTTACGGATAAACCCGCAACTATGCCGAACAGCGATATAATTGTGAACGGCTCGTTTACAATTAATCAATATGAATTGAATTATTTTGTGAACGGTGAAAAATACGACGGTACAGAAACTTATGATTATAACGCTGCAGTCATTATGCGTCCGGATATTGTCAGGACAGGCTATGTTTTCAGCGGCTGGGACAAAACAGTGACAAAAATGCCGGCGGAAAATGTTAATGTCAATGCCACTCTCACTCCTATTAACTACTCAATAAAGTATGAGGCGAACGCGAACACAGGTATTGTCAGCGGTTCAACAGATTCAGTTAGCTGTATTTTTGACAAAACTTATGCTGTAAGTGAATGCGGCTTCACTAGAGAAAATTATATTTTTACCGGCTGGAACACAAAGGCTGACGGTTCAGGGATTCCCTACAATGCAGGTTCAACGGTCGGTAACCTCTTTTCGGAAAACAATAAGGAATTTATCCTCTATGCCCAGTGGAAACCGGCGGACGGGTACCAGGAGCTTATTTATTATGTTGACAATAATGAATATGCCCGCTCAGCTGTAAAAAGCGGCTCCGCGGTTACACCGCTTACGGCTCCTCAAAAAACCGGATATACCTTCAGCGGCTGGGACAGCGAGCCGACAGTAATGCCCGGCAGCACAAAAAAAGTGTACGGCAGCTTCTCGATAAACACCTATTATGTTAACTATTATGTTGACAACACTCTCCACCTTTCGGTTCCCTTTGAATATAATGCCCCGCTCAGCGTTCTTGACGCACCTGTCAGGGAAGGTTATAGCTTCGGCGGCTGGTCGGCAATTCCCGCAAGTATGCCTGCCGGTGACATAAGGGTGGACGGCAGTTTCACAATCAACAGCTACAAGCTAATTTACTATATTGACGGCGCTGTTTATCTTGACTGCGGAGAAGTAGAGTACAATACTGCTTTAATTCCTCCCGAAGTTACACAAAGAGACGGTTATATTTTCAGCGGCTGGAATGCTCCGGCGACTATGCCCGCGAATGAGCTGAAGCTTTATGCGACTTTTGACGAAATAACATATGCGGTTGTCTATTATCTTGACGGCGCGGTTTATCACACTGACAGATATCCAATGGGTGCGGCTGTCAGCATTCAGCCGGATGTTGTTAAAACAGGCTATACCTTCAGCGGCTGGACTTGGAGCGAGCAGGTAAGTGTAATGCCTGAAAGGGATATTACAGTCAACGGAACACTTACGGCGAATCCGATGAAAATTATTTATAACGCGAACGGCGCAGATGGTACAATGAGTGAACAGGCGTTTGTTTTTGACCAGGAGATAGCCATTTGCAAAAATCAATTCTCTAATCCGGGAAATACCTTCCTCGCGTGGAATACGAAAGCGGACGGCACAGGTGTCAGCTATTATGAGAATGACAGGGTTAAAAACCTCCTTGAAAATGCAGGAGAGGTTCTCAATCTTTACGCTCAATGGGTGGCAAGCGTAGAGGATTTAGCAGTATATACAAAGGTTCCTGCGGGCTATATTGGCATTCATACCGCGGACGGACTGCAGGCAATCATTGCCTCTGACTTAGGTGCGAAATATATTCTAATGGCAGACATCAACCTCACCGGTTATAACTGGAAGCCCTTAGGTACAGCGGCAACACCTTTTACCGGCATACTGCTCGGCAACGGACACAAGATATCCGGACTTAAAGTAACAGCCGATGACGCGGCGGGGCTTTTCGCCTATACTGACGGCGCGCTGATAAAGGATATTGCCTTTACAGGGGTGAATATCAAGTCGAACGCAAGAGGCAGTGCCGCAGGTACAGTAGCGGGCTTCGCGAAAAACACTGTTGTTAAGAACTGCGCTGTAATGTCCGGCTCGGTTGAGAGCAGAGGCTCCTTCGCAGGCGGTATAATAGGTAAGCTTGACGCGGGCGCACTGTCAGTGAGCTTTAATAGCGCTGAGGTTCTCTCAGTGGAATACGCGGGCGGTATTGCCGGGAGCATCTCGCAGGCGAGCATAAACAATGTTTACAATAAGGGTGCTGTAACAGGCTTTATTTCCGCAGGCTCGATTGCCGGTTACGCGGAAAAATCAACAATTAATAATGTCTATAATGTAGGAGCGATGAACGGCAGCGGTATCGGCGGCATTGTCGGCACGGCGGGAGACGCGGCGGTTATACGCTGCGCGTATTATCTCTCTTTGAGCGCCGCGGCAGCCGTCGGCTCAGGAAATCCTTCCATGGTCAATGTCTTTACGCAGACCTCGCCCGAAATGAAAACTGAAGCCTGTTACCGAGGTTTCGACTTCGAAAAAGTGTGGTCTATGGGTACAAAGGACGGTTATCCGCTTCTTCGGTCACTTGAAAAGGTCTTCCCGACAGAAAAAGAGGATAATAATCCAATTAATCCAGACAGCGATAAATGGTGGCAGGTATTCAGAACCTTCTTTATAAGACTGTTTGAAAAAATTCGCAGCTTCTTTGACGCTCTAGCGTCAAGATAATCTTTCTTATAATCTCAGAAACCAAAATAAAAGGATGTGATTAATAAATGTCAAAATCCAAATGCTTTACAAAAAAGGCAATTTCCGTTTTTCTTTCGGTATTGCTGATACTGTCTTGTATGTCGGCGATGTTTACAGCCCTTGCGGCTAACCCGGCTCGGCATGGGACTGAGAGTGACATCGCGAGAAATACCGCAGACATTTATAATGTGACTGACGCAGGACTCGGAAATATTATTTCTTCACTCGACCGCATAATTGCCGGCAATGATTTTGCCGATTTGGCGGGGCTTGGCGGCTCGGTACAGAGCATTATCATGGAAGCTGTCGGCGGCGGACTTTACAATGACGACGTAATAAACGATGTCATAGAAGCACTTTACCCCGATGTCGTCGATGAGCTTGATGCAGGGCTTAAGAAGGTCAAAGATGATTATGGCAGCTATATTTCCGACACACTTGAGGATATGTGCCAGAAACTGATGAGTCAACTGAACCTGTATGTTTACCCTCAGGATCTCGCAATTAAGGTCACAAATGCCTATCCGGCAGTCTATAACGAGCTGCGTGCCGCGAAATATGATTGGGACAAAGTTAATTTTGAAAACCTAATCTGGGGTGTAACAAACCGTGAGGAATTTGTCGCGGCGTTATGCGCGGCGGTTTCCGGTTTTGGAGCGGCTTTCCGCGCTCTGCTGACAAACTATAACTTCAATGAAACAGAGACGGTTCTCGGCGCAGGTGACGCAGGTGTCAAGCTGACTCTGAGGGCAAACGCCAAGCGTGGGTATATGAATTCGATTTACCCGTTACTGAAATGCATTCTGGGCGAAGCTTCCGCAACTGTTAAGTATAAGGATGTTTATGGCGTTGAATTTACAGGGTTGCGTACTGTAGCGCAATATGAAGCATTTGTGTCTGAGCGTGACTTGATTGCGCACTTCATTACGCCTCTGCTTGTGTATATAGAGGATGTTTTGCCCGCTAAGCCTGCCGAAAGCGCACTAGGAATAATATCAAGGCTTGCCTATCATCTGCAGAACGGCGATTTAACGAATTGGATTAAATCGCTGAGACTCGATGTGAATATTGACTTTTTCGTATATATCAAGGTCATTTGGGAAATTGTCAATAAATCGGTGTATAATAAGGATTTCGCGCTTGATGTGGCAAAAATGCTGAGAAAAAGGCTTCCCATGACTTCATTGCAGAATATCAACACCTTTGTCGCTCAGTTTTTAGGTGATTCTCCGGATTTCCCGATGCCGGTTCTAGACGGCGCGGCTCTGGGCTCCTACTATAATCCGGCAGCGAACACCGTAAACAGACCACAGCTGCTTCTTTATATTTTGCGCTTTTTGCTTAACACATTAAGAACAGATACGGCTCTTAACAATTATTTAATTGAAAAGCTGGGTGATAAGCAGGAAATTATCGACATTATCAATAATGTCACTGCAGAAAATAATGTTGACAATGTAATTGCATCCCTATGCGAGCTTTTCAACCCTGTTGAATATACTATGGCTAATATTCAGTGGAAGCAGGTCGGCACAACAGTCAAATCCACTGTTATAGAAAATATGCTGCAGTATGACAATAACTGGACACAATCGCTTGCGGGGTATTTTGTTAATGACGCTCTGAGCTTTGTTAACAGCTTCCTGTTTAAGGACGGCTTCGAGCTGAAGGGCAGCACTTATTACGATGTGAATGAGATGCTGCGCGGCGCGTGCGCGAGCTATATCTTCACGCATGAAAACGCAGTAAAAATTCTCGAAGCTTTGCAGGGCTTGACTGAGAAGCTTCTTACCGCAGAGGGTGAGGCGGAAAAAGAAACTGATGTGATTCCTCTGGTGAAGCGGCTTCTTGACGTAGATTTAAGTGTATGGCAGCCAATGAGCGTTCCGGTCTTCGCGGACGGTGACAGCACGGCGTTTATTGACGCGGTAAGCAATATTCTTGCTCCTCTGGCTCCGGTTTTAAGCTTTTTGCTTACAGGCAGCGACTTGAAGCTATTGTCTGACAAGGACAATGAAAAAATTCTCACCATTTTCGGAGGCGACGGCTATTCCTATGCCGTTGTTCCGCTGCTTGAAGCTTTGGGCTGTGATAGCGCGTATATTCTTTCAGATACTCAGTATAAGACATCAGCCATGGAAAACGGCGCGAACCTGATAAAAAACATTTTGAATCCGATAGCGAAGTTCATTGAAGATGATCTGGTGAATGACCCTCTGGGCAAGCTGCTTGATATTTTACCGAACCTCCTTTACTTTATCAGCAGCGGCGGAATAAGCGTCAGCGTCCGCAATCTTATTCACCCGCTGTTTGTTTTGCTTGACACCGCCCGTCCGATTTATAATGTTGACATTGACGCTCTGATTATGGATGCTGCCGGTGACATACTCGGCGATAATTTTTCAATCTTCGCGCTAGATGAAGCAATAATAATTAAGCTCATCGAGGACTATACCGGTCTTCACGCAGACAAATATCTAGGTACTCTTATAAGGGAGCTCCCGAAGGGCAGGCTTGTTTCATCGATGAGCGCAAACAAGCTGACGACAAAATATGATATTGATATAGCCACGGAGGATGTCCTGACACTTATACTCTCCACAGCCATCCTGCTGCTGACAGATGATGATAACTACCTTGTTGCCTGTGATCTTGTCGGCAAGGATGTAATTGATACCCTTCGCGCTCTTAATAATCCCGCGCTTTCGGAGATTAAAAAAATAAACTGGATTGGAACCGATTATGCGGATAAGCCATCTGTTGAGCGGGTTGAATTTTATGATGAAATCACAGGTAAAACCAGAATTGAGAATGTTTATAATTCAATTACCCATGTCACCTACGGAAATAAATGGACGCGAGAAAAAGCGGAGTACACCGTGAACAATCTCGATTTGCTCGCTGATAATATGATCAACCTGCTCGGAGTTAAAATAGACGGCAAAAAACTAAGCAGTCTAGATGCAATTGTCGCGAATTATCTAAACATTTACACTCAGGAAAATGTTACGAAGCTGCTCTTAATGATTCAAGAGCTTGTTGCCTCACTTGACAGTGAAATAATCGATATCGTAAATGAGTTTTTTGATATTGATTTGGCTTATTGGAATCAATTTTCTCCCTACCATGACTGGGGATTTAAGGACGGCAGCAGGCCGGGGTTTGCTCAGGCAATCAGTGAACTGCTCCTTCCCGCGGCGCCACTGCTTGAGGCTTTGCTGCTGGGCGTTGACATTGAATACCTCAACTCTCATGAGGGTGAAAGTCTGATTAAACTCGGCGGTGCCAGCGGATATAAGTACGGCGTTATTCCTCTGATGGAAGCACTGGGGTGCAAGGGAATAAAAACCGCCGAGCAATTTAAAAATGATGTCGAGGAGGACAGGCGTGCAATTATTTACGATATACTCTTCCCGATTTTCGATGTAATAGACAGTCTGCTTGTCAATCCCGCTGATGAAGTTCTTAATATACTCACAGGTATAATCTATTTTATAAACAGCGACGGTCTGAACTCGAGCCTTCAGAATTTACTCGGTGCGGCGTATTCAATTACCGAGGCTATTTACCCCCTGACCGGCTTCAAAATTTCAGACAGCTTTGACCTTAACGAGATAACCGTCGAAAGTCTCTATCTTGATTTGATAGCCGATGTTGAGGAATCAACAGGTTTCTCCTTTATGCCGATACTGGGTAACGCTATCAATGATTTGTCAGTCGGACGCATAGTTTCTTATCAGTCGCTCAACGGTTTAACAGCCTACCGCATGGAATACACTGAGGTCGACAACAAAGCGGATATGATTACCGTGCTGCTGCGTTTGCTGATAAAATTCATCACCTACGACGAAAATATTTATACCCTGCAGACTATGCTGGAGGAAAGCACAGGACTTAAAAAAGACGAATTTATACTTATTTACGCGTTTTTGGAAACATTGCTTGTCTACTCCCATTCACCGATGGGTACCGAGGACATCATGTCGATAATTTTTGATGTTTTCAAAGCGGCGGTTGTCGCTACAACCGATGTTTCGGATAAGTACACAGAGCTCAACAATAATTTCGCCTTCCTCTACTACATGCTTGTCAACTCAAAAATACCCGAAATCAGCGCCTTTGGAAAGGTATTCATGGAGTTTATCGACAGGGATCTAAAGGACATTTTTGACAGTGCGGGAGTAATGTCAGGCGGTTTCATCTCGTTTATAGAGCGGATAATGGAGTTTTTCCAGAAGATAATTGATTTCTTCAAGAACCTTTTTGATAAAACTTAAAAAAGTAAAATAATAAAGAAAAGAGGTCTTTTTAATGTCAAACAGGCATATAAAACGCGTATTGAGCGTTTTCCTCTCGTTTTTAATGATACTATCGGTTTTTGCCGCAGCTATGCCAATGCTTGCGGGCGCGGTCATTTCACAGTCAACACCGGCTTCCGCTGATGTCCATTTTTATGTGCCGGAATGCTTGTATCTGTATCCGAGCACAGCGGGAACAGCGAATTTCCAGTTCTATCTCAACAGCTATCCGAATGCATCTTCAACGGTTTTATCGGGAGCGGAAACAGCAGGTAAGGTGTATTTCTACTGCGCAAACGCGAAAAGCGGTACCCTCACTTGGTCTTCAACAGCAGCCTTAACCATATCCGGAATAGGACTTAGCTCCTCCTCAAACACCTTCAGCGGCTCCTTCACTGGTTCGGCGGCAAATGTAAACGGCGCGGTCATCACCTGGGTTTATACATATGTCGATGCTTCCGGCTCAACAAGGACTGTCACTGCATACACCTATATTTATAAACCGAACACAATGCCCTCCGGTGTCGCCCTGAGCACGAGAAAAAGGAATACAAACTATGCCTATAACAGCTATGTTGCTATGCTGTGGGGATTTCACTCAAACGGCGCAGGTAACGCAAGCGCGAAGGATTTGCTGATGAGCTATAACACACTGACCTCAAACGGCTCCAGTCAGCCTACATCCAGTCATATTAATAACAGCGGTTCAGGTACATTTCAGTATTCTGGTGAAAACAAGGATAATCCGACAACTCATTTTTCGGGCGCAGCCATTAACGCCGATATTTCCCGTTTCAGTGATTTGAATCAGCTGCCCGGTTTCAATATCGGCTTCGCGACCTGCGACCTCGAAAACTCAAAATCAGTTAAGTATAACATCTCAACCCAGAATTCGGCAGGCACCACCTTAAGCACACAGATAAACTCCTCCTATTCTAATCATACTGTTCTGGCAAGCTACGCGACAAATATGAAAGCTCAGGGAGCGATTAACTCAATAGCCGCCGGCACGTCGGGTGCTTACAGAATCTATACTAGAGCCGAAGCTTCAGGTAAGAGTTCGCTTTACGGGGATTCCAAAGGTACAGGCTATATCAATTTCAGTGTAATAAATAATAACAAATCATCTGTTCGCTCAGCATATATCGCGGCTCTCAAGGAAAGCTACAATATGCAAAGCGCGAAATACACAGCTGCGACATGGAATAATTATCAAACCGCATTAAAAAATGCTGCTATTGCCCTCGGCGACCCGACATATACATATGCTTCGCTGGCTGCTCAGATTTCAGCACTCTCTACGGCAAAAAATGCTCTTGTCGCGAACACAGCCACAGCTAATGTGCGTCATGTCGCCCTCGTTCCCTCCGGTCTTTCATATACGGTAAAGGCTATCGAAAACAACGCGGCGGTTTCGAAGAATGAGATACTTGCATACACTCAGTCAAACACTGTTACAATGAGCGCGAACAGCTTTGAGGGCTACACCTTCTACGGCTACAAGGCAAATCAGAGCGATACAGTCGGGACGACACAGTACGACAGCAGCTTTACAGGCATCAGCACAGGTGTCTCAAGCGTTTCAGTAGGTAATGCCTCAGGCGCTCTTAACTATACCTTCTATTATAAAATTAATTCTTATGAACTGACCTATATCGTTGACGGAACTCAGTACAGGAAGGACAGCTATCTTTATAATCAGGCAATAAGTATCCCGACACCTGTTAAAACAGGCTCAGCCTTCAGCGGCTGGACCTGGAGCACCGGAGCGGCGCCTGCCTATATGCCCGCTTCACCGGTTACGGCGATAGGCTCCTTCGCCGAGCTTGATTACGCTCTAAAATATTTTGTTAACGGCGAGCAGTTCGGCTTGACGGAATTTTATAAGTATAACGCTCCTGTCATAATGAGACCCGGCATCACCAGAACAGGCTATTCCTTCAGCGGCTGGGACACGGTAATCAGCGCAATGCCGGCTGAGGATACAGACATTAGCGCCACCTTGATGCCGAATACCTATACAGTGAATTATAACGCGAACGCCGGTTCACTCGAGGTAATTGGCGAGGTACGTCCCCAGGAATGTATATACGACCAGAATTATACTGTAAAAGCAAATGACTACTATCTCGAGTATTATGTGTTTACAGGCTGGAACACCGCGCCGGACGGCAGCGGAACAGCCTACGGCGAAGGTCAGGAATTCTCAAATCTTCTCAGCGAAAACGGCTCCTCGCTAACACTTTACGCTCAGTGGCAGCTTGACCCGGATTATAATGAGCTTGTTTATTATGTGGACGGTGTTGAATACTCGCGCAAAATCCTTCGCGAGGGCGACAGTATTTTGCCCATGCCCGAACCTGTAAAATATGGTTATACCTTCAGCGGCTGGAGCGGGGAAGTCGAATTTATGGGTTCGCAGGGTATTGTAGTAACAGGATTTTTTACCGCTAATCAACATTATATATACTATTATATCGATAATTTTCTTTACAGAACTGTCCCCGCGAGATTCTCAGACACACTAACGCCGATTGACGATGCCGTCAATGACGGTCATACTTTTAGCGGCTGGTCGGCAATTCCCGCCACTATGCCCGACAATGATGTTGTCGTAACCGCATCATTCTCTGTAAACAGCTACCGTTTGTCATATTATGTTGACGGTGTACTGTATCAAGATTTCCCGGCTGTTGTTTACGGCACAGCTCTGACAATCATTGACGCTCCGACAAAGCTAGGTTACGCCTTCAGCGGCTGGTCGGCTCTGCCGGCAGATATGCCCTCCCATGATGTACGCGTTGACGGATCTTTCACAGTTACAAAATATCAGGTCAATTATTTTGTTGACGGCGTACTTTTCGCAAGTGATGATTTTGATTATGACGCGGTTATAGTTAAGCGTGATAATCCTGCAAAGACAGGCTTTACCTTCAGCGGCTGGACCTGGAGTGAAAATCACACCAGAATGCCGGCTTACGACTTGAGCGTAAACGGTTCCTTCTCAGCTAACAGTTATAAAATTGTTTATAAGGCAAATGGCGGTATCGGTTCAATGAGCGAGCAGGCTTTTGTTTACGGTGAGGCGGTCACGCTCTACCAAAACGCTTTCACAAAAAATCATTTTGATTTCGCAGCATGGAATACTGCGGCGGACGGAAGCGGTGACACCTATTATGAGAAACAGCTCGTTGAAAATATTACCGATGTTGACGGCGCGACAGTGACTCTTTACGCTCAGTGGGATGCCATGACCGAGGATTTCAAAAACTATACCGAGGCTCCCGACGGATATAGTGCGATTCATAACAAGGAAGGGCTTAAGGCAATTATTAACGCGAACCTCAGCGGTGCGTATATTCTGATGGCTGACATTGACCTGAGTGATACACCGTGGACTCCGATAGGCAGTGAATCTAATCCTTTCAGTGGTGTTCTTCTGGGCAACGGGCATACAATTAACGGTATGTCAGCAAGTGCGGCAGGTGCAGCAGGACTTTTCGCTTGTACTGACGGAGCTACTATCCGTGACTTAAATCTTTGCCGTGTTACGGTATTCTCAAACAGCTGCGCGGGCGCTATTGTCGGCGAGGCGAAAAATACAACTTTTAAAAACTGCGTTGTTTCAGCGGGTACGGTTGAATCCTTCGGCGCTTACAGTTATTCAGGGGGGCTTGTAGGAAAGCTCGAGGGCGGCTCAGTCGGCACCTCATATAATGCCGCGGCTGTCAAATCGGAAGCTTTTGCCGGAGGACTCACCGGAACCGTAATTAACGCTAACATAAGCAACTCTTATAATATCGGTGCAATAACAGCGCCGACAGCCGGAGGAATTGCAGCTCGCACGAAAAACACAACAATCAGCAAATGCCATGTTTTCGCGCCGATTGACTCGGCGAATGCAGGCGGTGTTATCGGAATTTCAGACGCGTCGACAGTTCGTTTTGTCTATTTCCTTGAAACCTCCGCGGCGAGTGCGGTGAATTCCGGCAGCGCAAATATCACATCGGTTAATTCGTTCGACTCAAACAATTTTGTTAATGACTTTAACTTTATCGGTTTTGATTTCGGCAGCATCTGGAGCATCGGAAACAACAGCTATCCGGTACTGCGAACAATTGAGAAAAACTTCCCGAAGGCTAACATAAATCTTTGGTCATCCGACGGGACGAATCCTGAGCCGACACCCGGCAGACGCACCTTCTGGCAATGGCTCAAAATGATTATAGACAGCATCATTGCCCTTTTTACGGGTATGATGGACAAAAAGTAATTCTTCCACACCTATGTGTTTAACTGAAAGGGGCTGATTACCGCAGGTAGTCAGGCTCTTTCAGTTTATCCGAAAAAATTATTATAAAATGAAGGTCGATATATTTATTACTAAAATTATTGACAACAGATACAAAAATTTATTACAATGGTATTGTTCAAATAAAAGAGAGGGTGGTTTTTTTGAGTAACTGTCCCGCATGCGATAAACATCTGCGTCTTACTGACTGGCGACCGAATTGTCCACATTGCGGTGTTAACTTGACCTTTTATGATTTTGAAGAGCGTTTCATGAATGATGCAAAATATACCGAGCTGGGTTTTGCGAAAATCAGAGTAAAAATAGCACGGCTGAAAGCCGCGTTTATCGGCAGCAAGCTAGCTGTATTCAGGCTTGTTGTATGCATTCTTCCTCTGGTCTCGTTCATGATTCCGTACTCCTCGCTCGTAGTTAAGTTTCCATTTTTCACTCGCTCATATTCGCTAAGCATTATAGGTATAATTGACTTGCTGCGCGACGGAGCACTAAATCCATTATTAAAGCTGAGATATTCAGATATTTTCGGCGAGGTATTTTCAGCATACTTTTTGTGTATGCTTTTCTTTATTATTACAGCGTTTTTTGCTGTTTTAGCGGTTCTTTTTACAATTTGCAGCTTTATTAGCATAAAAAAAATGTCCGCTGCTGTTTGTTTTATTTCATTTTGCGCAATAGTATGCGCATCTGCTGACATTTTTTTTATTCATCGCTTCGGCTCTATAGCCGCTCATCAAATGCCTACACTTATTGATGTGTCTGCTTCGTTCGGTGCATATATCACCGCTGCGGCATTCGTAATTGTTATTGTAGCGAATTATATTTTATATAAAAATGGTATAAAAATTGAATATAAGCCTGGTGATTTATACCGTGTTGAAATAGCGAAAAAGCTAAAATTGAAAGAAGTAACACTCGACGAGCTTCCATTGCCGATTTGGGAATCCGAGGAGGAAAAAATTGTGCGACTAAGGCTTGAAGACGAAGACAATAAAAAATTTCAAGCGAGAAACGAAAAGGGAAGGGAGTCCGATAAGAATGGCGGAGAATAAGAAGAAAAACACTCAGGATAAAAAAAGAATGTTGTTTTATCGCGGTATTTTCGTGGTTTTGTTTATCTTTTTTATTGCCGGTGTTGCTTACGGCGGTTATGATATTTTGCTACATGAAGGCGTTATGCCCGAGGATACGCTTGAGCAGCCGAGTCTCACACCGCTATCCTCGGATGCTTCTGCTCAAGAAATTATTGATTACCTAAATTCGGTATTGCAAAAAGCAGAAAATGATAAACCAAAAATGACAAGGAGCACTTCTTTTTCTATTCCTGAGGATAGCATCAGCTTTTCTAAGAGCGGAGAAATCGCATCTGCGCTCGCATTATATGCTAAGGATAAAATCCTGCCGGAGCTTAACTCAAGGGTAAAGGGACTTACACTGGATTTCGGCGAGGATTACGGCAGCACTCTATATATTCCGGATTTATTTGCCATCGATATAAAAAGCTCATCGATTTCAGATATGAAAAAAGGTGATGACGGTATTGAAAAAAAGGTTGATACATACAGCTTTGAGTTAAAGTTTTCCGATGAAACCGCGCCATTGTCCGCTTCTTCACCTATCTCTCGTAATTTTAGTCCTCGAGACAATAACGAAATAAACCAACTTATAGGAAATGCCTTTGATGAATTTTGCCAAATTGATAAGATGGAGATTGCTTACAAAAATTGTTTAATAAACGGAAGCGTAAATCGATTAAACAATAAAATCGATTCATTGAATCTTATAAAACGCATGCAAATTACCGCAGACATTACCCTTATTGGCGACCTCAAAGAGGTTGGAAATTTGCAATGCAGTTTTATTTTACAAGAAAATACATCATTTTCATTTGTCTGGCCGCATATTAAAATGTCAAAAAGCGAATTAAGCATGGAAAAAAATGATACAATGAATCTTCTTGCGTATATGAGCTGGAATGACGGTTCAAAGGTAAGCTGGTCGAGCTCCGACGAAAGTATTGCCACAGTTGACGAAAGCGGCTATATTAAGAGCCATAAAAACGGAGAAGCGATTATCAGTGCGGCGGCTGAGTTTCAAGGAGTATCATATGTCGCTCAGTGCAAGGTCAACGTGAAAATATCTGTTAACGGTGTCAGGGCTTCGCGGCGAAAACTGGAGCTGAAGGTCGGCGAACAGGAAACACTGCAAGCTGAAGTCAGCCCAAAGAAAGCGACCATTACCACCGTAAAATGGTACAGTGAAAACGAAAGCATTGCCTCAGTAGATATGCTTAGTGGCTTAATTGAAGCAAAAAGTCAAGGTACAGTGAAAATTTACGCCCTCACTGACGATGGCAGATATAAATCGACTTGTACCTTGAGCGTTACCGGCTAATATAGAAGGAGTGAAATGAATGGCTGAAAATAAAATAACCGAGCGAATATTTGGCGCGGAAAAAAATTCCGCTGCAAGCATTGACAAAGAGCATCTGGCAAAATTTCAAAAAGTAGCAGTGAGAATGTTTCGCACTCCTGTTTTGCGTCCGCGTGAAATGGCTTTTCCTGTCTTGCAATCAGTCTCATCCTCTCTTCTGGGCGGAATAGACGGCTACAGAACCCTGTTTTTTGTCAATGTCTTAAAGCTTGACATGACTTATGTCGCCTCAATAATGGCACTCATCAGCATTTATGATGTTCTTAATAATCCATTGATGGGCATAGCATATGATAAAACGAGGACACGTTGGGGCAAGGCTCGCCCCTATGCACTTTTCACGCCGATTCCTTTTTATATAACAACTGCGCTGCTTTATTCAGGAGCGCTGCTGATTAATAACAATAATACGCGAGACCCAAAAAAAATAATTTTTGTCTTTCTTATTTTATTTGTTCAGGAGACTTTTTCAACTATTTATAATATTCCAACGGGAAATATAACCACGCTAATGTCGCCTAATCCTCATGACAGAATAAGCATGGGTATTTTAACAAATTACGGCGGTTATATCAGCGGACAGCTGGTTTATACTATATTTATGCCGCTTCAGGATTTAAACCGTTGGGGAATAACAAATGTTCCGATGTCCTCATTATTTTCATTTTTCGGAATTCTTGTCTTTATACTTGGTAGTGCTTCCAGTGTTGCAATGGCAATAGGAGTCAAGGAAAGGATTATTCTTCAACCGCAACCTGCTCCGATTTCAAAGTCCTTGTTTTATATTTTGAAGAATAAGTATATGCTCCGTAATTTTATCGCATCCTTCTTCACAAGTTGGATATCTGACGGCGGCTATAACTGGGCGTTAGTTACCCAGCTTGAGATTACAGGTGGAGCACTTCTGACTTCTCTTGTCTATCTGCCTTGGACAATAATGAATTATTTGAGCCTCAGCTTTGTCCCATTTTTTACAAAACTTTTTAAAGGCAGGTTCAGAACAGGAGTAATATTTTTTAGGACACTTGATATGCTTCGGGCGATTGCGCAGTATTTCACAGGTGTCAAACTGATGAAAAACAAGCTATGGTTTAATTTGTCTCTAGCGGGATTTTTGGGTTTTAATGCGATGGATAACGCTCCCTCGCAGGTAATGGAAAATGAAATAGGCAGAGAAATTTCAGATTATACTGAATATAAGACCGGTGAACGCCCTGACGGCACTATTGGGCTTCTGACAGGTTTAATTGGTAAATTGACTACTCCGCTTAATGCGTTGATGACAATAAAAATGTTTAAATGGACCAATTATGATGCAACACAGCCTATGCTGCCCTTCCAGCAGGGAAGCTGGGACATTTACCGTCGCGTTTACTTTTTATATACAGCTTTCAGCGTATTCGGCGCAAGCATAAGAATGATTCCGCTGTTTTTCTATGATTTGGTTGGTGAAAAACGCGAGAAGATGTATATTGAGCTGAATGAACGCCGCGCACTCATAGCAAAAGAAAAAGAAAACGAGCTTTCAAGCGAAGTAAAGGCTATGATTGATGCTTTGGAAGAAAGCGAAAAACAATAATGAAAATCATTGTGTTCAATTAATATTTTAAAAAGACACCTTCTTGAAGGTGTCTTTTTAACAAGAGATTTGTAAATTATTTCTTGAAGAACAGTTATAAATACATGAATATATTCCAAAGAGTGACAGATAATAATCAGGAATTCAATAAAGAATTTCATGAAGATTATTGTCGACTGCCTGAGTTAATACTAATCAGAGATAAATATAAATGTTAATCATGGCAGAAAATGAAAGGAATGTATATAATGAAAGCCACAGGAATTGTGAGAAGAATAGACGACTTGGGTCGTGTAGTTATACCTAAGGAAATCCGCAGAACTATGAGAATCCGCGAGGGCGACCCGCTTGAGATTTATACCGATGCGGACGGCGAGGTCATATTTAAGAAGTATTCGCCCATGGGCGAGCTGTCCGAGTTTACCGCGCAATATGCCGATGTGCTTTACAGGGCGACAAATATGCCTGTAATCATCACTGACAGAGACCATGTTATTTCCTGTGTCGGTCTGCCGAAAAAAGATACCATTGACCGCCGTATAACAAGCGCACTTGAGAGTATTATGGAAAACCGCTCAAGCTTTGTTGCCGAAAGTGACGCGCAGCCGCTAATGCCTATCGAAGGGCTTGACAGAATGGCGGCGGTTGCTTATCCGATAATCGGTTCAGGCGACATTACCGGCTCAGTAGTTCTTCTGTTCAATGAAGGCGGCTCCTCAGCCTCCCAGACTGATATTAAGCTCGCGCAGGTTGCAGCTTCGTTTTTAGGTAAGCAAACAGAGGAATAGTTATAAATTATATAAAAACTTTTAAAAATAATCGGCGGAAAATAACTGTAAAGCTTATTTTCCGCCGATTCTTATTTTTTATTTATACTTATTGTTTCCGCTGTATCATGTTTTTTCTTGCGATGATGGGTCACTGTTATCATCGCTAGCAAGCTTTAAATCATACTCAAGCGGTGCGAATGAACGTTTTTTTGTGTATAAATAAAGCAGAACAAGCACAATGAGCCCGCTCAGGGATAACAAAATTCCAATATTCAGCCCCGGAACCGAATATCTGAATTCGATTTCGTGTGTACCCGCAGGCAGCTTGGCGCTCAAGAAAAGCTCACCGATATTTTCGCAAGTCAGCTTCTCACCGTCGCAGTAAATACTCCAGCCACCGTCATCGGGAATCGAGGTGAACATTATTTGATTTTCCTTCGCGGTTATTGTCCCTTTGATTTTTGTGTTTTTAAAGCTGGTTATATCAATACCGCCGGGCTTCAGGGTTTCAATGGCTTTACTGTATTCCGCTTCATCGATAATACCCATAAAAAGCTTTTGATAATTACTTTTCGAAGGCTTGTTTATTTTTGTGGTAAATTCTATTTCAGAGTTTTCATTGACAGGCACACAGATATAGCCGCCATAACCGTTGATACTCGCAGTTTTTGGTTGTTGACCATCAACGGTGACGCTGATAGAGCCCGTCGACTGAAAAATCGAAATATAAAGTATACCGGTTTTATCGGCTTTTGCGGTAAAAAACTGGCTTGATGGTGACGAGGTGTCATTTGCGCTCATAGTGTTTGTTCCGTCCGACTGCTTCTTAAAGGTTGAGTTTTCGGACTTCACATGTGACCATGACAGGGGAGTCATTATATCATTCGCGGAATTTGCCGCAAGCACAAAAAAGTCGTTCTGCGTTTCTATAAAGCTTCCGAGCTCATCATTAGTTTTCCATTCGTTCAGTCTGTCATCAGCCATAAATGCCAGCGGGAGCCAATCTTTATTTTCATACACATTCCCGAGAACACCCTTCTCAAGCAGCTCATAATTCGGCATTGTAAAATTATTTGTGTTGTCAAAGACATATTTCACCGAAAGCATATTGTTCAAAAACGGCGACATACCTTCATAAAGGCGGCTGACATTTTTTGCGTATCGTTCTAGCCCTAGATTCCCCAGTACATTATAAGTATTTGCGGGCATTGTGGAAGAATAATGCGAAATTCCCTTAAAACTGAAACGCTGACCGGGGTCAAAGGTAATATGATAAGAGAGCTCAGTGCGTGAAAAATCTTCCGCGCCGCTCGAGTATTTTTCAAAAAGCGCCATGATTTTTTCTTCATTGTTAAAATAAGCTTTTGCGTCTGTGGTTCTGACATATTTTGTAAAATTACCGTAATCAGTGAAGGCAACCTCAAAAAGAAGCCCGCAGGAGATGATAATTGTTATTCCCGTGCGCAAATAAGGCTTCAGCTTTTTAAAGCTGAGTACCATGAGAATGAGAGCATAAGCCGCTGCGATATAGACAGCCGACACACGCAAGTCCGGTATTTTTGAATCGGATCTCATATATAAGAACAGCGAGGCAAAAATTGCGCCGGCGGTAACAGGCGCGTAATAGGGCACATGCTTTATATTTCTGAGCGTCTCATACGCCATATATGTAACAAGAAAAATAAACAAAAAGCTCTGTCTTCCAGGAAGTTGATTCGGGAAGTGGAAGCCATGCCAGATGTAGTCGAGCAGATTGAAGTTGAAGGAGTATAGCATGAAACAGAAAAAAGAGGTAAAGAGTACTCTTTTCTCGCGAGGAATTGCCTTATTGAAAACATAGGTGACAAGCAAAAGCAGCACCAGAATACCGCAGAAAATATTCGGAACGCCGTACTCAACTTCAATTTTTGTGCCCGGTGTCAGTGAATCGACTATCTCAAAAAGCTTGTGATAAGTCTTTAGCTGGTTTCCGAAGCTCATTGAGGAGGAAATAGCAAGGGAAATCGCCTTGTAAACAGGTATGAGGACGAATCCCGCGAGCGCGGCGGAGGCGGCTGAGGCAGAGGCGAAAATTCCTGTGGTTTTTAAGCAGTCCTTGATATTGCCCCTGTGAATAACCACCAGAATCTCAAAAACGAAGAAAATACCGGTGAACAAACAGACCGCGTAACCGATATAAAAATTTGAAAACATTATAAGGAAAAGAGTTGCACAATATAAAAGAATCTTTTTCTCAAAAATAAGCCTGTCCAGTCCGATTATAAGAATCGGTGTGAGAGCAATCGCGTCCTGCCACATAAGCTGGGAGTTATAAGCAATAAAATAAATCGAAAGACCGTAAACCGCGGAAAACAAAGCGGATACGGCATTGCAATCCTTAAATTTGTAGCGCAGTAAAAATGAAAAAGCGAGGGAGGCAAGCCCCATTCTCAAAACAGGGAGCAAATCTATAACAGTAACCCAATCTGTCCGCGAAAAAAACAACATCAAGAGATTCAGCGGGCTGGTTGCATAATAGGCGTTTTGTGCCAATGCGTTGAAGCCAAGTGAGCCGTTCCAAGAATAGAGCAGCCCGCCTTTAAAAAAGGTCTCGATATAGTTTGCCAGCATCGGAAAATATTGCCCGTGCAAATCCATCGCGAGTATAGAGCTGTCCCCGAAAGGCATCACATTTTTCGATTTATATAAAAACAGCATAACGAGAACCGGGATAAAAAATGCGATAGAATGATAGAAAATCCTCTTTGATAAAATAAACTTTTTATTTTCACTTAATGAAGGGCTCATTATTTTCTTAGGCATCATTTTCTCCTTTGGCGCTTTATCTTAATATGGAATTATTGTTACCGTCATCTCCGTTGTCTGAGCTTCTTTGTTTTTTTGAAGATTGTGAGGAAAACTTTTTTGTATTTTGTTGAACGTCATCAGAATAATTTCTCTGTTTTTTCGCCTCCATCCTCTGTTTTTTCACCTTTTTATTTTTAAGGTAAGCTCTGAAAATATATGCAAGAAAAAGAGCAATGAAAAGCATTGTAAGCGTGAGAAAGATGGGGGATAAGAGGAAGGAGATAAGGGATTTTTCTACAACCTTTACGAAGCTTTTGCTTATATCCTCAGCCGCAACCAGATTTACTTGAGCGATAGACGCTCCCGCGTAGAGTATATTGGCTTTTCCCAGAATATCACCTTTTTTTACCGGCGCGTCAATCTCGGTTTTTGTCTCTTGCGCTATAGGCACAATCTGGACATTACCCGAGTCAATTCCCGCCGGAACCAGCGCGGTAATTTCATTAGCCGGAACAAGCCTGACATGGTCGGCGCTCGAGGAGAGGTTAACCTTTATCTCCCTGACAGTCTGCTTCGGGTCTGAAATCACCCGCAGCTTTATATAGTCAAAAGTCCATTTAAGCATTTTATTGCAATCGATAAAGGCGTAATTCAAGTCTATAACGCTTCCGTCAGCTTCCTTTTGAGGCGCGTTCATGACTACCCCGATATAGGAATAGCCGTCCTTCGCGGCAGTCGTAATAACACAGCGCCCCGCTTTCGAGGTCGTGCCTGTCCGGATTCCCTTGGCGAGCGAATTATAGTAGGTTTTTTCAAAACCGATATTCATCATCAGGTTTGTTGTGTATAGCTTTCTTTCCTTTGAAAGATTCGTTGCCGGAACAGTGTAGCTGTAAACCTTCGCTATTTTTTCGAACTGGGGATTTTGCAAGGCATATCGGGTAATTAAAGCAAGGTCATAGGCGGTTGTATATTGATTATCGTCGTCTAGACCGTGCGGATTTGTGAAATTGGAATCAAGACAGCCGATTTTCGCGGCTGTTTCGTTCATTTTAATTACAAAATCGCCGGTATTTCCCGCGATAAAATCAGCAAGCACAAGCGCGGCATCAGTCGCACTGTGGAGCATGAGACCGTAGAGGAGGTCAATAACCTTAATTATTTCGCCGTCCTTGAGGAACATGGAGGAGCTTGTAAAACCCTTTATCTGTGCTGTGACACTGCTCTTGACTGTTACCTGTGCTTCAATGTCCTGACAGTTCTCAAGGACAGTTATCGCAGTGAGAACACCGACAAGCGCCGCAGGGTAACGCCTTTCGCCTGAGTTTTTTTCTATAACCACAGTTCCGTCGTCTACGCTCATGAGCAGCAGGGTGTCAGAACGGTAATCCAGCTGGGTGTCAAAGGCTGCGTTCGCCCGCAAAGGCATTAAAACGGATATAATTATGGAAAATAAAATTATAAAAGACAAAAGCTTTTTCATAACATCACATCCTGATTCGAAAACTATTATGCTAACATAGGCCTGGCTTGCCTAGCCCTCAACCCAAGTCGTGTTTTTTATTGAGCATTCAGCCCAATAAGGTACTAAAACTATTGACACAAAGAAAGAAAAGATACATAATATAATAAACATTTTAAATGTGAAAGTCAATATGTCTCAAAGGCAGATTTGTAATGTTTTTATTTAAAGCGTTCATTTTGAAGGGATTGAAAAAAAAGTATGATATATATTACCGGCGACATGCACGGCGAGACTCAGCGGCTTACAGCAAATACTCTGAAAATGTTGAATGAGAATGACACGCTCATTATCTGCGGGGATTTCGGTTTTGTCTGGGACGACAGCAGGAAGGAGCAGCGTTTTCTGAACAGCCTGCAGAACCGTAAATACACCATTTGTTTCGTGGATGGCGCGCATGAAAATTTTAAGCTGCTGAAAACTTATCCTGTCATTGAGTGGAAAAACGGCAAGGTGCATAAAATTTGCGAAAATGTTTTTCACCTGATGCGGGGACAGGTTTTTCATATAGAGGGGCAGCGAGTTTTCACAATGGGCGGCGGTGAAAGCCCGGATATTGAGATTCTTTATGAGAATGATTCATGGACAGCAGAGGCAATTCCTACTCAGGAGGAGCTTCTTGAGGGCGCAAATAATATTAATAAAGCAAAATACGAGCTTGATTTAATTATAACACATGAACCGCCTGCGACGATAAAAGGACTATTGCAGCTCAATGAAACCGAAAATCTGCAGCTGACGGTTTTGAATACATATTTTGACGAGCTGACAAAGGTGTGCTCTTATAAAAAATGGTATTTCGGAAGTATGCATGTTGATAAGCAGGTTTCTCAGACGCAAACCGCAGTATTCCGCAGTTTGCACTGTTTTCAAAAGGAAAAAGACTAATTAACCTTCTTTTAAAATCTCATCCGCCGCCAGCAACACTCCGATTTGAGCACTGTGAAAATTCAAGCCGCCTTGAAGCCATACTGCAAAAGGCTCTTGCAAGGGAGCGTCGGCGGAGAGCTCAATGGAAGAGCCCAGAGTGAAGGCACCCGCCGCCATTATGACCTCGCTGTCATAACCCGGCATTGCCCAAGGCTCAGGGCTGACAAAAGAATCAACCGGCGATCCTTTTTGAAGACCCTTGCAAAACGCGATTAGTTTTTCACGGTTTTTGAGGATAATACTCTCGATGATGTCATTTCTTTCCTCAAATGGCTTCGGTGTAACCTCATAACCCATTTTTTCGAACAAGGCGGCGGTGAAAACCGCTGTTTTCATAGCTTCACCCGTAACATGAGGGGCGCTGAAAAATCCCATAAACATTTCCCTGTTGTTTCCGAGTGTCGCGCCAACCTCTCTGCCGACCCCCGGGGTTGTCATGCGATAAGAACACAATTCAACCAGATCCGCGCGACCGGCGATATATCCGCCGCTCCTCGCAATACCTCCGCCGGGATTTTTTATGAGAGAGCCCGCCATAATGTCCGCACCTGCTTCGACAGGTTCTTTTTTTTCCGCGAATTCACCGTAGCAGTTATCAACCATAACAATTGCGTCGGAGTTCTTTTTTGCAATTCGGGAAACTTCAGCAATTTCCTCTACGCTCAGGCTTTTCCTCAGGGTATAGCCGCGAGAACGCTGAATATATACCATACGCGGCTTATGCTTTATTATTGCGCTTTCAATCTCTTTATAATCAAGTCTGCCCTCATTATTAAGCTCGCACTGCAGGTATTCGACACCGAAATCTCTGAGCGAGCCTTGTGAGCCGCCGCCGCGAATGCCGATGACAGGGCATATCGTGTCGTAAGGGGTGCCGGTCACGCAGAGCATTTTATCACCGGGGCGCAATAGCCCGAAGAGAGAAACACACAACGTGTGTGTTCCGCTGGCAAAGCTGTGGCGAATCAACGCGTCCTGAGCGCCGAAGGTGTCGGCAACAACGCGGTCAAGGGCTTCGCGCCCCCTGTCAGCATAGCCGTAACCGGTGGAGGTGTTGAAATGGGACTCACAGATATTATTTTTAATAAAGGCGCTGAGCACCTTTTGTTGATTGTATGCTGCTATTTCGTCGATTTTTTTAAAAGTATCATTGCATGAATCGAGAGCCTCGTCACCGAGTTTTTGTAAGACTACATTGATTTTAAAAAAGGGATGGAGCATTAAATTTGTCCTTTCGCTTAGTGCATTATTATTGGTTTACTAGATTTGTAAAATGCATCCGGACAGCAGTCGACCGGATGCATTTATTATTGCTTCAAAAATGAAGAGCGAAAATGAAAAAACTGACCTAATTCCTAACTCCTTATTGTGCGCCGTATTTCTTAAGAACATCGCTGATGTTAAGGCGGGGTCTCTTTTCACCTGCAGGTCTCTCCACGATCTCAGGTTTAGCTTTTTCTTCCTCTGGATTGTTCATAACGCCTTCGGACTGGAGAATACTCTCGATATTATGCTTGATTGCGGATTTAATCTGAGTCTGTTCATCGTCCTCATCGTCGGCAAGTGAATTTATGAGTGTGATGCCTTTTCTGGGTGCATCAGAATTTTCTTCATTCTTCACTTCGTCACGCGGGTCATCGTCTGTGTTGAAATTATCAGCGGAGGAAAATGTCGAGGAAATGACATTCTCAAGACCGTCGATGAAATAATTATCCTCAGCTGACGCGTCATCATCCTCAATCAGCTTAGTTTTAATATCAAAAGTAGGGGCTTCACCCAGCGCTTTTTCTATACTCTCAAAGTCAACCACAGCAGGGGTTGGCTCGGTTACTGCGGTAATAGTTTCCTCAGCGGTCTCAGTATTTGCCGCCGCTACCGCGTTTGCTGTGCCGAAATTAAAGCTGAGCAGATTTGAAACATCCGAAAAGTCGGAATCAAGCTCTTTTTGGTTCTCGTCAATTATTTGTGAATCGGTCTGAGCAATCTGCACTGCTGAGTCCTCGGAAATTATATCCTCGATTATTGGCGAGGTCTCTTCAGCAGGCAAGTCTTCTATAGTTTCACTTTCAGATACCGGCGTTTCGGTTTCCGGCTCGCTTTGAATCGCCTCTGAAATGTCATAAGGTATTATTGTGTCTGCTTGCGCGAGAAATTCAACCGAAGCTGTTTCGGTAATATTGATTTCCGGCTCCGGCACCTCATTAGTGAGCTCGGCGAGCTTTGAAATGAATGAATCGGTGTCGTTAACATTTTGTTCTGCCGGAATTTGTGCAGGTATCGGTTCTTCTGTTTTTATCTTAATTTCTTCAGCATCCTGAGCTTCGTTTTCTACTGTTTGCGCAGCTGCAACAGTTTCAAGAGATACTTCGATTTCGGGCGCTGCAGTTTCGCTTTTTAACTGTTTTATAATTAAATCCCTGATAAATGCATCGTTGTCAGCCTGGTCGGCAGGGGATACAACTGTATCATTAAATGTTTTCGCGGTTATTTTCAGTGATTTTAAAATTTCGAGAATTTTTATTTCGTCAGAAACCGAATTTTTTAGCTCAACATCAAAGGAATTAACTGTTGAATCAATATCCTCGAGAATTTTTTCCTTTGATTCTTTAACGCTGTTTGCGAATTCGTCTGTGACAATCTCAGCAGTTGTGAGTGACTGTGTCATTTCCTCAAGATTGTCAAACAAGGTTTTTCCGCGGGAAATATAATCTGAAACCTCTGATTTAAAGTCTGAAATTCTGGTGTGAAGGTTTGAAATTTCTGAAATCTCATTACTGAGCTCGTCATATACATTATTAGTCAGCTCATAGATGCTGTCCCTTGCTTCAAAAGCAATCTCCTTAGCGCCTTCAAGGGCATGGCGATAAACGGTTTCAACGATTTTTATGTCAGGGGAAGCCGCTTTTTTATTGACTGTTTCAAGATTGTCAGAAAGTATCTTGTTCTGCTTTTCAAGATTCTGAAGCGCAGCTTTGTTTTTTAATACTGACTCTTCAAGTGAGTTAATGGATTCCATTAGCTTTGCAATTTCATCTTCTTTTTCTTGCAAAGCGTGCTGATAAGCCTCAATTGCTTCCTTAACAGCCTGCTCATTAATCACTCGGGAAGGTTTTTGCTGATTAGCGATAGTAACCGACAGCTCTCTGAGTTTCTGGGCATAATCGGTCAGCTCAGCTTCCTTGCTGTCAAGCAGAGTGCCTCTCTCGGATAGTTGTTTTTCTTTTTTAGAAAATTCATATAACAGTCTGTCAAGCTCAGCAGTTTTTGTTGAGAGCTCTTTTTTCATAAAATATATAATTTTACGAAGTCGGATGTTTTCTTCCTCCGGCGGCAGCTCAGTTTCGCTCTGTTCAAAAGTAATACCCTCAGAAAGCGGATTATTTGCAGCTTTATTTGGATTTTGCTCGCCATTCAGAATAGAGTTTAAATCGAAACCGGAAGGATTGGAGTTAATTGATTCCATGTCAGCATTACCTCATAGTCTTTCAACATCATAATAGTCGCAAAGCGGCTTGCAGTATTTTTCAACAGGATTTTAACATTTTTATCAACATTTGTCAATGATTTTTTTCCACATTTTTTAAAAAAATTTATTTTTTTCGACATGAAACCACAAAATACTGTTGTTTTTTATTTTTAAAAGCTACATATTGACACGGAATTGACATAAATTCACAAAAAATAATGACGAATCAGAAATAATAATTGATTCGTCATTAGAATATTGAATAATTTTAGTTGTTATTTATCACATATGAAGCGAATATTAACAAGCTCGAACGCCCGCAGCTCAATTATGCTGTCTGTTTTCGCTTCCCTTGTTTCCTCTAAGAGGTTGCAGATTTCGCTCATTTTGAAACCGTTTATGCTGACCTTTGCCTTCGCCGAGGAAGAGCCTGCATTGTAGAGGCGACAAAGAATTCCGTTTTCGTCCTCAGCGATTTTTATGCTTTCAAGAACTATCTGCTCATTATCGGTGCTGTAGAAATCAATTCCCGTGCCGATTACTCTGTCTTTATCCTCAGCATCTGTGAGCGGCATTGCTGTTGTAAGCATCAGAGGATTATTAAGCAGGTACGCCTCCTTATAAGTGTCAATTCCCAATGCACCGCTGTGCGGATATAATGCATAATTTATGCTCTGTTCACCCTGGTCGACAAACTTTCCCGGTCCGCCCTTCGGTGCTCTGCATAAATCCATGTCTATTATACCGTTTTTGCACTTAAAACCGTATTTACAGTCATTGAGCAGCGATAGACCGAGAGCGCCTTCAGACATATCGACAAATTTCTGGCCCGAAACCTCAAACTGAGCGGTTTCAAAGGAATTTTCATTTGTAGTTCTTCTTGAAATATGACCGAACTGAATATTGAAATTACATTCGTCAGTCCTGAGGCTAGTAGGGAAGGCGATTCGCAGCATCGAATTTTCCTGATTAACGTCAATTTTCAGCTTGCAAGATAGCATTGCCGAGCCGTCAATCAGAGAAAAACGCTGGTTTATTTTGCAGTCCCCTAGGCTATATTCGGCATATGCCCAAGCCTCTGCTCCGGATGCACCGCACGAAAACAAGGTGCAGACAGCATCGGCTTTTGTGTCCTCATAGGCTTCCGGACGAATATCCCAACAGTCACCGACATCGGTGTATTGCGACAGAAGAGCCATTGCGCCGTTTTCGGCAACAAATTCACGGTTGAGAGTTTTGTCAAAATACGAAATAATAACGCCCTCATTAAAAATAATTTTCGCCATATCGTTTTCTATCGTACATCCCTCAGCCTTCGCGCTGAAAACGTTTATTTCCTCCGCTTTTTCTATTTCACGGCTGCCGAGCGCGGGAAGCGAAATATGCTTCCACTTTCCGTCTAGCAGCATAGTTTTTTCATATGCGAAGGAGTTCAGATTAACAACACTGCGGGGCTTCGCGAGCTTCTCAGCGAGTATACGGACAGCGTTCTGCAATGATGAATAAATGCAGGTATAACGTGCGACACTCTCCTCATAAACCCTGTTTATAGATGAGCCGGGAAGAATATCGTGGAACTGATATAGCAGAACCTCCTTCCACAGCTCATCAAGAGTTTCTTTTGCTATCGGCAGCTCAAGTCCCCGCATGTTTGCCTGTACTGCGAGAAGCTCGTAATTTCTCAGCGCAAACTCACATTTGCGGTTGAACATTTTATTTTTTGTCTGAGTGGTATATGTCCCTTGATGTCGCTCAAGATACAGCTCGCCGTAATAATCGGGGTATTTTGTTACTCCGTCATCAAACTTTTTGAAAAAATCCTTTGCCATACCCGGCTTGACCCGCGGCAAACCTTTTATATCGCCAAGGCGGTTCAGCCGCTCAATATGCTCGAAGCCTGGTCCCGCGCCGCCGTCTCCGATTCCGAAAAGCAGCATTGCCTTGTCTGAAATTTCGCGCTCCTTATAATAATCCTCGCCGCTGACCATATATGTCGCGTTCATAGGCGAGTTATAGGTGTTCTCGGGAAGCATATGCGACAGAACTGTCGAGCCGTCGAGACCGTGCCAGTAGAAGGAGTGATGAGGAAACAC
Source organism: Oscillospiraceae bacterium (assembly GCA_031551635.1). GTDB lineage: Bacteria > Bacillota > Clostridia > Oscillospirales > Acutalibacteraceae > JAVBNH01. Next base: position 47,852 of record JAVBNH010000015.1, on the reverse strand, counting down.
ATTCACGGTGTTCCAGCTCATTTTTTGTGTCAGGAAATAAGGTACATCCGCAAGAGCCATAGCCTGAGGAATACATGCGGAATAACCGAAGCTGTCCGGTACCCATAAAATATTCATATCCTGAGAAAATTCTTTGCGGAAAAACTGCTTACCGTAGAAAAACTGCCTCAGCATGCTTTCGCCGCCGATAAGATTACTGTCCATCTCGACCCATGTCGCGCCCTGCAGCTCCCAGCTGCCCTCATCGATGTATTTTTTCAGTTGTGAATAAATACGCGGGTATTTATCCTTCACCCATGTGTAAAGCTGCGCCTGTGACGCGCCGAAAATATAACCGGGATAGCGGCGGATGTTCATAAACTGTGTTGTAAAGGTTCTCGCAGCTTTTCTGTAGCTTTCCCGCAAAGGCCAGAGCCAAGCAAGGTCAAGGTGCGCGTGACCTATCGCGGTATAATTAAAGGAATCACCGTCGTTTTTTGTTGCGAATAGGGGAGCCGCTTTTTCCCTGAGCCTTGCGGCTTTTGCTTCGTCAAGGCCATCTTTGCAAGCCTCTGCAATATCAGCGAATGTCTCTAAAATTGTGTCATTAAAATCGTCGTCCCTGCCAAAATCATAAACCTTATACAGAGTGTCCGCGTCGTAGTAAAGCCCGCGGATTTCCTCGTTGAGAACCGCCAGCGAAAGCTCCTTTACGCGTGATTCGTCCTTCATGTTTCCGAAGAGGTCATTGGCGGCACAGTCAATCCAAAAATCTATTTTGTTGTTTTCGATAAGACCCTCTGTGAAAACAACGCGTTTGTGCGGTTTGCCCAGCTCCGAGCTGAAACCGGAGGCATAGCAGGTAACAGCCTGCTTTTCTTCACCGTTTTTGTCGTAAACAAGACCTTCTCCGCCGCAGTCTATAAGGAAAATCAGATTAGCATCGATATATTCCTCTTTGACAATGCCGGTGATATGGAACCATGCGCAGTCAAAAATATCATTCGCCCATTTGTCGCCCGGCTTTAGTGTGATTTTTTTGCCTTCCATGCGGTTTTCAAAGGAAAGCGGTTCCTTTGTGACATAAGCCGTGCACTCGAGTGTATAAAGCTTTGTGTACATAAGCTCGCTTAGCTTCTCAATCAATTCCTCAACAAGGTTTTCCATTTCGGAGGTCGTTCTTTTTTCAGCCATAATTATTCCCCTTAATAAATATAAATAAAAAAGCGTGAAAGCAAAACAAAATGACTTTCACGCGTAAGCTACGCACTGTTATTTTATAATGTTTGTCGCGGCGGGGCTGCTTCTGCCGCTTAAATTCGGCAGACGGCGCTCTATTGCCGCAAGTCCGATTTCTATGTCCTCCTCAGCCTCCATTGCGTTCATGCAGCCGCAGGTGACCATATCGATTTCTCTGATTGCGGAAAAAGAAAAAGTAAGCCCGACATAAGGTGAGACTCTGCCCGCGGCCATAGGCTTAATAGTCATAACGGGTTTTTTCGCGTTATGTATGATTTTTATAACGCTCTCAATTTCAATCTGCATAAGAAAACCCATGCAGTTGAAAAGCTGAATATATGTCTCGACATCGTAATTATTTGCGTCGCTGTACATAATCAGCTCGGGCATATGAGCTGAAAGCCCCGGCAGCAGCGAATGCTCGCGTATGAGCGACAAATAATCAGGCAGGCGCGGCATGGCTTCAAGATTCTTATTGACAAGCTGCTCGGCACTGGCATGGTGGATGAGGCAGAAATCACAGCCTATTTCGGCGGAATGCCTGATAACAGCCTCAGCACTCCTGCGGGATTGAGCATTGTCTGAGACATCCATAGCGGGAGTGTCGATTTTTATAATTTTTTTTCCGAGTTTATCCTCAGCGTATTTGATTGCTGCCTCGCAAAGAGGAGTAGTTGAAATAGGTGCCATTAAAGCGTCAATACCGTGATTCATAAAAGTTTCGATAATCGGGAATATAGCTTCGGGAGAGTGATTGTATGAGCGTATCGCTGCGTCTGCGGATTTTGAGGTATGGGAATACCCAAGAATCCAGTTTGTACCGATAAGCATTCGCGGCAGACTCAGCCCTGCTACAGTTGTGCGTGGAAATTGTGTATACATTTATATGTACTCCTAACGTGGGCTTGGCTTGCCAAGCCCACAACCCAAGTAATGTTTTTTATTGAGCTTTCAGACCACTAAGGTGCTAATTATTATCTCAATTTTCGCACCCTAATATAACTGCTTATTATTTTTGGACATTAGACTTTAGATATTGGACATTAGATGGAGGTCACGATGAAAAACTCCAAAAATATTATGTAATCATGTCCGCGAACAATTATAATAAATGCTAATAATTTCACATCACTGCGAGCATAGAGAAAAAACACACATATTATTTAATTCGCGACCACAGTCTACTGTCTACAATTTAATGTCTAAAGTTATTGTTTTCGAAGGTGCGAAAGTTGAGTTATTATTCAATTAGAATCCGAAAAACTCGTTTATCTGCTTTGTTGTTGTTTGCACGCCTTCTCCCTGATAATATGCTTTTGCCCATTCAATTGATTTTTCAATTGCCTTTTCGATGCTCCAGTTCGGTACCCAGCCGAGTATTTCCTCCGCTTTTGAGTTGTTAAGCCTCAGAACAGCTGTTTCGGCAAAATTTTCTTTGTTTTCAACCGTGTATGTAAGACCGTCGCCCCATTTTTTGCAAAATATTTTCGCGAGTTCTTCTATTGTGACTGTTGATGTAATATCCGGAGCGAAATTGTAAGCGCCCTGCAGAGCTTTATTGTTATATTGCTTTTCCAAGAGCATAAGGTAGCCCGACAGGCACTCAAGCACATGCTGAAAAGGTCTGACGGAGTTGGCAAGCCTGAGAGGAATCGGTTTATTGTTCATAGCTGAGTGAATGGCATTCGGAACAAGCCGTTCTGTGTTAAAATCACCGCCGCCGATGACGTTCCCCGAGCGTGCGCTAGAAATAGCCGGAGAATTGTCAAAAGAAAAAAATGATTTTTTATAGCTGAAGGTAACAAGCTCACTGCAGCTTTTGCTGTTCGAATAAGGGTCCTGACCGCAAAGGCGGTCATCCTCACGGTAGCCCTCTGAACAATCTAAATTTTCATAAACCTTATCAGTCGTCACATTAATAAATGAGCGTACGGTTTCGGTTTTTCTCAATGCTTCGAATGCGTTGAGCGTACCCATAACATTGGTTTCAAAGGTCAGGGCTGGATGAGTATAACTAACAGAAACAATTGCCTGAGCCGCGAGATGTATCATCAGGTCGGCTTTGCTTTTTTTCAGCGCGTTTTCAAGTCTTTCCGCGTCACGGACATCACCTTTTATTGTCTCATATTGTGAGGACAGCCCGAGAATATCATATAAATTTACTTCGGTTGTCGGCTCCAGAGAATAGCCGGTAATCTCCGCACCCAGAAGTAGAAGAATCTGAGAAAGCCATGCGCCCTTAAAACCGGTATTTCCGGTGATAAAAACTTTTTTTCCCCTATAAAAATCCTTATTAAACATAATTCATTCCCATTCTTTTCACATTTTTATCATTATAACATTATCCAAGCTTCAATGCAATAGAAATATTGAGATTTTATATATCATAATAAGAATATATGTTGGTACACTGCATTTAAAAGTTAACAGAATCACAAGCCTTTATTATATTTATTCTTCAATGTAATTACCAATTCGGGCAAATTCACTGTTTAACCTATCTGCATTTGCGAAAGCGAAAGGAGTATATTTATCGGATATTTCACTCAGAGGATTAACCAGCATTAAAGCGGCGGTGTATTCACCCTTTTCAATATCTCGTTCGAGCTGTAATGTAAAGTTTTTTTCGCTGCCGGGCAAGATGTCCGAAACCTTAAAATCACTGAGAATATAGCTGTAGGTTTTTGATTCGCTTTTTAGCTGGAGCTTGAAATCCCAGTCGTAATAAAAGGGTGCGAAACCGGTGTTTTTTATCGAAAAATCTATCACCAGCTTTGAGAATCTGCTGTAAACACGTGATTTATTTATAAAAAGCTCATACCCGATTTTTCTTGTTTCCTCAAGAGCAACCTGATAGTCGCCGCTGTTTATGTCCGGAAGCGGTAAAGACAAAAAGGAGAAATGAAAAACCTCAATGCTCTTTTTGAAATAATCGTTGCCGAGCTCCTTATAAAACTGATGCTTTGTCGCGCCGGAAAGCTCCCCGCCGTAGGCTTCCGTCTTCCATTTATCGTATGTTTTTGTGACTTCCATAAAATATTGAAACTGCGGCAGATGCCCGAGATTTTCAGGGTCTACCGGCTCGAGGGAAACGGTGTTGTGAAGATAATTATCGTCATGAAAACCAATATTATAATTCTTGGCGTCGCCAGCAATCGGATTTCGGGCGAGTAGCTTTGTGGTGTCAAAAGAAGTGTCAAAAGCTTCGTAAATCCTGTTAATTTTTTCAGTTGAAAGTGTCATTTGTTCATGAAAAGGGTAGTAGGTCCATTCGCCGCTGTGCCCCAAAAGCCCAAGCTCAATAAAGCCGATTCGGCTGTCACCGTCATATTTTTCACCGAATGCCCGGATGAATTTTATTAACTCCTCAAGAAAAAAATCATCGCCGTAATCCGGAACCTCGCTTTTTTTACCGTAGGCATTGATTTCCGAAAAAATTCTGCTTCTTTCATTGAGATTTTCATAAATATATTGCGGAATATGCAAATCGGTTGTGTTTTCACTCTGAGTTCCGGGGTCATTGCAGACAATTCTGACTATAGCTTGATTTCCGGTCATAGCAATCATATTCAAAGCATTTTCAAGGGAGTGAAAATCAATATTTCCCGAGTTGTCATATTGTCTGTCAAGCCATTCACTTGTGTAAGTCAAGGACTGGGGGTGAGCGGTTTTATAATTGTAAAACAAGCCCCGCAACGGATTTTCCAGCGGGGCTTGTTCGTATTTGAGCAAGTTAAATTTAGGCGGTGTCAAATACATATACAAGTATACGCCGGTGACAGACGCCGCGAGAATGAGAAATGAAATTATTATGATAAAAAGCTTTTTCATATTTTTTGATAATACTATCTTTTCTTCTTGTGTGGCTTTTGCCACCATCTCACAAAAAGCGAAACAAAAAATATAGCCGCTGCGAGTATCGCGACTATCAGCACCATTGAGCTGAAGATTCCCGGAAAATCGACTGTTAGAGCGGCTCGTGTTATTATTTCCCGTGCGGCGAGAGAGGTTGCTGCAAACAAAAAGGCGTTGAGAATCAACATAAAAATGATCTTTACGGGTGTGTGCCCGTTGGTTATTTTTTCGAAGGTGCTGCGGCTTTTTTTTTCGGGGTATTCATAGTTTTCAAAGGGGTATTTTTTTTGCCCGGGAGTATTTAACTCTTCATGCGGGTCTTTATAATTTTGTTGATAATGCTGCTGAGTATTATAATTCTGTTGCTGGCGATAATTCTGCTGAGCATTGTTTTTCATGTTCGAATTACTGTTTTGACCGGGTTCGTTGTTTTGCTGATGATGCTGTTTGGGATTATTTATTATCTTGTTTACTGAGTTAACAATACTATAAATACCGCTGTATAACTGACCTATCAATCCCTGTATATTTAAACTGTTAAAATTAATTTGCTCGTTTTTTCGCACAGATTTTAATAATTTTGAACCAAAAATAATAAAAAAAACACCTGAAGCGAAAAGAAGCATGATAAAGGTTAGCTTGTACATTGAAAACATAAATTTAAAAAATAACATTTTGTTTTATTTTCCGCCTTTTATAATTATTCCACTGATATTGTATCACATTACGCACCCTTGTCAATTATATAATACATTTTTTCCGCGTATTTCTCGCTTAATCTCCTCAATTTTTTATTTTTGCCATAAAAGGCTTTATCTTTTTGTTTTTTTATGGTAGTATATCTACGTATATATTTTTAATGTTAAGGGAGGCTTTTGAATATGAATATTTTCGAAAAAATTGTTTTCTTTTTCAGAACATTAAGCTTGAGATTTACCGCCTTTTTAATGGGGTTGATTATTATGTTTGGTTACGCGAAGGCTCCGCCGGTTCAGCCGGAAATTCCCGATGACAGTCCGATTATCACAAGAGCGGCAATGGCTGACACCTATGCCGCGACTGACGCCCTCTCTCGCGAGCTGCCGGGTTATGAAGAGGCAGGCGAGGTAAAAAAAGACAAGTTTGTCGGGCTTTTTTACTGGACATGGCACGTGAGCCATTCAAAATGGGTAGCTGAGTCCCAAACGGGTCACGCGATAAATGTCAACGATATAGTAACGCGTTTTCCGAATGCTTCACATGACTTGAATTTCAGCGAGTGGGGGAGCATAGGATTGCCGCATCACTGGAATGAACCGCTTTTCGGCTATTATGATACCGATGATGAATGGGTGCTGCGCAAGCATGCCGAAATGCTTGCTAATGCAGGCGTTGATGTGATTATCTGTGATAACACAAACGGCACCTTTACATGGAAGGATTCCTACGATATTCTTTTTGAGGTATTTGCGCAGGCGAGAAGTCAGGGAGTTAAAACTCCGCAGGTAGCTTTTATGCTGCCCTTCGGCTCTGGTGAGAACGCCAATACCCAGCTGAGAATGCTGTATGACGATATATATTCAAAGAATCGCTATCAGGATTTGTGGTTTTACTGGGAAGGCAAGCCATTGATTATGGCGCACCCAGACGAGTTGAATCTGAAAGACGAAAAGGATATGAACATCCGTGCTTTCTTTACCTACCGCCCCGGTCAGCCCTCGTATACAGCCGCCGGTGAGGCGGGAAAATGGGGCTGGCTCTCGGTTTACCCTCAGGCGGTTTATCCGAATCTTGACGGGACACCGGAGCAGATTACAGTCGGTGTCGCGATGAATCATTCCGCTGAAAAGGGTCTGACCGCGATGAACGGCGAAAATGTTTTCGGGCGGACATATACCTCAAAAGGCGTTGATACAAGAGAGAACGCAAAGCTTTACGGCGCGAATTTTGAGGAGCAGTGGGAATACGCTTTAAAGATTGACCCTGAGTTTGTTTTTATCACCGGCTTCAATGAGTGGGTCGCGGGCAGACACGAGGAATGGATGGGCGTGACCAACGCATTCCCGGATCAATATAACGATACCTACAGCCGCGATATCGAGCCCTCAAAGGGTGAGCTGGGCGACAATTATTATTATCAGATGTGCAAATATATCAGACTTTTCAAGGGCGTGAATAAACTTCCCGACGCTTCACAGGCGAAAAGCCTTGATATAGCCGCCGCCGCTTCTCAGTGGGACGATGTGCAGCCATCTTTCTATGCGTATGAGGGTAACACCTTCGCGCGTGATAATAACGGCTACGGCATTCAGTATACTGATAACACAGGGCGAAATGACATCACTCTCGCGAAGGTCGCAAGGGATGCCGACAATGTTTATTTCATGGTGGAAACGAAGGACGAGCTGACCGATAAAAGCGGTAACGCGTGGATGCGCCTGTTTATCAGCACCGGAAAATCCGATAAGTCCTGGGAAGGTTACGACTATATAATTAACAGAAACAGCCCTATGGATAAGGCTCTGCTTGAAAAGTCGAGCGGCGGCTGGAACTGGGACAGTGTTTGTGAGGTCGACTATACCGTTCAGGGCAATGTTTTGCAGATAAAAGTGCCGAAGGCTATGCTAGGCATTGACAGTGACGCTTTCCAGCTGAATTTCAAATGGTCGGACAATATGCAGAATGACGGAGATATTTATGATTTCTATCTCTATGGCGACACTGCGCCGTTGGGTCGCTTTATGTACCAATATAGAGTTAATTAGTACCTTAATGGGCTGAAAGCTCAATAAAAAACACTACTTGGGTTGTGGGCTTGGCAAGCCAAGCCCACGGTAGTTTTGGAGAAATACATGAACATAAACAGGGAAATCAACCTCTCTATTATTCTTAATTATGCCTGCGTTGTTATCGTTAATCTCTCAAGCGTTTTTCTCACACCGGTTATAATTAAAGGGCTCGGACTTGAACAGTACGGGCTCTATGCTCTTGTTTATTCGGTTGTGATGTATATGACTGTCAATGAGTTTTCTGTCGGTAATATTGTGATGAGCAGCCTGACGAAATACAGGGAAAAAAAGGATAAGAACGGCGAGGAAAACTTTTTATTTCACTCATTTTTTGTGTTTTTATTCATTGCTTTATTCGCGATGGCAGTCTGTTTTGTTATCAATATCAACGCTCCGGCGATATTTAAGCAGACCTTCAGTGAAGAGCTTCTGCACAGCTTCCGCACACTCTTCACTGTAATGACCCTGGCAATATTTTTTCAGTTTTTTCACGCCTACTTTTTCGCGATTCTTGCCGGCTATCAAAAATTTTTATACTCAAGAACTATAGTGCTCGTGCGAATCTGCCTGAGAATTTTCCTGATAATTTTATTTATGAAAACAGGAAAAGGCGCACTGAGTATTTTTGTTTCCGAACTCCTTATGAATGCCGCAACATCAGTTCTTTTTGCCGCGTATGCCTTTATTAAGATGAAAGTTAAAATTAAAAAGCATAAAATCGAAGGTGGAAAGGCAGAAAAGGTCACAGAAAAAACTCTTTCGCTTTATATAAATTGCGTGGTTGATAATATTTACTGGAATTCCGGTAATCTGATAATTGCCGCAACTCACGGAGCGTCAACTGTTGCTGTTTTTTCGATTTTTGTTACGCTTATAAATGTTTTTATTCAATTTATCAGCGTTGTTCCGGGCTATTATCTTCCGAAGGTATCATCAATTGTCATAAACGACCCGAACAGTAAAAAACTGACTGAAATTATGATTAAAAGCGGCAAGCAGATTACCTTTATGAGCACTCTGCTCACCATTGGTTTTGCGCTGATAGGCAAAGATTTTATCAGGCTTTGGATAGGCAGTGACTTTGTTCCGGCATATACCGTCACCCTTATCGCGTTTTTGGCGTTCATATTGCCGCAGGGGCAGATTATGGGAGACATTATTATTCAGGCAAAGAATAAGTTTTTTGCCAGAACGTTAATTAACACCGCTTCTACCATTTCCTGTATTCTTGTTGGTTATTTCTTCATAGAGAAATATGCTCTGAAGTATTCATACATGGGCTTTCTTTTCAGTGCTGTTGTCTTTCGCTTGATTATATATGCCATTTACTACAGTAAGCAAGGACTGGATATGAAAAAGCACTATTTCAATGTCTGTGTGAAGCTTTTACCGCCGTTACTTATCACAGTCTGTTTCTATTTTTTCCTGAGCTATTGGGTTTCTGAGTCTGTAATCGTTATGTCGGTAAAAACAGCCGCGACTTGCGTTGTTTTTGCTGTTTCATCCTTTTTTTTATACTGGTCAAAAGACGAAAAAAGCTCACTTAACAACACCTTTGCCAAAATAAAGTCAAAGGGTTAATATTTACTTTGGATTATCTAAAAAAAAGATTGCATTATTATGTTTTTTAATATATAATGAATCGGATAGTAGTTAAATAATATTTCAAGGGGTTAGAAATACATGTTTAATTCTGAAAACAACTTAAACACTCAGAATTTTTCCGCTTCTGATTTGCTGACCTTAGAGAACTCCTTTTCCGAGATTTCACAGCTGCTCTTTTCGATGAAAAATAATAATTTGAATCATAAAAAAGCTTTTGAGATTTTAGGCTCAATGTTTAGCTTGAACGGCATATATTATGCTAAATATTATAACGTAAGCTCAAGTTATATCATTAAACAGGACTGGAACAGTGAAAATGTCGAGGAGAACCTGGACAATAGAGTTTTTGAACCCGCCTGCGATTCGGAAATTTTGAAATTTACAGAAAAATGCAGAAGCATTGTTGTAAGTGATTCATACATTCTTGATTTTTTCAAATGCGGCTCGGCATGCGGAGCTCCGGTTGTTATCGACGGCAATTTTAAAGGTTATCTCTTTTTCACCTCAAAAAATAAACAAAGAGCCTTCAGTGATTATGAGCTCTTTGTCTTTGGGCTTTTTGTATCCTGTTTCGAGAAATTCCTTCAGCTTCGTGAATATGTTAAGACTAATTACGATTTACTGCTGACGATAAATAGCGTCCCGCTTGCCATATACTGGAAGGATTCAAACCTCAGATATGTCAGGAGCAACAAGCATTTCCAAAATTTTGTCGGTCTGAGCTTTGACGAAATTGTCAATAAAAGCGATGATGATATTTTCCCTGAAAACCTTGCGAAACGAATGAAGTCGGACGACAAGAGAATCCTTAAAAGCTCCCAGCCCATGCTTTCGTATGAAACGGAATATGTTGACGCAGACAATCAGAAGCATTGGCTGAACAACAGCAAGCTCCTCATTCATAATGAGGAAGAAAATTCCACATTGATTCTCGGTGTTTTTGAAGAGGTCACAAAGCAGAAGAGCATTGAACTCGAGATTTTGCAAAGAGACCGACAGCTTGAGCGTTCACTTGACGAGATTAGGCACGCTAATAACGCTAAGTCAGAATTCCTTTCAAGAATGAGCCATGAAATACGTACACCTCTAAACGCGATAATCGGAATGACACATATAGCAAAGAGAACTACTAATCTTGAAAAAATAGATGAATGCCTCGGCAGAATCGACACCTCAGCAAAAAATCTGCTTGATATAATCAACGACATCCTTGATATGTCAAGGATTGAAGAGGATAAGCTTGAAATTGTCAAGGAAAACTTCAGCCTTGAAAAAATTCTCGCCACTACCTGCAACACTGTCTACGGGCGTATATCCGAAAAGAGCCAGAGGCTTTCAATAGATGTGAGCCACGATGTTGACCGCACTTATATCGGTGACGGTCAGAGGCTCTCGCAGGTTATAATTAATCTTCTCTCAAACGCTATTAAATTTTCTGATGAGAATAATGATATTAAGCTGAAAATTGATTTGCTGGATAAATCTGAAGGTTACTCAACTCTGCAGTTTTCGATTATCGACCACGGCATAGGTTTAACGAACGACCAGCTCGGCAGACTCTTCCAGACCTTTGAGCAGGGTGACGGTGGAATGACCAGAAAATACGGCGGAACAGGGCTTGGGCTTTCTATCAGCAAAAAGCTTGTTGAACTCATGGGCGGACGTATCTGGGCGCAGAGTGTTTATAAGGAAGGCAGCACCTTCACCTTCACAGTTGTGCTCAAGGATACCGAAAGCAAGGACCGCGTAAAGCTATCGCATGAAATTGACCTGAATAATCTGAGGGTCATTGTTGTCGATGACTCCTATGACACCCTTGAAATTTTCCTGAGTGTTCTCGGCTCTCACGGTATTAATACCTCAACCGCTCTTTCCGGCAAGGAAGCGTTAAAGATGATAAGCGAGTCCGATGCCATGGGGCAGCCCTTCCAGATTGCTTTTGTCGATTGGAAAATGCCGGGACTGGACGGAATCAAGACAGCTAAGCTCATAAAAGAGACAAATACTAATAAATCTGTTGTTGTACTCATCTCTATTGCTGAGCTTTCAGGAATCAGGGATGAAGCTGAGGAGGCGGGAATTTCGAGATTCCTCTCAAAGCCTCTTTTCCCCGATACAATAATCAGCACGATTAACGAGATAATGTGCTCTACCCGTTTTGTACCGACTCCTCCTGCTCCGTCGGATACCGATTTCACCGGAAAGTGCATTTTGCTTGCAGAGGACATGGACATCAACAGGGAAGTGCTTATGGCTCTGGTTGAGTCGACAAATGTAAAGGTCGAAGTCGCCGAAAACGGAAAAATTGCCGTGGGTATGGTTCGCGCTGACCCCGAAAAATATGATATGGTTTTCATGGATATTCATATGCCTGTCATGGGCGGCTACGAAGCTCTTAAGGAAATCAGGATGATAAACAACGCCTGGGCGAAAAAGATGCCGATTGTAGCCATGACCGCTAACGCTTTAGCGGAGGATATTATCAAAAGCAAGGAATCGGGCATGGACGACCATATTTCAAAGCCGATAAATCAGCTAGAGCTGTTTGATAAAATGACCAACTATATGAAGTTAAGGGAGAAAAGCAATATGTCCAATCAAGACAGTAATACTAAATCCGCAGAAACCTTTTTACCTTATTTTGACATCGAAGACGGTCTTTCACGCCTTTTGGGCAAGAAAAAACTACTTTCAAAGCTGCTGCTGACCTTTAAAAATGAAGAAAATATGAAAAAAACCGAGGATGCAATTGCCGCTCAGGATATTAAAACCGCGCTTGAAGCTGTTCATACGGTGAAGGGAACCTCCGCGAACCTATCCCTGCGCGCAGTCAATGAAGCCGCAATCGCTCTTGAGGCTGACATGAAGGGTCTGGGTATGAATGTGACGACACTGCTACCCGCGCTGAAAGCTGCTTATGATACGACAATTTCGATGATTGACGAGGTCATTGCCTACCTCGATGTGTAAAAGCTGATAACTACCTATTTTGAAAGGTTTTGTGTTAATTAAATGATTAAAGATAAGAAAGCAAAGATTTTAATCGTTGACGATGTTGAAATAAACAGAATAATTCTCAAGGAGATTCTTGAGGACGAATACTTTATAATTGAGGCAGAGGACGGTGTCGAGGCGCTCTCGATTCTTCTCGGCGGAGAAGATTTACCTGTCGCGGTGCTGCTTGACATTATGATGCCTGAACTCGACGGTCATGAGGTTCTGAAAATCATGAAGGCGAACCCGGATACTTGCAATATTCCTGTCATTTTCATAACCGCTGCCGATGCTAAAACCAATGAATCCAAGGGCTTGAGCGCCGGTGCTGTCGAGTATATCGAAAAGCCGTTCATACCTGAGGTAGTAAAGCTGAGGGTTTCGAATCAGGTCGAGCTGCAGCTATACCGAATGAAGCTTGAGGAAATGGTTAGGCAGAAAGCTGATGAGATGGTTTCGCTGCGCGATAAAATGCTTGAGACCATGTCAACGATGATTGAATACCGCTCACTTGAATCCGGTCAGCATATCAGCCGCACATGTATTCTTTCAAGAATACTTATTGAGCATATGCTCTTAAAGCCTAAGTTTTCAGCCGTTTTAAAGAAACTTGATTATGAGGTAATAATTAAGGCTGTACCCCTCCATGACATCGGCAAAATCGGCATTCCTGATAATATCCTGCTTAAGCCGGGTAGGCTGACACCCGAGGAATTCGAGATCATTAAAACACACTCGACTATAGGCAGCAGTATTATCGACAGCCTACTTGTTTCTGAGGACGGTTTATATCTCAGGCACTGCCGTGACATCTGCCGCTATCATCACGAGAGAATTGACGGCAAGGGTTATCCTGACGGTCTGACTGGGAATGATATTCCTCTCTCTGCCAGAATCGTTTCTGTTGTTGATGTGTATGACGCTCTGACAAGCCCCAGAGTTTATAAGCCGCCTTTTTCTCACGACGAGGCAATAAGAATCATCGTCGAGGGCGCGGGTACTCAGTTTGACGCTGATATTGTCGAGGTTTTCAAGGAGATTGAAGGTAAAATCAAGGAAGTAGACGAAATGCTGCTTGAAAGAGATTTGGGGCAGAAACCGCTTTAAGCTTTATGTTTATATAATATTCAATAAATGAGCTATGCTTGTTTATTGAATATTATTGTTATACGAGGTATTGATTTATGCTGCATTTTTTATTGAACAATAAGCTGATTCATCTTTTTACAAATTCGATTCTGCTTTTAAATTATAACCTTCTGACCGGATATAGAAATAAAATTGCCGGTCGGTTCGGTTCTTTTTTTCTGCGTTTCCGCATCAGAGTCAGTGGCGAAAATAACGTAATTATAATAAACAAAGGCTGTAAAATCAAGAATTGCAAATTTTATATATACGGCAATAATAATTCTATAATTATTGAAGATGAAGTGAATCTGACTGAATGTGTTTTTTGGATTTCCGGCGATGAAAATAATCTTGAGATAGGGCGAAGATCCTCTTTGACACGCGCAGAGCTGGGTATAGAGCACGATAAAGGCAGAATCATTATTATGAAGGATGCCTACATAGGCGGATTTATGCAGCTGGGTAACAAAAAGAATGATACTGCTGTGACTCATATGTATACAGGCGAGGGCGCCGAGATTTTTATCAGAGAAAAATCTTATATTTCAGAGGGTGTGACTTTTCGGACAAGCGACTCACATCCGATATATGACAGTGAAAATAAGCGGATTAATCCGGCGAAAAATATCGTAATCGGTGAAAATTGCTGGATTTGCGCCTTTTCTACTTTAATGAAAGGTGCGCAGATGGGGGATAATAGCGTGCTAGGATACCATTCATTGCTTAATAAGAATTTGAGTGAATACAGCAATGTCGTACTGACCGGAACCCCGGCAAAAGTCGTCAGAGAAAATATTAACTGGGAGCGGTATTTAAAAAGATAATCAGAGGTGAATGAAGTGCAGAAAAAACGCATAGCCATTATAATTCAATGCCTCTCGATTGGCGGTGCACAGCGTTTTGCCGCTGATTTATCCGTTTTGCTTGAAAAAGCCGGATATGAGATTCATGTTTTTTTACAGGATACTTCCGATATTGCATATAAATACGGCGGACAGCTGCATTCAATCAGCTGGTATTATAAAATGAATTCACCGCTTATGCCATTATTATTCCCTCAGTACCTTATAAACACCCGCCGACTAAAGAAAAAGCTGAAAATTGATGTAAGTATCAGCTTTATGGAGTTTTCGAACCTAATAAATGTCATGTCTAATATCGGTGATGATATTTATCCGGTAATTTGTAATTATATTTTGCAAAACGAGATGACGCCTTCAAAGAAAGATGATATAATTGAAATGATGTTTAAAAAACGCATAAAAAATGCGCGGAACATTTTAGCAATTTCCAAAGCGAGCAAGGATAAGCTTGACAGGCTTTATAATATTTCCGATAAGGATAAAATAAAGTATTTATACATAGCGAATGATATTGAAAATATAAAAAAAAGTGCTGAAGAACCGCTTGAGAATCATTTTTCTGATTTTATTAATGAAAAAACATTTGTAAATTTCGGTCGCATTATGCCTCAGAAGAGCTTGCATAAGCTGCTTCAGGCTTTTTCTATTGTCGCGGGGAAGGACGCCGATGCCAGACTGATTTTTGTCGGCGACGGTGATTTGCGAAAAGACCTTGAAGAACTTGCCGTGCGTTTGAAAATTGCTGATAGAATAATGTTTACAGGCTTCAGGAAGAATCCTTTCCCCATTGTCAGCCGTGCTCTTGCTTATGTCATGTCCTCCTCCTTTGAGGGCTTCGGAATGGCAATTACTGAAGCAATGTCATGCGGAATCAGCGTTATTTCGACTGATTGCCTCGCGGGTCCGAGGGAAATTATCGCTCCGGGAACCGGTGGAACGGCACAGGCTATGGAGCAATGCGAGTTCGGCATTTTAACGCCGCCTCATGATGGTGAATGGTCTTTGGAATTTGATAAAAGCGTTACAGAGCTTGCGAGAGCTATGCTTCTTCTGTTAAATGATGATGAGTTGAATAGTCATTATAAAAGGCAGTCCGTAAAAAGAGCTGAGAATTTTGCGCCGGAAATAATAACCGGACATTGGAAAAGATTAATTGACGGAAAGGAGAATTGATTTTATGAGACAGAGCTATTTTGTCAATTTATTGGCAAATGAAGTCAAATCGAAATTTCCGGGAATTAATAGAATTAAAAATGAAGGATTAAAAAAAAGCGCTTTAATGTTTAGCGGTGTATTAATGCTACCGGTATTGCTATATAATGCGTATGTGGAATTCAGGATCCCATACTTAGAGCTTGTCATAACTCCAAAATGCAATCTTAGGTGCAAAGACTGCGCAAATCTGATGCCGCTTTATGAAAATAGCCGGAATACTGATGTTGAAGACTTAAAAAAATCACTTGACCTCCTTTTTGGTGTGACAAAAAAAATCAGCCTGTTAACTATAATCGGCGGAGAGCCGTTTATGCATCCGCAGATGCATGAAATTATTGAATATGCAGCCGCGAGCGGCAGAGTAAAAAGGTTTCAGGTCATTACCAATGGCGGGATTTTACCGCGTGAAGCAAACGTGAAAGCTTTAAAAAGGGAAAATCTCTATGTTTCAATAAGCGCTTATGACTGTGTTGACAGAACCGGATTTATCGAAATGCTTGAAAAAGAAAAAATAAATTATAAACTGAACCGTTTTGAGAGCTGGTCAGATTTCGGTTCTATGGAAAAACGGAATTTCAGCTTAAACGAGCTGAAAAGGTCATACAATCTCTGCCCTGCGTCAAACTGTAAAACACTTTATAACGGCGAGCTTTTTGCGTGCCCGCGTTCGGCTCACGGGAGAGTGCTGGGCTTAATTTCTTCAGATAACAATGAAGCGGTGACGCTTGCCGGAAAAGACAAAAAACAGCTTAAAAAGCAGATAAAAAAGCTTTATAGTGTAGAGTTTATCGATGCCTGCGACCATTGCAACCCTGAATGGGACAGACCGGATATCGGCTGCGGTATACAAATTATACCAAACATCGATTAAACAGTAGATAAAAATATTTTCACGGAAGCCTTATATATGAACGTTAGCAAGCTCTAAGTTCAGATTAAAAAAACTAATAGTTACAACTTTTTAATCTGAACTTAGTATTAAACAATAGAGGTATAACAGTGATTGGAATACACATAGGAATCGATTTTGGGACAAGCTTTACCAAAATTTTTGTTGAGGGGCAGGGAGTTGTTTTTTCCGAGCCCTCAGTCGTGGTGTGCGATTCCCATACCGGTAAGCCTGTAGCCATAGGCAATGAAGCGATGAATATGCTCGGCAGGCTTCCGAATTCGTTGAAAATAATCTATCCTGTTCAGGACGGTTTAATAGCTGATTTTGATATGTCGGTTTTTATCTTGACACACATCATCGAAAAAATCTGCAAGGGAAAATTCTTTAAACCGAATATTATAATCAGTGTCAGAGCAAATATGACTAGTCTTGAAAAGAGAACTTTTGAGGATATTCTTTCGCTTGCGGACGCAAGCCGTATTTTTTTGATTGAGGAACCAATAGCAGCGGCAATCGGCGCGGGGCTGTCATTTAACAAGCCGAAGGGCTCGCTTATAGTCGACATAGGCGGAGGCAGTACGGATGCTGCGATTATCACAATGGATAATATTTCATCAGCAATATCTATTAAAACCGCCGGAATCGCGATAACTGATAATATCAGGCATTATATCTTGAAAAAACACAATCTCGAAATAGGTTTTGCTTCCGGTGAGGAAATAAAAAAGACTGTCGCCTGCGCAATTTTCAGGCAGCCTGAAGTCGCGATGATATGCAACGGTAAGGACCATACAACAAGCATACCGAAAAGCGTTGAAATCAGCTCCAGCGAAATTTACTGGGCGATTCACGAGCAATGTCTGCAGCTGACAGATGCGGTTCGCGAGATTATCAGCCTGACTGAACCCGAGCTGCTAAATGATATAAAAGCTCAGGGAATTATTCTCACCGGCGGCGGCGCGGGGCTGTACGGAATAGATACACTCATAACCCAAAAAACGCAGATGGAAACAAAAATCGCGAAGAATCCCGAAAACTGTGTTATAAACGGACTAGGTTCAGCGCTGGGGGATATGGAGAGGCTCTTCAAAAATGGGCATTTATTCAGCTTTAAATAAAATATGGATTTATTTGAAATAAATGAAGAAGTTAATATTAACGGAGTTGTTGAAGAGGTTGTTTTTCATAATTCCGACAACGGATTTACTGTCATCACATTAAATGCTGACGGTGAATTTATTACTGCCGTCGGCGCTTTGCCGGAGCTGACAGCGGGAGAGGAGATGACACTTAGCGGCATATGGGACGAGCATAATATGTTTGGCAGGCAGCTTAAAATAGCCTCATTCACGCGAAAGCTTCCCGATAATACCTCCGGACTCTTAAAATATTTATCCTCCGGAACAATAAAAGGTCTCGGACCAAAAACAGCTTTGAAAATTATCGAGCAGTTCGGTGAAAATGCTTTTAATGTGCTCGAAAATGAGCCTGAACGGCTGAAAGTTATAAAAGGTATCACAAGAGAAAAAGCAACCGAAATTTCGAATGAGTACAATAAGCAGGTCTCAATCCGCAAGGTCATGATAACGCTTGAGGCTTACGGGATAAGCCCCACGGAATGCATTGCGGTTTTTAAGCGTTTCGGTTCAGCCGCGGCAAATGTTATTGAGGAAAACCCTTATATTCTTTGCCAGAGCATAAATTCCGTAACCTTTGAGCGAGCGGAAATAATCGCGAAAAATCTGAATCTTGCGCCGGATTATAATCATAGAATCAGAGCCGGAATTATGCATGTTATCAAGCATAATGCCCTCAACGGGCACACCTGTCTGCCGCGCGAGAAGCTTATCCCGCCTTGCTGTGACCTTCTTGGCGTAGGGGAAGATGATGTTGATATTGCAATTGACTCGCTTTGCGAGGATAAAATGCTGGTGATGGAAAAAATCGATACGCGTGAGTTTATTTTTCTTTGCGATACTTATATATGCGAAAAAAATATTGCGAGTCGCCTCCAGAGCCTCCTTCAATTCCCTCCGCGGGGTGTTTCAACGCTAGAGGGAGACATTGACGCACTTGAAAAAAAAGATAAAATTCTTTATGAACGCATGCAAAGGGAAGCTATCAAGACAGCTGCGCTGAAGGGGATGCTTATCCTCACCGGCGGACCCGGAACCGGCAAAACCACGACAGTCAAGGGAATAATTAACCTTTTTGAGCAGCAGAATCTCGAAATAGTTCTATGCGCACCGACAGGCAGAGCTGCAAAAAGAATGAGCGAGGTCACAGGGCGCGAGGCGAAAACTATTCACAGATTGCTTGAGGTGGACTGGAATGACAACGAAAAACCGATTTTCAGGCGCGACTTGCAAAATCCACTGGGAGCCGACGCAGTGATTGTCGATGAAATGTCTATGGTGGATGTTTTTCTTTTCTCAAGTCTGCTTGACGCTATAAAATTCGGCTGCAAGCTTATTCTTGTCGGGGACAATGATCAGCTGCCTCCCGTCGGAGTCGGTAATGTCCTTTCGGATTTGATAAAATCTGATAAAATTCCGATTGTTTGCCTGAGCGAAATATTCCGACAGGCGAGAGAGAGCTTGATAGTTATGAATGCTCACTCAATAATTGAGGGTAAAGACATCGATTTTGAGACAAAGAGCAGTGACTTTTTTTTCATGGAGAGAACAAACGCCGTGGCGGCGGGTCGGACAGTAGTGGAGCTCTGCACAAAAAGGCTTGTCGCGGCTTACGGCTACTCGCCCACAGCGGATATTCAAATTCTCTGTCCCTCAAGAAAAGGCGACTGCGGCACAATGAATCTGAATAGGGAGCTGCAGGCGGCATTGAATCCCCCGGCTAAAAACAAGGGTGAATTCAAGGTTAACGGGCGCATTTTCCGAAAAGGCGACAAGGTGATGCAGACCAAAAATAATTATGATATTTTATGGAAAAAAGGAAAAGAGCAGGGCTTGGGCGTTTTTAACGGTGATATCGGAATAATAACCGAGCTTTCTGCGGAAAACCGCACGCTAGTTATCGACTTTGACGAGCGAGTCTGCGATTATCCGGTTGAAAATATATATGAGCTTGAGCACGCGTACGCGGTGACTGTTCACAAAAGTCAGGGAAGTGAGTTTGAGGCGGTTGTTATGCCGGTCATCGACGCGCCGCAGCAGCTTATGTATAGAAATCTTCTCTATACCGCAGTTACGCGGGCGAAAAAAATATTGATTCTGGTGGGTAACAGATCCAGAATACAGTCAATGATTCAAAATAACAAAAAAAGTCTGAGATATTCCGCTCTTTGTCATTTTTTAACATCAGAATAGAACATTATATTAATAGATTTAAGATTTCCGCTTTTTATCGGGAATCTTATTTTTTTTTGGATATAATATTAAAATTGCGGCAATACTAGTCCTCATTTAAAAAGAGAATTCAAATGTCGATTAGTATAAGCGAATGAAAATTTCGACTATTTAAATAGCGATTAGTATAAATTTAAAAAACATTGAAATTTTCGCCGATAACTACTCTATTTCCCGTAAATATTACAAGGCTGTTGTGGTAAATTAAAAGTGCAACCTCGACAATCAAGCATAAAATGATGAGGAGTCGCAGTTGTATATAATATTAACCTTCACTTATAAAAGATAAAACTCTTTCCAATTGAAAGGAACGGGCATTGAATGAGGAAAAAAGTAAGGATTTTTAGCGCAATAATTTGTATTTCAGTCTTTTTGATTCTTTCGCTGATAATCTACGGTGAGTTCAAAATTCCTTCGGAGCTGCTAATAACCGAAAACACAAAACCGCTATTCGGTAAGATTTTCAGCATTGAGGAAAACCTTTGGGATAATCCTCCGGAGGAAGGACTTGCGGTTAATTTGTCGCCGAAGGATATTATCAGACCGGATAGCAGTGTCAGTGTAAAGCTTTTTGGAACCTTTCCTGTTAAAAATACTCAGCTTAAAAAAACTGACAGACAATATGTGGTTCCCAGCGGCGAAATAATAGGAATCAAAATTTATTCAAGCGGCTTAATGGTAGTCGGCGCTGACCAGGTGAGCAACGAGAGCGGAATTTTTTCTCCGGCAAGCGAAGCAGGCATTATTGCGGGAGATACTATCATTTCCGTTAACGGCAAGGAGGTCACGCAAATAAGCGTTTTTACCGAAATAGTCGAAAAGTCGGACGGTGAGGCTATAAGCGTTGAGCTGCAAAGAAAAGACAAGATGATGACTTTGCAGTTGAAGCCGGTTCTGGCGCAGTACGACGGAAAATACAAGGCAGGCCTATGGCTCAGGGACAGCTGCGCAGGTATCGGAACTATGACTTTTTATAACAGCTTCAACGGGATTTTCGCTGGACTCGGACATGCGGTTTGCGATGTAGACACTTTAAATGTAGTACCGATTTCCACCGGAAGCGTGCTCACTGCTGAGATTAACGGCTGTTATAAGGCGGAAAATAAAGTTACGGGTGAGCTGTGCGGAGTGTTCGGCAGCGAGGATCTCGGTGAGCTGATGATTAACGGCAGCTCCGGAATTTACGGCGTTTTGACAAAGTATGACAAAGCTTCAGACCCCTTACCGGCGGCAACCAGAAGTGAGATAAAGCTTGGTCCCGCGCAGATTATTTCCACAGTAGACGGCGAGGGACCGAAATACTATGATATAGAAATAGTTAAAATCAACCTTGCCGCAGAGGGCAACGAAAAAAATATGACCATCGAGATAAAGGACGAGAAACTGATTGAAAAAACCGGTGGAATAGTGCAGGGAATGAGCGGAAGCCCCATCATACAGAACGGAATGTTTATCGGCGCGGTCACGCATGTTTTTCTGAATAATCCCCTGCAGGGATACGGAATTTTTGCGGAGAATATGCTTTCAACCAGTGACGCGCTGTATTCGGATATTAAAAAAGAAGCAGCCTGATATCAGTATTCAGTTTGAAGTTTTACAGTTTACAGGTATTAAAATGCAGAAACAGCTTGTTTGCTGTTTCTGCATTATACTAATCACTGATAAAAAACGTTGAAAGATTTGCGAGGATTTTTTGCGTTTTACAAGGATGCCGACGCAGACGGGCTGCCGCCCGTTAAGGAGAAAGACGCAGTAAAACACAAAAAAGATTGTAAATATACAATGCTTTTATCAGTGGTTAGTATTAGTTTTATTTCGGCAGGCTTATTATTTTTTCTGCTATCCGACGGAAAACAGGCGCACAGTCTGTTGTCGGGCTGTTGCCGTCCTCTCTCATTATCACAATTGTATACTTTGGTTTTTCAGCGGGGAAGTAGCCCGCGAACCAGGTCTGCAGCACCTCGACTGAATCCTTGTACCAGCCTGACTGCGCGGTTGCGGTTTTCCCCGCGGCGCTTGTGCCAATCGGTTTCGCGTTTTTCCCGCTTCCTGTTTCCACCGTTTCAATCATCATTCGCTTTAAAAGCTCAGTGTAGTTCTTTTTTATAATTCTGACACCCTCATCAGGCTTAAATTCCGCTGTAATTTCTTTGTTTTCATCAACTATTTTATTGAGCAAATAAGGTTTTTTATAAATTCCATCATTAGCGAAGCAGTTGTAAATCGCCGCCATCTGCAGAGGAGTTGCCAGCAGTGCACCTTGACCGAAGGAGAGATTCGCGAGGTCGCCGCTGTTTTTGAGCTCACTAAGCTCCGGCATTTTTCCGCCTTGTGAAATAATAGCCTCCGCAAGCGTTAAGGGTTGACCGAGACCGAGTGCATTTGAAAGCTCGACTATCCTCTCGCCGCCGATTTTTTGCGCAATGTCAATAAAGTAACAGTTGCAGGACTGCGCTATGGCGGTTGACATATTTATAAGCCCGTGACCGTCATGATTGTGGCAGTTTATGCTCACATTTCCCACCTTGATTTTACCCATACATTTGTACATATAATCCGGCTCGATTCCCGCTTCCAGTGCCGCTATTGCGACAATCGGCTTATATACGGAGCCGACTGAATAAGGCGTGAGAACTCTATTGATAAAAGGTGAATCAGGATTTTCAAGCGAAGAAGCTAAGTCGTTGGGGTCAAATTCAGGGAGACTGACACTTGCGAGAAGCGCTCCGGTTTCAACATCCAAAATAACCGCCGCGCCCTTTTTTATATCGCTGCTGCGCAGAATCTCTTCCAATATTTTCTGAAGCTCCGAATCAAGGGTCAGAGAAATCCCCGCGCTTGTGTTGTAATTATTGTTATTTACGGTTATTGTCTCGCCCTCAAGAACCTTTCCGAGTCCGTTTATAGTAAAGGTGGCTGAAAGTGAGCCGCGGGACTCGTTAAGAAGGTCATTGAAGCTTTTTTCAATACCGGAAACTCCATTCTTTTTTTCAGCGTCAAGATAGCCAATCAGGTGAGGCGCGGGGGTAATTTCGCCGTATCTGTTAAAAACCTCTAATATCTTCATGTCCTCAGTATCGACAAGCGGACTTTTAAGGTTCACCATCAGAGGCTGTAGCTGTTGAATTTTATTATAAATTTCGATATATTCGCTTTCGCTCAGTGAGTCTCCCAGATTCGCAATTGCTTCAACACTTGGCTTGAGTATAGCGTAGAAAGTAGACTGATTATTTACGAGTAAATTCATGTTTCTGTCGTATATGCGTCCCCGGGTTTCGGAAACACTGATTGTTTTCGATTTTCCTTGATTCGCAACCTTAACATAGCCGCCGAAATCATCAAGAAAATAGATTTTTCCGGCAAGACATGAGAATAAAACGGAAAGGCTTAATAAAAGTGCGATAATTCTTTTTTTATTCATATTTTCTCCAAATAAAAACTTCAATATAATTATTTTATTTTGACCATATTAATGTAATTATATACAAAAAAAACCTCCCGCTTTTTAAGTGAGAGGTTTTGCGCATAAAACATTAAATATTATAAATTACGGTCTTTTATTGATTGCCTCGATTTCTCTCTGATAAGAGTCATGCTGTTCTTGAGTTGTCGCGCGGTAGATTTTTCCGTTCTTGTCGTGCCTGAAATACAGATACTTCGTGTTTTCGGGATTCAGGGCTGCATTCAAAGCGTCGTCTCCGGGATTCGCTACAGCTCCGGGAGGAAAACCCTTGCTCTGATAAGTGTCATAATTATGCCTAAGCAGGTCATAACGGGCAGTTGTCATTGTGTCCTTTTTGGAATTATAAATATAGTCACCTGTTGAGTCGCAGCCGAGATACTCAAATTTTCCGCTTTTGTCATTCAATCGATTATGAAGGATAGATGAAATCATAGTCATCTGCTCCTTGTCATATGCTTCCTTTTGAATGATTGAGGCAAGGATTACAATCTGGTCGATACTCATATTCAGCTTTTTCGCCTTGGCATCCATCGCATCCGTCCAGTGTGTCTTGAAGTTTGTTAAAAACTTTGTTATAACGCTGGTCGCGTTTTCGCCGATATAGAAATTATAGGTGTCGGGGAAAATATAGCCCTCGAGTACACGGTAGCGGTCGGCTTTGTTTTGTATTCCTTGAAGGAAGGGGAAATCCTTCGAAAAATCAAACTGGTCAATCGAGGCATAAAAATTCTCTTTTGTGCAGACATTATATTTTTCAAGCTTTTCGGCAATCTGGTCAATAGTATAGCCCTCTGGGAAAACAAGGGTTTTGGTTTTGTCTGAGGCGTGCGCTCCTTTAACAAGGAAGAGCATGGATTCAAGCCCCATACTTGCCTTCAGCTCATAAATGCCCGCTTTATAATTATTGTCCTTGAATTTGCGGAATTTCGCGGCTAAAACGCAGAAGGTTTCATTCTTAATAAGATTTTTATCTTTTAGTATGGAGATAACCTCAGCAGTTGTCATATCCTCGCTGATAGTTACAGAAACGACATCGGAGGGAGCATTAATTGCCAGAATGTCATTAACACAACTGATGGTATATGCCGCAATCGCGGCTGAAGCGCCGAGTATAAAGACAAAAAGAAGCAAAACTGATATGACCGCTGATTTCTTTCTTTTTTTCTTAGCCGGTTTTCCCGGAGCTGTTTTTGCTGTTTGCGCCGGGGTGTTCGCGGGCGGTTTTTTTCTTGAAACGGGAATTGGTGCCGGACGCACCGGAGCCTCAGCCGCTTCGCCGGAGTTTTCATACATCTGCTTGAGAATCTGCTGGGATTGTGTAGGCCTTTTACCGTAAACCGGATTCTCAGAGGATTTTCGCGGCACATAAATATCTGTGCCGTCGTCAGAGCCTGAAGACGGATTCCTCAGAATATTCCTGTTTTGATTCTGCACAGAAGGGTTGACTGTGTCGAAAGGCTTCGTGTTCTGGTCGTTTCCGCTTTGTCTCACAGTTCTTTGAACATTGCCCTCCCGCGGTGCTGCAGAAGGCGGATTGCTTCCCGTAGCAGGCGGTCTCGAGACATACCTGTCCCCTGCAGGAGCGTTACTGTTTCTCATCACGCTTCTGTTTTCAGGGCTGTTGCCTGCCTGAGCGTTGCCAGGGGTCGGCTTCTTCCTTGAAATCATAATATCCTGTTGATTTTCGCCCTTGTTATTATTTGAATTTGGTGTATTATTGTCCATACCCTTTAATTCATGCCTTTCAACTTAATGCTGTTGCTCGGTGGAAATGATATTGTTTTCGGTTATAATCATCGGTACTTTTTTGTCATACTTTCCGTGGGGTAAAATATCCTTATACATACAAGAGGTATAACATAAACCGACGATTTCGCCTGTGAAGGTCGATAAAAAACGGTCATAATAACCCTTGCCGTAACCTAAACGGTAGCCCTTATAGTCAAAAGACAGCGCAGGAACAATACAGAGTGAATTCTCAAGCGAGGTTAAAAGCTCGCACTTTTCGGCAACGGGTTCCATCACGCCAAACGCGCCTACAGCAAGGTCGTCAAACCCCTTTATAGCATAAAACTCCATATCCCTTGTGCCGTCAATGCATTTCGGGACAGCGACGGTTTTGCCCTTCTGAAGCGACTGGGTTATTATCTCACGAGTATCAACCTCAATATCGGTAGATACATATGTAAGAATCATTTCAGCGTCCCTGTACCTCCATAAATTCAAAACCTTATTTGTTATTTTAATGTCGTTCCTGTTTTTGTCTCCTGGCGGGGTGCTTTTTCTGATGCTTTTATATTTTTCACGAAGTCTTTTTTTGACAGGTCTAATATCCAGCATTAAACGACCAAGCCTTTCTGTTAAAGGGAAGTTAATAATCTGCAATCTAATGTGGGCTTTGCTTGTCAAGCCCACAACCCAAGTCGTGTTTTTTATTGAGCATTCAGCCAAATATGGTACTAATATTTAGAATTGTATGCTCCCGGCAATCTCATCAGCTTTTTCTTTTCCGCATAGATATTCGACTATCTCAAACGCGAATTCAAGGGAGACGCCCGCGCCTTTTGCCGTGATGAAATTTTTGTCATTAACGACAGGCATATCGGACAGAACCGCGCCTGCAAGCTCTTTTTTGAAAGTCGGGTAGACCGTCGACTTTATTCCTCGAAGCATACCCTTATGAGCGAGAATGCTCGGAGCCGCGCAAATCGCACAGATGAGCTTTTCCTTGCGCTCGGCATAATCAAGCGCGGCGTTCACTAAAGCCGAACGCTCAAGGTTAGCTGTACCTGCTGCCCCGCCGGGAAGGATAACAGCATCAATACTGTCAAGCTCGAACTGCTCAAAATCGGCGGAATCACATTCGATTTTTATCCCGTGAGAACCGGTTATCATTTTTGAGCCTATGCCGACAGACCGGACTTCAATATCGGCACGTCTTAAAATATCAAGGGGAGCCAGCCCCTCAATTTCTTCAAAGCCGTCTGCATAAAAAATATATACCATAAACTCATGCATTCCTTTTCTGACAATATCAATATATTCTACCCTAAATTTAAGCCCATGTAAAGGAATTTTATTCGATTTAATAAATTTTTAACATCTTCACTCAAGGGAAGTAGCATTCCGTCATCAAAAACCGTCATTTTGTCAGATGTCAGAGGACAATTCAAAGGGAGATTAATTAAAAAATCCTGAGCCTGATAAGCATTCAGAAGTATTGCGGAGATTTGAGAGAAGTCATTGTTGATGCTTAAGGCTTCCTTTATTCTCAGCGTTTCGGTATCTTTGTCTTGCATCTGTGAAATTACATATGCGACAGGAGCATCATCTTGAAAAAGAACAAATGCCTCTCCAGCGTCAAGACTGTTTAAAGAAAGCTGATAAGCTAAAATTTCCGTGTTCCATTCAAGAAAATCGGAATTCTTTAGTGCTTTATCGCGAATCAGCTTGATATTTTCAGCAGTAGCAGGTTTAATTTCATTATTTTTTGAAGCCAAAAGTCTTATTGTTTGCTTTTCAAGCTGTAATTCCTTGCGTTTAAAAACAGTCAGATAATCTCTTTTTGAGTAATAATCATAGAGCTTTTCACTTGCGGGAAAAAGACAAATCGCCTCAGCCTCAAGCTTTTTGCAAAAAACCTTCGCATATTCCAGAAGCTCGCCCATATACCCCTTATTTCTGTGCTCGTTTAAAGTCCCTGCGGCATAAACATAAAAGGCTTTATAATCCTTGCTTAACAAATTTATTTTGCACTCAAGCAAATAAAGCGCGGAACAGATTGTGTTATTTTCTTTTACGCAGATAACATTCGCGGAAGAAAACAAAGATTCAAAAAAAAGATTTATATATGCATCTTCTTCTGCAAAAGCTTCTTTCCAGAGTTCTTTTAATCCCGGAACATCCTTAAAATCAGCATGATAAATTTTATTATTCTTTTCCAAAACAACAACCTTCTTAAATTATGTAAAATTAAAAAATATGCAAAAATATCCGGTCATTATATACGAATCTTGGTAAAATGTTTGAATTATATTTTATAATATGATACAATAAGTCTTATAATATTGTTATGGCAACGATTGATTATGAAATTCCTTCCATAAAGTATTATACCAAAAAAAACAGCAAAGTTCAAATTACAAATGGTTACAAATTTTTTTCAGAGCTTTTGACAAAATTTGTTATTTATTGTGAAAAATAAAATTTATTGTAGAGAAAGAGTTGATTGAAATGTTGATGGAACAAGCAAAGTCCTTGATGTTCAAATTTTGGGAGCATACAGGGAATTTGGATCAGAAGCGTATTGCGACACTAACTCCGACTGCGGGAATTACCGAAATCCGCGACCTCGCTTATATCGACGACGGAAATAAATATCATCTGCTTGATATTTATTATCCTGACGGAACCGAAAACAATCTGCCGGTGATTATCGATATTCACGGCGGCGGCTTTATGTATGGCGACAAGGAGCTTAATAAGTATTACTGCCTATATCTCGCCAGTCTGGGCTTTACCGTTGTCAATATCAGTTATCGCTTATGCCCAGATGTGACAATTATTGAGCAGATTCAGGATATTTTCGCCGCCTATCATTGGCTTGACGAAAACGGCGCTAAATATAAGTGTGACATGAAAAATGTCTTTTGCACAGGTGACTCCGCGGGTGGCTATTTTGTCGCGATATCCTGCGAAATCATGGGGCGAGAGGATATGTGCGAGGCTCTGGGCGTTACCCTTCCGCGACTTCGTTTTAACGCTGTCGGAACTGTCAGCGGCGCGTTTGACCCGGCTCGGCTTTTTTCAAAGAACATGATTCTTTTCAAAGCTTATAAACAAATCTGCCTCGGTGTTTTTGAGGGCGACCACCCGCTTTCCAATTACTTAAACGCCAGCAAATTTGTCGGCGGAACAAAATTTCCTCCGATTTATATGGTTAGCAGCAAGCAGGATTTTATCGTATCGCAGTCTGATATGTTCTCTGAAAAGCTCTCGGAATACAATGTTTATCACCGCTACAGAAGATGGGGCAGGAGCCGTAAGAATACACTCATGCATGTTTTCAGTGTCCTTCACCCCGAGTGGAAGGAAAGCGAAGTATCAATTTCAGAAATGACATCATTATTTACCGAATATATGGTTTGAAAGGATTAAAATTTTATATGTCTTCAAATGTTTTATTTGCACCTATGGCATTTACAAGGTATGAGGAGTCGCAGACCCTTCCCGCAAAATTTGATAGAATGCTGAAGGCGAGCGGGCTGGCGGAGATTGTGAGCGGCAAAAGTGTCGCTATAAAAATGCATGTCGGCAGCCGCACTACATACTCGACCATTCCGCCTGTTTTTGTAAGCAAGCTCGTGACATTCATTCAGGATAACGGCGGAAGGTGTTTTATCACCGACCATAATGTTTATGGCAGAAAGCCCGATACGCGTGGCTACTCCGAGGCGAATCTCGGCTGTCCGGTGCTTGATGCCTGCGGTTTTTTTGACAAGTATTTTTACACAAAAAAAGTCGACTTTCGCAAGCTGAAGCATGTCGATGTCGCCGGACTCATTAACGACGCTGATGTGCTTATAGATTTTTCACATATTAAAGGTCACGGCTCATGCGGCTTCGGCGGCGCGTGTAAAAATATCGCCATGGGCTGCGTCACCGACAGAACGCGCGGCGAAATTCATTCGCTCGAGGGCGGTCTTGTCTGGGACGGCGAAAAATGCACACACTGCTCGCAGTGCATCGAATCTTGCAACCATTACGCTAATAAATTCACGGGGAACGGTGAATACGATGTAAATTACCATCACTGCACGCTTTGCCAGCACTGCCTGAAGGTCTGCCCAAGCGGCGCAATTACCCTTGATTCGCATAATTACACCGATTTTCAGGACGGGCTCGCGCTTGCGACAAAAACCGTGCTCGATACCTTTAAGCCGGGAAATGTCTATTATATCAGCGTTCTTACTCAGATTACCGCACTTTGCGACTGCTGGGGTATGACCACACCTGCGCTGGTGCCTGACGTCGGGATTATGGCGAGTGATGATATAGTAGCGATAGAAAAAGCCTGCCTTGACGTGATAAAAAACGAGGATTTAATCATCAGCGGCATCCCTGAAGGTCTTGTTTTAGGCGAAAGCGGGCACCTTTTCGAGCGGCTGCACGGTAAAAATCCCTATCAGCAGGTGGAATCCCTTGAAAAATTCGGTCTTGGGACAGCTGAGTATAAGCTGATATATATAAAATAACTTTTGTTTTATAATATTTATCCAAAAATTGTTGACAACACTGGAAATAAATGTTATATTTTCACTGGTGTACTAAAATAAATTTTTGGAGGATATTCATGACAAAGAATTATAAGCGTTTCCTGGCATTGCTGCTTACACTGTTATTGGTTTTCGGAGCAATGCCGGGCTCATTTAGCGTCCGGGCAGACAATCCAGCTGTGGAGGATGAAATTATCTCCGAGTCTCCTCCCATGGCAGAGAATGACGGTGTACCCTTATCTCCGGAGGAGCTACAAGCAATCGCTGCGGCACGCCCTGCAAACGCGGCGGAAATGGTGGATACTGATCTTGACGGTATTCCTGATATCTGGGAAACAAACGGCGCGGATTATAACAGCGACGGCATTGTTGACTTCCCACTTCACCAGATGGGCTGCGAGGTCGGTGTGCGGGACGTTTTTGTTGAGGTCGACTGGATGGAAGGTATGCATGATCTTAGTTATAACTTCAACGACAAAGGAGTTTTGGTAAGTAAAACCAATCAGCAGATGCTAGAGATGACTGCAGAAGAATTTGGCAGGCATGGCATAAATCTTCATATTGATTTCGGACCGGGAAGCATAGATTATGTGACAGGAATCGCATGGGATGACTATCCTGGCGGCGCCGGAGGAAATGCGTTTCCATATAGCACTGAAATTATTTATGACGGAATCGTTAGTAATTCAGCATGGACTGCTTTGTCTGAGGAAAACCTTACATATCTGCGTTCTCCCGTGTTTCATCATTCAATGTTTGTCAACTCAGCAAGCATCGGCGGCTGGGGCGGCTGGGGTAATGTCTCGGGAATGCGGACACTTGTAATCGACGGGCGTTCATTTATGCATGAACTGGGTCACAATCTGGGTCTTAGCCACGGCGGCTTTGGCGACGGCGATAATTATAAACCTAATTATCTCTCCTGCATGAATTACGGATACACAAGCAGTGATTTTCTTTTTTCCGAGTGTATTTTGCCGGATTTAGATGAAAATAACCTTTCTGAACCTGTGGGTATTGACCCCGGCAGTGTTTCATCTTTTTTAGGTTTAGCAGGGTCATCTTTCTTTTACCGGAATGCACTTAAAATATCGTTTCCTTTAGTCGCGGGCAAGCCTGTAGATTATAATGGAAACGGAAACACTACTGACACCGGAATAGTTCAGGATATTAACAATGACGGTAAGCTAACTGTACTAAAGGGTAGTCAAGACTGGGAAAACCTTAGGGTCAACTGTAACGGTGTCGGCTCTCTTGTGCTGCTGCGTATGTATACAGTCTCTTACAATACCACCGGTGGCTCAACAGCCCCGGCAAGCCAACAGAAGCTTAAAAATCAGTCGCTTCATCTCAGCAGCGATATACCGACTCATGACCGATTAACCTTTGCCGGCTGGTCAACCACTCTTGGCGGAGCTGTCGAATATGCTCCAGGCGCTTTGTTTAATATTGATGCATCCACAACACTTTATGCGGTTTGGACAGCAAATGAAAATGAATTTACCCTGATGCTTGATAAAAATAACTCAAGCGCCACTATTTCCAGTGTACCCATTGAAGGTACTGTTAACGGAATGGTTAAAATATCGAGCACACTTCCTGCCTGCGTCGGTTCAGCCAAAAAAGACTTCGTAGGCTGGGCTCTTAGTCCGTCTGCACAGGTTCCGGATTATCTTCCCGGAGAAGAAATAAGTCTGAGCGAGGACACGACTCTTTACGGTGTGTGGTCTGACTCAACTATATTAACAGGTAATACTGCGGGAACCTGTATGCTGGATTTCAAATACCCGAATCAAATTCGCTGGGTGCATCTGGGAACAGGTTGGGAAGAAAACAACTGGACAATTACCTTTCAAAATGCAACTTCCATGCCGACTCAGTATGCGATTGTAAAAGGCACTTCACTCAGCGGGACATCTTGGACAGCAAGTGCACTAACCAGCTCCTCACAAAATCTTTTTAGTGCGGGCACGGTTGTTCCCGCAACGGATTATTGGATAAAAGTGACCGCGAACACCACTAATACCGCATTGATTTCACCAGTTGCTTTTTCGGTTGGCACCTCATCAAGCAAGCTTGTCAGCTATTGGGCTAACGGCGGAACCGATGCGCCTCCCCCCGCGCTAAAACAGGATGATGTACCATTTACTATTTCAAGCGATGTGCCTACTCGCGAGGGTTATATATTTATGGGATGGTCTACCGTTTTGGGGACAGGAACTGTTTCCTATCAACCGGGTGCGGTTTACAATTCTAACTTAAATCTTCGCTTATTCGCTGTTTGGGAATCATACACCATAGGTATGCAGCGTTTGTTTATAGACCTTCAGGGGGGTTCGCCAAGTGGTTTTCCCAATGTTCTTCTTACAGATGAAAACGGAAAAGTCACTCTGCCAGCAGCTCCGACTCATGTGGACCGTAAGAATTTTGTCGGTTATGCTGAGTCGCCAGATGCGGAACAGTATCAGTATCTCCCCGGTGAGACAATAACAATCAGGAGAGAAAACACTTTATACGCGCTTTGGAAAGACGCGCCTCAGGCTTCGCAGTCCTCACCGGTTAAGCTTGATTTTTACTACCCCGGTCAGGTAATCTGGATAAACTTCGGCAGCGGTTACAATGGGAATTATTCCGCATATGTCAGATCGACTTATTCCGCTATTCTCGGAGTAACAAGAACCTTAAACGGTTCAGCTGCATCGTGGACAACAGACGCAAGCAACCCTAAGTATCTTAATGCCGGCGCTATTAATGCTTCACAAGATGTCTGGTTCCGTCTGACATCCTCCGAAACTAATCCCGATTTAAAGTGGGAAACTGTATTCTCACTGTGGGAAAACAGTGTTGCCCATCACACCATATGCTACTTCGCGAATAATGGTATAAATGCACCTGCACCCCAAATTAAAATGACTGGCACCAGTATCACTCTATCGAGTGAAACACCTACCCGCCAGGGCTATACCTTCAAAGGTTGGGGGACAACCGCCGGCGCCACTGTCGCGGCATATCAGCCCGGTGCAAGCTACTCGACAAACAGTCATCTTGCGCTGTTTGCTATTTGGGAAAGCAACAGTATACTCTCGATAACCTCTGCTGATAGCTTCAATGCAGTCGGCGGTATTGGCGGAACATTTCAAGTTACGACAGACAGCCTTTTACCGCTCAGCTACAGCCTGAGCGGCACGGTACCAAGCGGAGTAACAATCAACAGCGAAACAGGATTGATTACAATTCTGCCGCAGACAGCCGCAGGTATATATAATTTCACCGTTAAGGTAAGTGACGGTGTTTCACCGGACGCGGTACAAAACTTTACTCTGACCGTCACCGATTATACCGTTAAATTTATGAATGGCGAAACTGAGTTCGAAAGTAAGAGATTTGCGTATAACACTGACCTGAGTCTACCGACAGGCACACCTGTTAAAGTTTCTGATAATTATAATACATACAGCTTCAAAGGTTGGTTTACTTCGTCGGAGGGCGGCACACAGGTCACTGCTGCTACTAAAGTCACTGCTGATGCTATATATTATGCCCAATTTACCGCGACACCAATTATATATACAATAACCTTCAACTATAATGGCGTATATGACACAAAAACTACCACATACAACGGCACAGTCACCCTTCCCGCCGCGCCGACAAAGGCTGCAGACAGTGAATGGACATATGAGTTTGCCGGTTGGTTCACTCAGGAGGAAGGCGGAACGCAGTTCACCGCAAGCACACCGGTCACTGCGAACATTACCGTATTTGCACAGTGGCAGAAGACCGCAAAACCGCACGAGCATACATGGAATGCATGGTATACAGTAACACAAGCTACTTGCACAGCAACCGGTATCGAAAGACATGATTGCACCAGCTGCGATGAGTTCCAAACAAGGGAAACAGCTAAGCTTGCGCACATCGATGAGAATAAGGATGCCCACTGTGACATTTGCTCGGCTGATATGTCGGAAGATACATGCGGCTGCTGCTCCGAGCACAACCATGACCTGAACAGCTTCTTCGGTCGCTTTGCATGCTGGTTCTGCAAGCTTTGGCAAATGATACTGCGCCTGTTCGGAAAGGCGTAAAATACCGATAAACACGCCAAAACACATATAGCTAAAAGGTATATCGAAAATAAAAGCTCTGCTCAAAATAAAATGAGCAGAGCTTTTATCAGTTTATCTTATAAAATAAAACTAAAACCCCTCGTAATAGTCGACAGGTCGGACAGGGAAGGCTCTAATTAAGTCAGCGACGCTGCCTTTTATTTCGACGCCTTTTATGAACTGCAGCGATAGCTCGTTTTGAATACCCCCTAAAAGGAGCTTAGCGGCGGCTGAGGCGTTCATGGAGACATCATATTTGTGTTGATTTTCTCCGGTAATATTTTCCGCAATCAATGTGACCTTAGCAGTCTTATTTTCGTATTCAATATTAAAAATGCAGTCGCCGTGAACACAATCCTCACTATAACGTAGCGTAAAGTCACCCTTCTCGGCAGGGTATTCATTCGCATTCAAAATTGCCTCAATGTCCTGGATGCGCCATGAGCCGCCGTTATTAAGAGTGTTTTTACAATATTTGCATTCTGTAAACATCTCAAGCAGGCTTGAGCTTTGTGGAATTTTTCCGAAATTTATTTGCTCAAAATTACCGTCGTAAATCCTTAGATAACCGAGAATTCCATAAAGTGATTCATAATCACTATACAGTATTTCGCGCACATTTATGCTCGAGGTCGAGCGGTCGCAGTTGAAGCTTGCGTATGACCGCGCCGTTCCATTTTTGTCGCACCAGATATATGTATATTCGTTGTTACGGTAGGGCTCCTTATAAAATTTGTCGTCATTCGTGCGAGCGAACATCAGATTATGGCGTGAGGCATACTCATTATAAATGCCGAGGAGCTTCTCTGGGCATTGCCCCTCATACAAAATAACATCGTTATTGCGCTCGATATAATTAATCGCAGCGAATGGAATCGTACAGCTCACATATCTGTTCGGCATTTCATAGCCGAATTTGCGGTAATAATCGTATGAAAAAGGATAGAGTATGCTTAGAGCATAGCCCTCTTCCTTTGTTCTTTTCAGAAATTCATTGAAAATTGCCCTGACCGCGCCGCCCCTTCTGTATTCGGGCTTTGAGGAGACGCCGCCGATACCGTTAGACTTCACTAGCTTCCCGTAGAACCATGTCTTAAAATCTATAACCTCAATCTGCGCCATCAAGGTCTTGTTGTCGTCAAGAAAAGCGCCCATAATCCGCTCGTCTGACAATTTTTCAAACTTTTCGATACCCTCTTTTATATCCTGCTCAAAATCGACCTTCCATAT
Source organism: Oscillospiraceae bacterium (assembly GCA_031551635.1). Lineage (GTDB taxonomy): Bacteria > Bacillota > Clostridia > Oscillospirales > Acutalibacteraceae > JAVBNH01. The sequence continues at coordinate 12,869 of JAVBNH010000015.1, read as the reverse complement.
AAAAGCTGACGAGGAAACCTTTGCCGATTCTTCCGCGTCATCGCGAGTTAAATATCTTACTATCATTTTATTTATCCTTTCCCTAACGTGGACTTGGCTTGCCAAGCCCACAACCTAAGATTTGTTTTTTTATTGTGCTTTTAGCTCATTAAGGTACTAACAATGAAATATTTGTCAGAAAACATTATACCTTTGTGTGCGATTTTTTGCAAGTCAAATTATTGATTTCACTAAATTTTCAAGCTCTGCTTCTGATTTCAGCTCCGATTTTCTAATATCTTTAACAGATGTAAAGGGGATGCCCTTTGCAATTATAATTCGTTCGGACAATAAAAAAGCTTCGTGAATGTCATGGGTAATCAGCAGCATAGACTTGTTTTTTGTTTCTTCGTCAATCAAGGAAATTATAAGCTCTTTTGTATTGATATCAAGCCCCTGCAGCGGTTCATCTATGAAAAAAACATCACCGCCTGCAGCGAATGCGCGCGCAATAGTGAGCCGCCTTTGCATTCCACCGCTCAGCTCCCCCGGGTACTTGTTTTCGTTTCCCGCGAGTGCTGTTTTTTCTAGGTATTCCTTTGCTTTTTCGAGAGTTGCTCCGGCAAAAAGAACATTTTCAAGCGCGGTTTTCCACGGCAACAGCCTGTTTTCCTGAAATATAAATGATTTTTTAAATTCCTGTTTATCTGTAACTTTGCCCGATTCAGGCTTCATCAGTCCTGATATGATTTTCAAAACCGTGGTTTTGCCGCAGCCTGAGGAGCCTAGAATGCAAGTTCTTTCATTCGTTTTCAACTCAAAATAAAAGTCCTTCAAAATAGTTTTTTCATCAAAATTTTTTTGTATATTATTCAGCTTTATCATATTGACCTCTTTTTTGTTCTTGAAGAGATTAATTTTAATACTTTTTCGAGCAGCATGCTGAGAATTATCACCGAAATTGTCCATGCAAAAAGTGAAGCTGTATCAAGGTAAATTTTAGAATTGTTGATATAGTAACCGATGGAATTTTTCGGAGAGGCGATGACCTCAGCGGCGATTCCCGCTTTCCATGCCATGCCCATAGCGGTTGTTGACGCGCTGAGTAGAAAAGGCTTGATGCTTGGGACGTAAATGTTTTTTATTACTGACAGCTTCTTTACGCTGAAAGCCTTAGACATTTCCAACAGCAACGGATCTGTCTCGCCGACCGAGGTGTAGCAAGCTGAGAAAACAAGGGGCATCACTATTAGAAATGAGGCGAAAACAGGGACGTTACCCCTTTCGAGCCAGACAAGGGCGAGAATGATGAAGGAGGCGACTGGTGCGGCTTTCATTACAGCCAATATTATTGAAAATGTGTCCTTTAGCCACAACGAATACCTTGAAATTACAGCAGACACGATTCCGAGAATCAATCCTGCCAAAAAACCGAGTGAAACTCTCAAAAGGGATAAAAAAGACGAAAAGTAAAAATCTTTCAATGTAATAAGCTTGAAAAATGCCCTCATAACCGATGCAGGTGAGGGAAGTAATACTTCTAAATCGACAATAACCGCCGCTGCCTGCCAAAAGGCAAGCAAAACGGCAGTTATTATTATTTTTCTGAGTATACTTCTCATTTGTATTGTGGGTAGTAAATTTGATTATCAGGAATCTTGCCGCCAAGAATTTGCGGATTTTCGTCAACCATTTTTTCAAAGAAGTCCTGTAGCATTGGCTTCATTTTCGCGTCATAAATGAAAACTATGCTGCTGTTCGGTATGGCTTTTTTCGCAATTTCCTTTGTCAAAATATCATATTGTGCAATAAAGTCGGAAGCGGTTTCAAGATTTGCCGCTTCGTTTACAAATTGCACTGAATTTGTGTAATCAGAATAAAAATTCATAAGCGCGTCATAATTTTCACAAAATGCAGAGGTTGCGGCAATAACACCCATAGGCAGGTCGAATTCCGAGATTTTTTTCCATTCATCCTTGATATTTACAGCGATTCTGAACTCCTCAGAGCCGCTAATGAGCTGTGTTACAAAAGGCTCCGGCAGAAGAACTATATCAGCGCTGCCGCTTTTTGCCTTAGTGACAACCTCGGCATGAACAGAGGCAAATTCAATTGTGACATCTTTACCCGGGGTTAAATTGTTCTCCTTGAGAACCGTATTAAGCACATATTCAACATTTGTATTCTGCCCAGAGGTCAAAATAGTTTTGCCTTTCAATGATTTTATATCTGTAATAGTGTTGCCTTTTTCAACAATATTTAGAACACTGAGTGTGCTAACTCCGAGTATTCTAATTTTTCCGTCAGTTTTGTTGTATATATTTGCCGCGGAGGTAGTCGGAATCGCAGCGACATCAATATTTCCGGCAATTAAGTCGGAGATAACAGCTTCCGGGTCTGCATCAACCTTAAAGGTGTAGTTATTGTCTGACTTGCCGGCATCATTCATGCTCATCATCTGAGAAGCGCCCATGCCTGTCGGACCTTTGAGCACGCTCATTTTCACATTTATTTTGTTCGTGGCTTTGATTGTCGTTGCGGACGTATTTGCTGTAGTTTCATTGTTTTCCTGATTGGTGCAGGAAATGAGCGAAATTATCATTAAGAATGACAATAAAAATGCTACTGTTTTCTTCATAAAAAATTACTCCTTTATAATTATTTAATTATTCTAATCATATTCTTATTACGCACTATTCGGTTTTCATCGCTGAGAGCCTGCAGTGTGCGGTAGATTGTCGCGCGGCTCATCAGCAGTCTGCTCGATAATTCCTGCAAGGAAAACGGTAACTCAAATTCCTCAGATTCATCCTCGCAGTAAAATGAAAGAAAACACAGCAGACGTTCCTTCATGTCCGAGCAGGCAAGGGTTTCGATTCGGCGGTTCAGAAAGCGGATTCTCTCAGTGAGAATTTCCATGTAATTCAGAGAAATTTGCGGAAATTCGATAAACAGCTTTTGAAGCTCTGCTCTTTTAATAAAAGCGACCTTACAATCATTCGCGGCAATAATTTCTGTCGGAAAATCCTCATGCGGTGAAAAAACAGCAGCCATTCCGAAACAATCCGAAGGAGAAAGCCTGTTTATTTTTATCCTTCTATTCTCTGCGTTTAGCTTGAAAACATTCACATTTCCTTTAACGATTATTCCGATACCGCAAAAAAATTTATCTTTTGAAAAGATAATATCATTTTTTTTGTAAGCGCAGATATTCGAAAGCAATCCGGAAAAATAATTCTGTGCATCAATACTATCTAAACCTTTAAAAAGCTTTGATTTTAAAAGATTCACAGTGTCAGACATATCATATCACCTCAAAACTGTATCATAATGATACAGTTTTCAGACATCAATTGTCAAGTATTTTTAATATATTCTCCGGAATGCTTGAAAAAAAAACAATTTGTGCTACAATTTCTGTATAGATTTTTGAAAGGTCTGTTTTTTTATGGATTATTGCAGTTATGTCAATGTTTTTCAGGGGAACGGTGAAATTGATTTGCCGGAACCCTCCGGAATTGCCGAAAGCTGGCATTTTATAAAAGCGCTTTGCGGAAATACTCACCCCGGCGCGGCTTACCCATTCGGCAAGTTCACCTGCTGCGCTTATAGCGGCGGTTATTCGAGCGGTTATGGCAACCACGCAGTGAATTGCTCCGGAATGATTCCGCGCTTCACCTCAGGAAACAGGTTTAGAGGGCTTTCGCATATTCATAACAGCGGTACAGGTGCGCTCGGGAAATATTTTAATTATTGTGTCAGCACACCTTTTTACGGAGAGCTTCAAAAAAAGGATGTTTTGAATCATATAATAAATGAACAGGCTAAGCCGGGATATTATTCAGCTGATACAGAAGAAAACGGAATCCGGCTTGAGTGTACAGTAAGCGACAAAATCGCGGTGCATCGATATGCTTTTTCGCAAAGCGGCGGGCGCATCTCCTTTGATTTGTCAGCAAACGGGCTTGATAAATCGCTCAGAAATGAATGGCACTACGCAAAAAGCGCTAGTATTAATATTATTGAAAATACTATTGAAGCCGATGTTGTTCTTGAGGGGCTTCATATTTATTTTTATATTGAGTTGAGCGATAAAAATATTAAAGGTCAGATTTGGAAAAATAATCTTGAAACCGGTTTGCAAAAAATGGATTTTACAAGCGGCGCTGATTTTTTCGGTGCGGTTTTTGAGCTTGAAAGTGAAAATAATGTTGAGGTAAAAGTCGGAATTAGCACAAAGAGTATTGAGACCGCTAAATGTCAAGTAAAATCTGAAAATCGTTCTTTTAATGAGATAACAAAAAGTACATATGATAAATGGAATGAGTTCTTATCAGCGATTGAAATACAAACGAAAAATAATGCCGATAAAGAAATATTCTATTCGAATTTTTATCATACGCTGATTAAACCCTGCGATTGGCAGGGCGAGAGCTGTTTTTATTCCGATGAGGAATTTATGATAGATTTTGTAACGTTATGGGACCAGTATAAAACTCAGCTGCCGTTAATTTTCAGTTTGTATCCTGAGATTTCAAAAAAAATAGTAAAGACTTTTATCGCATTCGGAAAGTCTCAAAAACTACTGCCGCATACAGTTTGCCTGTGTGATAATCTCAATATCGAAGCAAAGCAGGCGCGTATGCTGGCTGTGTATGTTCTTTTTGATGCATATTTACGCAATCCAGAGGGATATGATAAACAAGAATTGCTCGAGGCGATGTATACCGAGCTTCACCGGGAGGCATTCAACGATTTTTTAAAGGAAGGGGAGTGTGAAAAAACAACACACACCCTCGATATGGCTGAGGCTTGCCGCAGTATGTCAATTATTGCCGAAAAAATCGGTGATAAAAAAGCTTATAATGAACTTCTGGAATTATCAGAGAATTGGATTAAGGCTTTTGACATAGAAAGTGGATTATTATTTGAGGATAGGGATTATTACGAGGGGAACCATTGGAATTATTCTTTTAGATTGATGCATGATATGGAAAAGAGAATAAAACTTTGCCGTTCCGTAGAGAATTTTGTTTCCCTTCTTGACAAGTTCTTTGGCTTTACAGACGAGGACTCAATTGATACGCGTTTTGAGGGTTTTAATAATGAAACCGACATGGAAACACCCTATGCTTATGTGTATGCAAACAGGCATGACAGGCTCTGCGAGGTTATTCGAGCCGCTGATAAATATATGTTTACCTCCGGCAGGGGAGGGATTCCCGGAAACAACGACAGCGGCGGACTTTCAAGCTGTTATATGTGGAATTCAATGGGAATTTTTCCTGTAAGCGGGCAGGACAAAATCATACTTGGTATTCCGAAGTATGATAAAATAATCATTAATCTCGCAACAGGCGCAAAATTAATGATTGTAAAAAAAGGCTGCGGCAACTATGTAAAAGAAATTTATTTTAACGGTGAAAAACTTGACAGCTACTTTATTTCTGTTGATGATTTTATGTTCGGCGGCGAGATTATTTTTATCACGGAATAATAATTCAAAAATGCTCTGTTACTTCAACAATTTTCTCATTTATAATATAGATTTTCGGCACCCTGTTGGTAATCAGACAGGTTATCTCGTAGTTAATAGTATCGCTCCAGTCCGCAACATCCTCAGCAGTGAGAAGGTTTGCACCATCCTCACCGATTATTACCGCAATATCATCAACAGAAGCATCTTTGATTTTGGTAATGTCAACCATAGTAAAATCCATGCAAACCGTGCCGATTATAGGTGCGAGCTGCCCGCGAATCAAGACTTTTCCCCTGTTTGAGAGCAATCTCGGCACTCCGTCCGCGTAGCCGGCGCTAAGCGTTGCGACCACTGTTTTTTCTTTCGAGGTAAATGTGTGACCGTAGCTGACGCCCACATCTTTTTCAATCGTATGTATATGAACAATCCGTGTTTTTAAGCTCATAACAGGCTTGACCGCGAGATTGCCGCGAATGACTTCCTTAGAGGGGTATAGCCCGTAAAGTAAAATGCCTGTCCGCACCAGTTCATTCTCACTTGGCATATCAATGATAGCGGCGCTGTTATTCAAAGAGCGGAGGAACTCTAGATTGCCGATTGTTTCAAGCTTGTCGCAGAAATCACTGAAAAGCTTTTTTTGAATGCTTGCAGAACTTTTGTCGGCATAATCAGCTTTTGCAAAATGGCTGTATACACACTTTATTTTGATGTTTTTCAACTTGCTGAGTGAAATAATTTCGTCACCGCTTTTATCATTGATTTCAAAACCGATTCGGCTCATTCCGCTGTCCACAGCAATAAACACTTCAGCAGTTTTCGAAAGCTTCTGAGCTGAGCGCGAAATTTTTTCAGCATTTTCGAGTGAAAATGTTGTGAGATAAATGTCGTTTTTTATTGCCTCTTCCATGCGGCTTTCATGAGTATAGCCTAGAATCTGGAGAGGCTTTTTTATGCCGTTTTTTCGCAGCTGCAGAGCCTCGTCAATCATCGCAACCGAAAATAAATCCGTAAACGGCTCAAGCTCCTTCGCTACCGCAATCGCGCCGTGACCGTAAGCGTCGGCTTTAATAACCGCCGAAATCAGACAGTTATTTTTTTCTGAATTTACTTTATTTTTAATGCTGAGAAAATTATTTCTGAGATTATCGAGGTTTATTTCAGCCCAGGTTCTGTAATATTTCATGAGCTTCTCCTGTTTAATATTAAAAAGAATTTATCATTCAAAATATCCAAGTTTTATTACTTCTTCATACCAACTGCCGAAATTATTCCGGTATTTCAGCGCGTTTTCAACTGTCAAGTACATCAGCTTTACAATAGCAGCGTTCATTTCGTCGCTCATTCCGTCAATATAAGGGATTAAATCGCCGTTCATGTCGACACAACCGGCTTCATTAGCGGCGAGTAATGCCCGCCTTTCGGTTTCAGCACTAAGCATAATATCAGTGTCGCCGAATAAAAACGCTAGCATTGCAATCAGCGCGTAGCAGCCCCAGTCGGAAACCGTCGCGGTAATGATATTGTCGGAAATTGATTTCGCGGAGATACCCTTTCCGCAGCCGCAGACGCAAGAGCTGCTGTAGGGCAGACAGCCGCAGTCGCAGGGATTTTTGTAACCTGCATGGGGAATGTATTTTCTAATTTGTTTAATAATTGTCCCCATTCCCGTTTCATTCCCAAGGTCTCCGATTGCGATATTCAAAACACCCTTGTTTACAAGCTTTGCAAAAAGCATGTCACTTTTTGCCTCAAGCCGTGATACATCAAGCCCTGAAGCGTTGTGATAAACCCCTGTCTCATTTGCTCCCGGACACTCAATGCTGATAACAGCCTTTGGTGAAAAATCGCTTATTATTCTGTCTGCGCAATCTGAGGCGTCCTCAGTATTTTTTGTGAAGGGGATTACTGCCATAGATTTCGGGTGCTTCAGCAATTCCTCAAATGAGAGATACAGGTGTAAACCCGCGACAATGCTGAGTTTTTTTACAGCCTCTAAGCATTCCTCCGGACAGATTATCACCGGTTTTGCCGAAAAGGCTTTGACTAGCGCACGGGCAAGCAGAACTGAGCTGATAATTCCGTCTGTTTCCGGTTGTTTGTGCGGCAATAAAATAAACCCGGTCAGTATAAAAACCGTGTCATTTTCGTGAAGCGTTTCGGTCAGTTTCACAGCCGCATTGAGTGTCAGCGGCTTTTTTGTATACTCCCTCGCCGCATCGTATAAAATCCGGCAAACCCCGTAGCCTCTGGGGTCAAGGTTCATTATATCGTCCAGATTCTGCGCGATATTGTACCGCGCCAATTCGGTTTTATTCAATCGCAATCATTCCCCGAAAAAACATTCGCCATATAATTATACTACAGCCAAACGTAAAAGTAAATAAAAAAAAGCGAGCCGGTTAATATGGCTCGCTATAATTTATGAAAACTTTGAAATTTTTATTCCGACTTCATGACTTCCTTCAGCGAGGTTGCAAGTCCGGCAATGCCCTGAATATCAGAGGGAACAATGATTTTCGTTGCCTTACCGTCGGCTGCTTTCGTAAAGGCTTCAAGGCTCTTGATGGTCAAAACCGCTTGCGAGGGGTTTGATTCGTTGATGATTCTGATACCATCAGCAGTAGCAGTCTGAACCTTGACTATAGCGAGAGCCTCACCTTCTGCTTCACGGATTTTAGCTTCCTTTACGGCTTCAGCCTTGAGAATCGCTGATTGCTTTTCGGCTTCGGCGGAAAGAATCATGGACTCCTTAACGCCTTCAGCCACAAGGATTTTACTCGCTTTTTCGCCTTCAGCGCGAAGAATGGATTCGCGGCGTTCACGCTCAGCCTTCATCTGTTTCTCCATCGCCTCTTGAATTTCACGCGGCGGGAAGATATTTTTAAGCTCGACACGGTTGACTTTAATGCCCCAGGGGTCAGTCGCTTCGTCAAGGATGTGGCGGATTTTTTCGTTGATGGTGTCGCGCGAGGTCAGAGTATGGTCAAGCTCCATGTCGCCGATGATATTACGAAGAGTAGTAGCCGTCAGGTTTTCAATAGCCGACATAGGGTGCTCAACACCATAAGTATACAGTTTAGGGTCGGTAATCTGGAAGAAAATAACAGTGTCAATCTGAATCGTAACATTATCCTTTGTTATAACCGGCTGAGGCTGGAAATCTGCGACCTGCTCCTTCAAGGAAACCATTTTTGAAACTTTCTCAAGGAAAGGAATTTTAACGTGCAGACCGGTCTGCCATGTCTCCTTAAACGCTCCCAGACGTTCAATTACATAGGCTCTTGACTGGGGAACGATTCTGATGTTCATAATAACAAGCGCAATCAAAACAAAAACTATGCCGAAAAGGGCGATTAGTCCGCCGTAATCTATTGCCAGAGCGGGTAAAACAGATGAAAAAAGTGCGGTTAATTTCATATTCAGGACCTAACCTTTCTATAATAAATAAAATTTTGCTCTAGTTTTTCAAAAGCTCTTCATTGCTTAATGTCAGCAGGGAAACAATCAGCTTGTTGCCGTCGATTCTTTCAACCCTAACATTCGAACCTGCAGGTATCATCTCACCGTTTACAGAGCGTGCCGACCAGAATGAGCCCTTTGAGTTCACCTGTCCCGCGCCGAGATTGTTGTTGATGTCCTCGGTAACAATCGCCGCTGTGCCGATGAAGCGATCTGCGTTTGTCGGCTGAATTTTCGCTTTTGTAAATTTTTTTACAAGCGGGCGTGTAACTATCAGTGCTATAAGCGAGGTCACAACAAAAACGATAATCTGGATAACAATCGCGGACTGCTGGGAATTGTCAGTGAAAAGCGACACAAGAAACGCCGCAAAAGCGCCTATTGAAAACCAGATTGAAACGAGCTGAACCGTTGTAGCCTCAAGAATGATAGTCGCAATCATCAAAGCAAGCCAGACATAAATCATATTCACCACTCCTCAATTAATTGCGTTAAAGAAGGCTGTCTTCTTTATGCTTTATATTATATCAAATTTTTATCAATTTTACAATATAAAAAATCAATATTTAGGGCTTTGACAGCAGTTTTTACAATATTTTGTATGAATAGACATATTATTTTATTGCTGCATACATATTTTTCAGCATTCACTAGAACCTCTCACATGTCTATTGATATGATTTTCATCTTGTGATATACTAAATGTGGTATTTTATGCATAATTGGAGGAAGAGACTATGAAAAAAGTTGCGCTAATCATGGGCAGCGACAGCGATTTTCCTGTTGTTAAGAGCGCTCTTGATGTTTTGAAAGAGTATTCAGTGGATTTTGAGATACATGTGATGTCCGCGCACAGAACACCGGCAGCCGCCGCGGATTTTTCCGTGAACGCCGCCGCGAACGGCTTTGGTGTAATTATCGCCGCCGCCGGAAAAGCAGCGCACCTTGCCGGGGCTATAGCCGCTAACACCTGTCTGCCTGTAATCGGTATACCGGTTAAATCCTCAACCCTTGACGGCCTGGACGCGCTTCTTTCAACCGTTCAGATGCCATCCGGAATACCGGTGGCAACTGTCGCTATTGACGGTGCGGCAAACGCGGCGATATTGGCATGCCAGATTCTCGCGCTGGGCGACGGGGAGCTCACCGCGAAACTGACGGCGAAAAAGGAAAAAATGGCAGCTGAGGTAGTCGCAAAGGACAAAAAGCTTCAAGAAGAATTAGTACCTTAGTGGGCTGAAAGCTCAATAATAAACAAGACTAGGGTTGTGGGCTTGGCAAGCCAAGCCCACGTTAGGTTTATAATTTTTTGTTTTCTTTTTGATAAAATTAAAACGGAGGGATATACTTGGATAGTTTCAGCGAAAGCTACAAGGCGGCGGGTGTTGATATAACAGCCGGTTATAAAGCTGTGGAGCTTATGAAAAAGCATATCGCACGCACAATGACGCCGGGTGTGGTTTCGGGTATCGGAGGCTTCGGAGGGTTGTTTGAGCTTGATATTACCGGCATGACCAGACCTGTTCTCGTCAGCGGAACTGACGGCGTCGGAACAAAACTGAAAATTGCTTTTGTGCTTGATAAGCATGACACAGTCGGTATCGACTGTGTGGCTATGTGTGTAAACGACATTATCTGCTGCGGCGCGAAACCCTTGTTTTTCCTCGATTATATTGCCTGCGGGAAAAATGTTCCTGAAAAAATCGCATCCATTGTCTCCGGAATCGCCGAAGGCTGTGTTCAGTCAGGCTGCTCGCTTGTCGGTGGGGAGACCGCAGAAATGCCCGGTTTTTACCCTGAGAATGAATACGACCTCGCGGGCTTCAGTGTCGGAGCTGTTGACCGTGTGAAAATTCTCGATAATACTGCTATTGATGAGGGTGATGTGCTTATAGCCCTTCCCTCAAGCGGTGTTCATTCAAACGGTTTTTCACTTGTCAGAAAGGTTTTCAGCAATAAATTTGATGTCTATTCTGATGAATTGAGAGCGACACTCGCAGAGGCATTATTAACACCGACCAAAATATATGTGAAGCCTATGCTATCCCTCTTTGAGAGCGTTACGGTCAAGGCTGTTTCGCATATCACGGGCGGCGGTTTTTATGAAAATATCCCTCGAAGCTTCCCGGAGGGTTTCTCAGCAAAAATTGAACGCTCGGCATTGAAAATTCCAGTGATATTTGACCTTATACAAAAAAGCGGCGGAATTTCGGAGCATGACATGTTCAACACCTATAATATGGGTGTCGGCATGAGTGTTGTTGTCGCGAAAAACGACGCGGACCAGGCGCTTGAAATCTTGAATAATGCCGGAGAAAAGGCATATGTTTTCGGTGAAATATATAAAGGTGACAAGCTGATTATTTCCTGATGAGCCTGACAAAAATATATTATATGAGAGGTCTTGCGGTTTATGGATAAAAAAAGAGTAGCCGTTCTGGTTTCAGGCAGCGGCACCAATCTGCAGGCACTTATTAACGCACAGAAAAGCGGAGAGCTGAAAAGCGGTGAAATCTGTCTGGTTATTTCCAATAAGGAAGACGCTTATGCGCTCGAACGTGCACGTGACAGTAGTATTGATTCAATTGTGATAAAAAAGAACGAGAAGCTGCTGACTTCAGCGTTTGAGCAGGAGATTTTGAAAACACTTGTTGAATACAAGATTGATATTATTGTACTTGCGGGTTTTACCTGTATTTTGAGCGCGGATTTCGTTAAGCGTTACCCGAAAAGGATTTTGAATGTTCATCCCTCTTTGATTCCGTCCTTTTGTGGGGACGGATTCTACGGCTTGAGGGTGCATGAGGCAGCTCTTGAATACGGAGTTAAGCTGACCGGCGCTACGGTTCATTTTGTCAACGAAATCACAGATGGCGGCGAAATTATTTTGCAAAAAGCAGTCGAGGTAGAAAAAAACGATACCCCTCAGACCTTGCAAATCCGTGTAATGGAGCAAGCAGAGTGGATTATTCTGCCCCAGGCGCTTGAAATGGTTTGCGTAGGTTATTTTGAAGCGGCAAAAGGAGAAGCAGCTAATGTTAAATGATATAAAGAATTTGCTGGAGAATAATTCATATTGCGGGCGAGGAATTATCGCCGGATTAAGCGGGGACGGAAAAAAAGCCGTAATCGCTTATTTTACGATGGGTAGAAGTGAAAACAGCCGTAACAGGGTTTTTGAAAAAACCTCTGACGGCTTCAAAACAAAGGCTTTTGATGAATCAAAACTCACTGACCCTTCACTTGTGATTTATAATTGCATGAGAAAGACTGATGACAAAATAATAGTCACTAATGGCGACCAGACAGATACAATATTTGACTTTATAAAGTACGGAAAAAGCTTTGAGGATGCGCTGAGAACGCGCTGTTTTGAGCCGGACGCACCGAATTTTACACCGAGAATCAGCGCGGAGCTGGATTTTTCCTGCGCGTTTTCATATAAAATGAGCATTCTCAAAAGCATGGACAGCGAGGGGAGCCTGTGCGGACGTTACTTTTTTGAGTATGAGCCGATTGCCGGAAGAGGACACTTTATACATACTTATGCCTGTGACGGAAACCCTATTCCGAGCTTTGAGGGCGAACCGGAACTGATTTGTGTGCCGGACGACATCGACGCTTTTACCGAAACGCTCTGGACAAGCCTGAACGCTGATAACAAGGTTTCACTCTATGTCAGTTATATTTCGCTGCAGGATAAAACATTCTCTGAAAGAGTGAAAAATAAGCTTGAAAATTAATAAAATATAAGTCATGAAGGGAAAATGATTTTATGCGAGAGCTTGAACTGAAATACGGCTGCAACCCAAACCAAAAGCCATCCAGAATTTTCGTGGAAAACGCGGAGCTCCCGATTGAAATACTGTCCGGCAAGCCCGGTTATATCAATTTTCTCGATGCGTTCAACGGCTGGCAATTGGTTCGCGAGCTAAAAGAGGCGACAGGGCTT